>JAFYVH010000013.1 GCA_017549205.1 Clostridia bacterium | reverse complement strand
GCACTGGTAAGACCTTTCACGCCCTCTACATAGCTCCAGAAATCGTTCATAAAAATGTTTTGCAAAATGTACTGGAGATTAATAGACTCTAAAATGGAATCCAGTTGCAGGTTGTGTAAAATGCTGACCTCTTTGGTTAACTTGTCAAGATAGGCATACAGCTCCATGACAAAGCCGGGTAACCTTTTAAAAAGGTCTGCAACGCTCACAGAAAGCCGCGGCAAAACAACACCCAGTCCCACCGCTAAAATTGCTACAAAGCCAAAATAAACCGTCAGAATAGAAATTGTTCTTTTCTTCTTTAAGATAAACTTCTTTTTGCATCCTGACAGCTTGTTTTCCAATCGCACCGTTGCGGGATAGAGAAAAAACGCCAAAATAAAGCCAATGGTGAACGGTGTTAAAAGCGATAATAGGCCACCAAGCGCTGCAAACACACGGGATAGATTGTCAAAGGTTTTATAAAAGACAATGAGGGCTGCTCCAAATAAAAAAGCAGCTAACCATCTTCTCCAAAACATATTTTTTTGATTCATTAATATCCCTCCTTATCCGTTTATAAATCGATTCACTGCATAGTCATAAGCCTCTTTTTCGGCTACATCTGCAAGAGGCGTCAAAGAAACGGGCTCACCATATTTTTGCAAGAAAGCCTGCCCCAGCAGATAGTCTGTCAAATGTGGGTTTTTCGGCAAAAGGGGACCATGGAGATAGGTGCCAATCAGGTTTTTATAGACAACACCGCAGTTTCCGTCTTCTCCGTTATTGCCATGACCCAAAATCACTTTGCCAAAGGGTTTATAGTTTCCGATGTTCATGCGACCACTGTGATTTTCAAAGCCGACTATTTTTGTATCTTCTCCCGTAACAGCTGATTGAATCACCACATTGCCAATAAAACGATTGGCTCCCGCCTCGGCACAAATATCCAAAATGTTCAGCCCCATGGCTGTCTCATTTTCCTGCGAAACCGTGCGCCCCAGCATTTCATAGCCGCCGCAAAGAGCCAGCATAACACCGCCCTTTTCAATATAATCCAAAAGTTCCTTTCTTTGACCTTGCAAACGCTGACCGGCAAGCAGCTGTGCCTTTTCATCTCCGCCACCTAACAGCACAATGTCAAGTTTATCAAAAGGAATGGGCTCTTCTTTTTCAAAAGCTATGACTTCGGCAGAAAAACCGCGCCAAAGCAGGCGATTCCGGAGGGCAAGAATGTTGCCCTTGTCCCCATACATATTTAATAAATCGGGAAACAGATGACCAATGGTTAAACCTTTATTCTCCATGTGCACTCTTTCCCTCCATATCTTTTAAAATTTCCTGCAAAGGAAAAACGGCGGTATAATTGGCCAACATATAGCAAACACTTCCTGCACCATTTACCGCGGCATCTGCCGCTTCTTTTAAGGTGCGGCATTTGATTTGCTGCTCCTCGTTAAAGCCAGCATATTTAAGCCGCAGCATGAGTTCATCTGCCCGCATACCGCTTACAACAACCCGATTGACATTCCCGCCAAGGAGCCGCTCAAAATCAACATCCCAAAGCCAGGAAACGTCGATGCCATCAGAGGGCTTATCGTTAACGGCAATTAAAATATCTTTCTCTTTTGTGTCCTGAGACACTGTGGCAATGGCCTGATTAAAGCCTGCCGGATTTTTAGCCATGTTCAAAATAACGGGTTTGTTAATTGAGAATGTTTCCATGCGTCCAACCTGTGGTTTATAGGCCGCCAGCACCTTTTGATAGTCCGGCACCTCTCCCATAACCAGGGTTGCCGCTGCATATGACAGCACAATGTTATAAACATTATAAAAACCCCGATAGTTAACAGCGAATTTTTCTGTTTTTCCGTTGTGCTCTAATTTGAAGGACAGACCCTCATTCATTAAAACTTCTGTCACACGAAAATCGAGAGGCTTTCTTTTAAAGCTGCAGCCGGGACAGGTGAATTTGCCCAGTTGACTGTAATGGTGATATTCATATTCTAAGGGCGCACCGCAAAACATGCAAAGCTGCCCCTCTTGTGCATCCTCTTTTGTCATGCCTGCATCAGCATCAACGCCCATATAATAACAAACTCTGTCGGTATTTTCGCCAAACTGTGCAACTTGAGGGTCATCACCATTTAACAAAAGCTTTGTTTCCGGCGAGATGGCCAAGGCACGCTTTAAAAGGTCTGCTGTTTGGTCAATGGCGCCGTAGCGGTCTAACTGGTCGCGAAACAGATTGGTTATAACCATCAGATGCGGCTTCATATGGGGAAACACCTTGACGCAGGAAGCTTCATCCACCTCAATGCAGGCATAATCGGCCTTGAGTTTTCCTAAAAGATTTGCTTTTTCTGCAAAGGCACAGCAAACGCCCCACAGCATGTTAGCACCCACGCTGTTGCAAATAACTCTGTAACCCTGCGCCTTAATGAATGAAGATAATATGTTATTGGTTGTGGTTTTGCCGTTGGTACCACAAACCACAATGATTTCTTTTTTAACCTGCTGTGATAAAAGCTTTAAAACCTTTGGGCAAATTTTAAAAGCCAGTTGTCCCGGCATGGATGAGCCTTTTTTCCCTAAAAGGCGGCTGCCGAAAATAGCCAGCTTACAAGCCCAAACAGCCAACATCAAACGAATTTGCATGGTTCCTCCTTTGCAACTACACAAGCTGCTTATTTGCTTTTCAATCGTTAAAAATCCCTTTTATTTCCTTTCTTATTATTATACACCTTTTTAGAATTAAATCAATATTTTTATTGAATTTATTCGCATTTCATGATGTATTGCCTTACTATGTCAGCCGGCACTAAAAATGAAAACATTGCCTCTCTTTTCTCACCCTTTTTATTGTTTTGCATAGTATGTAGTATAACAACGAAAAGGAGGTCGCAACAATGGGATGCAATAATGGTTTATTTGGCGGTTCCGGCAACAACAGCTGTCTCTGGATCATCTTAATCATCATCCTCCTCGTTTGCTGCTGCAACGACTAAAGGATACCCCCGGGACACCGACACAGACTTGTGTCGGTGTCTTTTTTCATAAAGTTTTATGAGGGATGTTCTAAATCTTGTCCCTTTGTAATATGAATAGGATAAGAGGTGAGCCCATGGACAAGTGTAAACATTCAATTTTAGCGCAGCTCCCCGCAGCATATCGCTTGCTGCTTGAGCCTGTTTCTTTTAACTCTTTAGAAGAAATTCGATTTCGGGCTAATCAGCCTGTTATGCTCTATTTTCATGAAAACCATTGTTACTTACATAAAAATGGCGGTACATGCTCTACGCCTGACAATGCAAAGAGAACCGTATCTGCCGAGCTATCCATGCTGGCTTCTTCTTTGTGCAACCACTCTGTTTATGCCCACACAAACGACATGAAAGATGGTTTTATCACCCTGCGGGGCGGTCACCGTGTCGGGCTGGCAGGCAAAGCTGTAATTAAAGAGGGAAAGGTGAATGGTTTGTGCGACATTTCCGGCATTAACATTCGCATTGCAAAACCCCACACAGGCTGTGCCGGAGACTTGCTTCCCCAACTGAAAACCGCAAAAGGAGTTTTTTTAAACACCCTGCTGATTGCCCCGCCTCAATGCGGTAAAACAACTATGCTGCGGGATTTGGCCAGAATGCTTTCGACTCATTATAAAATTGCAATTATCGACGAGCGCTCTGAAATTGCCGGAACCTTTGAGGGCGTTCCACAATTTGATTTAGGTTATCAGACCGATGTTTTAGATCGCTTCCCTAAAGTCACAGGCATGCTTTTGGCTCTTCGTTCCTTGTCGCCTCAGGTTTTAATAACCGATGAAGTGGGCAGTGATGCTGACATAGAGGCTATGGAACGGGTTCGTCACACAGGGTGTCAACTTTTGGCAAGCGTCCACGGTGACAGCATCCGGACGCTTTTAAAAGCCAAACCACGTCTTTTATCGCTTTTTGATGTTGCCGTACTTATGGGCAGACGAAACAACTGCCCCGCTGTATTAGAAGTTAAGGAGGTTAACAACCATGACTAAATTTATAGGTGCTTTTTTAGTGGTTTTTGCATGTACAACCTGGGGCTATATGCACAATTTTAAAGAACGAAATACCATTAGCGCCATTCGTGAATTATCCATGCTTTTTTCTGAAATAGCGCGAAGTATCTCTTTTCGTTTAGAACCGCTAACACAGGTTATCCACCGTTTAGCCAGCGAAAAAAGGTCGGCTGCTGCTCTCTTTTTGCACCAATTAGATGACGGCCTTTCCATAGGGGACATGCCTTTTGACGCCTTGTGGCAAAAAGCTGCTTCTTTTTTTGCAAAAGAAACCCATCTCCCTGACCAAGCTGCAGAAATCCTGCAGTCCGTAGGTATGCATCTTGGCAAAATGGATTATGAGGCTGAAGTTAACCGTCTTACCGAGGCCGCAAAAGAGCTGAAGACTTTAGAAGAAGAGATGAAAAAAAACAATCTCAAAACAGAAAAAACTGTTAAAAGCTTAGGTGTTTTGCTGGGACTTTTTATTGTTATCATCTTGCTGTAATCACAAAGGAAAGGATGCTTTTTAATGGGTGTTGACCTTATTTTTAAAATTGCTGCCATTGGCATTGTCGTCAGTGTTCTCAATCAGGTGCTGATCCGTTCGGGACGGGAAGAACAAGCCATGATGACAACCCTTGCCGGTCTCATTGTTGTGCTCCTTATGATGCTGAACGAAATTGATTATCTCTTTCAGACTATCAAAAGAATTTTCAACCTATAGGTCATTATTATGAATATGATTCAAATTGTCGGTATTGGTCTTTGCGGAGCTGTCACCGCCTTAATGCTAAAGGAATATCGCCCTGTTTTTTCCGTTTGCATTGGTGTCATCACCGTTATCGTTATCTTTTTTCGCCTGGTTAATGAAATCAGCTATGTCTTTGATGTGATTCACATGATTTCATCACACCTCTCCATTAACACGGCGCACATCACCACAATTATTCGCATCATTGGCATTACCTATCTCACCTGCTTCGGCAGCGAGCTTTGCCGTGACGCCGGGCAAAATGCCATTGCACAAAAAATAGATTTGGCCGGCAAGATAACCATTGTAGCTGCCAGTATCCCTATTTTGACATCGGTTTTAAATGTGTTAATCGGCATTTTGCCTTAAAAGTTATCCGTTAATCAACCAAGGAGGAAAACTGATGAAAAAGTTGTTCGTGCTTTTTCTTGTGGGGCTTTGTCTTTTTTCCATAACCGCAGCGGCACAAGAGGTCGAAGACCCTATTAATCAGGTTTTAGATGAAACACTCACAAAAACAGAAAGCATAAATGTGCCGGGCTTTGACTTTAATCAAATCATTAAAAAGGCTCTAGGCGGTACCCTTGATTTTCGATTTGATACCTTGATTCATAAGTTCTTTTCCCTGCTGGTGCAGGATGTACAAGCTAATATTGGGCTACTGATTAAAATATTGGCTCTGGCAATTTTGGCAGGTGTCTTGTGCAACCTGCAGCAAAATCTTGCAAAAGGCAGCGTGGCGGAAATAAGCTTTTTAGCCTGTTTTGCATCCATCGCAGGACTATCTGTTACCATTTTGGCCGGCATCAACCGGTTGGCAGGCGACACCATTTCAAACATGATGCTGCTCATTGCCGGCTTCATGCCCATAATGGGCTCGTTGACAGCATCTGCCTCCGGCATAGCCATAAGCGGCTTTTATCCGGGTATGTTTGTTGCAATGCAAACCTTTGTGAGCATTTGTCAAAACATTTTATTGCCTGCCATTATGGTCATTTCTGCCCTTTCTGTTGTTAATGCGGTCAGTGGTCGCTTTCACATCACCCGTCTGCTTGATGTGGCAAGACAAATGGTGAAATGGTGTTTGGGACTGCTCTTGACAATTTTTGTGGGCATTTTAGGTGTTCATAGTTTTACGGCTAACGCCTCGGTATCCATCGCCGGCCGCACGGTGAGATATGCGCTTTGTAACTTTGTTCCTCTGGTGGGTAATGTGCTGGCTGAGTCGGCTGAAGCTGTTATCAGCAGCGTTCGTGTGGTGCGGGGCGCCGTGGGAGTGGCCGGTGCAATCGGGTTAATTGTTCTCTGCTCCGTTCCCCTGATTAAAATTTTGGCCACCTCGGTTTTATACCGTTTTACCGCCGGCATAGCAGAGCCGGTTACAGATGGGCGCATTGTTCGTTTGCTTATGGATTTATCCGGCAGCATTAGTCTCACCTTTTCCATTTTGCTGATGGTTGCCGTTATGTTTATTATCAGCATCGCTCTTTTGTGCTCTTTAATTATTTAAAAAGTTGGTGAGAAAGATGGATCATGTAAGAGAATATGCCATATCAATCATTGTGGTTTCATTACTAGCGGTTTTGTTAGAAAACATTTTACCAAATAACAGCAGCAAAAAATATATCAGCATTATGATTGGTCTTTTGGTAATGCTGGTGATACTAACCCCTCTTTCCTGCCTGCCTCACTTTAGCGAAACTTTTGCTTTTCCGGCTCTTCGCCTGACTGATGCCGAGCTCTCGACTCCCACAGCTTACGCCTTTGTTTCCGAGGGGTTTGAAGAGCGTCTTTCTTACAGAATTAGCGAAGACATCCTAAGTGTCTATGGCACCAGCGTCAACTGTCAGGTCAAATGCAATTTAAACGAAAAGGGACAAATTACCGGCATTCAAAGAATTAAACTCTCCCCCTACTCTGAAGATTTGTGCCGGTTTATTGCTGAAAAATATGGTTTTGAGGAGGCGACAATTATACCGTGAAAGCCGAACTTACTGAAAAACTGAAAAAAATAATGAATACAAAAAGGCTTGTCATCATATGTATGATAGGGATAGGGCTTCTTCTTTTGCCGGATTTATTTGTGAGCAAAAAGCAAGAGGCAGCACCTTTAATTGCTGAAAGCACATCTCAAAACCACTCTGTCTACGAAAAAGAACTGGAAGCAAGACTTTCCTCGATTTTATCCACCATTCGTGGTGTGAGTCAGGTCAGCGTGATGATTACTTTGGAAGACGGGGGTGAAACCTATTACGCCCGCAACCTTAAGTCTGACGCGAAAAATACGGCCGATGGCTCGCTAACCGAGGACAGTAACCAAACAGATGGCTCACTTGCTTTAAAAAACGAGGCAGGTGGCGGACAGTCACCAATTTTGTTAAAATCACAAACGCCAAAAATTTCGGGGGTTTTGGTGACGGCTAAAGGCGTTGGCATCCCCTCTGTGCAGGCAGATGTCATCAGTGCTGTAAGGGCCGTTTTGGATGTGCCCATTCATCGCGTAGAGGTGCTGGAAAAGGCGTGAGCTCTTTTAACAATCAAAAAAACAAACCGGGAGGACACACATGAAATTTTTGCAAAAACTTTTTCAAAAACCTAAAAGGAAAACAGATTCTAAAAAAGGGCGCATGCTCATTCTGCACAAGCGCCAAATCACCGTTATGTCCTTGTTGATTTTAATCGGTGTTGCGGGATATTTAAACTGGAACTTTCAGCAGGATGCCATCGACCCGGATGTTGCCCAGGTTTACAGCGAGGTTTCCAAAAAACTGGGAGAAGCACAAATGGTAAACAGCACCCCGGACGATTTACCGGTATCTGACACTGACAATACAACCATGCAAAACCCCATTGTTTCTTCAAATGGTTATTTTGCTCAGGCAAAATTAGAACGGGATGTAAAAAGAAGCGAATCAATGGATATGCTCGCTAAAATTTTGGATGCCCAGGACACCGGCAAGGAGGCCAGAGCCAAAGCAGAAGATGAGATTCATCGTTTGGCCGACGCCACCGAGAAAGAAGCCATGATTGAAAACATCATCCTCGCCAAAGGCTATGAAGATGTGGTGGTTTTCATTGGAGAAACCCTCATTAGCATTGCTGTTAAAAGCGAAGGACTCAATGAGGTTGATGCTGCCATTTTACGCGATGCCGCCATGAGCACAACCGGATATTCTGCCGAACATGTGAAAATTGTTGAAATTAACTCTTGATGTAACATTTTGTCACAAATAGCAACACTCTTTTCCGCCGATTTTCTTGTTTTTACCTGAAAAAATTGATACAATAAAGCAAAGTAAAAAGGTAGGAAAATCACATGGAATCAATGCTTTTCACAAAAGAGACGGAAGACCTTTGCAAGCTGTTTTCCGAAGTTTCCGGCATCTTGGTAACGCACCTGCCCGAGCAAAATGAAATACCCTTCCCTTATGATAATTCTCTAACCATAGCACATCTTTCTCTTGCCAAAGACGGACTCTGCAGGTTGGTTGTTCCCATTTTTATGCACGGTATAAAAAAAGGCGTCATAGCCTCTGAGCCCTTTTTTTGTCTTTATCCGGACAGTGCTCTCGTTGAGGCAACAAGAAGCATAAAAATGCAGCGCTCTTATTTAATTATCTCGCCTGCAAGGGTTGAAAAAACTCTTTCCTTGCTAACACGAGTCATAACCGGCAAAAGCGATGATTGGCAGCTAAAAAAGGCTGAGTATTGCGCCTTAATTTCATCCATGCTCAAAAAAGAATCCTCTACACCTCTTAAGGTTTTTCTTGACACTTCTTTAGAAACCATTATGATGAACAATGGTGATAATTTTGTTAAAAACAAAGCTGATTGTCTTCGGTTTGTTTTAATGCTCCACGAATTTATGCAAGATAACGCTATGCTTTATAACTCTGAAAACTGGACGAATCAGCGCCTTTTACATGTTAGTTCGGCACAGTCTATCGGCCAATTAAAAAGCTGCCTTGATGAAGCCACTCAAGAATTTTTTAAAACAGCTTGTCAGCACTTTTTTACAGAGCAAAATCAATTTATCCAAAAGGCACTTAACATCGTGGCGCAAAACTATCACAAAAAAATCACACAAAACGCCGTGGCGCACGCAGTCTATCTGAGCCCGTCCTATTTTTCTAAACTTTTTAAAGAGTCAATCGGTTGCAGCTTTACCCAATATGTCAATCAGTTTCGCATTGAAAAAGCCAAGGCTTTATTAGAAAATCCAAATACCGAGATTGACACAGTTTACAGCCGCGTGGGTTATGATGACCGAAGTTATTTCGGCAAGGTGTTTCGTGAGTTGACCGACACAACACCAAAGCGCTATCGTGACAGCTTGACTCTGTGAGATTGCGCATAAATAATCGCTTTTATATACATACTAACTATATCCCTTTATGAAAGGTTAGTGTGAATATGAAAGCGATTATTTTAATTGGCAAACAAAAAGATACATCCACAGACAGCGAGACCTATGAAAAGCCCCATCATAAAATGGTGCAGGATGATGTTGATTTTGGACAAAAGCAAAATGTTATCAGCAAAGCACTGACACCGGAATGTATCATGCATATTGCCATGGCCTATGCAAGTTGTCTGCCCGAAAAAGCTAAAATTCTTTTAGATGTTTCAGACGACAGCCGGTTTATGATGATTAAATTTGCCCTCTTGACCGGTCTCATGTCCACAGGTCGCAAGGTGTATAACATTGTGGGTGGCGGCGACCGCAACATTGCCAAATTTGCCCTGCGCAAGCTGTCATTAGAGGGTGGCATTCATTTGGAGATGGATGAACACTATCTCTATGTTGAGCTTTTAGATAAAAACGGCGTACCGGTTGATGAAGATGTGATTAAAAAAGTATGTCGCCGTGTGCAGGATAAAATTTTTTGCCGGAAATCCATAGAAAATATGTCATTACCTATAAATATCAGCCGTCTTGCTCTTGATTATTTTCGTGATACGGTGCTGACTACCCCAAATAAGCGTCTGCCTTTTCGCATTGGTGTTTGCACCCGCGTTTCTGAAACCAAGGAGCATTTTAAAAAATTTGGTGCTGCCTTTGGCATATCTCTTTTATTTACCAACGAGCCCACCATCCTGCCGGTTTTAATTCAAAAAAATGAGCTGGATTTTGGCATTTATATTGGTCCAAACGGAAAATTTGGCTTGTATGATGAAAACGGTCAGGCCATTGGCGGTGATGTGTTTTATGCCCTTGTAACATTAATTCTTTCCTCTGCCAAGTCAAAGGCTCGCATCCGAATGCCACGCCACACCTCTGCTATGGTGGATGCTGTTTCGGAAGTTTGCGGCAGTTCTGTCTGTCGCACCAAAGACAGCGACATGGAGTCTCTTTTACTAAAAGACGGAACACCCATCGCCCGCCTGCAACACGACTTGTGCTTTGACCCCATTCGTGCTATGATTCGCTTGTGCGAATTTTTACACATGAATCAATGCACCCTGTCATACATCTGCCATCTACTACCCACCTTGCATACGGCTCAGGAGCATGTGGAGGTGCCGGAAGAAAAAACAACTGCTATTATAGATAAAATAAAAAAACAATTTGGTAAAGAAAATCGCATTTCTCTTGGCAGGGGCATAAAAATTATCAATTCAAAAGGTTCGGTTTTGATTGTTCCCAACACTGAAACCCATAGTATCCGCGTTTTTGCCGAAAGCGTCAGCGAAGAGGTTGCGCTGGAAACTGTGGGTAACATCTGCAATATCATTAAAGAATCAACGAAAACCAAGGAATAAAAAGAATGGGATGTAATGTCATCATTACATCCCATTCTTTATGTCCGTTATTAAACAATCGGCTTTGTCACTGCAATCAGCTGATGCCCAAACACCGATTGCAATCCGTCTACATCGGGTTTGTTGATAAAAACACCAAAGCAAGTAGCACCGCTTCCACTCATCATGGCATGGTCGGCGCCCACTTGTCGCAACGACTCCAAAAGCGCACTGATGGGCGGGCAAAACCGAATCGCCACCGACTCCATCATGTTTTTCATTTCAGGAAATGCGCCGGTTAAATCACCCTTTTGCAATGCCTCTAAAAGCGCCGGCGTGTTACTTTGGAGCATTGGCTCTTCCCCGTCAATCGCGCGGTAAATTTCGGCTGTGCTCACGCCCACTCCGGGATTAACCAACACAACATAGCAATCAGAAAGACCCTTGACTTCCTTTAATTTTTCACCAATGCCTGTGGCAAGGGCCGGCTGACCATATACACAAAAAGGAACATCGGCACCTAAAGTCACGCCCAGCTTTGCCAATTCGTCTTGACTTGCACCCAGCTTTGCCAGTTCATTAATACCCCGCAAAACTGCCGCAGCATTACCGCTGCCACCGGCAAGCCCCGCTGCTATGGGAATGCGCTTTTCTAAATGAATGGAAATACCGCAGGTGATGCCATAAGTTCTCTGCATTAAAGCTGCCGCTTTATAGGCAATGTTGGTTTCGTCTGTGGGCAGGTCTTTTATGTTGGTCTTTAGGGTTATCCCCGGTGTTTCTGTGAAGGCTATGGTCACCGTATCACCAAAGTCTACGGTTTGCATTACACTTTCAATGTTATGATATCCGTCATCCCGCTTGCCTAAAACCGATAAGGAAAGATTGATTTTTGCGGGTGATTGCAGCTTGATTTCTTTCATCTGCATGCCCCTTTTCTTTTAGTGAACAAATTCAAACTCAAGGTCATCCATACGCACCAAATCGCCTTCCTGAACGCCGGCTTTTTCCAAAGCATCAATGATGCCGCTGTCGCGCAAAGATTTTTGAAAGAATTGCAATGATTCATAGTCAGAGAAATTGGTGTGAGCCACAATATATTCAGCACGGCTGCCTTCCACACGATAAGCCTCGCCCTCTTGCACAATGGTGAAGGTTAATTCCTCCGGCTCCTGCTCCTGCATTGTATCTTCATAAATAACCTGCTCGGGAACAGGCAACTCTTTCAGGCAGCCTGAAGCAAATGCCATGAGCTCTCGGGTACCTTTTTTTGTTGCTGCTGAAATTTCAAACAACAAAAGGTCGCGCTCTTCGATTTCCTTTTTAAAGGCTTCATAGGCCTCCATGTCGGTAATAATATCCGTTTTGTTTGCCACCACAATTTGCGGTTTTTCAGCAAGCAATGGATTGTAACGGCGCATTTCTTCACAAATGGTATCAAAATCTTCTAAAGGATTGCGACCCTCAATGCCGGAAACATCCACAAGGTGTAGTAAAAGCCTTGTTCTTTCCACATGGCGCAAAAATTCATGTCCAAGCCCTGCGCCCTCGCTGGCACCCTCGATGATGCCGGGAATATCCGCCATAACAAAGCTATCGCCCTCCCCCACATAAATAACGCCTAAATTAGGCTCAAGTGTGGTGAAATGATAGTTGGCAATTTTAGGACGGGCGCTGCTGACCACAGAAAGAAGTGTGGATTTGCCCACATTGGGAAAGCCCACCAAACCTACATCTGCCAAAAGCTTAAGCTCCAGTTTAATCCGTCTTGTTATACCGCGTTGACCGGGTTTTGCAAATTTGGGAACTTGTCTTGTGGGGGTTGCAAAATGAACATTGCCCCAGCCACCATTACCACCACGAGCTGCCACAAACTGTGCTCCGTCGCAGTTTAAATCGGCGATGGGTCTGTCCGTTTCTGCATCTTTAACCAAAGTACCCACCGGCACGCGAATGTATAAGGGTTCTCCGCTGGTGCCTGTGCATTTTGAGCCACGACCATCGCCGCCGTTTTGCGCTTTATATTCTTTTTTGTATCGAAAATCCATCAGGGTTAAAAGTCTTGAATCGGCCAAAAAGATAACATCGCCGCCACGACCGCCGTCGCCGCCATCCGGTCCGCCTGCTGCCACATATTTTTCACGGCGAAAAGAAACCAATCCGTTACCACCATTTCCTGACTGAATCTTAATTTCTGCTACATCTACCAACATTGTCTTACCATTCCTTCCCCATGTTTTGTCGCTCTATCTTGCCACTAACTTTCTGTCATTCTGCTATCATGTTGCCCATACGAGCATCAAAATACACCTTGTTTCCCTTTTCGTCTTGTATGATATAAACAGGCACAGCCACGAGCTCGCGGCTGTTTAAATAGTCCCCCGACACATGATACGCACTTTCAATGACACTGATTTTCATGTTTTTACAATCTTCACGATAAATCAAACCTGTGAGCACCGCCGTGATATCCAGTAGCTGCTCCTTTTCATAACTCTCTGTTTTTTCCGGCTTAAACCAATTCCCCGAGAGGGATACAACCCCCTCGCTGTCTGCCACGATTTCCATTGAAACGCCATAAATTTTCATCCCACGGTAAAGAGGCACTGCAAAAGAGCGATACAGCCCCTCCTCCATGTGGCCTTTGTCAACAAAAATCTCTTTTTTGGCAAATCCGAGTTTTGCAAGCTGGTCTAAAACTTTTGTCTGCATATCTTCCGGCGTCGGTTCTTTTTCTTTAACATAGGGCACAGGTGATTTAAGAAGCGTAAATATGAAGCCTTCGTCACTGCTCCGCAATTCTGCCCTGCTGCTTGTATATTGATATATATGTTGCCCGTCATCCTGTTTGGTAACTTCGTACTCACCCAGCAGAATGTCTGCTATTTCCTGCGTATCATCAAATATATTCCGCATAACCACATTTTGATTATCCGGTCGGCGATTGGGAATGATGTCTTTAGAGACCGTCAAACCATTTTTTTCTAAAACCTGCACGGTTGTCAAAATGGTTTCGTTTGAGATACGGGTTGTGCCCATCTTGGTTTGCACCAAAATGTATGACAGAAAAATATCTGTCACTAAAAACAGGATTATTAAAATGGTTTTTGCACGACCCCAGTTCATCTCTTCACCCCTATTTATTCTATCATTCTGTCATAACCATCAACAACAGCCGCCCACACAGGTGCCACAGTTCCATCACGATTTTCGACATAGCAAACACCGATTTTTTCAATGTAAAGTGCCTTATCGGTATAATGGGCATCCACCAAAGCATCTGCTGCCTTGAGCATGGGTTCTTGTTGCCAAACACCCTCTGTTTTTTCATAGTCTTTTACATATTGCTTATATGACTTTAAGTAGCCATTTTCGATTTCCATTTCAATGGTGTGGCTATAGCCGTCTTGCGTTTTATGTTGTAGAGGTGTTCCATCAATGCAATAGTCAAAGCAAATGCGATAAACCCCATTTTGCTGGGCATCTTCTGTTAAATCAGTGTTAAGCTGCAAGTGTTCAAAATAGTCCGGTGGCATATAGTTGCATAGCCGTGCCACAAAATCTACGGCATGAGTCGTTGCTGCATAAATGTCATAAACACCCTGATTTGCGCCACCTGTTATGTTCAGTCCGCGTCCTCCCTGTACAGTCTGATATTCAAGCAGGCCATTGGGATAGATGGTTAAGGTGGCATCGTTTTCAACAAACACCCGCTCATTATCCAAATCAATATATTTACGAGTGGTGCTGCCATCAATGGAAAAAGCCTCCAGCACATTATCAATCAGGTCATCCTGCAAAAGACGCTCCAACTCGCTTTGGTCCATGCTGTTAATATGGGGCAGAGTTTTGGGCACAAGGTCCATCAAAAGAAGTGGCTCAAAAACAACCTTGGTTTCCATTTGTTCTTGTTCTTTATGAAAGTTCAGCTCAAAAGAATAAGAGGGGATGCCGCTATTTGTAGGCTCTAGCATAAATTCATTCATAGTGGCCTCTATTTGTTCTTTGTCTCCCTCTAACATATAGCGGTATATGTTTCCGCTTTTCTGGTCCATGATATAAAGAGAAAAATCGTTCATAATGCCATCATGCAAACCTATGATGTAACCACGGATGACACTTAAATCTTCTGTAAAGCGGTTTTTTTCCTGTCCGCAAACACCAAATGAAAACAAGCGATAATCACAATCTTTTCCATAATCAACGTAGATTGATTTGCCTTTTAAGACATTATAAAAGCTCTCTGTATCTACAGTTTCTTTGCTTTTAACCGTATAATCACCCAGCATACATCGACTAATGATTTCACCTGCCATGGCGCGCACCTGACTAAAACCTTCTCCGCCGTTAGAATATACCCGTCTGTCACCTGAAACATGCAAAACAATTTTTTCAGGTTTAAAAAGCTCCTGAAGGTTTTGAGAGATGTCAGCATTAGACCGCCCCTCTAAAAGTCTTACAATAGGGGTGATGATGTTACTGCGCAGGCTTTTTAAAACATAATCTGAACCATTGGGCAGAAAATAGCTGTTAAACCAGATTTGATACACCAAAACAAAGGCAACAAAAACCAATAGTGCCAACACTATGTCTTTAATTGACTTTTTCAGCATTCCCTTTTCCCTGCCTTTCTGTTTTCGTATTTTGCCCGCGCACATTATAGAAAAATAGGGCATCCGCCGTTTTCATTCTGAACGGATGAAAACCACCGAGACACCCCATAATCATACAACCATATATAAGTCCGATTCGCCGCTTTAGTTAAAAATTGTGCTGATAACGCTTTTAATACGATCCATAAAACCGTCGTTTAAAACATTAACTTCAAATTTAACCACTGTATAGGCTGAATCATCCCATGCACCACGAATTAAAAACTTGTTCATACCTGAGTTTAAATCCACCTGACCGGCAAATAACATGGTTGAACCAACCACAGCTTCTAAAGGCACATCACCAACGGTAATTTTGTGATAATATCCCGTTGCATAGTTATACCGATAAACCGATACCAAAGCGCCCTGCGGTGCTGTTGCCGAAATGGGCAACTTTCTGTTGTTTGTTGATGTTATTAATTGTTCCGGTGCTTTTAATGTTACCAACTCTTCAGCAGTTGACTCAACTGCAGTCGGCAAAACATCAGGTGCTGCATATGCCTGCACCGTCGCACTCATCATAACAACCAAAAGCATTAAAACAACGCCGATTTTAGTCGCGTTGTGAAATAAGCGTTTTAAAACCATGTAAAGCACCTCCCTAACTGCCAAAAAAGCATACCTAATGACATTATCCTATATACATTGTAACACATGTTTTTTACATTCGTGTTACAGAAAGATTATGTTCCATTTACATTTTTACAACGATTCTTCCTTTTTAACCGGTGGTAAAAGCGGCAGGGTGATAGTCACTTCAGTGCCCTCATCAACCTGGCTGGCTACCGAAATTGTTCCCTCGTGTGCATCTACAATGTTCTTAGAAATAGCAAGTCCCAGGCCTGTTCCACCTTTTTCCCGGCTTCTTGCTTTATCGACCCGGTAAAAGCGTTCAAACAAGCGCCCCAGGTCTTTTTCAGGGATACCGATGCCATTATCTTTTACCTTAATATAGACACTGTTATAAACCTGACCGGCACTAATCTCAATTTTTCCACCATTTGGTGTGTATTTAATTGAGTTGGAAATGATGTTATATAAAACCTGCTCCAAGCGGTCACGGTCGCCATAAAAAGGACGGGAAAAGGCACGAGCCGTCAATGTCAGACGATGACCCTGCTCTTTTGCCACCAGTTCCATGGTGTCTACTACATCCGTCAAAAGCGTTTTCATGTTAAATTCCGTTTTTTTCAGTTGGTCAGATTGTTCTAAACTTGAAAGTACCAACAAATCTTTAACCAGGCGAGTCATTCTGCCGGTTTCGTTCATAATGGTGTTAATAAAACTTGTCGGCATTTCCGTTCCATCCACCATATCAAGCAGCGTTTCCGCATAGGACTGAATGGTTGCCAGTGGTGTGCGCAATTCGTGGGAAACATTGGCCACAAACTCACGACGGGAATTTTCAAGCTTTTGCTGGCGGGTAACATCGTGCAGCACCACCAAAACGCCGCCTGTGTTGTCAAGCTCATCTTCAAAAACAACAAAGCTCGCCTTAATGGAAACATGTTCCAGTTTAATGTCACGCTCCATAAAACGATTATCTTCTAAATAGAGCAAGTCACCCAGTTGAATATCCAGCTGATGTTCCATAAAGAACGGGTCAAATTCGATGGTTTCTTCCTCTGAAATGGAAAACATTTTTCTTGCCGTGGGGTTAATGTGAATCAAGCTGCCATCTGTTGAAAAGGCCATAACCCCGTCTGTCATATTAAGCAAAATAGCCTCAATCTTGTTTTTCTCGGTGGACATTTGCAACATGGCATCTTGCAGTTTTGCAGACATATCATTAAAAGTGGCCGTCAGCGTACCAATTTCGTCGCTGGATTTAACCTCAATTTTAGTTTCAAATTCACCTTCTGCCAAACCCTTTGCCTTTTGCGTTAGGTTAGAAATAGGCGTTGTGATGGTACGGGACAGAAAATATCCGAAAATCAGCGAAATCGTCACCGCCAGCATCAAGGTTTGCAGAATAATATTGTAAATTCTTTCGATAACCTCTGTCAGTTCTTCTTTGGTATCGCGCACATAAATGATACTCAAAGAATCTGCGCCTTGAATGGGCACGGCATAATCCATCACGGCTGCTTGCGAGCTGATGCTTTTGCCAACCTGACCCGAAAGAGCGGAAATTAAGTTAGGCGTTTGCATGGAAAAGGTTTCCTGTACTGAGGCAGAGCTGCCAATAACCATTCCGCTTCCGCCGTCAATAATGTAATAGTTGCGGTAAGAATCGATACCCATACGGGCCATATGGGCAGACATAACCCGCTGCACATAATCTGCATCATCTTTTGTGCCGGCCTCCATCTGCTCAATAAACGACTCGGTGAAGATAGAATCCATTTCGCCTGCAAAAGAGTTATGATAAAAATTAGTAACAGACACAATTAAAAATGTTCCGACAACAAAAAGAATTGCCAAAACCATTAAAACAAAAATGGCCACAATCTTCCATTGCAGGTTTTTAAACATGATACCGCTCCTCTGACAGTTCACGGATAATCCGAAAGATTTCGAATTATCCGTGCTGTACTATTCTGTCGTTTTATTAAAATAATAACCCACACCGCGTTTGGTCAAAATGTAACGCGGATTGCTTGAATCGTCCTCAAGCTTTTCACGCAGACGGCGAACCGTAACATCTACCGTGCGCACATCACCGTAAAACTCATAGCCCCATACACTTGATAATAGTGCCTCACGGGAAAAAATACGGTTTGGCTGTGTAACCAAGAACTTTAAAAGCTCATATTCACGCAGGGTTAAATCTAAAGTTGTTCCGTTTTTAATGGCCTCATATTTGGTGGTATTAATCACCAAATCTCGGGCCGCAACAATGATATCCTGTGCTGTGGCATCGTTTTCCCCTGCAAAGCGCCGCATGTTTGCTTTGACACGGGCCAAAACCTCACGAACGCTAAAGGGTTTTGTTATGTAGTCATCGGCACCCAGCTCGAGTCCTAAAACTTTATCAACTTCTTCTTCTCGCGCTGTTATCATGATAATCGGCACATTGGATTTTTCACGGATGCGCTTGCAAACATCAAAGCCGTCAATTTTCGGCAACATGATGTCAAGCAAGATGAGGTCCGGATTCTGTGTCAGCGCCAGCACCAAGCCTTCTTCGCCATCACTTGCACCTAAAACACGAAATCCCTCTTTTTCGAGGTTAAACTTTAAAATGTCAAGAATCGGTTTTTCATCATCAACAACCAACACAACTCGTTCCATTATGCCACCCCTTTTTTATCTTTTGTATCATCTATTTCTAAATTAATTCAATCACCGCGCACATGCGCCCTGTTTCGCCGCTGCGTCTGTGTGAGAAAAACATGTCTTTTTCACAATAGGTACACAGATGGCAAATACTGATTTGCGACTCCGGAACACCCACCTCCAGCAGAGATTGCACATTTAAAGCATCGGTGTTGATATAAAACTTTTCGCCAAGTTTTTTTGTGTTTCGCTCTACTGCACCTCTGAAGCGTTCCGCAAAAGCATAATAAACATCGGCATCCACTTCAAAATGGCAACTTTTAATCGAAGGACCCATGGCAACCAGAATATCTTCTGGGCGGCTTCCATAATGCTTTTTTAGAGCCAGCACGGCGTGCTGCACGATTTTTCCCAAAGTACCTCGCCAGCCGGAATGAACCGAGCCAATAGCGCGCGTTACCGGGTCAAACAGCAAAATGGGCGTGCAGTCTGCATAAAAGGTTGCAAGGGCAACACCCGGCTCATCGGTGATGAGCCCATCTGTTTCAAAAAAGTCACTTTCCTTATAAAGACCCTTGCCCACATCTTTCTTTGTCACCGCACGAATGTTTGTGCTGTGTGTTTGTTGTGCCAAAACCAAATGCTCGGGGTCAATGGATAATTCACGGCAAAATAAAGCAAAATTTTCTTCCACGGCTTTCTTCTGGTCTTTTGTATGTACCCCTAAATTTAATGAGGCAAACCGACCGGCGCTAACGCCTTCTCTGTTAAGAGAAAAACCATGACGAACTTGGCCATTTTGCGACAGCATATCGCAGGTTAAGGTACGGGGACCATGCTGTGTAAAGCCGCCATTATGCATACTGATAACCCAATTCAATCGCTTTTACATTCTTTTCATATAATGCAGCTTTTGTGGGGGGAATGCTCTTTTCAAGACCGGCTTTAATTTCATCTAAGGTGTAAAGACCGGTTTCTTTTAACAGGCGACCAACAATAACCATGTTAGCCAGATTGCCCAGCTCGTTTTCAAGAGCAATTTCGCGGGCAGGAATTTTGATAACAGTTACATCCTCCCGTTCAACCTCACGGTCGACCAAGGAACTGTCAGTAATGACAATGCCACCTGCCGGTAATGTAGCTTCAAATTTATCCAATGAAGGACGGTTCATAGCAATTAAAACATCAGGATTGGGAATGATGGGTGAGCCAACCGGCTTATCTGAAATAACCACGCTGCAGTTTGCTGTACCACCGCGCATTTCAGGACCGTAAGAGGGCAACCAAGAAACTTCCCGGCCTGCTTTTAAGCCGGCATACGCCAGTACCTTGCCTGCAAACAAAATACCCTGTCCACCAAAGCCGGCCAACATAATCTTACAATTTTTCATGAATTTTTCCTTGCCTTTCTGCCCACAAATTTTCACTTTTAAAATTAAAACTCCCTGTCCTTGGCTGTGGGCTTTAAACGGACTTTAAGAGATTTTATAAACTCAGGAATTTACACGATAAATATCAGCACCCAAGGCTTTGAATTTTTCTTCAATCTTTTCATAGCCACGGTCAATATACTGAATATCTGTAATTTCTGTGGTACCTTCTGCTATCAGTCCGGCAATAACCATGCCGGCACCACCGCGCAAATCGGTAGCACGAACAGGAGCACCTGTTAAATGGTCAACACCATTTATAAAGGCGGATTTGCCGTCTACACGAATGTCGGCACCCATTCTAAGCAGCTCTCCCACATATTGAAAGCGATTATCCCAAACCCCTTCTGTCACCAGGCTGATGCCTTTTGCCGTTGACAAAAGTGCCACAATCTGTGGCTGCATGTCCGTAGGATATCCGGGATAAGGTTGGGTTTTAATATTCACACCGGATAGCTCACCATCTCCTTCTACCCGAATGCTGTCATCATGTTCTGTTATCTTGGCGCCCACCTCAATAAGCTTTGCACTAATGGATTCCATGTGCTTGGGAATGATATTTTTCACCAGTACATTGCCGCCGGTAGCTGCCGCTGCAACCATAAAGGTGCCCGCCTCTATCTGGTCGGGAATGATGGAATAAGCTCCGCCGGAAAGCTTTTTCACACCAGTTACCTTAATCACATCAGTACCTGCGCCCTTAACATTGGCACCCATGGCATTTAAAAAGTTTGCCAAATCAACAATGTGCGGCTCTTTTGCCGCATTTTCAATGACGGTCACGCCCTCTGCTAGTACTGCCGCCAGCATAATGTTAATGGTTGCGCCCACGCTGACAATATCCAAATATACATTTGTACCCTTAAGCTCTTCGGCTGATGCAACAATCACATCGCTATCTTGCCAAACAGATGCGCCCAAAGCTTCAAAGCCCTTAATGTGCTGGTCAATCGGTCGAACACCGAAAGAACAACCGCCGGGCATTGTCACCTTAGCCGCACGAAAACGGCCAAGCAACGCTCCTAACAGATAGTATGACGCACGCATCTTTCGCATCAGGGCATCGGGCTCATTCTGCTTAGAGATTGCACGGCAATCAATTTTGAGTGTGCTCTCATCTGTAAAGGCGACACTTGCACCCATGTTTTCTAATATGGCAATAAGTACCCTGACATCCTGAATGTCAGGCACATTTTCAACGATACAAATTCCATCAACCAAAATAGCAGCCGGTATAATAGCAACTACGGCGTTTTTAGCACCACTAACGCTAACTTCGCCGTAAAGCTTTTTGCCTCCCTTAACCACTATTTTCTCCAAATTTCACATCCCCTTATCTGTTCAAATCAAGAACATCTGTAAATGTATAAAGAAATACACACTATCATTATACCATTTTAAGAAAAAAAATCAATAGTTTTTGTGCCGATTGGAGATATTTTGTAATTTTTTCAAAAAGTATTTTACAAATTCCACTTTTTGTAGTACAATGAAATAGTGTATGATTATTTACATATAATATATGGTGTTTTGGGCAGGTGATACATCCACTCTGCATAAAGACCATAAAAAAAAGGATAAAGATTAAATTTTTGGAGGGTATTCATGCAGCAACAACAAGTACACGAAACAGATTTAAGCGAAATTTTACAGGTACGCCGCGACAAACTGAAAGATTTGCAAGATGCCGGCAAAGACCCCTTTGTGCATGTTAAATTCGACAGAACACATACAACAAAGGAAATTGAAGATAACTATGCTGAGTTAGAGGGCAAAACCGTTACCGTTGTAGGCCGTTTAATGTCTAAACGCGGCATGGGTAAAGTTATGTTCTGCGATGTGCAGGATATTGATGGTCGCATGCAGCTTTTCGTGAAAAAAGATTTGCTCGGCGATGAATATGATGCATTTAAAAAGTTGGATATTGGTGACATCGTGGGCGCATCCGGTGAAGTGTTCACCACCCAGACCGGACAAATTTCAGTTAAAATTGACCAATATACACTTTTATCCAAATCCTTGCAACCCCTACCTGAGAAGTTCCACGGCTTAACCGATACCGATACTCGCTATCGTCAGCGTTATGTTGATTTGATTATGAATGCCGAGGTTAAAGATACTTTTATTAAGCGTTCAAAAATCATCTCCACCATCCGCAGCTATTTAAACCAGCAGGGCTTTTTAGAGGTGGAAACCCCCATGCTTGTTTCTAATGCCGGTGGTGCTGCTGCCCGTCCTTTTGAAACTCATTTTAACGCATTGAATGAAGACTTCAAGCTCCGCATCTCTCTTGAGCTTTACTTAAAGCGCTTGATTGTTGGCGGTTTGGAAAAGGTATATGAAATTGGTCGTGTGTTCCGTAACGAAGGTTTAGACACTCGTCATAATCCCGAATTTACCCTGATGGAACTCTATCAGGCATACACCGACTATCACGGCATGATGGATTTAACCGAAAATCTCTATCGCCATGTGGCACAAGAGGTTTTGGGTACCACCAAAATTGTGTATAACGGCATTGAAATGGATTTGGGCAAGCCTTTCGAGCGCATCACTATGGTTGAGGCAGTTAAAAAATATGCCGGTGTTGACTTTGACCAGATTCACACGGTTGAAGAAGCCCGTGCCGTTGCCAAAGAGCATCATGTTGAATATGAAGAGCATCACAAAAAGGGTGACATCTTAAATCTCTTCTTTGAAGACTATGCAGAAGAACATCTTTTGCAGCCTACCTTTGTTATGGACCATCCCATTGAAATTTCTCCCTTAACAAAGAAAAAACCTGAAAATCCCGAATATGTTGAACGCTTTGAGTTCTTCATGAACGGCTGGGAAATGGCCAACGCTTATTCCGAGCTCAATGACCCCATCGATCAGCGTGAACGCTTCCGCGCACAAGAAGAGCTTTTAGCTTTAGGCGACGAAGAAGCCAACACCACAGATGAAGACTTTATGAACGCACTGGAAATCGGCATGCCGCCCACAGGTGGTATCGGTTTTGGTATCGACCGCATGTGCATGCTGCTCACTGACTCTGCCGCCATCCGTGATGTATTGCTCTTCCCGACAATGAAGCCACTTGATAAGTAAAATGGCTTAAAACAAGCTATTTCAAGCATAATACATCGTTTGATATTTGTTATTTTACGACAGAGATACGACAAATGACGAGCCTTGATATAGTAAAACATTAGGACATTATCACTATTGTTTGGTGATGGTGTCCTTTCTGTTTGGCTTTCATGGTCATAATAGAAGCAACAGTTTCTATCTAGATTTTGCACTTTCGTGCAAAGTGAAATTATTGTTCCGCAATAGCTAAATAATTCCTTCGGAGTAGCTAAATTACGCCATAAGCGTGCAAAGCATATTTAGCTGCCACAGGCAATTTAGCTGAAAAAAAGACAGATTTCTCATAAGAAATCTGTCTTTTTTTCTGAAAGAGCCGAACGGTTTAGATGCCATCGCTTAATATAAAATTATGTTTCATTGGTCCTGAACCATTTCCTAAATCAAGACCTGCGGCAAGTGCATCAGATATGTATTTTTTTGCTTTCTTTACAGAATCCACAAGGCTAAGTCCTTTTGCAAGATTTGATGCTATGGCGCTTGATAAAGTGCATCCCGTTCCGTGCGTGTTAGGATTGTCAATTCTTTTACCATCAAACCATACAAGCCTACCATTTTCATATAAAAGGTCATTAGCATCATTTATACTATGTCCGCCTTTTAACAGAACACTACAACCAAAACTAACGCTGATACACTTTGCCGCCTTAATCATATCTTTTTTATCACATATTTTCATATCAGATAAAATTTCTGCTTCCGGAATATTGGGAGTTATAAGAGTTGCTAATGGCAAAAGTTTTGAAACCAATGTTTTAATTGCATCTGTCTTTATCAGAGCAGACCCGCTTGTCGCTACCATTACGGGATCTACTACAATATTTTTTGCATTATAAAACTTTAACCGTTCTGCAATTACATCTATCAGCTCATTTGATGATACCATTCCTATTTTTACGCTATCAGGGAATATATCTTCAAATACCGCGTCAAGTTGTTCTTTTAAAAATTCAGGTGTCGAATCTAAAATCGCTCTTACTCCAAGAGTATTTTGAGCAGTAAGTGCCGTAATTGCACTCATTGCATAAACACCGTTCATTGTCATAGTTTTAATATCTGCCTGAACACCTGCACCGCCACTTGAATCACTACCGGCAATAGAAAGTGCCGTTTTCATTTTCGTCTTAAAACAAAAACTATCAAAATCTGTTATATAGTAATCTGAAATTTCTTTCATTTCCTTTTGTCTTGGCTCATGTGAATCATATACTGCCGCAATCTTAAATCCATCTTTTTTAGCAGTTTTTAAAGCGTGAAAAACATCTTCAAAAACTACTGTTTCCGTTTTTTCAGTTCCAAGATGTTTTAGAGCTTCTCTGTAAATCTCAGGTGTTTCCTTATTATAGCCAACTTCGGCACAAGTAAATATTTCCGAGAAATACTCATAGATTTTCAATCGTTTCAGAACATCTTCCACAATAGGTTTATCTGTCACAGTTGCAACACACATCTTTACACCCAAGCTATGTAATCTTTTTAAGAAATCATTAATTCCCG
>JAFYVH010000012.1 GCA_017549205.1 Clostridia bacterium | reverse complement strand
TCTGTTGTGACCATCATCACAGCTGCTATCGGCGCAATCTTAGTTGCTTTCATTGCACCTTTTGTAGCCTTTGTTAATTCCATTCCTTCCTGCGTAATGGGTGGTGTTTGCATGGCTCTTTATGGCTTTATTGCTGTAAGTGGTTTGAGAATGTTTAAACATGTTGACTTAGACGACAACAAAAACCTCTTTGTTGTCAGCGTTATCTTAATCGCCGGCATCGGTGGTCTCACTCTTAACTTTGGCAAAGTAACCATCACCGCCATTGCTTGTGCTTTGATTTTGGGTATCATCACAAACCTGATTCTTTCCAAGAAAGCTGAATAATAAATCACAATAACAAAGGGCGCTGCAATTCAAAATTGCAGCGCCCTTTTAATTTTGCATTATTCCATATTCATCCGTTCCTGCTTTTTCTTTTGCCGATACCGCAGGGGTGTCATTTGTGTGTATTTTCTGAAAATATCATTAAACCGCTGCTGACTGGAAAATCCAACGGAGCGGGCCACATCGGCAATGCGTAAGTCCGTATTTGCAAGAAGTGACTTTGCCTCTAAAACCCTTATTTTTAAAATATAGCATTTAGGGCTGATTCCAAATTTGTCCTTAAAAGAATGGGCAAAATAACTATCAGAAAGATAAATATATTTTGCCACCTGCGACAGAGTCAGTTCCTTAGCATAGTTATTATCAATATATTCTTTAGCAATGTTTAAAAGCTCATGAAGCTTTAGGTTACGGTTTTTGGCACTTTGCTCCCACTCTTGCTTTAAGGCACGGGATAAAAGAACAAACAGCTCCATAATCAAAAGACAACTTAAAAAATCTCCCCAAACCTGAAACTTAAGTCGTTCCCGCAAAATCCGGTTCATAACATAAACAATGTCATTTTTCTTGTTCAGCTTTAAATAAAGATATGCACCGGTGGACTCATCTTCAATATAGTCCATAAAGTCATTTAAAGAAGCATGGCTGCCACCAGAGTCTTTTTTTCCTTTGAGCTGAAAATGCAACACAATCAACTCGCAATTTTCGGTGCTGACAATGAATTTATGAGACTTTTGGGGTTTTATGATTACCACAGAATTAGGAACCACCTGCACATCAATGCCATCAATCACAAAGGTTGCCGTTCCTTTTTTGATGTAAACCATTTCATAGTAATCATGTTTGCCCAGCGTCGCGCTCCAGCTGGTATCATGGATTTTCTCAATCGCCTTAACCACAGCCGGCATGTAATTCAATTTTTCTATTAAATCATTCCAGGCTTTAGGAAGCTGTCCCTCTGTCATGCCTCTTCCTCTCCTCTTTTACATGGAATTTGTTTTCTATATTATTTTATCACACTTCTAAAACAAAGTCCATACATATTTTTATTTTTTTATATAAAAAAATAAAAATATCTTTACCTTAAACAAAAATGTTGTTATAATAAAACTGAATCAAAGAAAATACATCGGGTTGCAATAAACTGCATCTTGAGAAAGATAACGGAGCACATCATGAAAGACCTTAAGGATTATTTTAAACAACTGGATTATGTATTGATTACCATAGCTGTGGTTTTGGCGCTCTTGGGTGTGTTGATGATTGCCAGTGCCGTTCGTTCTGACGAAGGCAGCCGACAGGTTTTGGTGCAGGCCTTGGCCATTTGTCTGGGTCTTGTTGGTATGCTCTTTGTGGCCGCAATAGACTATGAGTCATACACCGACTTTGCAAAATTCATCTACATTGGCAGCGTTTTAATCCTTCTTTTTGTCCTGCTTTTTGGTGAGGGTAAGGATGAAACAGGTGCAAACAGCTGGATTCGATTGGGTAGTATCGGTATTCAGCCCTCTGAGCTTGTAAAAATAGCCTTTTGCATTACCTTTTCGATTCATCTGTCAAAACAGCATGAAAATGTGAACAGTCCCAAGGTTTTACTGCAATTGTTTATGCACTTTGCTGTTTTAACCGGCTTAGTCATTTTGCAAAATGACACCGGAACAGCTCTTGTTTTTCTGTTTATGTTTTTGTGTATGCTTTTTGCTGCAGGTCTTTCGTTTAAGTATATTTTTGCGGGTATTGGTGCTTTTGTGGCTTTTGCACCCTTTGCATGGTTTGTGTTGATGCGACCCTATCAAAGGGAGCGCATTTTAGTCTTCTTAAATCCTGAACGGGATGCCATGGGTGCCGGCTATCAGGTTTTACAATCCAAAATTGCCATTGGCTCCGGTGAATTTTTAGGTCGGGGCTACATGCAGGGTCCTCAAAACCAATTGGCTATGCTGCCTGAAAAAGAAACAGACTTCATTTACGGTGTCTTTGGTGAAGAATTCGGCTTTATTGGCTGCATCATTGTGCTGGTGCTGCTTGCCCTTTTGATTATCCGTTGCATTAATATCGGCCTGCGCGCTAAAAATGAACTGGGTTGTTTTATGTGCATCGGCATCGCCTCTATGTTTATGTTCCACACCTTTGAAAATATTTTAATGTGCATCGGTTTAATGCCCGTAACCGGTATTCCCCTGCCCTTTTTAAGTTATGGCGGTTCCAGTGCGTTAACCAATTTTCTGGCGGTGGGCCTTGTGTTGTCTGTCTGGTCACGAAGGCGGGTTTTGCGTTTTTAACTATCTTGCTGACCCTTATAACTTTTTTCAATTTTTTAAAAAAAGGACTTGCTTTTTCTTTTAGGATGTGCTATACTATTACTGTTGCGTTGATATAGACGCACTTGTTTACATCCTGCGCCCGTAGCTCAGCTGGATAGAGTGCCTGGCTACGAACCAGTAGGTCGGGAGTTCGAATCTCTCCGGGCGCGCCAAAAATCCTCGTACTGTTGTACGGGGATTTTTACTTATCCACTCTTCTCTTGATAGAAAAAACCGCTCAAGATGAGAGAAAATAAATTATATCGGTGGTGAAAAACATGTCAAATGAAAAGAAAAAGCTGATTGTTGCAACAGGGAACCTGGGCAAATTAAAAGAGATTAAAGTCATTTTGTCAGATTATGAAGTACTTGGCGCAAAAGAGGCAGGTTTTAATTTTGACGCTGAAGAAAACGGTAAAGATTTTTTTGAAAATGCCTATATCAAGGCAGCTGCCCTGCGAAAGCAAACTGATTGTTCCGTTTTAGCTGACGACTCCGGCCTGTCTGTCGATGCTTTGGATGGTGCTCCGGGCATTTATTCTGCTCGCTACGCAGGCGAAAATGCCACCGATGAAGAAAATGTTGAAAAGCTGCTTTGCGCACTTAAAAATGTTCCATCCAAAGAGCGCACCGCACGGTTTTTTTGTGCCATTTGTCTTATAACAAAAGAGGGAGAAACCCTCTATGGCGAAGGCAGTTGCGAGGGACGCATTTTAGAGGCCCCTATGGGCAACATGGGTTTTGGCTATGACCCTGTTTTTTACTCACTTGACTACGAAGAAAGCTTCGGCACACTATCCGCCGAAAAGAAAAATGCCATCAGCCATCGTCGCCGTGCTTTAGAAGATTTAAAAACAAAACTTTAATATTGCAAAAAAATCCGGGATATGAACATCATATCCCGGGTTTTTGTTTATCTATCTCTTTAGTTTCGCAGGCTGTGAATGGGGGCCGGAATCCGTCCGCCACGGGCAATAAATGCACCGCTTTCATAAGAGTTCACCGGCATAACAGGTCCTGTTCCCAACAAGCCGCCAAACTCTACCATGTCGCCCACCTTTTTACCCGGTGCGGGAATCAGGCGTACAGCTGTTGTTTTGTTATTCACCATGCCAATGGCCGCCTCGTCGGCAATAATGGCGCTGAGGGTTTCAGCTGTTGTGTCGCCGGGGACACAAATCATATCAAGTCCAACAGAGCAAACACAGGTCATGGCCTCTAACTTATCTAAAGAAAGGGCACCCACTTGCGCCGCCTCAATCATGCCGGCATCTTCACTGACGGGAATAAAAGCACCGGAAAGACCACCAACATAAGAGCTGGCCATAACACCGCCTTTTTTAACCGCATCATTTAAAAGCGCCAATGCCGCTGTTGTGCCGTGAGTGCCGCAACGCTCAAGACCCATCTCCTCTAAAATATGCGCAACACTATCACCCACAGCAGGGGTCGGCGCTAAAGATAAATCCACAATACCAAAGGGAACCTGCAGGCGACGGGAAGCCTCCTGCGCCACCAACTGACCCATACGAGTGATTTTAAAAGCTGTCTTTTTAATGGTTTCAGCCACAACACCAAAGTCGGCCCCACGCACCTCTTCTAAGGCACATTTCACAACACCGGGACCGGAAACACCCACATTGATAACGGCATCAGGCTCACCCACGCCACAAAAAGCACCGGCCATAAAGGGATTGTCCTCCACGGCATTGCAAAATACCACCAGTTTGGCACAGCCAAAACCGTCTCTTTCTTTTGTCAGCTCGGCAGTTTCTTTGATAATGCGCCCCATCTGCGCAACGGCATCCATATTAATGCCGGCACGGGTGGTGCCCACATTCACGCTGGAACAAACACGCTCTGTCACCCGAAGAGCCTCAGGGATAGAGGCAATCAGCGCCGCATCACCCACCGTCATGCCCTTATGCACCAGCGCAGAAAAGCCGCCGATAAAATTAACACCTGTTGTTTCCGCCGCTCTGTCAAGGATTTTGGCAAGCTGCACAAAATCAGAGGGTGTTGGCGTTCCGCCCAGTATCATTGAAGCCGGCGTCACGGAAATACGCTTATTAATAATGGGAATGCCATATTCCGTTTCAATATCCTCTGCTGTTTTTACCAGTTTTTCTGCCTGACGGGTGATTTTATCATATACCTGATTACAAACCGTTTTCACATCGCTGCCGGCACAAGACAAAAGAGAAATACCCATGGTGACGGTACGGATGTCTAGATGCTCTTCTGCAATCATTTTAACGGTTTCTAAAATTTCCAAAGAATTTAACATGAAAAGCCTCCTGTTTTGTTAACCTGTTTCTATCCGGTTAAATTCTGTGCATGGAATGAAACAAATCCTCATGCTGAATACGAATGGAAAGGGAAAGTTTCTCTCCCAGTTTATCTAACCGGTCAGAAATTTCCTTAAAGCTCACATCAGACTTCTCAACATCGACCAACATAATCATAGTGAACATATCCTGCATAATGGTTTGTGAAATATCTAAAATATTAATTTTGTTTTCAGATAAAACACGGCTGACCTCTGCAATAATGCCAATTTTATCTTGTCCTACAACAGTGATAACTGCACGCATTACATGACCTCCTTGCATAAATATATATCATTATACATCATACAGAGCAAAAAGTCTAGTAACTACGCTATATTTTTCTGTTTTTTTACCAAATATCATTAAAACATTTTTCCTTTTTGTTTACATCTTGCAAAATGTGTGATATACTTAAAATGGTTTGTTGTGTCAAAATAAAAACAGTACTGAAACACGAAAGGATGCGGGCATATGGATGTTTTTGTTAAGTTAGGAACTCTAATTGATGAGCAAAATCTTGAACTGGTGTATGGCGCTGAGAATTACAGAGAAATTCCCATCACAAGTCCTGAGGCCAACCGTCCCAGCTTGCAGCTGGCCGGTTTCTTTGATTATTTTGACCCACGACGCATTCAAATTATTGGTAAAGTAGAATGTACATATTTGGATAAACTCACAAAAGAGGAACGCACAAAGCGACTCGACTGCCTGCTTTCAAAGAAATTGCCGGCCGTTGTTGTCACCCATGGTTATGATATTTTTCCCGAGCTTTTGGAATGCGCAAAGAAATATGACACCACCCTTTTAAAAACCAAAGAAGAAACCTCACAGTTTATGAGTGATTTGCTTCTTTCTTTGTCCGTTTGGCTGGCACCGGTAACCACCATGCACGGCGTTTTGGTTGAGGTTTTTGGCGAGGGCATTTTGCTTTTGGGTGAAAGCGGCGTTGGTAAAAGTGAAACCGCCATGGAACTGGTTAAACGTGGACATCGCTTAGTGGCTGACGATGCCGTTGAAATTAAAAAAGTTTCCCGCAAAACTCTGGTGGGCAGTTCTCCTGAAATTATCCGCCATTTCATTGAGCTGCGCGGCATTGGCATCATTGATGTGAAGCGCATTTTCGGTATTGGCGCCGTTAAAGATACAGGCAATATCAATCTGGTCATTCACATGGAGCCATGGCAGGCCGGCAAGCAATATGACCGTCTGGGGCTCGATGAAGAAACCACCGACATTATGGGCATTCATGTGCCCTCCTTGACCATTCCTGTGAAACCGGGACGAAATCTTGCCATTATCATTGAGGTTGCTGCCATGAATCACCGTCAAAAACAGATGGGATATAATGCAGCCGAAGAATTAAACCGAAGATTAATTGAGCAAAACGAAGAATAACCAGGGGGTTTTAATAACAATGGGTTATATCATTAAAACAGAACCGCACACACATACCATGGTCAGCCATCACGCTTTTAACACCATGCAGGAAATGATTTATGCTGCTGAGGCAAAGGGCATTGAGCTGATTGCTTTTACAGACCACGGACCGGACCTGCGCGTGACAGCCGATTTGCTTGGCTATGAGAAGCGGGATACTGTATTTTATGATGGGGCTCATCCCTGGCATTTTAACAATCTAAAGGCCCTGCCCCGCCGTGTTGGGTCTTTATATGTCATACGGGGTGCTGAAACGAATATAATAGATTATAACGGCACGGTGGATTTGCCAAACACCATTTTGAAAAAAATGGATTGGGTCATTGCCAGCATTCACCGTCCCTGCTTAAACCCCGGCACCATAGATGACCATACAAATGCCTATATTAAGGCATTGGAAAACCCCTATGTTGATGCCATTGGTCACAGCGGATTGGCCAAATTCCCCTATGATATTGATGCCGTTTTAGAAACGGCTAAACGGCTTGACAAGGTGATTGAACTCAACAATCACAGTTTTATCACGCGCCCGGCCTCCGTTGAAAACTGCAAAAAAATTGCCCGCCGTTGCGCAGAGCTTGGGGTTAAGGTCATATTAAGCACCGATGCCCACAGCATTTATGAGCTGGGCAATGTTGAAAAGGCTGCTGCCATTGCCCAAGAAGCCGGCATCAAACAAGAACAGATTATAAATGAAAATGCTGAAAAGTTTTTGACCCACATCTGCAATCGTCGCGGGGTTGACAGAAGCATTTTTGAAAACACAAATCCCGGAGAATAAGGAGTGTTTGTTATGCTGACAAAGCTTTTGTCGGAACTGCAAAACATACCCCATATATCTTATAAAGAACACGCCCCCATGAAAGACTATACCAGCTTTCAAATTGGCGGTCCCGCTGATGTATTAATTCAGCCTGAAAACATCGATGCATTTCTTGCCTGCCGCAAGATTTTGCAAAAGACACATATCCCCTGCCACATCATTGGTGCAGGCTCAAATCTTCTTGTGGGTGATAAGGGCGTTCGAGGTGCTGTTATCCGGCTCTCAAAACCCTTTAACACCATTACCCGTGAGGGTAACAACTTAATTGCTGATGCCGGTGTGTCTCTTGCCCGTTTAGCTGCTTTTGCATTAGAGGCAGGGCTTTCAGGCCTTGAATTTGCCTCAGGCATTCCGGGCACTTTAGGCGGCGCCGTTTATATGAACGCCGGTGCCTATGGCGGTGAAATGAAAGATGTAGTGACAGAAACCCTTTATGTTGATGCCGCGGGAAATCTTCTGTCGCTTAAAGGTAACGCCCACGAATTTGGCTATCGCAAAAGCTTTTTCTCCTGGCAAGATGCTGTCATTTTGCGTTCTACGATTACATTAACACCCAGTGACCCGGAACAAATCCGCGCCACCATGCAGGATTTAAACAACCGTCGCCGCGAAAAGCAACCCCTCACCTATCCCAGCGCCGGCAGCACATTTAAGCGCCCCGAGGGGCATTTTGCCGGTCAACTGATTGAAGAGGCAGGCTTAAAAGGTTTTTCTGTTGGTGGTGCTTGCGTGTCGGAAAAGCATGCCGGCTTTGTGGTAAACACCGGCAACGCCACAGCAAAGGATGTGCGCACTCTCATGGAGCTTATCACACAGAAAGTGCAGGAGAAATTTGGCGTAACTCTAGAGCCGGAAGTTCGTTTTTTAGGCGAATTTTAAAATAATTGTATACAGAAAAAGGGATTGCAAACCCAAACTTTGATGGGTCTGTAATCCCTTTTTTCATTGTTTTACAGATAGAACTCATGATTTCGGATGGTGGTGTAATAGGTGCGGTTATTGGCAATCCATTGGCTTTGCGCAGTCACAGGATTAAAAAAGAAAAGACAGTAGCCCACAACCTTTTCACCCTCCAGCGCGCGCTTTGCCGCTATGATGCTGTCGCCCAACGGTTTTTGATAAATGCTGCCATCTAAAACAGGGGAAAATTGCACCCCATGATTTCGGTCAAAGATAACACCATAAATGGTATTAGGATAGTCACGGCTTGCCACACGGTTTAAAATCACATTACCCACGGCAATTTTGCCCCGCATGGGCTCTCCCTGACTTTCTGCATGAATAATCTTTGAAAGCCAGTAAATTTCATCGTCGGTATAATGCCGTGTTCCCACCATGCTCAGCGGCACGGTAATACCATCTTTTTGAATGTTCACCGTGTAGGTGTCAAAAATCCAATCCACCTGACAGCCAAGGTTTTCTGATACAAATCGAATGGGCACAAACAAACGGTCCTGCGCCAAAATGATGCCACTGTCCACGGAAACGGCTTCTCCGTTTACATATGCTGTCTTTTTCCCCTTTGGCAAAACGATGGTTGTTCCGTCATGAACAATCACGGCCTGGTCCTTTTGGCTGTCCCAGGTGACACTATCTGCCCCCAGTGCTTCGCTGACAAACCGAACGGGCACAAAGGTTGTTCCCTTGTGCAAAAAGGGTCTGGTATCCATTTTAATTAATGTGCTGTTAACTGTCATGGTGATGGGTGTGTCAAATGAAATGTCCTCTGCCGCTGCCGGCACACAAAAGCATAGCAGGCAAAACAGCAGACATAATAAGCTTTTCTTATGCATAACTGTTCTCCTCCAAATAAAGCATTTCCTCTCAAGTATACCATACACACCCTTATTAAAACAACCCACAATGTATGGTAATTATGTAAACTCGCCCCAAATGATATATGTTAATATATAAAAACGGAGACTGTGTTTTCTCTTTCACAGTCTCCGTTTGTTTTTCATATAAGTCGTTTATTTGTCCTCACGAGTGAACATGGTACCGATACCGGCATCGGTGAAGATTTCAAGCAAAATAGAATGAAGAACACGGCCATCAATGATGTGCACGCTGTTAACACCCTGCATGGTGGCTTCGATGCATCCTTTTACCTTGGGAATCATACCGCCGCTGATGGTACCTTCATCAATCATCTGTGCAGCTTTTGCTGAAGACATGGCATAAATAACATTGCCGTCTTTATCCTGCACACCGGATACATCGGTTAAAAACATGAGCTTTTCCGCACCCAAAGCTGCAGCAACAGCGCCTGCTACCGTGTCGGCATTGATGTTATAGCTCTGTCCGTTTTTATCCACACCAATGGGAGCAATAACGGGAATAAACTCATCCTTTGTCAGATTGACCAAAAGATTTTTATTGATGTTCACAATGCGACCCACAAAGCCTAAATCCACAGGATTTCCGTCAGCATCTTTATCCATAGCCTCACATTCAATCAAGCTGCCGTCAATACCGCAAATACCCACAGCCTTGCCACCATTTTGATTGACCAACGAAACAATTTCTTTGTTGGTTTTGCCCACCAAAACCATCTGTGCAACGCGCATGGTTTCCGCATCAGTCACCCGCAGACCGCCAACGAACTTACTCTCAATTTGAAAGGCTGAAAGGGCCGCTGTGATGTCAGGTCCGCCACCATGGACAACAACCGGATGCATGCCCACATATTTAAGCAGGGTTACATCCTCCATAACCGAATGCTTCAGTTCTTCATTAATCATGGCATTACCGCCATATTTAATAACAACTGTCTTGTCATAAAACTTTTGTATGTAAGGAAGAGCCTCAATTAAGATGCCCGCCTTTTTAATTAACTCCTGCATAACCTGCCTCCTATAAATAGAATCCTGCACCGGATAAGCCCTGTGTTTCCGGCAAACCAAAAAGAAGATTCATGTTCTGAATGGCTTGACCCGCTGCACCTTTAACCAGATTGTCAATGGTGCTCACAACAATCACGCGACCAAGACGCTCATCCACGCAAAGTCCAATATCCACAAAGTTAGAGCCGGATACAAAGTTACTCTCCGGCAATCCCTCGTCAATAACGCGAACAAAGGGTTCATTATCATAAAATTCATGATATAGCTTGAGCAAGGACGCCTTGTCTGTAGGTGTCTTTAGGTTTGCATACATGGTTGCATAAATGCCACGCTTCATAGGCACCAGATGTGGTGTGAAAGAAAGGGCAATCTCCTGACCCGCCAAAATAGAAAGCTCCTGTTCAATTTCAGATGTGTGACGGTGGGTTGCAACTTTATAGGCTTTCATGCTCTCGGTACACTCACAAAAATGATATGCCTGCGCCAGGCTGCGACCGGCACCGGAAACGCCGGATTTTGCATCGATGATGATGTTTGTCGGCTCCACAATGCCTTTTGCTAAAAGCGGCGCCAAGCCTAAAATTGAGCATGTGGTATAGCAACCAGGATTACCGATTAACCGAGTCTTTTTAATCTCTTCTCTGTGCAGTTCAGGCAAACCATAAACCGATTCGTTTAAAAGCTCGGGAGAAGAATGAGGCTGTTTATACCACGCTTCATATACTTTAGGGTCGTTATAACGATAATCGCCGGAAAGGTCAATGATTTTAAGCCCCAGTTCATATAGCTTGGGGATAATCTCTTTGGATGCACCGTGAGGCAGGGCTGTGAACACCACATCGCATTCTGCTGCAGCCAAAGCCGGGTCCGGTGCCTTAAGGGTTAAATCACACACCCCCCGCAAAGCCGGATAAATTTCTGATATTTTTTGTCCCTCATAGCTTTTAGAGGTCAATAAAGTCAAGGTGACACCTTCATGCTGCGCAAGCAAACGAACCAGCTCACTGCCTGCATAACCGGTGGCGCCTAAAATACCTACTCGTACCATGTTAAAAATCACTCACTCTCTTGTTTTGTATTATTATACATTATATTGCATAAAAATGCAATAGTAAATTTATAAAAATTATTATGTTTATCTTTCTGTTTTTTGTTCATACTGATAAAGACAAAAAGAACTCACCGGCAGAGCCATGCTCTGCCATAGGAAAGGCGGTTTTTATGAAACATAAATTACCTTTTGCGCTCTTTGCGGCCCTGTTGCTCACCCTCACCTGGGCCTTTGCCTCAGAAGATGTGTCCCGCGAGCTATCCCGCGGCATTGTGAGAATGCATATTTTAGCAAACAGCAACTCGACTTGCGACCAGGCATTAAAACTCGCCGTTCGGGACAGAGTGTTAGCCGAATCAGCCGGTTCTCCCTCCCTTTTAACCGATGCAGAGATTTTAGCCTGCTGCTGTGATGAAATAAAAAAACAGGGTTATGACTATCCCGTCACCATAGAGCGAGGAGAGTTTTATTTTCCCCGAAAAACATATGACACACTCACCCTGCCCGCCGGTGACTACCACGCTGTCCGAATTATCATCGGCAGCGGCGAGGGGCAAAATTGGTGGTGCGTTATGTACCCGCCTCTTTGCTTTGCCGATGCTGCCGACGGCACCATGAACGAAGAAGCCCTGCAGCAGCTCAGTGATTCTGTCAGCTCCGAAACCTTTTCTCTTGTTTGCGAAAGTGACCGCATTAATTTAAAGCCGTCTTTTAAATTGGTGGAGCTTTGGCAAAAAGTGAAGGCACGCATGCATCAATTCTCAAATAATTGATTTAAAATTTCGCGCATTTTTTCCCGTCTTTTTTCTGTTTCTTCCTTATTTATATACAGAGTGATACAATCGCCCTCTTTTGCTTCCGGCAGGAGGGCTTTTTCAATGGCATAAAACTGTTCGTCTTCAGTTTCTACAATCAGCTTGTCCCCTTCAATGTGGTCCACGATGTAAGTTTTCATTTCTCTGCCTCCCTTAAAAACAAAATTACCATATTTTTTTGCCATCGGTCGAAATGATAATGGTCCCCGATTCATCTGTGCGCAAAATTTTATTAACTCCTAATTTATTCAGACTTTCCAAAGTTTCTCTGTGCGGGTGACCATAGTCGTTGTCAATCCCCGCCGAGATAATTGCCACCTCCGGCGATACTGCTTTTAAAAAGCTCGTACAGCTTGAGGTAGACGAGCCATGGTGCCCCACCTTAAGCACATGGGCTTTGAGGGGTAACCCGCTTTTTATCATATCCTGCTCTGCAAGTTCTTCTGCATCGCCTGCAAATAAAAAGGCTTTTTCGCCATAGGTGACCCTGAGCACAGCCGATGCATTGTTTAAATCTTCATAGCCTTGCGCTTTGGGTGACACAAAGGTCATATCCACTGCTGAGTCGATTTCTATTGTAACGCCTGCCTCTGCTCTGTGAACAGGCAGATTGTCTTGCTTGAGTGTTTGCAAAAGTTTTTCAAAGGTGCGACTTGTGTGCACGGCATTGGGCATATACACAGCACCTATCTCAAATTGACTCAACACCGTTTCAGCACCGCCGATGTGGTCGCTGTGAGGGTGGGATAAGATGAAATAATCAATTTTGCTGATGCCGCAGGACGAAATGAAGTCGGTTATAACCGTTCCGGCATCCTGCTCACCTGCATCAATTAAAACAGTCTTGCCCTCCGGCAAAATCATAAAGGCGCTATCCCCCTGCCCCACATCCAAAAAGGCGACCTGCAAAATGCCTGCCTGATGAGAAAGGCCGACTTTCTCTTCTTGGGGCGTTAGCAGACTAAACAGCCCCACCGCTATAAGTACCACAATATATAAAAGCGATTTCTTCTTCATCATTCACACCCTTTTTTCCTGCAAGTTATTATGGATTTATTGTATCACAATTCCTGCTAATTTTAAAGACTTAACTGTTTTTTTCACTGTGTTTTTTATTTTTTTAGATATACTTAAAAAAAATTAAAACTTTTTCTATTTTTTTGGTAAAAACCCTTGACTTATTGACTTGACTGTGATAGTATTATAAATTGCATTATAAGTCAAAATAGGGTATTTATGCATGTGTGGATTGCGAGCCCCGTAATGCATTACATAATAACAGCTGCAAACGCAAGCTGTCATGGGCAAAATAATAAATGAGGTGATCTAGGTAATGGTGCATCCGATTCAATTAGGCAAAAATGTCAGAATGAGTTATGCAAAAATCGATGAAGTCCTGGACATGCCAAACCTGATTGAGGTTCAAAAAGACTCATATCAGTGGTTTTTGGACGAAGGCTTGAAAGAGGTTTTTCATGACATTTCCCCAATTACGGATTACACTGGCAATCTGGTTTTGGAGTTTATTGATTACAAGCTGGAAGACAAGGTTAAGTACGATGTAGAGGAATGTAAGGAAAGAGACACCAACTATGCATCGCCCTTAAAAGCCCGTGTTCGCTTAATCAATAAAGAAACCGGTGAAGTGAAAGAGCAGGAAATTTTCATGGGCGACTTCCCCCTGATGACCGATCAGGGTACCTTTATCATCAACGGTGCTGAGCGTGTTATCGTCAGCCAGTTGGTTCGTTCTCCCGGCATCTATTTTGCCATGGAGCATGACAAAACAGGTAAAGAGCTTTTTAATTCCACCGTTATTCCGTATCGCGGTGCATGGCTTGAATATGAAAACGATGTGAACGATGTTCTTTCTGTTCGTATTGACCGTACAAGAAAGATTCCTATCACAGTCTTAATCCGCGCCCTTGGTGTGATTACAGATGACCAGATTCTCTCCCTCTTTGGTGAGACAGAGGCCATGCTGAACACCTTGGAAAAAACCGCTTCTATTCAGAGCCAGGATGAAGCCTTAATTGAGATTTACAAAAAACTCCGTCCCGGTGAACCGCCGGCAGTTGAAAGTGCTCGCACACTTTTGATGGGTCTTTTGTTTGATCCCAAGCGTTATGACCTTGCTAAAGTTGGTCGTTTTAAATTTAATAAGAAGTTAGGTCTTGCTGCCCGTATCACCGGCTTCACCAACAAAGAGGCTATTGCTGATCCTCGCACAGGTGAAGTGTTGTTGCCTGCCAACCAGTACATTTCTAAAGAGATTGCTGAAAAAGCAGAGCTTGCCGGTGTTAACGAGGTTGTTCTTGATGTTAACGGAAAAGCCATTAAGGTTTTCTCTAACCATACCGTTACCTTATCTGAATATGTAGACTTCGATTGCTCAGACATGGATATTCATGAAAAGGTTTGCCTGAATGCTTTAAATGAGATTTTAGAAGAAAATAAAGACGAAGCTGCCATCCGTGAAGCTATTAGCCGCCGGATTGACGAGCTTATCCCCCGTCATATTACCATTGAAGATATCTTTGCATCAATCAACTATCAGATTGGTCTTTTATATGGCATTGGCACCACAGATGATATTGACCACTTGGGCAATCGTCGCCTGCGTTGTGTCGGTGAGCTTTTGCAGAACCAGTTCCGTATTGGTCTTTCCCGTATGGAGCGTGTTGTTCGTGAGCGCATGACCATTCAGGACCTTGATGTTGTAACACCTCAGGCGCTTATCAATATTCGTCCTGTTGTTGCTACCATTAAAGAGTTCTTTGGTTCTTCTCAGCTCTCTCAGTTCATGGATCAGTTGAATCCTCTTTCTGAACTGACACATAAAAGAAGACTTTCAGCCTTAGGTCCCGGCGGTTTATCCCGTGACCGTGCTGGCTTCGAGGTTCGAGATGTTCACCATTCTCACTATTCAAGAATGTGTCCCATTGAAACCCCTGAAGGTCCGAACATTGGTTTGATTTCTTCTCTTTCTACCTATGCTCGCATTAACGAATATGGTTTCATTGAAGCCCCCTATCGCCGTGTTGATAAAAAGACCGGCAAGGCAACCGATGAAATTATTTATATTACAGCTGACATTGAAGATCAGTATATCATTGCACAGGCCAACGAGCCTTTAGATGATGAAGGCAAGTTCGTTCACAAGAAAGTTGCTGCTCGCTTTAAGGATGATATCTTAGAAGTTGAAGCTTCTCAGATTGACTTTATGGATGTATCGCCCAAGCAGGTGGTTTCTGTTGCGACTGCAATGATTCCCTTCCTTGAAAACGACGACGCAAACCGTGCCCTGATGGGTGCAAACATGCAGCGTCAGGCTGTGCCCCTTTTAAAAACCCAGTCCCCCATCATCGGTACCGGCATGGAATATAAAGCCGCAAAAGATTCCGGTGTTGTTGTTCTGGCAAAGCAGGATGGCACCATTCACAAGGTCAGCGCCGACGAAATTGTTATTAAGGATAAAAAAGGCAACTTACATCCTTATAAATTAATTAAATTCACCCGTTCCAATCAGGGAACCTGCATCAACCAGAAGCCGATTGTGGCTGAGGGTGAAAAGGTTAAAAAGGGTGATATCATCGCCGACGGTCCTTCAACAGACCAAGGTGAAATCGCTTTGGGTAAAAACATCCTCATCGGTTTTATGACCTGGGAAGGCTACAACTATGAAGATGCTATGCTCATCAGCGAAAAACTGGTTCGTGATGATGTTTTAACCTCAATTCACATTGAAGAATATGAGTGCGAAGCCCGTGACACAAAACTTGGCAGTGAAGAAATCACCCGTGACATTCCCAATGTGGGTGAAGATGCGCTGAAGGATTTGGACGAGCGCGGTATTGTTCGCATTGGTGCTGAAGTTCGCTCCGGCGATATTTTAGTTGGTAAAGTAACACCTAAAGGTGAAACCGAGCTCACCGCTGAAGAGCGTCTGCTCCGTGCCATCTTTGGTGAAAAAGCCCGTGAGGTGCGTGACACCTCTCTCCGTGTACCTCATGGTGAAGCCGGTATCATCGTTGATGTTATTGTCTTTGACCGTGAAAAAGGCGATGAGCTGCCCCCGGGCGTAAATCAGTTGGTTCGCTGCTACATTGCACAGAAGCGTAAGATTTCTGTTGGTGATAAAATGGCCGGTCGCCATGGTAATAAGGGTGTTATCTCCCGCATTCTGCCGGAAGAAGACATGCCCTTCCTGCCCGATGGTACACCGCTTGAAATCGTACTGAATCCTTTGGGCGTACCTTCCCGTATGAACATTGGTCAGGTGCTTGAAGTGCATTTGGGTCGTGCTGCCAGAGAGCTTGGCTGGAAAATAGCCACTCCGGTATTTGACGGCGCCAACGAATTTGATATTATGGATACCTTGGAAAAGGCAGGTCTTGACCGCGACGGTAAAACCATCCTCTATGATGGTCGTACCGGTGAGCCTTTTGATAATCGCGTTACCGTGGGTATTATGTACATTCTGAAATTGGCCCACTTGGTTGACGACAAGATTCACGCCCGTTCCACAGGCCCCTATTCCTTGGTTACACAGCAGCCTTTGGGCGGTAAAGCTCAATTCGGCGGACAGCGTTTCGGTGAAATGGAAGTTTGGGCTTTGGAAGCTTATGGTGCTGCATACACTCTGCAGGAAATTCTGACAGTTAAGTCAGACGATATTGTAGGTCGTGTTAAAACTTATGAATCCATTGTCAAAGGCGATAGCGTACCGAAGCCGGGTATTCCTGAATCCTTCAAGGTTTTAATCAAAGAATTGCAATCTTTGTGCTTAGATATTCGTGCATTGGACGAAAACATGGAAGAAATTCACCTGAAAGATTCTTCTGAAGAAGAGGACGAAGAGGCTTCAATGGGTCTTTCCGTTAAGGGCGATGCTTCTTACATCGACTTGGATTTAGCCGACGATGATGAAGGCGACGACGAGGGCGAAATCGATGATGAAGGCGTAGACCTCGACGATGATCTTGACGATGGCATGGAAGATGATCTCGATGAAGATCTTGATGATGATTTAGACGATGAGTTTGAATCGGGATTAGATGGCGAAACAAGCGACTTTGTTGATGATCTTGATTTGCTGTAATCTGAAAACCCGCAATGATACGAAAGCCGCAGTCGGGGCGGCAATAAAATCGGAATGGAGATGAATCGGTTGTCTGAAAATTCATTTGAAGCAATTAAAATCGGCCTGGCATCACCGGAAATGATTCGTGAGTGGTCCCGGGGCGAAGTGAAAAAACCGGAAACCATCAACTACAGAACCTTAAAAGCAGAGCGCGACGGTCTGTTTTGTGAGCGTATCTTTGGCCCACAAAAAGACTGGGAGTGTCACTGCGGAAAATACAAGCGTATCCGTCACAAAGGCATTGTTTGTGACCGTTGCGGCGTTGAAGTTACACGCTCTCGGGTACGCCGTGAACGCATGGGCCACATCGAATTGGCTGCCCCTGTGTCTCACATTTGGTATTTTAAGGGTATCCCTACCCGTATGGGTCTGCTTCTGGATATGACCCCCAGAATGCTTGAAAAAGTGCTCTACTTTGCCGCTTATGTGGTTATTGACCCGGGCACAAGAACCGAACTGCAGAAAAAGCAGATTTTATCTGAAAAAGAATATCGTGAATTTTCTGAAAAGTATGGCGATCGTTTCCGCGCTGGCATGGGTGCAGAAGCTATTAAAGAACTTTTGCAGGAAATTGACCTGGAGGAAATGTCTAAGGAACTCAAGCTGGATTTAGAAGGCGCTACTGGCCAGAAAAAAGTTCGTCTTTTAAAACGGTTAGAGGTTGTTGAATCCTTCCGTTTATCCGGCAACAAGCCGGAATGGATGATTTTGGATGTCATCCCGGTAATTCCTCCCGATTTGCGTCCCATGGTGCAGTTAGACGGCGGTCGCTTTGCGACTTCTGACTTAAACGATTTGTATCGTCGTGTTATCAACCGTAACAATCGTTTAAAGAGACTGCTTGATTTGGGTGCGCCCGAAATTATCGTTCGTAACGAAAAAAGAATGTTGCAGGAAGCTGTTGACGCCTTGATTGACAATGGTCGTCGCGGTCGTCCTGTTACCGGTCCCGGAAACCGTCCTTTAAAATCCCTTTCCGATATGTTAAAGGGTAAGCAGGGTCGTTTCCGTCAGAACCTCTTGGGTAAGCGTGTTGACTACTCCGGCCGTTCCGTTATCGTAGTTGGACCTGAGCTTAAGATTTATCAATGCGGTCTGCCTAAAGAAATGGCCATCGAGCTGTTTAAGCCCTTTGTTATGAAGAAGCTTGTTAACGGTGGACTGGCACACAACATTAAGAGTGCAAAACGCATGGTTGAGCGGTTAAAACCTGAAGTTTGGGATGTTTTGGAAGATGTTATTAAAGAGCATCCCGTTCTGTTAAACCGTGCACCAACACTGCATAGATTGGGTATTCAGGCCTTTGAACCCGTGCTTGTAGAGGGTCGCGCACTGAAGCTGCACCCCTTGGTATGTACTGCATACAATGCCGACTTCGACGGTGACCAGATGGCTGTTCATGTACCCCTCTCCCCTGAGGCGCAGGCAGAAGCCCGTTTCTTAATGCTTTCTGCAAACAACCTGCTAAAGCCTCAGGATGGTCGCCCTGTAACCGTACCCACACAAGACATGGTTTTAGGTGTTTATTATCTGACCATTGACAACGAAGAAGAAATCGGCTCCGGCAAATTCTTCTCTAATCCCAACGAAGCCATTTTGGCTTACACCAATGGTGTTGTTGGCATTCATGCGCCCATCAAAGTTCGCATGAATAAAGAGATTGAGGGCGTTATGCACGAAGCTATCATCGATACAACCGTGGGTCGTATCATTTTCAACGAAGCAGTGCCCCAGGATTTAGGCTTTGTAGACAGAACCATTCCCGAAAACCTGCTTAAGCTTGAAATCGATTTCTTAACCACCAAAAAAGAACTGGGTAAAATCGTTGATAAGTGTATTCGTGTGCATGGCTTAACCGAAACTGCTGAAGTTTTAGACAGAATCAAGGCATTAGGTTATAAGTTCTCTACCCGTGGCGCCGTTACCGTTAGTGTAAGCGACATGGTTGTACCTGAAGCTAAAAAGCAATACCTTGCTGAAGCTGAAGAAGCAGTTGAAAAAATCACTAAAAAGTTCAAACGCGGTTTAATTTCTGACGAAGAGCGTTATAATATGGTTATCAAGACCTGGAATGAAACCAATGATAAGGTAACTAAGGCCTTGATGGGAAATCTGGATAAGTTCAATCCTATTTACATGATGGCCCATTCCGGTGCCCGTGGTAGCCAGAACCAGATTCGTCAGCTGGCAGGTATGCGTGGTTTGATGAATGATACCTCCGGTAAAACCATTGAAATTCCGATTCGTGCTAACTTCCGTGAAGGTCTTAATGTTTTGGAATATTTCATCTCCTCTCACGGTGCAAGAAAAGGTTTGGCCGATACAGCTCTGCGTACTGCCGACTCCGGTTACTTAACCCGTCGTTTGGTTGATGTCAGCCAGGAAGTTATCATTCGTGAAGAAGATTGCGGTACCGACCAAGGTATTGAAGTATTTGATATCCGTGACGGCAAAGAACTCATTGAGGGTCTCTTCGACCGCTTAAACGGTCGTTTCACCTTAGAACCCATCGTGCATCCTGAAACCGGTGAAGTGATTGTTCCTGCAAACACCTTAATCACCGAGCAGCTTGCAAAGAAAGCCGTTGATGCAGGCGTAAAACGAGCTGTCATTCGCTCTGTATTAACCTGTAAGGCTAAAGTGGGTATTTGTGCTAAATGTTATGGTTCTAACCTTGCCAGTGGTGATAAAGTGCCCGTTGGTGAAGCTGTTGGTATCATTGCAGCTCAGTCTATCGGTGAACCCGGTACACAGCTGACCATGAGAACCTTCCACACCGGTGGTGTTGCAACCGCTGACGACATCACACAGGGTCTACCCCGTGTTGAAGAATTGTTTGAAGCCAGAAAGCCCAAGGGTCTTGCGATTATCGCTGAAATCGGCGGTAAGGTCAGCATTGTAGAAAATAAGAAGAAGCGTGAAGTTGTGATTACCGACGATAAAGTTGGTGACGCTAAGACCTATTTAATTCCCTATGGTTCACGCATCAAGGTTAATGAAGGTGATGTTGTTTCTAAGGGTGATGAACTCACAGAAGGTAGCATCAATCCTCACGACATTCTGCGTATTAAAGATGTTACAGCCGTACAGCAGTATCTCATTCAAGAAGTACAGCGTGTATATCGTCTGCAGGGTGTTGATATCAACGACCGTCACATTGAGGTTATTGTTCGTCAGATGCTCCGTCGTGTTCGCATCGAGGAATCCGGTGATACAAACTTCTTAGCAGGCTCATTGGTTGATATTAATGAATTTGAAGCTGCAAATACAGAAATGGAAGCAAAAGGTTTGGCTCCGGCAACCTGTACCCGCATCATTCTGGGTATCACCAAGGCGTCCTTAACCACCGATTCCTTCCTCTCTGCTGCTTCCTTCCAGGAAACAACAAGAGTTCTGACAGAAGCTGCTACCAAGGGTAAAATTGACCCGCTGGTTGGTCTTAAAGAAAATGTTATCATTGGTAAGCTTGTTCCTGCCGGTACTGGTATGCCCAAGTATCAGAATACTGATTTTGAGCAGGCTGTTTCTCCTGAAGCAGAAGCAACCTATAGCTCTTTCGTTTTAGATAACAGTGATTACATTGGTTCCAATGTGGTTCCTGAACAGGAAGTTTCTGCAGAATAATCGAAACAAAATAGCTATTGACACGCAGGATTTATTATGGTAAAATAATATGGTATGCACAAGCGTAAGGGGTGATGAGCCCCTTATGCTTGTGTCCGCAGTTTTTCTGCGTATACTACGATGCGGCGCACTTTGCTGCACCATGAAAACTTGGAGTGAAAAACATTATGGACGGCGACCTTAAAAGCCAACCCATTCTCATCGGAGTCAGACAGTGCTCCGAGGCTGTAGCTGCCGGAAAAGCAGCTTCTGCCTATGTGGCACAGGATGCTGATGCCCCGGTTCGTGAGCCTTTTGAAGCGCTCTGCCGGGAAAAACAAGTGCCTGTTACTTATTTTGATACAAAGCAACAACTGGGACGCGCCTGCGGCATTGATGTAGGTGCGGCTTGTGCTGTTGTTTTGATATAATTAACTTTGACTGAAAGGAGGAAATCAGTTCATGCCAACCTTTAACCAGCTTGTGAGAAAAGGTAGAGAAACTTCTGTAAAGAAGTCCACAGCGCCTGCTCTTTTAAAGGGCTTAAATACGCTGAAGAAAAAAACTACCGACATCAGTTCGCCCCAAAAGCGTGGTGTTTGCACATCTGTTAAGACCATGACACCGAAAAAGCCTAACTCCGCACTGCGTAAGCTTGCCAGAGTTCGTCTGACAAACGGCATTGAAGTATCGGCTTATATCCCCGGTATCGGTCATAACCTGCAAGAGCATAGCGTTGTTTTGATTCGTGGCGGCAGGGTTAAGGATCTTCCTGGTGTGCGTTACCATATCATCCGTGGTTCTTTGGATACCGCCGGTGTTAACGGTCGTATGCAGGGCAGATCAAAGTATGGCGCAAAGCGGCCTAAAAAATAATAGCGCACGGCTTTGCAGGTAAAATCACAACTGTGCTGGTACCAGACCGAAAGAACTGATTTGTTTCTTTTATAAATGTACTGTGCACAAACGGCGTTTATCGCCGAGTACCTGTGATTTCATTCAAATTAATGAAGGAGGGAAGAAAAGTGCCAAGAAGAGGTTTTATTGCAAAAAGAGAGGTTCTGCCTGATCCGCTTTATGCAAGCACTGTTGTTACTCGTCTGATCAACAACATCATGTTAGACGGTAAAAAGGGTGTTGCACAAAAAATCGTTTACGGTGCTTTTGACATTGTCAAAGAAAAAACCGGTAAGGATCCGTTAGAAGCTTTCAAACAAGCTATGGATAACATCATGCCTGTATTGGAAGTAAAGGCTCGCCGCGTTGGTGGTGCTACCTATCAGGTGCCCATGGAAGTACGCCCGGACCGTAAGCAGACCTTAGGACTCAGATGGCTGACACTTTACAGCCGTCAAAGAAGCGAAAAGACCATGAAAGAGCGTTTGGCTGCCGAAATCATGGATGCTATGAACGGCACCGGTGCTTCTGTTAAGAAGCGCGAAGACACTCATAAGATGGCTGAAGCTAACAGAGCATTCGCACATTACAGATGGTAATTTGCCATTGATAATTATTTTAGTAACTTTTAAGAAAGGAGGAAGATTGTGGCAAGAGAATTTTCCTTGGAAAAAACAAGAAACATTGGTATTATGGCTCACATTGATGCAGGCAAAACCACTACGACTGAGCGTATTTTGTTCTACACCGGTCGTATCCATAAAATCGGTGAAACCCATGAAGGCGCTTCACAGATGGACTGGATGGAACAGGAAGCAGAACGCGGTATCACCATTACCTCTGCTGCTACCACTGCTCAATGGCAGAACCACAGAATCAATATTATAGATACCCCTGGCCATGTTGACTTTACAGTTGAAGTTGAACGTTCACTCCGTGTACTCGACGGCAGCGTAACAGTTTTCTGTGCCAAAGGTGGCGTAGAACCGCAATCCGAAACAGTTTGGCGTCAGGCAGATAACTATAAAGTTCCCCGTATGGCTTATGTAAATAAGATGGATATTATGGGTGCCGACTTTTATAATGTTGTCAGCATGATGAAAAATCGTCTGCATTGTAATGCAGTTCCCATCCAGCTCCCCATTGGTGCAGAAGACACCTTCAAGGGCTTGGTTGACTTAGTCACCATGAAAGCATATGTGTATTATGATGACCTTGGTAAAGATATCCGTGAGGAAGAAATTCCCGCTGATATGCAGGACCAGGTTGAAGAATACAGAAGCGCCCTTTTAGAGTCTGTTGCTGAAACCAGCGAGGAACTCATGGAGAAATATTTAGAGGGTGAAGAGCTCACCGAGAAAGAGATTAAAACCGCTATCCGTAAGGCAACCATTGCAAATGAAATGGTTCCCGTTCTGTGCGGTACTTCCTATCGTAATAAGGGTGTTCAGAAGCTGTTGGATGCTGTTGTAGCATACATGCCCTCCCCCTTAGATGTTCCTGCCATTCGTGGTGTGGACTTAGATGGTGAAGAGGTTGAAAGTCCTTCTTCTGATGATGCTCCCTTTGCTGCACTTGCATTTAAAATTATGACCGACCCCTTTGTTGGTAAGCTGTGCTTCTTCCGTGTATATTCCGGTACATTATCTGCCGGTTCACACATTTTGAACTCAACAAAAGACAACAAAGAGCGTATCGGCCGTATTCTGCAGATGCACGCTAACGACAGAAAAGATATCGACATGGTTTACTCCGGTGATATCGCTGCTGCCGTTGGTCTTAAGAACACCACAACAGGTGATACTTTGTGTGACCCCGCTCATCCCATTATTCTGGAATCTATGGAATTCCCCGACCCGGTTATCCGCGTAGCCATTGAACCCAAGACCAAAGAAGGTCAGGAGAAAATGGGTATTGCACTTTCTAAACTGGCTGAAGAAGATCCCACATTCCAGACATATACCGATGAAGAAACAGGTCAGACAATCATCGCTGGTATGGGTGAGTTGCACCTTGAAATTATCGTAGACAGATTGCTCCGCGAGTTCAAGGTTGAAGCTAATGTTGGTAAACCTCAGGTTTCCTATAAAGAAACCATCCGCAAAGCGGTTGATGTTGAAAATAAATATGCTCGTCAGTCCGGTGGTAAAGGTCAATACGGTCATGTTCTCATGAAAGTAGAGCCCTTAGAAGCTGGCAGCGGCTATGAATTTGTCAACAAAATCGTGGGTGGTGCTATTCCTAAGGAATACATTCCTGCAGTTGATGCCGGTGTTCAGGGCGCAATGCTTTCTGGTGTATTGGCCGGTTACAATGTAGTTGACGTTCGTGTTACACTGTATGACGGTTCTTATCACGAAGTTGACTCCTCTGAAATGGCATTTAAGATTGCCGGTTCTATGGCATTTAAAGATGCTTGTCGTAAGGGTGATCCGGTTCTTAAAGAGCCCATCATGCAGGTTGACGTTATTGTTCCTGAAGAATACATGGGCGACGTTATGGGTGACTTAAACTCCCGCCGTGGTCAAATCCAGGGCATGGAAGCTCGTCCCGGTGCACAGGCAATTTCTGCCTTTGTTCCCCTCTCTGAGATGTTTGGTTATGCAACCGACCTGCGTTCTAAGACACAGGGTCGTGGTCAGTATACCATGCAGCCCAGCCACTATGAGGAAGTGCCGAAGAGCATTCAAGAGCAAATCATCACCAGTCGTGCCAAAAAGGACGCATAAGCTTATTGCTTAGGATTTTCTTTAGGAAAAGTTTTGTAAAACACTTGATTTTTTCCTAAAAAAATTATACAATAGTGTTAATGAACTTTAAAAACATTAAATTTTAAAAAATAGGAGGCTAAACTAATGGCTAAGGCTAAATTTGAAAGAAACAAGACTCACGTTAACATTGGTACCATTGGTCACGTTGACCATGGTAAGACCACTCTGACCGCTGCTATCACCAAGACTTTGAGCTTGACCGGCGGCGCAGAATTCAAAGCATATGACCAAATCGACGGTGCTCCTGAGGAAAGAGAAAGAGGTATTACCATTTCTACTGCTCACGTTGAGTACGAAACCGCAAACCGTCACTACGCTCACGTTGACTGCCCCGGACATGCTGACTACGGTAAGAACATGATCACCGGTGCTGCTCAGATGGACGGTGCTATCTTAGTTGTATCTGCTGCTGACGGCCCGATGCCCCAGACCAGAGAACACATCCTGCTTGCTAGACAGGTAGGCGTTCCCTACATCGTTGTTTACATGAACAAAGCTGACCAGGTTGACGATCCCGAACTGTTAGAGCTGGTTGAAATGGAAATTCGCGAACTCTTAAACGAGTATGAATTCCCCGGCGATGACACTCCGATTATCACAGGTTCTGCTCTGCAGGCTCTGGAATCTTCTGCAACTGATCCTTCCGCTGATCCTGCATATGAATCCATCTTAAAGCTGATGGAAGCTGTTGACTCTTACATTCCCGATCCTCAGAGAGCAACTGAACTGCCCTTCTTGATGCCTGTAGAAGACGTATTCTCCATCACTGGTCGTGGTACTGTTGCTACCGGTCGTGTTGAAAGAGGTACTTTGAAAGTTAATGACGAAGTTGAACTCGTTGGTCTGGTTGACGAAGTTAGAAAGATCGTTGTTACCGGCGTTGAAATGTTCAGAAAGCTTCTGGATCAGGCTGAAGCCGGCGATAACATCGGTGCTCTGCTCCGTGGTGTTCAGAAGAACGAAATCGAAAGAGGTCAGGTTCTGGCTAAGCCGGGTTCCATTCAGTGCCACACTTCCTTCAAAGGTGAAGTTTATGTACTGTCTAAGGATGAAGGTGGTCGTCATACACCGTTCTTCAACAACTACAGACCCCAGTTCTATTTCAGAACAACTGACGTTACCGGCGTAATCAAACTGCCCGAAGGCGTTGAAATGTGCATGCCTGGCGATAACGTTACCATGGATGTTGAACTGATCACTCCGATCGCTATCGAAGAAGGTCTGCGTTTCGCTATCCGTGAAGGTGGTAGAACTGTTGGTTCCGGCGTTGTTTCCTCAATCAACAAATAATTAACGCTTTTACAAAAGCCTGTCCATGATATTCATGGATAGGCTTTTTTCTTGCTAAAATTTAAGTGAATTCAGGCTCTATAAATATATTTGCCATCACATCGACCAGATTGTCGCCTGCCTTTGCTGCAAACTACAAAATGATTGCGAATTTTCTCGATAATTTCGAAAAAAACAGTTGACAAATATGCTTTTCTGTAGTAGAATATATATGTTGCATGGCGGCATGGCTCAGTTGGCTAGAGCAAACGGTTCATACCCGTTAGGTCGGTGGTTCAAGTCCACCTGCCGCTACCATGAAAGCCCGCTTTTTAGCGGGCTTTTTTCATATTCAGATTTTGTTATTAAATTGCGCTGTTAAAGACGCTATCCATATGACCAAGTCTACTCTGAAAAGGACGGTGCCTGATTATGCAAGCAGAATCATCTCTCACTGTTATTGGTCACATTTATAACGGATTTCACGAAAAGTTTGGCATTCCCCGTCAAAGCGGTTTAGTCCCCTCTGTTGAGTCCGTGATTGTGTTCAAAAAGCCTTACGCCGTGTCAGAGGCCTTTCGTGGTCTGGAAGCATTTTCGCATTTATGGATTTTGTGGCAATTTTCAGAATGCGATGATGCTAAATTCCGCCCCACAGTTCGTCCCCCGCGTTTGGGAGGCAACCAACGGGTCGGCGTTTTCGCCACCCGCTCACCCTATCGTCCGAACGGAATCGGTCTTTCTTCTGTCCGTCTGGAGCGGATTGAACAAACTGAAAACGGCCCCATTCTCATTGTGAAAGGCGCCGATTTAATGAATGGAACGCCTATTGTGGATATTAAACCCTACATTACCTATACCGATAGTCATCCCGATGCCATTAGTGGTTTTGCTGATGCTTTCACAGATTATGCGCTAACAGTGGATTGCGCACCGGATTTGCTTGAAACAGTTGACCCTCTTATAAGAGAAACCCTGTTAGACCTTCTAAAAAACGATCCAAGGCCTGCATATCAGCAAGACGACTCTCGTGTCTATACTATGGACTACAGCCGTTATACAGTGCGTTTTAAGGTTATACAAGGGGTTCTGACAGTGATATCCATTGACACTCTTCCCCATTCAAAGTAACAAAACCAAATCTTAACAAAAAAAGCGGTAAGGCATGAAGCCTTACCGCTTTTTAACATAACAGAATGAAATCACTCAGCATGAATTAAGTTTTTCATGTCATAGAATCCTACCGGTTGCCCTGCCATAAAAATGGCGGCCTTAACGGCACCGGATGCAAAAATTTCACGGGATGATGCACTATGGCGCAGCTCAATCACTTCATTGTGACCGGCAAAAATCACTGTGTGGTCACCCACAATAGTGCCGCCGCGAACCGCATGAATACCGATTTCGTTCTTTTCTCTCTTTTTGCGCACACTGTGACGGTCATAAACATAATGACCTGTGTTGTCAAGTTCTTCATTAATCGCATCGGCGATAGCCAAAGCCGTGCCGCTGGGGGCATCCAGCTTTTGATTGTGGTGGCACTCAACAATTTCAATGTCAAAGCTGTCGCCCAAAAAGGCAGCTGCCTTTTGAGCCAATTCGCAAAGAAGATTAACGCCTAAAGACATATTAGCTGAAAAGAATACGGGAATATGGGCCGATGCCTGCACCAATCTGTCTCTCTGTTCTTTTTTGAGACCGGTTGTTGCCATAACCACAGGCACACAGGCTTTCTCAGCATAATCCATCAAAGCATCAAAGTTAGCAGGATTCGAAAAGTCAATAATCACATCGGGCTTTTCCTGAACAGACGAAAAATCAGCATAAACGGGAAAATCTCCGCTCGATTCTGTGTTAATATCCACACCGCAAAAAATTCTCGCTTTATCTGATTCTGCAACCATCTGTGTGATTGCCTTGCCCATTCGTCCATTGGCACCGCTGAGTAAAATATTTATCATAGGTAATCGTCCTTTCCGACTACGAACTAAATCAGGCCGTGAGCCATCAGCGCCTGCTTTAAGGTAGCCAGATTATTTTCTGCCATTTCGCAAAGGGGCAAACGAAGTTTGCCGGCATTAAAGCCCATTAAGTTTAAGGCAGTTTTTGCAGGAATGGGGTTAACCTCACAAAACAAAGCCTTAACCAAATCAAGCATGTCAAGCTGCAAAGCCAGAGCACCGTGTGTATCCCCTGCCAAATATTTTGCACACATATCGTGGGTTTCAGCAGGCATAACATTAGCCAAAACAGAAATAACACCCTTGCCGCCCAAGCTCATAATGGGAACAATCATGTCATCATTGCCGGAATAAATGGCAATATCAGGGCAGGCTGCCGCCAGCTGCGCTGTGTATGAAATGTTGCCTGTTGCATCTTTCACACCAACAAACTGGTCATTTTTAGACAGCTCCTTGACGGTTTCAACATCAATACCCATACCGGTACGGCTGGGAACATTATAAAGAATAATCGGCAAATCACATGCGCTTGCCAAGGCATTATAATGCTGAATCAAGCCTCTTTGCGTTGCCTTGTTATAATAAGGTGTTACCAACAACAAGCCGTCAACACCTGCTTTAGCGGCATCACGGCACAGAGCCATTCCGTGAGCTGTATCATTACTGCCGGTACCTGCGATAACGGGAATGCGTCCCGCTGTGCGTTCTACGGCATATGAAATGGCTGACAGATGTTCTTTATCCGGCATGGTAGACGCCTCACCGGTTGTACCACAGATGATGATAGCATCTGTCTTATTGGCAATCTGGAATTCAATCAATTCACCCAGGGCATCAAAATCAACGCCTGTTTCATTAAACGGCGTCACCAAAGCAACACCGGATCCGGTAAAAAGTAACTGCTTGCTCATAGCGTTCCTTTCCTTTCTGAATAAACTCGCTGACTTGTGTTTAGCGCGCGATGGTGCCGTTTTCCCACATTTCAATCAGCTTAACTGCAATCTGCACAGCATTTGTTGCTGCGCCTTTGCGGATGTTATCAGCAACAACCCAAAGGTTAACGCCGTTTTCAATGCTTTCATCGCGACGAATACGACCAACAAAGGTTTCGTTTTTGCCTTTTGCGGTGATAGCCATGGGATAAAAAGCATTAGCCGGGTCATCCTGCACCACAAGACCGGGTGCCGCTGACAGAATGGTTTTTAATTCTGCCAAATCAAAGGGTTTATTAAGCTCAACATTAATGGATTCGCTGTGGCAGTCAAACACAGGTACACGAACAGTGGTGGCTGTAATGCCAATGGAATCATCACCCAAAATTTTTCTGGTTTCATTCACCATTTTCATTTCTTCTTTGGTGTAACCATTATCTAAAAAGACATCAATCTGCGGCAGGCAGTTGTTGAAAATAGGATGATTAAACTTTTTGGGAGCTTCACCCTTAATGCCGTTTTCAAGGTCAGAATAGCCACCCATGCCGGCACCGGATACCGCCTGATAGGTTGAGTAAATGACACGGCGGATGCCATAGGCAAGCTGCAGAGGACGCAGCGCAACCATAGCCTGAATGGTAGAACAATTTGGGTTAGCAATAATACCCTTGTGCCACTTAATGTCATCGGGATTAACTTCAGGTACAACCAGGGGCACTTCAGGGTCCATACGCCATGCACTTGAGTTATCAATTACAACACAGCCTTTAGAAGCTGCGATAGGTGCAAATTTTTCACTGGTAGAACCGCCGGCTGAAAACAGCGCAATATCAATATCGCGGTCAAAAGAATTTTCATTTAATTCTTCAATCACATAGTCTTTACCCATAAAAGACACAGTTTTGCCTGCTGAGCGAGCAGAAGCAAATAAGTAGTAATTCTCTGCGGGCAGATTCATCTCTTCCAATACTTTTAAGAAAGTTCTGCCTACCATACCGGTAGCACCAACTACCGCAATGTTATATTTTTTCATGTTTAACTCCATTCTGCCGTGCGCATGCACAGCCATAATTTTTAAAACATTTTTTAACATCACACATCAAAAAAGCCAAAGCTCCGTAGTGGGAGCATTTGACTTTTGCATACAAATATGCTAAAAAGCGTGATAGCCCCCCATCCAATGCCGGATGACAGTGAAACGGTTATTAGCCGCAACCCCAGGCACATGCGAGCGGAACCGCACACCCTTCGGCGTTTTTTCCTTTCACGACAAATTCCACGAATCTCCGCATTCTCCTTTGCCTTACTCTTAAAAAACGCGCCTCTATCTACATTTAATATATTATCATGTAATGCAGGCGTTGTCAACATTTTTCCTAAAAAAACACCTATATTTTTATCTATGAAAACCGCATTTTAAATGTGCATTACAAAAAGGTTATTTTAAAGAATAAAAACACCCTGCCCACGACCATATTGACCCTTTTATGTCACAATAAAAAGTTTTTTTGCATATGATATTATAGATTGAGAAATCAACTCAAAATTTGAGGAGGTATACGCTATGAATGAACGCTTACGCAGTGGCGGTTTTCCCGGCAATTGCGCCGAGCCAAAAGACGCCGTGTGCATACATACCGATAAAATTTACGATTCTTGCAAAGATAAAGACTGCATTGAAGATGCGCGAGTTTATTTCACCGCTGCCGGTCAAGAAATCATCGACAGAGCTGTGAATGTAAAATGCAGAAAATCTGAAATTATCTGGGTTTTCACCGATGTTGAGCCAGTACCTTTTAATCGTGGCTACTTCACTGTGGATTTAAAGTTCTTCTTTAAAATCACCCTGGATGCTTTCACAGGGGTTGGCAAGCCTTGCAAGGTAGAAGGTCTTGCCACCTTTGACAAAAAGGTGATTCTCTTTGGCTCTGAGGGCTCTGCAAAGGTCTTTGAATCACGCTATCGCTACGACAGTTTCGACGAACAACTGTGGCAAAAAACCAATATGCCCAAAGCTGTTGTCGAAGTGGTTGACCCACTGTGCTTAGCCGCTAAAGTGGTTGATATTAATGATAAACTGTGCTGCATGTGTGAGGATTTAGACTTTTCCCGTGTTCCTCAATGTGTTTGCAATGTTTTTGAAGATTCTCTCGTAATGGGTGGCGAGAAAAAGCGTGTGTTTGTTTCAATTGGTCTTTTCTCTATTGTTAAAATTGAAAGAAGCGTGCAATTACTGATTCCTGCATATGATTTTTGTGTTCCGCAAAAAGAATGTGTCGCCTCAAGCGAAGACAGTCCCTGCGACCTGTTTGAAAAAATTGAATTCCCCTTTGATGAGTTCTTCCCGCCGGCTAAAGACGATTGTTCTGATTGCCCGCCAAATTCTCATCACCACACCTGCTGCGGCTGACAAAAAAAGAAAGGCTGTATCACCCGGATATAAATCGGGTGATACAGCCTTTTGTTTTTTTAGAAAATTAATTATTTCTCGTTCTTGCAGATTTCCTTAAAGTATTTGTAGGTATCCACTTTCAGTTCACCACAAGCAGCCTCATCACAAACGATAATGCCATCTTTGTGCATCTGCAGAGCGCTGATTGTCCATGCATGGTCAACGCCGCCTTCAACACAGTGACGAAGAGCACGGGCTTTGCTGTGACCGTTAATCAAAAGCATAACCTGCTTAGAATCGCAAACGGTACCAACACCAACGGATAATGCGGTTTTAGGCACTTTGTTGGGGTCGTTATCAAAGAAACGGGAGTTAACAATTAAGGTATCCTCTGTCAAAGCGCGAACGCCGGTGCGAGAAGCCAAAGAAGTAAAAGGCTCATTGAAAGCAATGTGGCCGTCAACACCGCTGCCGCCCATGAAAAGGTCAATGCCACCATAGGAAGCAATTTTGTCTTCGTAGCGCTGACATTCAGCTTCCAAATCTTCTGCCATACCATCTAAAATGTTGATGTTTTCAGCCGGAATGTCAATATGATTAAAGAAATTATCATGCATGAAATACCAGTAGCTCTGGTCATGCTCTTTCGGCAGACCAACATATTCATCCATGTTAAAGGTAACAACATTTTTAAAGCTTACCTTGCCTGCCTTGTTCATTTCAATCAGGTTTTTGTAAACGCCAAGAGGTGAAGAACCGGTGGGAAGACCCAAAACAAAAGGACGGTCTTCTTTGTGGTTGTTAATAGCATCAGCAATATGCTGTGCGCCCCACAAGCTCATAGCCTCATAATTGTCTTTAATAATCAGTTTCATGTTTACCACTCCCAATAAAAAATTAGTTAAATTTTAGATAAATTCTATAATATATTATACCTTATATACCTAATTTTGTAAAGGGATTTACAAAGAATATTTTTATTGATTTTGCGGCATGCAACCTGCCACTTCTCTTTCCCGGCTTTGTCTCTGCAGTTTGGCTATAGTTGGAAAATAAAAACAAAGTTCTGTGATGATGCACAAAACCCATCCAATGGGCCAAACCGTGTATAAAAAGGTCAGATTGGGACACAGCGGAAAAACGGCATAAACCCAAATAAAGCGCAAAACGCACATGAATATTAAAGTGGCAACTGTGGGCACAATAGGTCTTTCCAATCCTCTTAAAACACCGCCTGAAACCTCATTGATACCGCAAATAAAGTAGGTGCTTGATACGATAATCATTTTTTGTTGCGAAAAAGCGATAACTGCAGGCGTTGATGACATAATAGATGACAATTGAGCAGAAAAAATTGCAGAAAGTGCCCCCAGGCTTGCTCCAAAACCAATGGTTATATACACTGCCCGCAAATAGGCTTGTCTGGCCCTTTTAAAGTTATGTGCTCCCACATTTTGGGCAACATAGGGGGCAATGGCCAAAGATGGCGCATAGGAAATGTGATATAAAATACCGTCAAACTGATTTGCAATGGATACGCCAGTGGTAGCATCGGCACCAAAGCTGTTAACCGCTGCTGTAATCACCACATTTGCAAGGGAATAGAGGGCGCTCTGAAAGCCTGTGGGAATTCCAATAAACAAAATCTCCTTAAACTCTTTAAAATCAAACTTCATTCTTTTGAATTTAAAGTGAATGATGTTCTGACCCCTGATTAAAGTGTAAAGACATAAAAGGCACGACACCAGATTGGAGATAATGGTTGCTATGCCCACACCAAGCACACCCAAATGAAAGAAGGCTGTCAAAATAATTGTAAAGACACATTTAACAACACAGCCAATGATTAAATAATACATGGGTCTTTTGGCATCACCAATAGCGCGCAGAATGGATGCCGAAAAGTTATATAGCATTGCAAAAGGAATGCCAAGAAAATATAATCTGAAATAAGCAACAGCATCATAAATCAAGCTCTCATGACAGTTAATCAGGCGTAAAAAAGGGTTGGCAAAAACGATACCAAAGGTCATCAGAAAAAGCCCACCCACAACTGAAAACAAAAGAGATGTCGTGGTGGCTCTGTCAGCCCGTTCCAATTCCGCCGAGCCGATTCTTTTAGCAATAACAACATTTGCTCCGGCTGATATACCAACAAGCAAACTCGTGAATAAAGCAACCAGCACACCACTCACACCCACAGCACCCACTGCTCTGTCGTTGGCAAAAATCCGAAGGGCTGTCATATCAAAAAGGCTAAATAAAACCTGCGCAACATTCATAACCATAATGGGAATTGTCAAAGACAAAAGACCCTTTGTGATGGAACCCGACAGCATATCTACATTGTTTTTTCTCATTTTGCTTCTCCTTAATCTGCAAAGCTTAAAAACCCCAACATCCGTAAAAATTATACCACGATGCTTTAAATTTTGTTATAATTTTTTCTAAATAAACTTGCACAAAAGATAGATTTGATGTAAAATAAATTTGGTGATGTTAAAATGTATACAATTGAGAAAACAGAAGAACAAAGTCCGCCCCATAAACACAAAACCCACGAAATTATTACTTATATAAATGGCGAGGGATTTTTTTGCACGCAAGAAAAGGACATACCCATTTCCGCAGGGAAAATCGTTGTTGTGCCGTCGGAAACCGTTCACGGTACCTTTAGTGACACATACTGTGAACGCATTTTTATTGATGGTCAGTTTGACGAGTTTTTTTCCATAAAATCCCCTATAGTAATTACAGATAATTTAGAAGTCGAAGGACTTTTGCTTGCCAAAATGATATATAATAATCGTCATGCTAACACAGAATATGTCACGGCATTAGTGAATGCTTTTATCCACTTTTTGCTGCAAAGCATTAAAATAGACAATGAGCTTCATTTGGCAATTCACAACATTAGTCGAGATATAACAAACCAGTTTTTCGACTCTAACTTAAACCCTTGTTCTTTGCTGAAAAAAAGCGGCTACACTGAAGACTACATCCGGACACAGTTTAAAAAGATTATTGGCAAAACGCCCACACAACTTTTAAATGAAACCCGCATCAACCACGCCTGCTATTTAATTGACATATACAAAAACCACCTTTCTCTGTCTGAAATTGCAGAGAAAAGCGGTTTTGACGATTATGTATATTTTTCAAGAGTCTTTAAACAAATCAAAGGTGTTTCACCCCGTACCTATAAAAAAGAGATTTAATTTTAAAGTTACATAAAAAACGGCAGCATTCTATGAATACTGCCGTTTTCATTTAAAACTGTATGTCTAAAAAATCTATTAACCAAAAATTGAGAATGCAACAAACAATGTTGAAAGCAGGGATGCCACAAGCGATACAACCGTAATCTGTGTGTTAATTGAAGGTCCGGCTGTGTCTTTAAACGGGTCACCTACCGTGTCACCAATAACAGCTGCCTTGTGCGCTTCGCTGCCTTTGCCGCCTTCGTTGCCGGCCTCGACATATTTCTTTGAATTATCCCAAAGACCGCCTGAATTGGACATAAAGAGCGCCAGCAGAAGTCCGCTGACAATGTTACCAAGCAGGAAACCACCTACGGCAGAAGGGCCACCAATGAAACCAACAATGATTGTAGCAATAATGCTCATAAGGCCGGCAGGAATAAGTTCTTTTAAAGCACCTGTTGTTGCAATATCGATGCACTTATCATATTCAGGTTTTGCAGTGCCTTCTCTGAGACCCACAATGGAATTAAACTGGCGGTGAATTTCAGACACCATACGCTGTGCATTTTTATCCACGCCCAAAATAAGCATGGCAGAGAACACAGCCGGAATCGCTGCACCAATTAAAACACCGAAGAAAACGGTGGGATCCATAATATCAAATCCGGTGATGAGTTCGGTCCCGCCGGCAGCTTTAATAGCTTCATTAACCTCTGCCATGAAGGCACCAAGCAGCGAAATAACCGTGAGACCGGCAGCACCAATTGAAAAACCTTTGGTTACCGCCTTAACAGTGTTGCCTGCGCTGTCAAGTTCATCGGCAATACGAATGGTTTCTTCACCAAGCTCACCCATTTCGGCAAGACCTCTTGAATTATCAACAATGGGGCCATAAGCATCGTTTGAGATAATCATACCAACAATTGAAAGCATGCCCACAGCCGCCATAGAAATACCAAAGAGTGAATAGCCGGCACCCATAGGCTCACAAATTTTGTATGCAGCAAGAGCCGAAACGGCAATACCCACCATTGCAGGAAGTGCCGAAATAAAGCCATAGGCTACACCTGATAAAATAGTGAATGCAGGACCGGAAGCCGACGCATGCGCCGCTTTTTTAACAATAGGCTTTGAATCGTCGGTAAAGTAGTCGGTTGCAAGACCAATAATAACACCTACCAGCAAACCAACCGATGATGCGCCCCAGATGCGCCACGAAAAGCCCTCAAAAAATGCTGTTGCCGCAGCGGTAAGCACAAGGAAAATACCGGTTGTTACATATGTAGAAGAGTTAAGTGCTTTTGTGGGATTTCCCTTTTTGCCCAGTCTTGCTGTTGCAATGCCGAGAATAGAAGCCAAAAGACCCAAAACACCATAGCAGAATACCATGGCTGTGTTTGCCCATGTGCCTGTGAGGGACTGCGCAATAACAAGCGCGGAGGCCATCGCAGCCACATTAGAGTCAAACAGGTCGGCACCCATGCCGGCAACATCACCAACATTGTCACCTACATTATCTGCAATAACAGCGGGGTTTCTCGGGTCATCTTCAGGAATACCCAGCTCTACCTTGCCGGTAATATCGGCCGATACATCGGCTGTTTTAGTAAAAATACCGCCGCCGGCTTTTGCAAATAGAGCAAGAGAGCTTGCACCAAATGAAAATCCAAGCAAAATGGAAGCATCACCAACAAGCCAAAGCACTGTTGCAACGCCCAAAAGAGAGCATCCAACAACCAAAAGACCCATAACCGCACCACCGCGAAAGCCAATTAAAAAGGCGGGTTTAATGCCCTTTTGCGCTGCTTCTGCTGCGCGTGAGTTCGAAAGTGTTGCAACCATAATACCAATTTTACCGGCAATGGCTGAAAGCACTGTGCCTAAAATATAAGAAAGTGCCATGCCGAGATTAGAAGAAATGGCCGCTGACTTCCAAATCGGTGACGGAAGAAACAAGAAGATAATTACCGCAACAACGGCTGAAAACACACCAAGAATTTTATACTCTCTGCGCATAAATGTGTTGGCGCCCTGCTTAATAAGAGCAGACACCTCAATAATTTTTTCATTCACCGTGCCCTGTTTCTTCACCCAGAGATAAAGATAAGCAGCAAATGCGAATGCCACGGCAGATGTCAAAATCGACAACGCCAGAAAAAAATTTAACTGACTCATGGTATTCCCTCCATAAACACAATATTCGTTTCGTTTCAAAGCAAAACCTTAATTATTTTACCATATTATGAATAAAAAATCAATAATAACACATAAATATTCAGTCGATTTTTCTGCATATTACTACATGTATTTTATAGCAATATTAAATTTTATATCTAAATGAAGAAAATCACGCTGTTACCAGCTGCAAGTAAGTGTTCCATCTGTATTGCGGGTAATTTTGTGTCCTCTGTTTCCCAATAAGACATGGCCGAACGGAATATACGCCTGTAGTCATGAACCCTACGGTGAAATTCTTCGTGCCCCTTTTATAAAAAACGCAGCTTATGGCAACATTCTTCACTTTCTTAATTTTTTGAAAAGCAAAGTTCTGTAATCAAAATAGGATAATTTGTCAAACGAAGTGTAACACTTTTTAATATAATCATCATAAGCCACATAAAAAGTAAACACCTATTTAGAAAAAATCTAAATAGGTGTTTATGTATATTTTTTAAACTAAATTCTCGTGTCTGTGCGACCGTTAAATCATGCTGCCGGGGTCTAAAACCTTGTCAATTTTCTCTTCTGTCATGAGGTTTTCTTCAATAATAATATCACGAATGTTTCTGTCTTCGCAAAGGGCCTGCTTTGCAAGCTTTGAGGCTTTAGTATAGCCAATGTAGGGGCAAAGTGCGGTAACAAGACCTATGCTTCTGTCAAGGTGTGTCCGGCACTGTGTTGGATTGACTGTTATTTCGCGCACGCAGTCTTTAATGAAGATAGAAACACCATTGCGCAGCGTGTCAAGGGATTCAAAAAGGCAACGGAAAGTGATGGGCTCAAAGGCATTCAGCTCAAGCTGACCGGCTTCTGCTGCATAGGTAATGGTGGTGTCGTTACCAATAATGTTAAAGCAAATCTGATTCATAACCTCGGGGATGACAGGATTGATTTTACCGGGCATAATGGATGAGCCGTTTTGCTTGGGCATTAAGTTGATTTCGGCAAAACCGGTTCGGGGACCTGAAGACATAAGCCGTAAGTCATTGGAAATTTTAGAAAGAGTTGCCGCACAAGATTTTACAATGCCGGATACATATACAAAAGAATCGAGGTTTTGCGTTGCATCAACAAGGTCATCAGCCTGGACTAGAGGCAAGTTTGTAATCTCTGCCAAAACGGGCACAACAGTTTCAATATACCGGCGGTCTGCATTAATGCCGGTGCCTACCGCTGTGCCGCCCATATTAAGCTTTGCCATTTCGTCTATGGCAAGCTGGAAGCGGTTCATATCACGACGAATAGCTGAAGCATAGGCATGAAAAACCTGACCAAAGCTAATGGGAACCGCGTCCTGCATTTCAGTTCTGCCCATTTTAATAATGTGGCTGTAATTCTCTGCCTTTTCTATAAATGTATCATGAAGAATGCGGAGCTCTTCTATTGCACTCATCAAAAGTCTTACGGTTGCAATTTTTCCGGCGCTGGGGTAAGCATCGTTGGTGGACTGACCGCAATTAACATGGTCGTTGGGGTGAACGATTGAATAGTCGCCCTTCTCTCCTCCCAAAATTTCAATGGCGCGGTTTGCAATTACCTCATTTGCATTCATGTTAAGGGAAGTGCCCGCACCGCCCTGAATGGAATCCACTATAAAATGTTGGGTGAGCTCGCCTTTTAATATCTCATCGCAAGCTAAAACCATGGCGTCTGCAATCTTTTCATCAATCACGCCTGCCTTTTTATTGGCAATGGCTGCGGCTTTTTTAACTTCTGCCATGGCTTTAATCATTTCCGGATGCACTTTTGTTCCTGAAATTTTAAAGTTTTCGGCAGCACGCAGCGCCTGCACGCCATAATATGCTTGGGCAGGAACCTCTTTCATGCCTAACGAATCATATTCTTCTCTGAATTTTGTCATGCTTGTTTCCTCACTTTTTTTCTGTTTTATTCAACACATACGATTATACATGACTTCAGCTATATAATCAAATACATATAGAAATATGTTTATCATAATTAAATTTTATGCCTTTGTAATAAAATAAAAGGACCATCTAAAAGGATGGTCCTTTTCAAAAACATCAAAAATATAATAACATTTCAGTTACTTGATTTTTGCCTTATCATCTGTGGCCGGGTTGTTAATCAGCCTGCCGTTTTCTTCAAATCTTGAGCCATGGCAGGAACAATCCCACGAGTGTTCTGCCTTGTTATATTTTAGCGCACACCCCATGTGCGGGCATCTGGGTACGGTAGGCGTTAGAAGACCCTTAATGGATTCAAAAACATTGACAGCAAGCTGAGGATGAAAAATGGTTCTCGACGGTGAATAAACCTCTTCATATTCACTTTTTTTGCCGCATATCATATCTGTCAATAACATTGCCGAAACCATTGAAGATGTCATGCCCCACTTATTAAACCCCGTTGCCACATATAAATCCGGTGTAGTTTTTGAATACTGGCCGATATACGGAACAAAATCAAGGGTCATACAGTCCTGTGTTGCCCATCTGTCCACTTCCTGTGCATCCGGGTAATATTTTTTTGCAAAATCCTGGAGCTCTTTCCAGTTTCCGCCCTGACCACCAGTTCGGTGGCTCCCGCCACCAAGAAGCAGCAAATCATTATATCTTCTGAAAGATAATCCATCATCTTCTGCATCAACATACATATCTTTTATGTTAAAAATCCCATCTAAAGCAAGAACATAAGACCTGTGTTGATACATTTTAAGAAAATAGCCGCCGTGTTTGTTGATAAACGGAAAATGCGTTGCCACAATTATTTTTTTTGCCAAAATTTTGCCGTTATTTGTAAGTGCGACATGGGGCCGGAGCTCAAGAATTTTAGTTTTTTCAAAGATTTTTAAATTCTTGGCGACATCATAGGCAAATTTTAAAGGATGAAACGTTGCCTGATTTTCAATTTTAATTGCCCCTGCAACAGTAAAGGGTAGCTCTGTCTTTTGACAAAATTGGGCGCTGCAACCAATCTTACAAAGCGCTTCCAGCTCTTTTTCAATAACATCTCTATTGTTTATAAAATAAACAATAGAATTGCAAACATCAAAATCGTTATCTACAGCAGAGGCAAGCTCTGTTAGCAGTTTACATGCTTTTTTCTGACTTTCATAATATAGGCGCGCTGCTTCAAGGCCATATTTTTTTATAATTTTATGGAATATAAGGCCATGTTGAAATGTAATTTTTGCTGTCGTGCCATTTGTAACGCCTGCACATATTCTGTCTGCTTCGGCAACAATGCAATTCACACCGGCTTTTTGCAGCATATGCGCACACAAAATGCCGCACATCCCGCCGCCAATAATCAAAACATCGGTTTTAACATCACCTTGAAGCGAGTCAAATTCTCTCTTTTCGGTTTCATTCCAAATAGACTTCATAAGTTCACCTCTGTTTATATTATTGCTAATATAAGCAGAAAATATAGCCTATTGCTGTTGTCTCATATTCTTTTTTCCAATGCTTGCTTCTCTTCTTCATAGCCGGGCTTGCCTAAAAGGGCAAACATGTTCTTTTTGTAAGCCTCAACGCCGGGCTGGTCAAAGGGGTTTACGCCGAGAATATAGCCGCTCATGGCACAGGCTTTCTCAAAAAAATACACCATATATCCAAAATAAAACTCGGAAATTTCAGGAATGTTAATGACGATATTGGGAACACCGCCATCATTGTGAGCTAAGAGTGTTGCCAAAAACGCCTGACGATTCACATAATCAACACTTTTTCCGGCCAGATAATTTAAATTATCCAAATTGTCCCGGTCTTTCTTAATAACAAGGTCGGCTTTTGGTTTTTCGATATTTAAAACCGTCTCAAACAGAATTCTGTGCCCTTCCTGTATATATTGCCCCAGAGAATGTAAATCTGTTGAAAAGGATGCCGAAGCCGGAAAAATGCCTTTATGTTCCTTGCCTTCACTTTCACCATAAAGCTGCTTCCACCATTCAGAAAAATAGGAAAGCTCCGGCTCATAATTAACCATCATTTCAATGGTTTTACCGTTTCTGTAAAGGGCATTGCGACAGGCTGCATATTGATAGCAGGCATTTTGCTTAATGTCTTCGCCTAAAAAATCGTCATAGGCCGTTTTTGCGCCTTCCATTATCTTTTCTATATCAGCACCGCAAACAGCAATAGGCAAAAGACCAACCGCTGTTAAAACGGAATATCTGCCGCCTATATCATCAGGAATGACAAAGGTTTCATAGCCCTCTTTTCCGGCAAGCTCTTTAAGTGCGCCGCGGGACTTATCTGTGGTGACATAAATTCTCCCTTTCACGCCCTCTTTTCCATATTTTTCTTCTAAAAGCTCTTTAAAAAACCGAAAGGCAATAGCGGGTTCGGTTGTTGTACCCGATTTTGAAATGACATTAATCGAAAAGTCTTTATCCCGGACATAATCAAGCATATCATGCAAATAATTTGAGCTGATAGAGTTACCTGCAAAAATAATCTCTGTTTTATTATCCTCTTGCGACGTACCCAGCATATCAACGGCCGCTTTTGCACCAAGGTAGGAGCCACCAATGCCAACCACAATCAAAACTTCAGATGTATTTCTGATTTTTTCTGCTGCCTTTTTTATTCTGTCAAATTCTTCTCTGTCGTATTTTTTAGGAAGACAGAGCCAGCCGATAAAATCATTTCCTGCCCCCTGACCGCTTTGAAGAAGGTTATGCGCCACTGTCACTTCTGCCTGCATGGCTAAAATATCTTTTTCTGAAAGGTCTATTAGGGTTTTTTTGTAATCAACTGTTATTTTATTCATGTCCTGCTCCTTTTTAATGAAATCATTATAACATAATCAGTTTTATTTATAGCAAAATCCGTAATCCAATATTTCTCAAAATGTTACGTAAACACTGATTTTATCCACATTTTAAGCACTTTTGAACATCTTTATGATAATATTATAAATAAATTACTTGTTAAAAGTCTATTGCAAAATGCGTGTTATGTATGGTAAAATACAGATAAGATGCAAACACTTTTTGGAAAGTCGGTGTTAGTATGAACGAAAGATATGACATTTATTTGCAAAACAAAAATCTAAATTTCATCAATCCCCACGTGTGTGGACGACAATCCTGTGCGCCGGGTCACTCAAGCAAAGGCATCAGAAGATTTTGGCTCATCCACTATATTGTGTCCGGAAAAGGTGTTTTCAAAACCGGCGGAAAGACATATGAGGTAAGAAAAAACCAAATTTTTATTATTCGCCCCGATGAAATTTATGAATATAGCGCCGACACCGAAGACCCCTGGGAATATAAATGGGTTGGTTTTTCAGGAGAATATGCAGACAAACTCAGCCGAATTAATGAAAAGATTTTGCACATCCCGGGATACCTTTTTGACGACATGCAAAGAGCCGAGGATTATGGCAATATGTGCGAAGAATACATAGCCATAAAGGTTATGGAGCTTTTGTGTGAGATTTTAGGAACCGAGCATAAAAAATCATATGCAGAAACAGCGAAGAATATTATTGATTCTGACTATATGAAAAAAATATCCGTCACAAGCATAGCGCAACAGATTGGAATCGATAAAAATTACCTGACAAAATTGTTTAAACAAAAATATAACATTTCTCTTCAAAGATATATTATGGAGAAACGCATGCGTGAAGCACGGCATTTCTTACATGTGGGATATAATGTAGGTGAAGTGAGCCAATTTCATGAAAAGCCGAACCGTAGATTTCGCGCAACTGCGCAAAATCCGATTCGGTTTTTTTCATGTCATTTCCTTCTGTTAAATTATATACAATATACAATCTGTCCTCAAAGAGATGGACGGAATGTATAAAGCATTCAATGATTTGTTTTGTAAAATTCTCATCTGATGTTTGCTCATTGCGCAAGAACTGTGACAGCATATATTTTATGTGTGTCTCTGTCAGATGCGGTACTTCCACGGAAGCATTTTTGATTTCGTGCTTAATCTTCGCCTCGTCCTGCTCAAGCTGGATGAGGCGTTCTTTTGTTTTAGGTGTAATAATGCCCTGCTCAATGGCGGTCATCATGTTTTCGATGGCCTTTTGTGTATCCTCCAGGCGTTTTTTGAGCATTTTCACCTCTGAATTGTCCGTGCGTTCCTTTTGGTGAAGAGCTGCGCACTGTTTTGCGATTACATCGATTTGCTCCTCTGTTAATATCAAGCGTTCGGTTTCAGCAACGACAAGGGTTTCAAGCCATTCCTTTGGCACATTCTTTTTGCTGCAGGCCTTTTGTTCTTTGCGGTTTACGCAGGTATAGTAATAGTATTTGGCGCCGGAACGACTGGTGCCGTATTCGCCACGCATACCCGAGCCACATTCTCCGCAATAGAGCTTGCCGGATAAATAATACTCTGTTTTTCTTCCGCGTCCGGGAGCCTGCTTTTTGGAAGCCAGGATTTTTTGCACACGGCAGAACTGCTCTTTGGTAATGATGGCCGGCATGCCGTCTTCGATTCTAATTTCAGCATACTTATAGACGCCGGTATATCTCTCGTTATTCAGAATGGCATTGATGCTCGACAGGTTGAAAGGTTTGTTATAGCCGGTTTTTGCACCAAGGCTGTTGAGATGGGCGCAGATATCCTTGGGGCCTGTTCCATTTTCGTACATATTAAAGATAGTTTGCACGATGGTAGCTGCAGATTCATCAATAATATAATTCTTATCCTTGTCGGCCTTGTAGCCATACGGAGCCTTGCCGGTGATTTTGCGCTTTAATGCTGTTTCTCGCATGCCACGATTTACCTTTTGAGAAAGCTCGGCAGAGTAGTATTCTGCCATGCCCTCTAAAAGAGACTCCAAAATAATGCCCTCAGGACCGTTCGGAATGGCCTCTTTTGCATAGTGCAGCTTAACGCCGTTGTTCCTCAAGATGCGCTTATACCATGCGCTGTCATAACGGTTGCGGGCGATGCGGTCTGTTTTATATGTGATAACAGCGTCAAACAATTTTTTTGAGCTGTCGCCAATCATGCGCTGAAATTCTTCCCGGTTGTCGCTGGTGCCACTTATGGCACGGTCAATATACTCACCAACAATTAGGATATCATGTTGGCGGGCATACTCCTTACATTCTCTTATTTGACCTTCAATGGATTGTTCGGTCTGCTTGTCGCAGGAATAGCGTGCATAAATAACACCACGCATAAAAATACACTCCTTTTGCTTAATAAAGATTTTACAAAACAGGAGTGTTTATGATATACTTACCTTGGATTATGGGTGTGTATATCATATGCACTCCTGCAGCCCTTGTCGTGTTGGTAGCACGGCAGGGGCTTTTTTATTTATCATTTAATTTATTTCTCTGATAACAAGTTTTGGTATGCCGAGGACACGGCAATGCTCTAAAGCTTCGTTTTCTATCATTACAGGCGGGAAGTTTGGGTTTACCGGAACGAGCCGGAGCCAATCCTCACCGTTTACATATTCCACACGCTTTAGGGTGGCGCAATCGTCTTCATATATAATAGCGCCGATTTGTCCACTATAATTAAGGGTGGTTTGCTTTAAAATAAGCACTTTGTCGCCGTCTTGATATGCGGGGTACATACTTTCACCCTTAACCAATAAAACGAAGAATTCGGTGGGTTTTCGACCTTTTAAATAGGAATTGGGGATGTCTATCTTTTCTCCGTCCCAATTTTCCACAGCGATATGGTCATAACCGGCAGCAATTTCGCCGATGACCGGGAATGTGGTGTAGTCCTCCGTGATGCCTGGGGAGGGAAAACGGTCCTCGTTGCCAGTTAAATAATCGATTGATACACCGAAGAAATCAGCAAAGTTAACGACCACAGTATAAATAGGAACTTGTAAGCCATTCTCATAGCGAGATAGTGTGCTTTTGTTCATCTTTGCATTATATTTTTTATTATATAATTCCACCAATTTATCCATGCTATATTCGTGCTCATCGCGAAGCTCTTTTAACCGCTTACCAAACATTATTGACACCTCCGATAACAAGATGTTATCATAAAAGCAACAAACGAAAGGAGGGGTAGAAATGAAAAAGATTCATGAGCCTTATTCGAAGTTTAAAGGATGGCTGCGGAGCAACAATTTAACCTATAAAGATATAGCAGAATTTTTAGGTTTAAGCGTCGCTACGGTGTCTGCCAAAATAAATGGCCATTCTGATTTTCTGCTGTCAGAAATTCAAGCAATTAAGAAACACTATCACTTCGACGCTTAAAGTAACTAACTTTACATTTAAGGGCGAAAAAGCCAAGAATTATGTTGCAGATAAATCAGCATCTTTAACAACAACTGTTGCGACAACAACCGTTACAGAAAAACTTACTAAAGATGAAAATGTTACCATTGAAGCGGCTCCTGTTGATGATAAAACAATTATCGTAACAGAGGTAGCAGCTGTTCCGGAATCAGAAGTTAAGAAAGTTACTATTGATGTAACAGCGATAGCTGATACCAAAGTTAATACTGTTGCACTTCCTAAAGCAACGGTAGATGCTATTGTGGGAATTGACCCGGAGGCAACTCTTGAAATCACATTGAAAGATGGTAGTGACGAAAATAAAGACAGCACAATCATCTTAAATGCACAGACGCTTGCAGCCATTCAGACAGCAGGTGGTGCTGCGGCAACGGTTTCTATTTCGGTAGAAAAGACCGAGGCGGTTGAACTTAATGCAGAACAGGCGGCAAAGGTCGCAGAAGTGGCAACTAAAACACCTGTTGTTTATAGCCTAAACATTACAGATGAAGCTGGTATTTCTCTTGCAACAAGCTTTGGTGATGCAGGTAAAGCAACTGCAACCCTTCCTTATGCTAAACCTACCGGAAACGGCAATGTAATTGTTAAATATATGGATGATTCAGGCAATTTAACAAACATTTCAAATCCAATCTATGATGCATCTACTCAGACTGTAACAGTTAAACTTGCACACTTTTCTGAATATTTAATTTATACTGAACCCGTAAGACCCTCCGGCAGTAGCGGTGGCAGTGGCGGCGGTGGCGTTTCCGGTTACACCGTAAAATTTGAAACGAATGGCGGTAGTGCTGTTAAGTCTGTTACAGTAAACAAAAATGCTGTGGCAACACAACCTGCTGCGCCGACAAAAGACGGCTTTAAGTTTGATGGCTGGTACACAGACAAAGAACTTACATCGGCTTATGATTTCACGGCAAAGGTAACAAAGAGCTTTACCCTTTACGCTAAGTGGACAGAAATTGAAAAAGATCCAGAAGCAGAAAAGCCTGCTACATCAATCGCATTTACCGATGTCAAGGAAAATGATTGGTTCTATGCAAATGTTCAGTATGTTGCTGAAAACAATCTTATGAACGGCGTTGCAGAAAACAAATTTGCTCCTAATGATACACTTACAAGAGCAATGCTCGTTACTGTTCTTTATCGTAACGCAGGTGAACCTGCGGGAAACATGAGCATCCCGTTTGCTGATGTAGATATGAGTGCGTGGTATGCAAATGCTGTTGTTTGGGCAAAACAGAACGGCATTGTAAACGGCGTAACAGAAAACGAATTTGCTCCAGATAACAAGATTACTCGTGAGCAAATTGCGGCTATTATGTTCAGATATGCTCAGTACAAGGGTATGGAAGCTGTAATGTTAGAAGAAAATCTTCACTTTGCAGATGCTAATGAAATTTCTGAATATGCTGTTTCAGCTATGAATTGGGCTGTTGGTACGGGGCTTATAAATGGTAAGTCAGCTACAACACTTAATCCGAAAGATAATGCAACAAGAGCAGAAATTGCAGCAATCCTTCAGAGATTTATTGAAGCTAACAAATAAATTAATCCACCTTGTTTGTGGATTGGTTTAGAAGAAATTTTAATAGAGAAAAGAGCGGCAAAATTTTGCCGCTCTTTTTATATGAAAAAGACCACCCGATAGGGTGGTCTTTTCATTTGGTTGTTTGTCTTTTTTCTGCCTTGGGCGCAATGCCATATACATTTTTAAAAGCACGGGAAAAGGAAAAACTGTCGTCATAACCTACAAGCTGGCTCCCCGAGTTGGACTCGAACCAACGACAACGCGGTTAACAGCCGCGGGCTCTACCGACTGAGCTATCGAGGAATATGTTTAGGCAGAACATTGTGTTCTGCCTAAAGTTTGTTCCGGCGATGATCTATTTTCCCAGGCAGTCGCCCGCCAAGTATCGTCAACGCAAAGGAGCTTAACTACCGTGTTCGGGATGGGAACGGGTGGGACCTCCTCGCCATG
>JAFYVH010000001.1 GCA_017549205.1 Clostridia bacterium | reverse complement strand
AGGTACATCTGTAAATGCAACTGCGTTTGCAACTTTCTGTGCACCTTCTAATCTGTAAAGAACAGTTACGAACATGCCTCTTGTGAGTGTTGCATTCGGTGCAAACTCAGTTGCAGAAATACCATTCATCAGGCCTTTTTCTACGATTGTTTTTACATAGCTATAGTACCAAGCGTTTGCATCAAGGTCTGTGAACTTAGCAAATGCACCATCCCATTTTGCATAGAGTGTAAAGGAGCTTGTAACAGGTGTTGAGAAGTTATATTTTGCGGTGAGAGCCTTATCAGTATACCAACCGCCAAATACAAAGCCTGCTTTTGTGGGAGCTGCAGGTTCTGCAAGAAGTTCGCCCTTCTTAACTGTTACATTGGCAATTTTGCTGCCGCCGTTGGTCTCAAACTTAATGGTGAACTGGCTTGCAACAGAACCACCGCCGCCACTGCTTGAGGGACGGGAAGGATCGGAAGGTGTTACGGGTTTTGTATATCCGCAATCTTCACATGTGTTCCCAACGAATGTGTGAGCTTCTGTGTACTTGTCGCCGCAAAGAGCACATACAACATAGTGATATGTTTCGTTGAACTGCTCATATACGCTGTAATCGCAAGCGAATGCTTTCACAATCTGGTCTTTGATGTATTCGTGACCTGCTGCATTTGCAGTAATGTCATTTTCTAATGTCATGATAGCAGTAAGGATTGCTTCAACATCAGCTGATACTTCAACCTGGTCGCCATCAACGGAAGCATCTTCAACATTTACAAATGCAAAACCACCGTTTACAGCTGCCAATGCGGTGTAGTAAAGGTTTGTAGCATCTACTGCATAAGCGAAATATTCACCGGCATCAACTGTTGTGCCATTGAATGTAACTTCAACACCATCAAAGTTGTTGTACATACCAATTACAACCAAGGTTGCATCGGGATTGATTGCCTGAATCTCTTCAATTGCTGCCTTTGTATCAACTACATAAGAAACAACAGCGAAAGCAAGCTTTTCAGCATATTCAACAACGAGGGGGTTGATGCCTGCAACTGTCTCAACAGCTAAGTCTTTCTTTTCTTCAGCTAAAGCCAGGGCTCTGTCAAGATAGCTAGCAACGAAAGCAATTGCATTATCGATTTTTTCTTCATCAACTGGAACTTCAGCAGGAATCTTCTCAAGAGCTACTGCCTTGAGGTAAGCTGCAAGACCATCATAGTGAAGGGCACCTACTGCTTCCCAATCCATAGCAATTACTTCAGCAGCAGCTTCCCAAGCGGCTTCAACAGCTGCTAACTGTTCAGCTGTGAAATAAGCTGCCCAGTTTGCTTCTGTTTCAAGTGCGCCAAGAAGAACATCAGCTGCATCAACCTGATATGTGATGAGGGCAGCGTTTGCAATATCGTCTGATAAAGTAATATCATATTCTTCTGCTACCAATTCATAGTATCTAGCGTCGTCATCGCCAAGACCTGCTACATTAGCACCCAGTGCTACATAAAGGTCGCCCTCTTCTGCAGCATAAGGTTTGTGGCCAAGTTTTGCATATTCTAATGCAGCCTTAGCTTTTAAGTCAGCAATGTAGCCATCAACAACAGCCTTAACATCATCAGCAGAAATGCCTTTGATTTCATCAATCAAAGCATTAACATCAGCAACGATTTCAGCAATTTCTGCTTCATCTTCAGCTGTGATGTTAAGAGTTTCTTTCAGGAAGTTGATGTAAGCATTAATTTTTGCCTTTGCTGCTTCGTCATCCTGAGCTTCAACGATACCGGCGATTTCGCCGATTTCGTCTTTAATCTTGTCAACTGCATCGTCAACAAAAGCATCTTCTTCATCTGTGAGGTCTAAAAGTGACTTTACATATGCAATGTAAGCATCAACTTTTTCATCAGCTGCTACAACGTCGCCTGCAGAAGCGATTGCTACGATTTCAGCAATCTCAGCTCTGATAGCTGCTTCAATCGCATCAACATCACCGGTAAAACCAGCGGCAACCAATGCGTCTTTAACATCGTCGACATATTCGTCAACCATTGCCAATTTTTCTGCGTCTGTTCCGTTTTTGGCCACATCAATGATGTCGTTGATTTCTGCTTTTGCATTATCAACAATGCCTTGAACATAAGCAATTTCTGCGTCTGTTAACAGAGCCGCAAAAGATGTTGTGCATGTTCCTAAAATCATCAGGAAAACAAGCACGCATGAAAGTAGTTTTTTCATAAGAATTCCTCCTATTAATATTATTTATTTTATTTATACTACTTTTGCAAAAATGATGTATAGTCATAGTCAGCGTATTGCTTTTCCAACTCACGATAATCGTTCTTGCCCATGCCGGTGAGAGGAATTCCGTCAACGCTGATAACACAAACCGGCTTGCCTCTTTCTTCAAGCTGTCTGTCGCAGGTTTCAAAAATTTCTTTACAAACAGCATCTTTATCGCAATCAGAAAGAGTAACCAAAACCAGCGGAACCTGACCCTGACCATGCTCTCTATCTGTTATGCCTACGGCACAACAGTTTCTGACATTTGGATGTTCCATAACAAGACTTTCAATGTTTACCGGAAAAATCTTATGTCCGTCAAATCTTGTAATCATCCGCTTAATGCGGCCGTTTACATATAAAAATCCATCTTCATCCAAGTATCCTATATCTCCCGAATGAATCCAGTATTTTCCGTCCGGATGCATGCGCATAACATGTTCTGTTTCTCTCGGATTGTTGAAATAGCCTTTCATCATAGAAGGTCCTGTTACACAAATTTCGCCTTCTTCTCCGATGTCAAGTTCCTCAAAGGTATCCGGTTTAAATATGCCAACCGTAGTTGTGATTGAGGGAATTCCAACACTGCCGGGTTTATAAACATCTTCTGCACAGAAAGAAGCCGCAGCAGAAAGTTCACTCATGCCATAGCCCTGCGCAAGATTGCGGTGCATGTTATGCTCTCTCAAGAAAGCATATAACTTGCCTTCAAGACCATCATTCATGGTATCTCCGCCTGAACCCAAGGTAATAAGGAATGAAAGGTCAAGATTTTTCATTTCATGACTTTCCATCAAAATTTCATAAAATGCAGGCACGCTTACCATGTGCTGTGGCTTGAACTTTTTAACTAAAGTGCCCATTTTGTTTGGCTGAAAATTGGGCACCAGCACCAATGTTAAGCCTATTGCAAGCGGCATGTGCATGCCACACACCAATCCATATGATGAGAACACGGGAATAATGCCTAAAAACTTCTCTTTTCTCTTTGCACAAATGCTGGCATGTTTAAAATTAAACGCAACGGCATTCATGCTGTCGTTAGTCAGCATAACGCCTTTGGGGAAACCCGTTGTGCCGCCTGTGTACGTAATGGCTGCTGTGGCATCACCTTTATAAGGAGCTGCAGGAGCGTTAATCCCCTTCCCTTTTTCAAGAAAATCATCCCAGGAAATGACAGCTTCACTATAATTAACCGGAATGCGAGTGGTCAAATTTTTATAAACCCTTTTTCCAAAGGGCAACGACCGCGTTGCCGATTGTACAACGATATACTCCTGTTCAATTTCTTTTTTAATCTGACGAACTTTTGCATATGCTAAATCCAATACAATCAAAATCTTTGATTCTGACTCCAGTACCATTCTCTTTATGCTGTTAACATCCATTCTTGGATCAATGGTGTTTGCCGTGGCACCAAGTTTGTTAAGCGCATAAATGGCAACAACCGTTTCCGGCACAGAAACAGAAAGTAAAGAAACAATGCTGCCCTCTCTGACGCCAAGGGCATAGAAAGCATCAGCACATGTATCGATTCGTTTGAAAAATTCACCATATTTAATGTTCTTGCCATAATAATGCAGCGCCACCTGGTCAAGATAGTTCTCGTTAATTTGTTTGAGATTTTCGTACGCTGTACATCTTGGCATCTCTTCTGCAAGAGCTTCATTACTGTAATATTTCTGCCAAGGTTTCATTTCAGAAGGTTTGGCACTCATATTTTGTGTCATTTGTATCTTTCCTCATTTCGTAACATAATCTCATGCCTTAATTAAAACAAGAAATTAAATATGTACATATTGTACTCCTTTTCCAGAAAAAAGTCAAGTGATTTTACATGACACACCCCATAAATTATAGGTATATATAAATTAAATTCACTGATTAAAGAATCATAACTGAATCTACCCTATACCTGCAACAAGTTATTATTTGATTTGATAGAATCCATATGTGTTGGTAACCGGGTCTTTAAAGAGTGGAATTTGTGGCGGGAGAAATGTGAACACTGTAAACAAGACTGCAATCAGCACGAAAATTCCCCATGCTTTTTCTGGCAAACAACCATTAATTATATCGTTTTTCATCAATTTAATTTCAACTATATAGCTAATGGCTGCTGCAACATAAAAAATTGCGATATTCACATAATCAGGCGTTAAACCAAACATGCCGTTAAGTGTATAATATAGGGCAGGAATTAACACCACGCCCAGCACAATACCAATCAGCTTGACACACCAAAAACTTTTATAATCCTTCCCTATGTACCGACTTTCAACAATGGCAAATGCAAGCATTGGGTAAAACAATAATTTCATGTGTTCCCAAATAGACTCATTCACCGCAGAAAAAGGCGCAACAACTACGCTCTCGTTTGTCCAATCAAAAATAAAATGTAAAATAACACCTGTCACGCCCGTGAAAATAAATCCAAATACCTGCCATAAAATCAACGTTTTTTTCATAAAACCCTCCGCAAAATATTTTGATAAATCATAATATTCACTCTGCGAAGACTTTTATGTTATCCATTGCAATTTTTAGTTTTATTTTTTCATTTCCATATAGGGTAAAACAGTAAATCCTAATTTACTATATAGCTTAACGGCCTTTTCATTTTCTTCTTCAACTTCTAAACGAAAAACACAATCTGCATATTTCTGCATAATAAAGTCCATAAAAAGATTGCCGAGACCCAAGCCTCTAAAGGCTTCTTTAATATATAAATCCTCAATCCAAATGCACGGCTTGCCAAATTCGGTTGAATAGCTTTTGGCAATCATGGCATAGCCCTGTATCGCTTTCCCGCTTTCTATAACATAGCCTTCTAAATACGGGTTTTCGTTAATACAGTTTTCAATGTCATTTAAAAATATTTCATCAGACCCGTTGGTAAAAACCGCAGGCGAGCCATAAAATGACCGCATCATTTTAAAAACCGCAGCTTCATCTTCTTTGGTCATGTTCCTTATTTTGTTCATCACATTCGTCAACTCCATAATGTTACTTGTTAAATAAAAGTTTGTGTCAAGACCGGATTATATTTTATAGCATCTAAAACCATAATTTAATTATATATTTTTTCTTCTCACATTTCAAGGTAAAACACAAGAAAGCGGCTGCAAAACTGCAGCCGCTTTCAATTATTCTGCTTTTTCTAATGCAAGGGTTTTGGTTGTGAGGTCACAAACCTCTGTAGGTCCATAATACTGAATAGCACCGGGGTTGAGATAAGAGGTTTCAACTGCCCACTCTTCTCTGTGTGCTTCAAAGTACTTAAAGGGCTTCCCATCAAGCTCAACAAGTGCCTTTTTAATAACCGGCTTATCTTCACCGTGTCTTCTTTCAATATTCATCATCTTGGTTATGGGCATGCCACCTGCAACCCATTCATCAGCCGGCTTTGAAAGGTTAGAAACCTTAGATAAATAGCCGTTGTAGCCATACTGAATGAGTAAGCATGCATTATAGCCTAAAGAATAGCAATAGTCAGCATCAAAATTAGAGGGGAATGCGCATCTGCCTTCATAACCAAAGAAGTGATGGATGGGCGAGAATTTGCCGCTGTAGGTGCCTGCTTTCTTTCTGGCGGCCAGCTTATCAGCAACAAGTGCTGAAAACAGCTTTTCTGATTCAATCAAAGAAACCTGCACATTGCCATGGGGGTCTCTTTCTAAGAAGAGCTGCTGCTGAATGCTCTGGGGCAGAATGGCAAACACTTCCATTGATGCTTCGGTCAAGCCGTTTTTAATAAACGCATATTTTTCTTCCCATGTAGGCAGTTCATTAAAGGCATCTGCTTTGCTGCCTGCTAAAAGCTCGTTAATTTCTGCAATTAAAACAGAAAATTCGGGTACAAATTCAACAACGCCCTCAGGAATGATGGCAACACCGAAATTCATGCCCTTAGCTGCCCTGTTTGCAACAGAATCAGCAATGTAATCAGCAATTTGAGAAAGTGACATTTTCTTAGCTGCAACTTCCTCAGAAATAAGGCAAATGTTCGGTTGTGTCTCTAAGGCACACTCTAAGGCAACATGAGAAGCAGAACGACCCATAACCTTTACAAAGTGCCAATACTTTTTAGCGGAGTTTGCATCTCTGCCAATGTTACCAATTAATTCGCTATATGTTTTTGTTGCAGTATCAAAACCAAATGAGCAATCAATGTCTTCGTTTTTAAGGTCACCGTCAATGGTTTTGGGGCAGCCGATTACCTGCACTCCGGTGTTGTTCGCTGCAAAATATTCAGCCAACACAGCTGCATTTGTGTTAGAATCGTCACCGCCGATGATAACAACAGCATTAATGCCATGTTTTTTGCAAACTTCTGCAACAATGGCAAACTGCTCATTGGTTTCAAGCTTTGTTCTGCCGGAACCAATAATGTCAAAACCACCTGTGTTTCTATATTCATCAATATAGGCATCGTCAAAAACGATGTAATCATCTTCAATAAGACCGCTGGGACCGTTTTTAAAACCAAAAAGTACATTCTCGGGATTTGCAGCCTTTAAAGCATCATAAAGTCCGCAAATAACATTGTGTCCGCCGGGAGCCTGTCCGCCGGAAAGAATAACACCTACGGTCTGCTTTTTAACGGCAGCGGTGTTTTCACCTTTTTTGAAGACGATTTCCTTTTTACCATAGGTATTGGGGAAAAGCGCTTTAATTTTTTCGCAATCAGCTACGCTGGTTGTTTCTGCACCCTCTGAAACGCAGATTTCAGAAATGCCGCCACGGAGCATTTTGGGTAACTTAGGTGAATATCCATATCTAGCTTTTTGTAATGAAGAAATTTCCATAATTTTACTCCTTTATTTATTCATATTATTTATATTATAATACATTGAGCCAAAAAGGTAAAGAGAAATATTAAAAAAAGTTTATTTTTATCATTATTTTTTCGGATATTACGGAAAAAGATAAATTGGCTTATATTGACTTTTAGATTAAAAAAATATATAATTTTTATGTCGAATTTATTTAAAAGGGGACATTCTGCATGAAATTATCTGAAATTTTCAGTCAAAAAAAGCCAACCCTGTCTTTTGAGGTTTTTCCACCAAAAACAACAGATGCATACCAAAGTGTGCAATTTGCAACCGAACATATTGCAGCTTTAAATCCCGATTATATGAGCGTTACATACGGAGCCGGCGGCAGCACGGATGCTTTCAGCGTTTCTATTGCGGCCAATCTTTTGAAAAACCACGGTGTAACGCCTCTTGCCCATTTAACCTGCGTTTCTTCAACCAAAGAAAAAATTGCACAGCAGCTTACTGTATTAAAGGAAAACGGCATTGAAAACATTCTGGCACTTCGTGGTGATTTACCACAGGATGCCGACCCCGACAAAAAGCGTGAATTTCAGTATGCTGCACAGCTGATTGCAGAAATTAATAAACAGGGTGATTTTTGCATTGGTGGTGCTTGTTATCCGGAGGGTCATGTTGAATCTGTAAATCGTGATGAAGACATTCGACATTTAAAAGAAAAAGTGGATATGGGTTGCGATTTTTTGACAACACAGATGTTTTTTGATAACAGTGTTTTATACAGTTTTTTATATAAAATCCGTGAGGCCGGCATCACTGTTCCCATTGTGGCTGGCATTATGCCGGTAACCAATTCAAAGCAAATCAAGCGTATTTGTGCACTCTCCGGCACATATCTGCCCCAGCGGTTTTTATCTATTGTTGACCGTTTTGGTGACAATCCTGCTGCCATGATGCAGGCAGGCATTGCCTATGCAACGGACCAGATTATTGACCTCTTGGCAAACGGTGTTCATGCCATTCATGTTTATTCCATGAATAAGCCTGAGGTTGCAGCTGCTATCCAAAGCAACTTATCTGAAATTATTCCCCGAAAGGAAAAGAATGAATGATCGAAACGGTTTTTGCCGACTACAAAGAGGTGCCGATTAACTCATGCGATGTGCTTCGCTACATGCAATGCGATGCGCAAACTAACGATGCGTCCCTGCACGCCCTTGCAGAAAATTGCATTGAAGAAATGTATCCGCTTTTGTCTTGCAAGGCTTGTTTTGTGCGTTTCCCTATCACCAAGCTATCTGAAGGGGGCATGGATTTGGGGTTTACTGCAACCCATTCAAAAACACTTAACAAGCATTTGGCAGATGCCCACGAAATGATTCTTTTGGCAGCAACTGTTGGCGTGGCTATTGACCGCATTATTCAAAAATATTCTTTACTTTCGCCTAGCCATGCTGTTACGGCACAAGCTGTGGGCACGGCAGCTGTTGAGGGCTGGTGCGATCTTTTGTGTGCCCGTTTCGCTGCTACAGAGAATAAAAAAAACAATCATCTTCTCCCCCGTTTCAGCCCGGGATATGGTGATTTTCCTTTATCTGTTCAAAAAGATATTTTTAGAATTTTAGACTGTGGTCGAAAAATCGGTGTTACATTAACAGACAGTCTTTTAATGACCCCCAGTAAATCTGTCACAGCTGTGATTGGCATTAAAAAGAAATAAATGACTACACATAGATACACTTTGGAGGAAACCAAAATGCAATTACTTGAAAAGCTCCACAAAGGCAGATTGTTTTTTGACGGTGGCTACGGAACCAGTCTGCAAGCCCGCGGTCTTGCCCCCGGTGAATTGCCTGAATTGTGGAACATCACACATCCTGATGAAATCACAAAACTGCATCTTGCCTATCTTGAGGCCGGCAGTGACATCATAACCACAAACACCTTTGGCGCCAATTTGTTAAAATTTAACGGCAAAGACGGCATGCCAACTTTAGAGGCTGTTGTTGCTGCCGCTGTTCGCTGCGCTAAAGAGGCTGTTAATTTGTGTGGAAAAAAAGATAAATTTATTGCTTTGGACATTGGCCCATCAGGAAAGCTTTTAAAACCCCTGGGTGACCTTGCCTTTTTAGATGCTGTGGCTCTTTTTACCGAAACCATAAAACTGGGCGCACAATATGGTGTTGACCTTATTTTAATCGAAACCATGAACGACAGCTACGAAACAAAGGCCGCCGTTTTAGCCGCAAAGGAAAACACTGATTTACCGATTTTTGTCACCAATGCTTATGATGAATCCGGCAAGCTTATGACAGGTGCCACACCCGAGGCCATGGTTGCTCTTTTAGAAGGTCTTAAGGTTGATGCTTTGGGCATAAACTGCAGCCTGGGTCCCGAAAGCATGTTGCCCGTTGTGGAAACTTTGGTGGCAAAAAGCTCCACCCCTGTGATTGTTAACCCCAATGCCGGGCTGCCGGTGATGCGTGACGGGCGCACTGTCTTTGAGGTGATGCCCGAAGCTTTTGCAAAGGCCATGGAAAAAATCGCCTGCGCCGGTGCAACAATTTTAGGCGGTTGCTGCGGTACAACGCCGGAGCATATCCGCGCCATGCATAATCAGGTCAAAAACCTGCCTTTTAACGAGATTACTGCCAAAAACCTTACCGTTGCTTCGTCCTATACACAGGCTCTTTATTTAAATGAAAAGCCTATCTTAATTGGCGAGAGAATCAACCCCACCGGCAAGCCTTTGTTCAAGGCTGCTCTGCGGGAAAAGAATTATGATTATGTTTTGCAAGAGGCGGTGGCGCAGCAAGAGGCAGGCGCTCACATGTTGGATGTTAATGTGGGGCTGCCTGAAATTGATGAATGTGCCGTGCTTCCCCACTGCGTTTCTCTTATGCAGGCAGTGACCGACTTGCCCCTGCAAATTGACACCGCTGACCCGGTAGCTATGGAGGCTGCTCTGCGCATTTACAACGGAAAGCCTTTTATTAACTCTGTTAACGGAAAACAAGAGGTTATGGACTCTGTTTTTCCACTTGCTGCAAAATATGGCGGTGTTGTGATTGCCCTGACCCTTGACGAAAGTGGCATTCCTGAAACAGCAGATGGCCGAATGGCAATTGCTGAAAAAATTGTTGAAACAGCGACATCTTATGGCATTTTGCCCCACAATCTCATTTTTGACCCCTTGGCCATGACCATCAGTTCTGATAGCTCCTCTGCTCTTGTAACCCTTGAGTGCATTAGGCGTTTACACGCCATGGGGCTTAAAACAAGCCTTGGCGTTTCCAATGTGTCTTTTGGACTTCCAAGCCGCGAAACTGTTAATGCTGCCTTTTTCACCATGGCAATGCAATCAGGTCTTTCAGCTGCTATTATGAACCCCCATACTAAAGGCATGCTGGATGCTTATTATAGCTTTTGTGCTCTCTCAAACTTAGATCCACAATGTGCCACATACATTGTCTATGCAACAGAACAAAAAGACGATAAAGTTCCGGCACAAACAAAGACAGAGCCTGCATCAGACGAGCACACCTTAAGGCGCGCCATTATCAAAGGGCTTAAAGATGAAGCTTCACTCACCGCCAAAAAGCTGCTTGCTGTACACAACGTTATGACGGTGATTAATGATTGCATCATCCCTGCTCTTAATACAATCGGAACAGATTTTGAACAAAAAAAGGCCTTTTTGCCTCAACTTTTGATGAGTGCCGAAGCTGCAAAATCTGCTTTTGATGTAATAAAAGCACAACTGGCAAGTAGCGGCAACACAAGAGCCAAAAAATATAAAATCATTGTCGCCACCGTAGAGGGAGATATTCACGACATTGGCAAAAACATTGTGAAAACCCTTTTAGAAAACTATGATTATCATGTCTTGGATTTAGGCAAAGATGTACCGCCTGAAGCGGTTGTAGAGACTGCCAAAAAAGAATCGGCAACATTGGTGGGATTGAGTGCATTAATGACAACAACCGTGCCCTCAATGGCAAAAACCATTGAGCTTTTAAAAAAAGAATATCCCACCTGCAAGGTCATGGTGGGTGGTGCTGTGCTCACACAAGAATATGCTGATATGGCCGGCGCCGATTACTATGCAAAAGACGCCATGGAAGCCGTGCGCTATGCCGAAAGCTTAAATGATTAAAAGATAACAAAAAGGGCTGTGTAAACATTTGGTTTACACAGCCCTTTATTCTTTTTAATTTTATGCCAGGCCTAAAGCCTTTACCCAGATGTCTGTAATTTCCTTTGCCTTTTCCATAGTTTCCATTTCGCAGAAAACACGCAGGAGAGGTTCGGTGCCTGAGAAACGGGCAATAATCCATGTGCCGTCTTCAAAATAAACCTTGCAGCCGTCTTCATAGCTTACATGGTCAATGGCAATACCAAAATCAGGCAGTTCCTTTTTAACAAACAAAATCTCGGTTAATTCATCTTTCTTTTCTTGAGAGAACTTGGTGTCAAACTCGCTCATTTGTGTTTTGCCGTATTTTGCATAAATCTCATTTAAAATTTCGGAAATACGACGACCGCAAACAGAAATCATTTCAACAAGCAGTGAAGAGGCAAAGATGCCGTCTTTACCCTTAATGTGACCACGAATGGAAAGACCGCCGCTGGATTCACCGCCAATCATGGCATCGGTTTCGTCCATTTTGCCGGAGATAAATTTAAAGCCAACCGGAACTTCATGGCACTTCTGACCATAATCTGCAGCAATTTTATCAAGCAGATGAGTTGTGGCAATGTTACGGACAATATCGCCACGCCAGCCTTTATATTCATACAGATAGTAGCTGAGCAATGCTAAAATTTCATTGGGATGAATGAAGGTACCTTGGTCGTCAATGATACCAATTCGGTCTGCATCACCGTCAGTACCAATACCCAAATCATAATTCTGCTCCACTACCATATCGCGAAGTTTAGAAAGGGTGTGAGCAGAAGGAGACGGCAAACGGCCACCGAACAAAGTATCGTGACGGTCGTTAATCAGGTCAACTTCACAACGGGCTGTCATTAAAATGGTCTGCAGAGAGGTTTTAGAAACACCATACATGGGGTCTAACAAAATCTTCAAACCGGATTTGCGGATGGCGTCCATATCAATCATGTCAATGATACTATCTAAATACTCGTTGGTGGTATTCATCAGCTTGATAATGCCCTTATTAACACCATCGTTAAAATCAATGCTCTTAACATCCACACCAGCTTTAATCTGCTCTTCAAAACCGCGTGTAATGGACAAATCAGCGTCACGGCCACCCTCTGTGAAAACCTTAATGCCATTATACTCTGCAGGGTTGTGGCTGGCTGTTACTGCCATGCCATATTTTGTGCCAAGCATTTTAACTGTGAACATAACTAAGGGTGTGGGAGCAATATGGTCAATAAAATGTACGGTTATGCCATTGCCTGCAAAAACTTCAGCTGCCCATTTAGACGCCATATCTGAAAGAAATCGTCTGTCATAACCAATAACAATTCCCTTGTTATCGCCTTTCATGTTATCACTGATTGCCTGGGCTAAAAGCCGAACATTTTCACGAATGAATTCATCACCAATGATGGCACGCCAGCCACCTGTTCCAAATTTAATCATAGCTACATGTCCTTTCTATGTATAATTTGAATGGAATAAAAAGTTTTTGCTCAACAAAAGCATCTGCTTGCATGTCGCTTTTATAAAAGTCAACATTTTTCCACATTTTATACTAATATTATAACATTATTATAAAATATTGTCTTTATAAAAAAATTAAATATTTTTATAAATTTCTTTACAAATTTACAAAAAATCTTTATAATAAGATTGGGAGTGATGCAAGATGCTAACAAACCTCACATCCAAATCATTAGCAGGATTGGGCGCAGTTGTAACGGGCGGCATGAAGGAAGCAACTGTCCAACTAAGCAATGCGTCCACAAAAAACAAAACCATAACGCAAACAAGTTTTCGCAGTCTTTATGTTCATGATTCACAAAAAACCGCTATTGATAAAAACAGCGGCACAGCCATTTTATTTTGCGGTCATGAGCCTGACAATCTGCGCACTTTTTTGCTGGATAAAACCGTGTTGTTAAATCCGGGTGTGTTTTACCGTGTTCTGCCCCTGATTGGTAGCGCTGAGATTGCTGTTTGTGCTCCCCTCGGCACAAGGCTTGTGCCCATCGGTCTGCATGAACGATCCTGCAGCATATTACCCCTAATTGAACCCACGGAAATTCACACGCTTTTATATCACGAAAAAGAAAGAGGTTTCTCTTTTAAAGGTGAATGCCATGATTTTTGGGAATTAACTTATGTGGAACGGGGCACCTTACATAATGTGGTTGACGGCATAGATTACACCCAAAGTCAAGGCGAAATCATGCTCTTTTTACCCAATCAGTTTCACAGTCAATATGCCGAGCCTAACGAAAGAGTTTTTTACACAACCATCAGCTTTTCCATGCAATTTCGTAATCCCGATTTTTTTAATGGTCATATCTTTACGGCAGATCACGAAATCAAAACTTTGTTCCGCCGCATTTTTGAAGAAAAAGATTTTGGTATTTTGTATGGAAATGACTTAATTCTGTGTTATTTAAAAGAATTAATCATTCGTCTTTTGCGGACAGATCAGGTTGAAGCCGTCGTCAGAAAAATTTCTCCCGAATCTCGTCCTGCCATTGAAAATACAATTATTGCCGCAACAGAATCTTATGTGCGCAAGAATTTAAACCGCCCTCTCTCTGTTGCAGAAATTGCAGAATCTATCCCCATTTCAAGAACATATTTATCTGCTCTTTATAAAAAAGTAACAGGTGAGTCGCTAATCCATTTTATTAATACAGAAAAAATGAACGCTGCTAAAGATTACATCGCAGCCAGCGGTCATAATTTTACGCAGATTGCGCAGCTTTTAGGCTACAACAATGTCCATTATTTTTCTCAAACATTTAAGCGTTATACAGGTATGACACCATCAACCTATGCAAAACTTTACAAAGGAGAATCATCATGAAAACTTACATCGTAAAAAAAACAACTGCACCTGTGACAGAACAAAGTTTTGCACAAGCTGAAGTTGCTCATGTAGATTATTCACCCACCTGGGCACCTTGTGTTTGCCCCTATCACATGGAGGCTCGTGTTCTCTATACCGATGATGCACTTTATGTTAATCTAAAAACCGATAAAGACTTGCTGTTTGCTCATCAAAACCTGCGTGATACCCCTGTTTGCACAGACAGCTGTATGGAATTTTTTATTGCGCCGGATGAAGATGACGAACATTATATGAATTTCGAAATTAATCCATTGGGAACTTTATATGTTTCTCATGCATTAAACCGCTATGAGATTAAATTTTTATCTGATGACGAGTCCATTTTCGATATCAAAAGTGTTATTACAAAGGATGAATGGCAGCTTTCGTATAAAATTCCGTTTAGCTTTTTACTTAAATATTTCAAAAAAATCGGCCCAAAAATGCGTGGAAACTTCTACAAGTGTGGCGAACATGCTCACATTCCTCATTATGCAACATGGAGCCCTATAACCTGCGAAAAACCCGATTTTCACAGACCGGAATTTTTTGGCACTCTTTCTTTTGAAAAGGAAATTCCGTGCATTTAATCGCAATTTATCCATTTGTGGCTAAAACTTAAATACATAGAAATGAAACCTTACACAAAACTAACCATATAACAAAAAAATTTCATTGTTATATGGAGGTTAGTTTATGAAAAGAACAAAAATTGCAACCTTTTTGGTTGTTTTATTCGTTTTAACAAGCACGCTTGTGCCTGCTTGGGCAGAACGGATTAACGACCCATTGGTTGCAAATGATTTTACAAAGGAAACCCCTTTAAATACCACATTAAATTTTACAATCAGCGATTTTAAAGACAGCGTAAATCCCCCGCCAAACAGCGCCTTTGATGCGGTTACTTTCAGACAGTTGCCTGAAACAAATTCAGGAACGCTACGCATTGGCACAGAGCCTGTTAAAGCAGATTTACGCATTGAAATTATAAAACTTGACCAATTAAATTTTGTACCGGCAAAAGACTATGAGGGTGAGGCTATTTTCACCTGGGATGCCCATTACGGCACCCAGACATCACCCTATCCCGCTGTTATTACAATTAAGGTTGGCACAGGCGTTTCACTGCCCACGGAGCCAACTCCCACACCGGATGACACAGAACCACCGAGTCCCGAACCTGATGATTCAGAAACACCAAGCCCCACGCCTCCGCCGGAAAACACACAAAAACCTTTGCAATATGAAGATATGTTAGAGCATTGGGGCGCATATTCAGCCGGCATGTTGGGTGCTGAGGGAATAATTGTTGGTGAAGAAATCGGCGGTCACTTTTATTTCTATCCTAACAAGATTTTAAACCGCATGGATTTTATCACTTTAGCATGCAGTGTTTTTCAAATTAAGACTAAAGACAGCACGGCTGATAATCCTTTTGCCGACACAGACATTCCCAATTATATGCTCAGACAGGCCATCGCCGCCTATGAAGCAGGCTTAATTTCCGGCAAGGAAAAAGGCGGACGACTCTATGTGGACCCATACGAGCGTTTAACCAGAGCCGAAGCCATTAAAATTTTGGATAATGGACTCAAAATTGAAAACCCTGCCACAGAGCCTTTGTCATTTGCTGATACAAACGACATTCCCAAATGGGCTGTTCAGTCCGTGATGAATATGGAGGCCTATGGCATTGTGAAGGGTTATGAGGATAACACTTTCCGCCCCTATGCACAAATTACAAAAGCACAGGCAGGCGAACTTCTCTATCAGATTTATAAATTCAGAGAAAAAATGCGTAAAACAAAAAGTGTATTTAACACTGTCTTTTACGGTGAAATATAAATAGAACTGTCAGGCCGACGGGCATCCGTCGGCCTGTCCTGCAGAAAGGAAACATGCCATATGAAAACCGTTTTAATAACTGGTGCATCCCGGGGTATCGGTGCTGCCTGTGCCAAGCGCTTTGCTCGGGAGGGCTATGCCGTTATGGTTCATTACCATCAAAACAAAGAAGCGGCACAAAAGGTCTGTGGCGACATTATGGCAACAGGTGGCTGTGCTGATATTGTTTGCGCTAATATCGCCGATAGTTTGCAGGCAGAAACCATGGTACATAAAACCCAGGAGCGTTTTGGCGGCATTGATGTTTTAATCAACAATGCCGGCATTGCTATGCCTAAGATGTTTTGCGATACCACCCCCGCTGACTGGGAACAGATTTTTGCTGTGAACATGTTTGGCATGGCACATGTAACCCGCGCTGCCCTGCCCCATATGGTACACCAAAAGCACGGCAAAATTGTGAACATCTCTTCTGTTTGGGGAATTGCCGGTGCCTCTTGTGAGGTGGCCTATTCTGCCTCAAAAGCTGCTGTGATTGGCTATACCAAAGCGTTAGCAAAGGAGCTTGGTCCTTCAGGCATTTTCGTTAACTGTGTGGCACCCGGTGTGATTGACACAGATATGAACGCCGCCTTGGATACCGAGACCATTGAAGCTTTAAAAGAAGAAACCCTCTTGGGTAAAATCGGCACGCCCGAAGATGTTGCAGAGGTTGTTTTTTCTCTGGCTGCCGACAGCAATCAATTCATTACGGGTCAGGTCATAAGTCCCAATGGCGGATTTTTAATCTAAGTGCAGAAAGAGGAAAACGAATATGTTAAATTATTTTAATACCATTGACGAAATTGAAGCCGGCGACATTGACGCCGTGATTATTCCTGTGGGCAGTATTGAGCAACACGGCTCTCATCTGCCTGTAGGTACCGATTATTTACTTATTAAAGCTTTAAGCGAAGCTGTGGCAAGTCGTTTAAATGCCTGGCTTTTGCCACCGCTGCCATTTAGCACCTGTTATGAACACAAAGGCAGATGTGGCAACATTTGGATGCGTCCCATTACTTTTTATCAAATGATTCAAGACATTGTTCTTTGTCTTTATGAGCAAGGTTTTAAAAAAATTGCCTTTATGCTGGGTCATGGCGGTGTTTTCATTTTAGGTCCGGCAGTTCGTGAGTTAAACGCTCTGCATGACGATTTAAAAGTCATCATTGTTTCCGCAGAATATGAGGAAACAATGAAACTTCTTGAAACAGAAAAAGATATTCATGCAGGTGAAATGGAAACCTCACTCATGCTCTATCTTTACGAAGAACATGTAAAAAAAGACCTGCTGCTGCAAAACGATTTTCTGCCTGCATGCCCCCAAAGCTATTTGAATTACACAACCATTCCCAAAATCAGTCCCACGGGTGTTTGGGGCAAGCCGTCCCTCGCCACTAAAGAAAAAGGCAAAGCGCTGTTTGAGCAATTAATTGCGTGCTGTCTTGCATATATTGAGGATGCTTTTACTTACTGAAATTAAAACATTTCTGCTTGTTACCACTTGATTTTTATACTTGTTTTTGTTATAATGACCATAAAATATTTTAAATGAGGTGTTATTATGAATAATAAATTATTAGCTGGTTTTGGCCGTGCAGATGTAACTCCTTGCATGGGCATTAATCTTGCCGGTTATTATCAAATCAGACTTGCTGACGGCGTGCTTGATCCTCTTCAGACTGACGCTTTAGCTCTGGCCGTTGGAAATAAGAAAGTGCTTTTGGTATCTGTTGACCATTGTGGTCTTTTGGTAAAGGATGTTACAGCCATTAAAGCTGCTATTACCGAAAAAACAGGCGTACCCTCTAACTCTATTATCATTTCTTCAACACATACACATACTGGTCCTGATACGGCTGTAGACCACAAAGGCGAACTGGAACGGGATTATTTTAAGTTCCTCACAGCCAAAATGGTGGATGCCTGCACTTTTGCATTAAACGATTTAAAACCGGCAGTTATGGGCTGGAAAGTTGGTAATGCGCCCAACATCGCTTTTGTTCGTCGCTTCAGAATGAAAGACGGTTATGTGCGCACCAATCCCGGTGTTGGCAATCCTGACATCGCACATCCCCTTGGCGATGTTGATGAGCGCGTTAATGTGCTGCGTTTTGACCGCGAAGGCGGCGACACCATTGTTTTAATGAACTTTGGTAACCATCCTGATGTTGTTGGCGGTAATAAGATTTCTGCTGACTGGCCGGGGCTTGCAAGAACAAAAATAGAAGCATTTTTACCGGGTGTTAAAGGCATGTTCTTTAACGGTGCCGAAGGTGATGTTAACCATGTTAATGTCAATGCTAAAGACGGCGACTGGAACGACCTTGCAAATGATTTTGACGATGTTGCAAGAGGTTATGGTCACGCCAATCACATGGCCAATGTTTTAGTCGGTGCTGTTTTGCAGGTTTATGATAAAGTAAACTATATTGATGTTGACAGACTTGATAGCATTGAAAAAGTAATTGATGTACCTGCTAACAAGGGCACGCCCGAAGAAATGCCTTTGGCGCATAAATACTTTGATTTATATAAAGCCGGCAGACAAGATGAAATTCCCTTTAAGGGCATGGAACTGACCACCGTTGTTGCTGAAGCACAACGCATGGTCGAGCTTGAAAATCATGACGATTTCTTTAAAATGCCGATTATGGCAGTTGCCATTGGCAATGTTGGTATTGCCACAATGCCCGGCGAGGGCTTCACCTGGATGGGCCGTGAGCTGAAAAAGGAAGAGGGTTGGGATTTGGTTCTGCCCATGGCAAACGCTAACGGTTCTGAGTGCTACTTCCCCACTGAAGATGCTTACATAGAAGGCGGCTATGAAGCCAGAAGCTGCCCCTTAAAACAAGGCAATGCAGAGTTTATTACAGAAGAATGTGCTAAACTTTTAAGAGCATTACGATAATTAAAAAAACATAATAAAAGGTGCATGACCGAGTTGGTCATGCACCTTTTTTAATTTAGATGAATTTTAAGATTAACCAAGATTCAAGTTAAATTTTTCACCACAGCCATATTTTTCATAAACATAGTCAATATCCTTGTCACCACGACCGGAAAGACCTGCTAAAATTGAGCCGGAATGATGCTCTTTGGCATAGCGAATGGCATAGGCAACAGCATGTGCACTTTCAATAGCAGGAATAATGCCTTCATACTTGGAAAGGAGAAAGAAAGCTTCCATTGCTTCATCGTCTGAAACAGTTACATAATTCACTCTGTTCCTATCTTTTAAGAACGCATGTTCAGGGCCAACACCGGGATAATCAAGACCGCTGGCAACAGAATAAACCGGCAACGGCTCCCCATTTTCATCCTGCAATAAGTAACTGTAAAAACCGTGGAGCTTACCCTTTGTACCAAATTTCATGGTTGCGGCATGGTCACCAATTTTTTCACCTTTGCCCAGTGGCTCAACGCCGTAAATATCAACAGGGTCTGCCAAAAACGGTGTGAACAATCCTAAAGAATTAGAGCCACCGCCAACACAGGCACAAATGGCATCAGGCATAATGCCGGTCATTTCTAAAAATTGTTCTCTTGCCTCAATGCCGATAACAGACTGAAAATCTCTCACAACCTTGGGGAAAGGATGAGGTCCTAATGTGGAGCCAATGCAATAAATGGCGCTGTCGTGTTCCTTTAAGTACGCATCAAAAGCAGCATCAACCGCTTCTTTTAAGGTTTTTAGGCCATGGGTAACAGGAATAACATTGGCGCCCAGCATTTTCATTCTGATAACATTGGGATGTTGCTTTTCTATGTCAACCTCGCCCATATAAACATCGCATTCCAAGCCAAAGTAAGCAGCGGCTGTTGCTAAGGCTACGCCATGCTGACCTGCGCCTGTTTCTGCAATCAGTTTCTTTTTGCCCATGTACTTTGCAAGCAGGCCCTCGCCCATGCAATGATTCAGTTTATGTGCACCTGTGTGGTTTAAATCTTCACGCTTTAAGTAAATCTGGCAATTCCCAAAATATTTCGATAACCGTTCACAATGATATACAGGTGTGGGTCTACCCTGAAATTCTTTACGAATTCTGCGCAGTTCATTAATAAATTGCGCAGAGTGACAAATGGCTTCATAGGCATCATCCGCTTCTTTAAAAACCTTTACCAGTTCATCAGGCAAAAAAGCACCGCCATATTCGCCAAAATATCCATCCTGAGAGGGATATTCCTTTAAATAGTTTTCAAATTCTTTATACTTATTCAATGTCATCTATCTCCTTTTTACTCTATATGCATATATTATTAAACGCATAATGTATGTTTTTAGCCTCTTTCTCGAGGAATGGTTAAAATAGTCAGCTTTTCAATTAAGTTGCAAAGGGGCAACAATATAATCGTTGAAAATACATTAAACAATGTGTGTACCATAGCAATGGAAAAAACCGTGGCCTGCGCATGCAAAAACGGAAAATCAAAATATGAATGCAGGCTGTAAAAAACCACAGAAATCACCAAAACACCAATGATTTTAACATAGACGCAGGCAAGCGCCACTCTCTTTGACGCTCTGTTGCCGTTTAGGGAAGATAAAACCGGGGTGATGGTTGTTCCAATGTTTTGCCCCAAAATAACCGGCAGCGCTGTCGACATGGGAATGGCACCGGTTAGAGAGAAGGCCTGCAAAACGCCCACCGACGCAGACGAAGACTGGATGACGGCCGTTAAAATGGTACCACATAAAATGCCTAAAAACGGATTTTCAAACATAACCAAAATTCTACCAAAGGCCTCATTATCTTTAAGGCCACTCATAGCATCAGACATGGCTTTCATGCCAAACATTAAAACAACAAAGCCCAATAAAATGGAACCAATGTTTTTATGCTTCTCCTGCTTACTGATTGTGGAAAACAAAATACCCACTATAGCAAGAATCGGCGAAAAATATTCCGGTTTTAAAAGCTTTAGCCAAATAAGTTCACCGGAAATACCACTGGCGCTTAAAAGCCAGGCTGTTACTGTTGTGCCTATGTTGGCACCCATAATAACAGCAATGGTCTGCCCTAGTTGCATAATGCCCGAATTGACAAAACCCACCAGCATAACTGTTGTAGCAGACGAGCTTTGAATCATCGCCGTTACCAAAAATCCTAACAAAAAGCCTTTAAATCGGTTAGAAGTGAGCCTTTGTAAAATTGACTCAAGCTGGCTGCCCGAGAGCTTTTTTAGGCTGTCCCCCATATAGTTCATTCCAAAAAGAAACAGCGTAAGACCGCCAAGCAATTCTAAGATTGAAAAGATATCCATGCTTTTAAATACACCTACTTACATTATAAAATAATTCACTTGAATATTCAAGTGATATTTATAATTTTTTCACAAAGCAGTTAAACACCGGTTAAAGATGCAATCTATAATTATCAATATGATTATGATTTCACATTATCATAATAAAATTACAGATAAAGCAAAAAAACATCTTATTCACTTATACAAATGGCATTATATTTTTATGTCACCATCGTTTTGAAAAAATAAACATAAAAGCCTCCAAAAAGATTTTATATTCACTGTCAAAAGAAAATAAAAAACGCCCCTGACAGAAATATACTAATTCTGTCAAGGACGAACATATACAATATCCGCGGTGCCACCTTGATTCACAGCAAAGTCTGTGCCCTTAGCGAAGTACCAACATACCTCCGGCTTTTAACGCAAGCCTTACGTCTGAGAATTTCCTCCCAGCCCTTAGCAGTCCATATTACACAGCAGACACTTGTGGAACTCACACCATAATCCACTCGCTCAAAAAGGTCACATCTGTCTTTTTTCTGCCTCAACGGTTTCAGTTATTAAGTTATAGACATTTTACTACAGTTATTGCGTTATGTCAAGCGAATTAAAATATTTTTTAGTCGCTTTTTCACAATTCAGGTATATTTAAACGGGTTTAAAAGAAAAGTCAAATGACTTTTTTCCGGTTTTCCGCTACATAATAGATGCCGTAGTTTTAGTGATATTCCAACTCCGTTGGAGTGATATTTTTGCAGTACAAAAGTGTTATTGCAAACTCCGTTTGCAGTTATATTATATTTGCCATTAAACTGTGCGAAGCACAATATCACTCGGCATAAACCGAATATAACTGCGTAGCAATATAACTTGCCGCAGGCAAATATAACTGAAAAAACGACTTGTCGAAACAAGTCGTTTTTTCTGGCGTCCCAAAGAGGATTTGAACCTCCGACCTACCGCTTAGGAGGCGGTTGCTCTATCCAGCTGAGCTATTGGGACACGAGGCTATTTTACCACATTATTTTGCCTTTGTAAAGGTATGCAGAGCAAAAAAGGCTTAATATCATCATATGAAACCAAATTGTGCATACACTATAACATGCAGATTTTTTCACTTCAACATCTTTCGGAAAGGAGTATAACATGCGTAAATTTTTAACCATAATTTTAGTTTGTATTTTGCTTTTGACAGGCTGCAATGCTAAAGAAAATCCTTTTCAAAAAGAAATTTCGCTAAAGCCAACACGACCTGTTAATGCCATAATGGCAGATGTTCAGGAAGATTACAGTGCACACTCTAACACTATGTATGGCTGGGGACTTAAAAAAAATGTAAACGCCCCGCCTGAAATTCCGCAGAACATAAAAAACATCATGGAAACCTACCACGGTATGTATTTAGATTCGGTTCCCCGCTCTTTATATCTAACCTTTGACGAGGGCTACGAAAACGGATATACCGCCAAGATTTTAGATGTTTTAAAAGAAAATAATGTAAAAGCCGCTTTTTTTGTCACGGGGCCATATTTAGAAAAAGAAGAGAAGCTCGTGCGCCGCATGATTGATGAGGGTCACATTGTGGGCAATCATACCGTTCATCACCCCAGTATGCCCCAGCTTGAAAGCACCGATAAGGTTCAAGAAGAAATTACGGCTTTGCATAATTTATGCAAAGAAAAATATGGTATTGAAATGAAATATTTCCGTCCACCCCGCGGGGAATATTCAGAGCGCACCCTAAAAATCACAAACGACTTGGGATATACCAATGTTTTTTGGAGCTTTGCCTATAAAGACTGGGATGTTAAAAACCAAAAAGGCACTGAAAACGCCTACAAACAAATTAAAGACGGCGTGCATGATGGTGCGGTGTTACTTTTACATGCAGTTTCAGAAGATAACGCCAATGTTTTAGATAAAATTATTAAAGATTTAAAAAGTGAGGGCTATCATTTTAAATCTTTAGATGAATATGGTCAATGATAATTTATAAAAAAGCACTTTAATGTTGTATCGTTAAAGTGCTTTTCATTTTCCAGTTTTGTTTAAGGATAAATCCGTTCTGCCGGGTCAATCTAAATAATATGTTATTTAGATTATCGGAGTGGATTTTAAATGAAAATTAGCCTAAAGCAAAACAAAAGACCAGTCATTTTTTTATTTTTAATGGTTCATGTTTTTGCAGCTTTGATTTTGGATTGTCAACTGCAATATCCCGGCCACATAAAAATATATGAGGGGGAATCTTTGTCATCACCGACAAATTCTGCTTTCTCTTTTGATACATCGGCAGGCTTAAGCGGTGTTTTATCAGAATCAGGCAGCTTAGAGCGCGACCCATATAATCAGGCTATGTCTCGTTCTGACAACGGATACGACATGACGGTCAAGCTTTTTGGCGTCATCCCTGTCCGTTCTGTTTCCGTTACCGTTGAACCCAAAAAAGAAGTAATGGCATGCGGCAACACGGTTGGTATTAAAATTTTTACCAAAGGTCTTGTTTGCGTTGGCACGCAAGAGGTTAAAAACATCCGCGGACAAGTTAAAAATCCCGCGCAAGAAACAGACATACGCTGTGGTGACATCTTATTATCTGCAGAGGGCAACATTCTTGCCGATGTTGAACAGTTATTACATCTGGTTAATAACTGTAAAGGTTCTCCCCTTTCCATTACCATTGAGCGAGAGGGAAAGACAATTAACAAGCAAATAGCCCCTGTAGAAACAAAAGAGGGTTACAAGCTGGGCCTATGGTTCAGAGACAGCACAGCCGGCATCGGCACACTCACCTATTATCAGCCGGATAATATGTCATACGGAGCCTTGGGTCATCCTATTACCGATACCGACACAGGCGCCATAATGCCCGTTTCAAAAGGTGCTCTCCTATGGGCTGATGTTTGCAGTGTACAAAAAGGCAAAAAAGGTGAACCGGGCGAACTAAAAGGAATATTCAAAATCAAAAAAAGTGATTTAGGCACCGTGGCAAAGAATGTTGACTGTGGTGTTTACGGCACTTTAGAAAACACGCCGGAACAAGCCCTGCCCTGCACAGTTGCCTCTTCCAGTCAGATAAAAGACGGAAAAGCCTATATTCTTTCAAATATAAAAAATAACGAAGTAGAAGCCTTTGATGTGGAAATTGAAAAAACTTCGCCATTTAACATTGGTGAAGGTAAAGACATGATTGTTCACATAACCGACCCTGACCTGTTGGAGCGCACCGGCGGCATTGTGCAGGGCATGTCAGGTTCACCCATCCTGCAAAATGGCCGAATTGTGGGAGCTGTAACACACGTTTTTGTCAATGACCCGACGAGGGGGTATGGGATATTTATCGAGCGAATGCTTGAAAATGCATCTTAACAAAATCATTCTCCTGCGATGTTATGTGTATGCAGTTTAAAAAGCAAAGGACGAAACGAATCCAGTTTCGTCCTTTTTCTTTGTAAAAATCTTTGATAAATTTACAATAATCCTGCCCTCTGCCTCATCTTTACAAATGCAGAGTTATCGGCATCAGTGATGCCGTGTTCAATAAATTGCTTATGTTGTCTAACTTTTTTTAAACTTCTTATCATTCAGGTCAATTTTATGTTCTTTCCCTTCGCCAATCTCAGCTACAATTTGGTTTTCTGCATCCTGATAATCCGATAATAGCCGAGGCTTGATACTTTTACGAATCTGGAATCTATCCCTGTTGACCTTGCAAGAGGCGATTTTTTTCTGCAGAACTTAGCGCTATTAGGGTTATAAGACTTTTTAATAAAAAGAAAGAATTAAAGCTGGCCGCTTACATAAAGTAAGCGGCCAGCTTTTTAAACACATATTTTTTAATCTTCCATTGAAAGAATTGCCTTTTGCGTAAGCAAAATTTCTCTGATTTTGTCTGTTTGAACTGCTTTGGGCAAAATTTCTTCTTCCACAGAGAGTGCGGCTCCCACACCGGCAGCCTGACCCATGGCAAGACAAGTGGGAATGACGCGCAACGAACCCAGCGCAATTGCATCACAGGAGATGCAACGACCGGCAAACAGTAAATTGTCAACCTCGGCACTGACTAAAGCTCCATAAGGAATGCCGAATGGCTTCTCCACAGCTTTAAAAAACAAGCCATCATCTTTGCCGCTATGAATATCAATCTTATAACCCGATAGACAAATTGTATCATCCGTCACACTACCCTGTGCACAATCTTCAGCTACAACCCTCGAAATTCCCTCAAAACGCCTTGTTTCTCTCACGCCAAGGTTTGCTGCGATGGATGAAAGATGGCAATTTTCAAAACCGGGAATACGCTCTTTTAAAAGCTTAATCAATTTGGGAATTTGCAGTGTACCCTCGATTTCAGCACGGCTTAAATCCCTAATATCAGTAGCATCGGCATTTAAAATACGAACCGAATTAACATAAACTTCACCGGGATTTGTGCTGCTTATGTAAATAAAGCTCTCTCTGTCTACCGGCAACTCGCCTTTTGCTTTTAAGTCTCTAAAAGTGCTCTGAAGCCCTACAAAAACATGATTTGAATCCTCACGAAAATAGTCAGGAGAATATCGTTCATCTTCAAAAATGCCGGGTCGGTTATAGCGCAATTCTTCGGGATGCTTTTCAACATAATCAAAAAGCTTTTCGTTTTCTACACCCTCTAAAGTGAACATAACTGTGGGCGGTTGTAACATATTTGTGCCCTCCTGCCCCATTTCATAGCTGCATCCGGCAAGATAGGCCACATCACCATCGCCGGTGCAATCAATATAGATTTTTGCGCTGACATCGATCTGGTTGCATTTGCCATACATTATAAGATTTGTGATTTTATTGCCTGTCTTTTTTACCTCTAAGGCTTCGCAATGTAAAATTACATCAACGCCTGCCTCAAGGCACATCTCTAATGCTAAAATTTTTACACCCTCTGCATTAATACAAGTCACTGAATTGTGCTTAGGGCATACTCTATGACCCAATGAGTCGCCACGCTGTTTTAAGCGTTCAATAAATTCTTCACCAAAGCCGGCAATACATTGCTTGCCATCTTGCGCTAAAAACCCCAAGGGCGATAGTCCTATCGCCATGGCACCGCCTAAAAATCCGTTCTTTTCAAACAGGGCAACTTTCCTACCCATTCTTGCTGCCGTAACTGCGGCCGCAAGGCCGGCAGGTCCGCCACCTATCACCGCAACATCATATTCATAAGAAAATGTTTTCATAATCATATTCTCCTAATTTTATAATTTATTAATATTATATACCTTTGACAAACCACTGTAAATATGATATATTATAATAAATTTATAAAATATTAAAGGTTTGATATGATGAAATTTTTTAGTGAAATAATTAATAGAGAAAATTTTATTATTGAATATGGCTCCCATATAATGGACTCTGTCATCATTGTTTTAGAGGGTCGTTTTTCCTTTTCTGTTCATGGCAAAAACTATATAGCGGAAAAAAATGACATTTGTGTTTTTCCAAAGGACACGCTGTTTGAAAGAATTGTGCAGGATAGGATTAAATGCATTTACATTCAGTTTGACTCTTTTCCCATGCCACTCCCCTCGGGCCTTTTAAAAACCATAGACCCAATCCGCACCGAAAACACAATTAAACACTTAGTCCAAACGGTGACAGATAAAAATGAAAAGTTAGCAGAACATTTCATGATGGATATATTGCTTTTACATAACACGCCACCAGTCAGCGTTGTGCCCGACGACATCGTTGTTTCGGCATGTATTGCATATTTTAGTAAACATTGCAACGAGCACATCACTCTTGATGTGCTCGCTAAAAAATTCTTTATTTCAAAGCAGGGATTAATTTTAAAATTCAAAAAACACACCGGCAAAACACCCATGGAATATTTATCGTTTATCCGCATCGATTCAGCTAAACTCCTTTTAAGAGATACAAGCCTTTCCATTGGCGAAATTGCAGCAAGGTGCGGTTTTGAAAACATTTATTATTTCAGTAACTGTTTTAAAAATGCCACAGGCATGTCACCATCGCGCTACAAATCACAAATAGCCTTTGGCATAAAACAATATTAATCTGTGTTTGCTTTTAACTTAAGATTTATTAAATCCCGTTACCTTTTGCGACGGCGTGACATTAAACATTTTTTTATATTGCTTATAAAACCCTGAATAATCGTTAAAGCCGCACTCAATGGCAACGGTTGTGGTCGCCTCGCCTGACATGATTCTGTGATAGGCGTTGATAAGCCGTTTTTTTATAATAAATTTATGCAGGGGAATGTTCATCTCCTTTTTAAAAACATGGGAAAGGGATGAGGGCGAAATCATGCATTCCTTTGCAATTTCATTAATGGTAATCTTTTGATTGATATTGTGATTGATATAATCAACGGCATGTTTAACATAGAGATTTTGAATGTTTTCTGATGCAAAAACATTGCTTTTTTCCGCAATTTCATTGAATAATAAAGTCAAGGCGGCATCCAAAATCTTGTTTCCGTTTTCCCTTGAGGCATTGATAAGTTTATCAAATAAAAAACGAATGTCTTTATCAGCGGCAATAATAGCCTGACTCAACTTTTTTTCACAAAAAAAATCCAAAAATTCAGGGGAATCATGAAAATGTATAACACAACGACAATAGTTTTCATGGTTGCCATGAATGATAATCTGATGATAAGTTTCTTTGGGAATAACGATTAGGGTGCCGGGTTTAATAGGCAGATGGATGTCCTCGCTGATGAATTCAGCATCACCGTCTAAAAATAAAATTATTTCATGATAGACATGAAATTCCTTGCCCGACTCAACGCTGCGCCCTTTGGCATATTTAAAAATTGTCTTGTTTGTTTTAATATACTTTTCAAAAACTTCTGCCATTTACATCACCCTATTCTATTATAGTACATCGTTGCAAGAAAATCAATAACAAAAGCACAAAAAACCATATATATTGATAAAATTTAATGTTATAATGAAAATCAGGAGGCGTTATATATGAAAAAAAATGTTATTGAATCAATTCAGAAACATCAAATTATAGCTATTTTAAGAGGTATTCCCGAAGACAAGCTGATTTCTGTTGCCGAAGCATTGTACGAAGGTGGCATCCGTCTTTTAGAGGTTACCTACTCTGCAAACGGCAAAGTCAGTGATGAAGAAACTGCCGGCTACATTAAAAAGCTTGCAGAGCACTTTGACGGCAGAATGTTTATCGGTGCGGGCACTGTTTTAACTGAGAAGCAGGTTCGGCTCACACAAAAAGCAGGCGGATTGTTTATCATCTCCCCCAACACCGATGAAGATGTTATCAGAAAAACAAATAAATGCTCGTTGGTGTCTATCCCAGGTGCGCTGACGCCATCAGAAATTGTTGCCGCACACAAATACGGCGCCGATTTTGTCAAGCTCTTCCCCATCACAAATCTCGGTCCCGATTATGTTAAAGCCGTTAAAGCGCCCATCAGCCACATTAAGCTTTTAGCTGTCGGCGGCATTGATGAAAAAAATATGGAAACCTACCTGGCTGCCGGCGTTTGCGGCTTTGGTGTGGGTTCTAACATCACAAATAAAAAAATGATTGCTGAAAACGATTGGGTTGGCATCACGAACCTTGCCAAAGAATATACAAAAGTGGTCAATAAGCCCTGAATAATAAAGAAATGAGGTAAAATCAAATGAAAATAATTGATGTTAAAACCTATTTTGTGCGCCCTCGTTGGGGCTTTGTTGAAATCACAACCGATAACGGCTACGCCGGTTGGGGTGAGGCTGTTTTAGAGGGACACGCTGCGGCTGTTTTAGCCTGTGTTAACGAAATGAAGGACTATCTCATTGGTCAGGACCCCGCCAACATTGAAGGCTTGTGGGAGACCATGTATCGTGCCGGCTTTTACCGTGGCGGTGGCGTGCTTATGAGCGCCATTTCCGGCATTGACCAGGCTCTTTGGGATATTAAGGGCAAAGTCTTTAACGCTCCTGTTTATGAACTTATGGGTGGCAAATGTCGTGACAAAATGAAGGTATATTCCTGGATTGGCGGCGACCGTCCCTCCGACGTTGGCAAAGCTGCAAAAGAAAAGCAAAAAGAAGGCTTTCGTGCTATTAAGATGAATGCAACCGAAGAACTACAAATGATTGACAGCTACGATAAAATCGACGCTGTTTTAGAAAGAGTTGCTGCCATTCGTGAAGCATGCGGCAAATATTTTGGCATTGCTATTGATTTTCATGGCCGCGTGCACAAGCCCATGGCAAAGGTTCTTGCCAAAAAACTGGAAGAATTTGACCCCATGTTCATCGAAGAACCTGTTCTTTGCGAAAACATGGAGGTGTTTAAAGAACTGGCTCTTTGCGCCAACATTCCCATTGCAACCGGTGAGCGTTTGTTCTCAAAGTTTGATTTTAAACGCCTTTTAACCTGTGGCGGTGTTGATATTATCCAGCCGGATTTATCCCACGCAGGTGGCATAACCGAGGTTAAAAAGATTGCTGCCATGGCAGAGAGTTATGATGTAGCTCTGGCTCCTCACTGCCCCTTGGGCCCCATTGCACTGGCGGCCTGCTTGAATGTGGATGCAACATCATATAACGCAGTGATTCAGGAGCAAAGCATTGGCATTCACTATAATGTGGGCAAGAGTGTTTTGGATTATGTTACCAATCAGGATGACTTTAAATTTACCGATGGTTTTGTAAATCTACCCAAACTGCCGGGTCTTGGTGTGGCGGTTAACAAAGAGCTTGTTTTGGAAGAAAACAAAACACCGCATAACTGGAAAAACCCCGTTTGGCACCACGAAGATGACTCCGTTGCCGAGTGGTAAACTAAAAAACAACCCCTCATGCAAAGCACAGCATGAGGGGTTTTTATTTTATCTTTTATTTAAATGTAACAACGGTTACGCCGGTATCGCCTTCGCCAAGCTGACCCATGCGGGATTCCTTAATCATGGGGTGTTTCTTTAAATAGTCTGTTATGCCTTTTCGCAAAACACCGGTACCCTTGCCATGAATCACCGTGACAGTTTGCAAGTTGGCTAAAAGTGCCTGGTCAATAAAGCGGTCAACCTCCATCAAAGCTTCATCCAGCGTCTGACCGCGCAAATCAATTTCCGTTTTCACATGGCTGTTGCCTGCCGAGCGGGAAACATAAGATGTGGTCTGTTTTTTTTCATGACTCTTCTCAAAAATAAGGTCATCAAGCTTTGCTTTAATCTTCATGATACCCGCCTGCAGCTGAACATTTCCGTTTTGGTCGGGCTTTTCTAAAACCGTTGCCGTTTGGTCTAACGAAATGATTCTGACGCTATCCCCCGGTTTTAAATTTTTAGGGGGCTTGCCCACCCTTTTGGGTGCCTGACTCTTTTTGCCCGCCAGCTTTTCCTGCTGCTCGCGCAGGGCGGCTTTGGCCTGTTCTACCTGCTGTAAGGCTTCTTTTAAGGCGGCATTATCACGAATGGAGCGCAGTTCTTTTAAGGTGCGCTGCGATTCTTCTTTCGCATTTTCTAAAATGCGCATGGCCTCTGTTCGTGCCTCTTCAAGAATTTTTGTGCGCTGAACATCCAATGCCTCTCGTTCACTTGTCAAAGTTTTGCGTAAAGAACGAATGTCGCGGTTCATGGTTTCTGCCTGACGCCGTTGTTGCTCGGCTTTTTGTCGATTTTTTTCAAGGCTTGCCAACACATCTTCCATTTGCACATTTTCATGTTTTAAAAGCGAAGATGCACTTTCTAAAATTGTTTCGGGCAAACCAAGACGACGAGAAATGGCAAAAGCATTACTCTTTCCGGGCACGCCAATCAAAAGACGATAGGTTGGCGAAAGAGTTTTAATATCAAATTCGCAAGATGCGTTTTCAACACGGGATGTGGTCAGGGCATACATCTTCAGTTCGCTGTAATGGGTTGTGGCAGCTGCTTTTGCTCCCATGCTCCGCACATAGTCCAAAATAGCGATGGCAAGGGCTGCGCCCTCTGTTGGGTCTGTGCCGGCACCCAGTTCGTCTGCTAAAACCAAACTGTTATCGTCAAGCTGCTCTAAAATACTGACCAAATTTACAACATGGGAAGAAAAAGTGCTGAGGCTTTGTTCAATGCTCTGCTCATCACCAATATCTGCAAAAACATTGGTAAAAACAGCCATCCGGCTGTGCTCATCCGCAGTGATGTGCAGGCCCGATGCTGCCATTAATGATAACAGACCCAAGGTTTTCAGCGAAACAGTTTTACCGCCGGTGTTAGGACCTGTAATCACCAAAGTATCAAAATCTTCACCCAGATAAATGTCCACTGGCACAACTTTTTTAGGGTCTAATAAGGGATGTCGGCCTTTTTGAATGTTCACAATGCCCTCTTGATTTAAAACCGGCTCTGTGCCATGATGCGAAATGGAAAGCTTGGCTTTTGCAAAAAGAAAATCAAGCTCATAAAGGGCAGATAAATTGCCGGTAAGTTCTGCCTGATATTCACTGACAAAAGCCGAAAGTTCTGCTAAAATGCGTTCAATTTCTTCTTTTTCTTCAGCGTCTAACGCCGCTAGAGAGTTGGTGATGTTAACAACCGCCATAGGCTCAATAAAATAAGTTGCACCGGATGAGGAAGCATCGTGTACAATGCCTTTAATTTCGTTTTTGGCCTCTGCACGTACCGGCAAAACATAGCGGTCACCACGCATGGTAATAATGGGGTCCTGCAGTGCTTTTTGATATTTGGGCGAAGCAATCATTTCTTGCAGTGTATCACGGATTTTTGCCGAAAGTGTTTTCTTTTTTCTGCGAATCTGGTAAAGCGCCGGACTGGCACCGTCTGCCATATCCTCTTCCGATAAAATGGCATCGTCAATACGGTCCGACACATTCCGCAGAGGATTTAAAACAGAGGCAAGACTCATAATGATGCCTGCCTCTAATGCTTTGTCATCTTCTAAATATCGTTTCATGCTGCGGGCCGTTTTGCAAAGAGCAGAAACCGAAAGAAGCTCACGCATGTTCATGGCGCCGCCCCGTTCTGCCCGCAACAAAGCAGCCGTTATGTCATAAAGCTTAATGCCCGGCGGATTGCCACGGCGCAAAAGAACATTAACGGCCTCTGTTGTTTGTCTTTGCCAATCCTGTGCCTCTATTAAAGAAACTGTAGGGGTTAAAGACAAAATACGCTTTTGCACCGGCTCATTTTGAGTATATCCTGCTAACCGGTGTAAAATCTTATCAAATTCTAATGTGATAAAAGATTTTGTATCCATACTGACTCCATAGCCTGACTTTTTAGTTTAGCCCTCTAACTCGTTTAAAAGCTTCTGCACATCTTCGTGGGTGACAGCACTGATAAAGGAAGAGCGAATGGTCAGGGCATGCTCTAAATGCCCTTTTGCATCATCATACTTGCCCAATGCTTTTTCAACAATGGCTGCATCATAATATGCTTCAATAAAGCCCGGTTTTAGTGCCATGAGCTTTTCAGCATAAACATAGGCTTTTTCAGGCTGATTCATTTTGGTGTAAAGCTGCACCAAGTTATCCAAAATAACAGCATCTTCCCGATTATAATCATAAGCTTCTAAGTTAAACTTCTCCGCTGTTTCCATGTCACTGCACAAAATGTGCAAATAGCCGAGGCTGCCATAAATGTTGGAATTTTTATAATAAGGAAAAATTTCATTCAGTTCTTCTAATGCCTCTTGTGCTCTACCTGTTTTTAAGAGCAAAATAGCATGATTTGTCTTAGCATAATATTTAAGCTCAGGTTTATCTATTTTAAATGCCAAAACCGAATCCAGCATAGCTTCTGAGCGTTTTACACGGCCTTCACGCATCAAATAGTAAGCATATGTAATTTTTTGTCTTATATTATAGCCTTTTTTCTCGCCCCGTTCAAACCAACGAAAGCTGCCGTTAATATCCCCTTGTCCATACTTGCGCATACCCATCATCATACAAAAAGTGGTATATCGCTTAAAGTAATAATACAAAGAAACAGCAATTAATAAGCCAACGCCCCAGACCAAACTGGTAGAAAAACCCCAGATAACCAAAGCAATTAATAATAAGATTAATATAAATTCCATAGTTTTAACTCCCGTTTTATTTCTTGCCTCATAGTGATTAAGGTAACACTTTATAAAGTTCAGCCGCTTCATCCTTGCCCACATGCTCGCTGATGCGAAGCACCTGTGCCCGCATGGTTTTTTCACCAAACCGAAGCTCTAACACATCGCCCACTTTTACATCATAAGATGCTTTCACGCTACGACCATTAACCGATACACGCCCCTGGTCACAAGCCTCATTGGCAACTGTTCTGCGCTTAATAATGCGGGATACCTTTAAATATTTATCTAATCTCATTTTATTCCTTCCTGTCCTGCCGATTTTATAACTAAATCAGCGACCGATAAATCCAACTTTTTTATAAACCTTGCGCAGGGTTTTAGCTGCAATGCGGGATGCCATTTCTGCACCCTTTGTGTAAACCTCTTCAACATAAGCTTTGTCTTTTGAAAGTTCATCAAAGCGTTTGCGAACGGGTGCCAGTTCTGCAGCAACCGCCTCACCCACTGCCTGCTTAAAGGTTCCATAGCCCATGCCACTGAATTCTTTAGCCGCTTCATCAACCGTTTTGCCGCTGACGGCAGCATAAATGGTCAACAGATTGGTGATGCCCGGTTTATCCTCTCCGGCACGGATTTCACTGTCAGAATCGGTTACTGCACGCTTGAACTTTTTAATGATAACATCTTCTGTGTCAAGCATCAAAATAAAGCCGTTGGGGTTGGGATCCGATTTCGACATTTTATTTTCAGGTGATTGCAAACTCATAACACGGGCGCCAGATTTGCCAATAAAAGGTTCGGGCACGGTAAAGGTGTCGCTATAACGGTGATTAAATCGTTCAGCAACATCACGAGTGATTTCTATGTGTTGCAGCTGGTCATTGCCAACGGGTACCAAATCAGCCTGATAAAGTAAAATGTCAGACGCCATAAGCACCGGATAGGTAAAAAGACCGGCGTTGATGTTGTCGGCATGTTTTCTTGATTTATCTTTAAACTGTGTCATTCTTGACAGTTCACCCATTTGTGTGTTGCAAGAAAGTACCCAGGCAAGCTCTGCATGAGCTGGTACATGAGATTGAATGAACAAAATTGACTTCTCCGGATCAACACCACAAGCCATATATTGCTTAAGCACATCAAGGCTGCGACGACGGAGTTCTGCCGGATCCTGACGAACTGTGATGGCGTGCATGTCCATAACAGCATACATACAATCATATTCATCCTGCAGTTTTATCCAGTTTTTTAAGGCACCCAGATAGTTGCCCAGGGTTAATTCACCTGAAGGCTGCATGCCTGAAAAAATGCGTTTTTTTCTTTCAATAGTCTGTTCCATATTGTAATCTCCAATCCACTGTTTTTAGTCATATCGACAGCTATAAAACAGATTTATAAGCGTTCAGAAAGAAGCTCGCCTAAAATCTTGATGCCTTTTTCAATCTTTTCATCGCTCATGGTTGAATAGTTAAGACGGAAGCAATGGCTGGGCTTTTCAATATCGGTCATAAAAGCACTACCGGGAACAAAAGCAACCTTTCGTTCAACCGCCTCAAGCATCAGTTTGCCTGAATCGGTACCCTTGGGCATTGTTGCCCACAGGAAGATACCGCCATCAGGACGGGTATAGGTCACATTTTTCGGGAAATATTCATCCATACAGGAAAGCATTAAGCCGCAACGATGCTTGTAAAGCTCACGGCTTTTTGCAATAGAACTGTCAATATCATATTTGTCCAAATAACGAGCTACAATCATTTGTGAAAAAACATTGGTATGGACATCTGTTGCCTGCTTCCCCACAACAAATTTCTCCATAACGCCTTTATCCAAAATTAAATATGCAAGGCGCAAGCCGGGAGAAAATACCTTTGAAAATGAGCCCAGATAGATAACATTGCCCGTTGTGTCCATGGATTTAATGGTGGGAACTTTTTCACCAGAAAACCGCAGTTCACCATAGGGGTTATCCTCTAAAATCATAACGCCATACTTTTGTGCCAGGCGCAGCATACCCTGTCTCACGGCAAGGCTTGAGGTAATGCCTGAAGGATTTTGGAAAGTAGGAATGGTATAAATCAGCTTAATATTCGGATTAATTTTCAGGGTTTCTTCCAAAACCTCCAAATCCATACCATCGTCATTCATTGGCACACCATATAACTTGGCATTATAGGTACGGAAGGTGTTTAGGCAACCAATAAAACTGGGTTCTTCGCAAATAACGCCGTCGCCCTCATTTAAAAGCACTTTGGCTGTTAAATCGGCACCCTGCTGAGAGCCGCTGACAATGATGATGTCATCATTAGCATTGCCAATCTGCTCTTTTTCTTTCACACGCTTTAATACAAGCTCTTTAAGGGGTGCATAGCCCTCTGAAATGCCATATTGAAGTGCAGTAACCGGGTCGTTATCCAAAATATCTGCACAAATCTCTTTAATGGCATCAACCGGAAAGCTTTCGGGGGCAGGTAAACCACCTGCAAAACTGATAACATCCGGCTTGCCAGCCACCTTGAAAATCTCACGAATAGCTGAAGCCTTAACACCCAGCATTTTATCTGAAATCAATCTTGAAAAATCCATTAAAATCGCTCCTCATCCATATTATATATTATAAAACCGTTTCCCATTTTCTAAAGTTATACGAGCCACTTCTTCTTGGCTCATGCCCCTAAGTGCCGCAATCTCCTGCGCAACAAACTGAACCATCGAGCTGTCATTTCTTTGGCCACGATGGGGCTCGGGGGTGAGATATGGGCTGTCGGTTTCAATCAAAAGCCGTTCTATCGGCACGCAGGACGCCACCTCTTTGGCTTTTTTGCTGTTTTTAAAAGTCACGGAACCGGCAAAAGAAATGTAAAAACCCCAATCAACTAAGGTGCGCATCATTTCAATGCTGCCGGAATAGCAATGCATCACGCCACGAAAGTAACCGGTTTTGTGGATGATATCCATAGTATCCTGATGGGCGTCACGGTCGTGAACAATGTAAGGAAGATTGAGTTCCTTGGCCAGTTCAATTTGTCGGCGAAACCACTTTTTTTGCAAGTCACGGGGTGAATTATCATAGTAATAATCAAGCCCGATTTCGCCAATGGCCACAACCTTTGGCTCGGTTGCTAAAACACGCAGGATTTCTACATCATCATCTGTCATGAATTCTGTATCATGAGGATGAACACCCACTGATGCATAAATAAAATCGTTCTCAGCCGCAAGTTTAACACCGGCATGTGAGCTTTCCATATCCGCGCCGATATTAACTAAAAGTGTAACGCCAGAATCGGCAATTTTTTTTATAACACTAGGGCGATCCTTATCAAAACGGGCATCGTCTAAATGTGTATGGGTATCAAAATACATGTCCTGCACCTCCCGTTTTTACTGGGTATAACCTGTGTCCTCCGGCAAGCCCTCTGACGCAGCAGCAGCCACGGCTAGTTCATCACAACGCTCATTTTCAGGATGACCATCGTGACCTTTCACCCAGTGAAAAACAACCTCATGCCGCTGCATTTCATCCAAAAGTTTTTGCCACAAATCAGGATTTAAAGCCTTTTCTTTGTTGCTTTTAATCCAGCCTTTTTTCTTCCAGCCATAAACCCAGCCTTGATTGATGGCATCAACAACATATTTGCTGTCGCTGTAAACATCCACATGGCAAGGCTCTTTTAGTCGCTCAAGACCACGAATTACAGCTAAAATTTCCATTCTGTTATTGGTAGTTAGGCGATAACCGCCGGAAAGCTCAAGGCTACGGCTTCCATAACGCAAAATGGTGCCCCAGCCACCGGGACCGGGATTGCCGGAGCAAGCACCATCTGTAAACATTGTTATTATTTTTAACTCATTTGCTTGTGCCGGCATAGAATTCCTCCAACTGCTTTGATATAACGGTTACAAGTTCATCTGTAATCGTCTGGGCAGATGCATCTGTCACAAATCCGGAGGCGCAAGCATGACCGCCGCCACCAAATTGTGCCGCAAGCAATGCCAAATCAATATTTTCTTTGCAACGCAAACTCACCTTAAGCTTGTCTGCATCCTTTTCTTTAATGATAACGCTGACCTCAACACCCTTAATGCTGAGCACCGTGTTTGGCAGCTCCTCTAAATCTTCAAACGCTAAACCAAAGCCGGCCAAAAAACTATCAGAACATGCTAACACAGCAATTTTGCCATCATTATAAAGCTGCACATGGTCTGCCAAAGCACCGATAAACTTAAGTTTGGAAAGTTTAACTGTGTCATACAGCCGCCGCGTAATAGGTCTGATTTTAACACCGGACTCTAACAAAGCTGCTGCCACTGTAAAGGTTTTGACTGTTACATTCGAAAATTTAAAATTTCCCGTATCGGTTGAAAGACCTGTATAAAGCGGCACAAGGGATTTTTCAGGCACACGACCGCACAAGCCGATAATCAGGTCATAAACCAGTTCACAGCATGCTGCACTGTTTGGGTCGCTGAAATATATATCACCATAGGGTGCAGTGGCATAATGATGGTCAACAACCAATTTCTTTCCAATCTGCAAATATAAAGGATGTAAATTGCCCAGTCGGTTAATGGAGCCACAATCTAACGCAAGTGCCACATCAAAAGCGTCACTTTCTCCACAAAGGCTGTAGTCTTCCACCAAAAAGGCATAGCGCTCCGGCGGTTCTTTTTCTAAAAAAACCGTTGCTTTTTTCCCTAAAAACTCTAGTGCTGCCTGCATGGCATAAGCCGAGCCCAAAGCATCACCATCGGGATTAACATGTGTGAAAATGGCAACCCGTTCAGCCTGTGCCAAAGTCTTTTGAATGTCTTGTAATTGGTTCACATCAATCACCTTGCGTTGATCTTAAAAGTTCTGTTATGCGGGCGCCGTGCTCGATTGAATGGTCAAGCTCAAACACCGGCTCAGGCGTGTAGCGCATGTTAAGACGCGCGCCCATTTCCCTGCGGACAAATCCCGCAGATTTTTTTAGCGCTGCAATGGCATCCTTCTGCTCTGCCTCACTGCCTAAAATACTCACATAAATTTTAGCATAGCGTAAATCTGGCGTTACATTCACTGTAACAACGCTGGTCATCATGGGAATGCGCGGGTCTTTCATGTTGCGGATAATATCAGATAATTCTTTTCTAAATTCTTCGTTAATTCTGTTAATTCTGTTCACGCTCATATCATTTCCTCCAAATTTTAAACTGTGACAGAGCTTTCATCTTATGAAACGCAATTATTTTTCAACTTCAACCATTTTAAAGCCTTCAACGATGTCGCCTTCTTTAATGTCGTTAAAGTTTTCAATGCCCAAACCGCATTCATAACCGGAGTGCACTTCTTTTGCATCGTCCTTAAAGCGTTTGAGTGAAGCAAGCTTTCCTTCATGCACAACTATGCCGTCACGAACCAGACGAATCTGAGTGTTACGCGCAATGGTACCATCTAAAACATAGCAACCGGCAATGGTGCCCACATTGGAAACGCGGAAGGTCTGGCGAATTTCTGCGTGACCCGTTACTTCCTCACGGAAGGTGGGCTCAAGCATACCCTTCATTGCCGCTTCAATTTCTTCAATCGCATTGTAGATAACACGATAAGTACGAATGTCAACACATTGATGTTCTGCACTTGCTGCAGCACCGGGGTCGGGACGAACATTAAAGCCGACAATGATTGCATTTGAAGCAAAAGCAAGCATAACATCAGATTCACGAATGGCACCAACGCCACCATGAATAACTCTCACGCGAACTTCTTCATTAGATAATTTCTCTAAAGACTGACGCACAGCCTCAACAGAACCCTGTACATCGGCTTTTACAATGATGTTCAGTTCTTTAACCTGACCATCTTTAATGCGGTTAAATAAATCTTCCAAAGTTACAGCTGAATGAGCTTTAATGCGCTCATCTTTTTGCTGCTGCTTTCTCTTTTCAATAACATTTCTGCCGCGGCGTTCATCATCAACGGCATAGAACAGGTCACCACCATCAGGAGTTTCAGAAAGGCCTGTAATTTCGACAGGAACTGAAGGGCCTGCCTTTTTAATCTTTTTGCCCTTATCGTCCAGCATAGCACGAACATGACCAATAGCTGTGCCGGCTAAAACAATGTCGCCCACTTTCAGTGTTCCGTTTTGCACCAAAACAGTTGCAACAGGACCGCGACCTTTATCCAAACGGGACTCAATAACAATACCCTTTGCTCTGCGGTTGGGGTTTGCCTTGAGCTCACGCATTTCAGCAACTAATAAGACCATTTCCAAAAGGCCTTCAATATTCAGCTTTTTCTTGGCTGAAACTTCAACACAAATGGTGTCACCGCCCCAATCTTCAGGAATAAGGCCATGCTCGGTCAAATCCTGCTTGATACGGTCGGGGTTGGCGCCTTCTTTATCGATTTTGTTAATGGCAACAATAATGCTCAGCTCCGCTGCTTTAGCATGGTTAATAGCCTCAATGGTCTGGGGCATAACGCCATCATCAGCAGCCACAACCAAAATAGCAATGTCGGTTGCCTGAGCACCACGGGCACGCATAGCAGTAAAAGCTTCGTGACCGGGGGTATCTAAAAATGTAATTTTCTTATCATGAATGCGAACACGGTGCGCACCGATATGCTGTGTAATACCACCGGCTTCTGTGTCGGTAACGTTTGTGCTTCTGATGGCATCCAAAAGTGAAGTTTTACCGTGGTCAACATGACCCATAACAACAACAACGGGAGAACGGGGCTCTAAATCTTCCGGTGCATCTTCATGGTCGTCAAAGAGAATTTCTTCATCTGTTAAAATGATTTCATGCTCAACTTCTGCACCCAAATCTTCAGCAATCAGGGCAGCCACATCATATTCAACAGTCTGGCTGATAGCAGCCATAATGCCCAGAGCCATTAATTTTTTAATGACCTCTGTGGGAGACACGCCAAGGCGTGAAGCAAGTTCACCAACTGAAATCTCGTTGGGGATTAAAACTTTTTTCTTTTCTTTTTTAATTTTTTCTTCCTTAACGGGCTGCTGTTGTTTTGCCTTGTTTGTTACCATGTTGTCACGGTGACGATTGCCGCCTTTTTTAAGCTTTTGCACTTTAACATGGTCTTCTTCAGAAAGATTGGTCGGTGCCAGTTCTTCCAGCTTCTCAGTATCCATTTTGTTTGCGTCAATAACGGTTTGGCGCGTATCAACATGGCGCACTTTTCTTTTAATGGGCTCGTTGGAAATTTCAACTTCTGCTACAGGCTCTGTGGTCTCTGCTTCGGGTTCTTCTTTAGCCGCCTTTTTCTTCTTCTGTGCAGGAGCTGCGGCAGGTGATTTGACACGACAAAATTTAGGAATTTCCACCGCCTTGTTAAAACGCTGTGTAAATACCTCAAAAATAATATCAAGCTGATCGTCTTCAAGCACGGTCATATGGTTTTTAATCTCATAGCCATATTCAGCTAAAAGAGCAATCAATTCCTTTGAATTTGTATCCAGCAACTTGGCCAGTTCATGTACTCTCACTTTTATCATTCAACAACACCTCCGAAAATTTAAACAACGCCGGATTGCCATCAGGCTTTCACGGGTTTTGTTGACTCGCTATTTGTTTCTGTCAACTGTAATGTTTGGGCTATAGCCCCATAAACGCTGTCATCAACAGTCTGTCTAAAGGCTCTGTTTAACCTTTTTTGTCGAGTCAGCTTTTTAAGACATTCAGGGCTTTTGCAAAGATATGCGCCCCGCCCTTCTGACTTTCCGTTTTGGTCAAAAGAAATACCCTCTTTATTTTTAACTATGCGCACAAGACTTGTTTTTGGAAATTTTTGCCCACAGCAAATACATTCCCTAATTGGCTCATGCCCTCTTTTCATAATCTGATTATTCCTCCGGCTTAATATCGATTTTCCAGCCTGTCAATTTTGCTGCAAGTCTTGCATTTTGTCCGGATTTACCAATGGCAAGGGACAACTGATGAGCCGGCACAACAACATGAGCTGAATGAGCCTCTTCATCAATATCTACGCTGATAACCTCAGAGGGACTCAGCGCTTCTTCAATAAACTTGGCAGGATCTTCATGGTAGCGAACAATATCTATTTTTTCCCCGCAAAGTTCATCACATACATACTGTACACGATTGCCGCGAGGACCAACACAAGAACCAACAGCATCAACATTTTCATCTGTGCTGAAAACTGAAATTTTGCTTCTTGAACCGGCTTCTCTTGCAATGGTTTTAATTTCAACAATACCATCAGAAAGTTCGGGCACTTCCTGCTCAAACAGGCAGCGAACAAGACCGGGATGGCTTCTTGAAAGGGTGAGCTTTGGACCCTCACGAGTGCTTTTAATACCCACTACATAAAACTTATAGCGTGAGCCGGGCTGATAGGTTTCCCCTGCAAGCTGCTCATTAAAAGGCAGCTCCGCCTCTTGAGCACCATCAATCTGCACAATCACACCGCGTTTATCAAGCTTGGTAATAACACCGCTAATCAAGGTGTTTTCCTTACCACGATAATATTCATAAGCATTTTCATTCTCTGCTTCATTAATGCGTTGCACCACAACCTGCTTGGCGGTTTGGGCAGCAATTCGACCAAAGTCCTTAGGCAGAATTTCAATGTTAACCGTGTCACCTAACTGATATCTTCCATCAATTTCCTGAGCTTCTGTAAGACCCATTTCAACATTAGCGTCTAAAACCTCTTCAACAACAGTTTTTTGCTGACAAAGGCGGATGGCACCTGTTGTGCGATCGATGGTTGCCTCAACATTCTGAGCATGGCCATAATTCTTTTTATAAGCAACAATCAAGGCCTTTTCAATAGCCTCTAAAATGATTTCCTTATCAATTCCTTTATTCGCTGACAATTCTGCCAATGCGGACATAAATTCTTGATTCATGATATTTTTGACCTCCACATCTTAATTTGCGTAAGTAAATTTATGTTAATGTTTTTTATATTCAATATTAAAATATTACGGTTAAACGGACAGATGCAACCTGGCTCATAGGCAGCTCTAAAATCTCATTTTCATACCGCACAGACAAAACCTCTTTTGAATAACCACAAAGCTCTGCTGTGAAGTCTTTAACGCCCTGCACCGGTGCATAAAGCTTAACATCAATCAAATGACCGATATACTGCACAAAGTCAGATTCTCTTTTAAGCTTCCTGTCAAGTCCGGCAGAAGAAACTTCTAATGAATAAGGTGATGAGATTGGGTCAAGCTCATCTAGCTTTTCTGAAAGAGCCACACTGATTTTCTCACAGTCATCAATAGAAGCACCATGCTCTTTATCAATGTATACCCGCAGAACATGAGACTTGCCTTCTTTTAAAAATTCCACATCCCAAACAGATAAATTGTTGGCAAAAGCCATGGGCTCTACCAATTCAAAAATCAACTGTTCTATTTTGGAATATGCCATGTTGCATTCTCCTTATCGTTTCAAGATTTGTTCATACAATAGGAAAGAGTGGGAATTTGCCCACTCTTTCACCAGTTACTATTAATAACGTAACACGCAAGCTTTAAAAGCCTTAAAACGCACCATACACAACACCAAAAGGGATGTTCTGTTTCAAATCCTCAAAGCAGGGATTATCTGTGGTTCGCAAAGCATTCGCTGCAATACACCGGTCTGTCTTCCTTCGGCTCGAAAGGCACTTGTGCTTCCTTACCGCAGTCAGCGCAGATTGCTGTGTGCATTTCTCTGGACTGCCTTAAGCTGTTCTTTCTTGCAATTCTGCATTCCTTGCAACGAGTAGGTTCGTTTTCAAAACCTTTCTCTGCATAGAATTCTTGTTCGCCAGCTGTGAATACAAATTCTGCACCACAATCTTTGCAAACTAAAGTCTTGTCTTCGTACATGTAGTTTCCCTCACTTTGATAATAAAAAATTTATTGTAAAGAAGGAGCAAGCTCCTTTTTACCAAAACACAACACAATCAACACAACACTAACTAAGCAAAAACCGTTCAAGCTTTCGCTTGATACGCTGCAGTGCATTGTCGATTGATTTCGGGTCTTTGCCCATACATACAGCAATTTTCCCATAAGACATGCCGTTTAAGTAGTGCATTAAAACCCGTGCTTCAAATCTCGACAACGCCTTATCAATTTGGCCTTCAATACCAACCATGTTTTCTTTTTCTATCATAATTTGTTCAGGGTCATTTCCACTTTTAAATGCATCTCGTTCTAAATTGGCACTGCCCTCACCTCTGTCTAACGAAACATAGGTGTTAAGAGGTGCATGCTTTTGTCTTGTAGATGTTTTAACAGCGGAAATAATATGTCGGGTGATGCAAAGCTCTGCAAAAGTTTTAAAGCTGACACCCCGTTCTGCCTTAAAACTTCGAATGGCTTTAAACAGCCCAATCATACCCTCTTGAATCACATCGTCACGATCTGCCCCGCACAAAAAATATGTCTTTGAACGCATCATGACAAATGCTTTATAGCGATTGACAAGCAACTCAATGGCCAAGGCGTTATCCTGTTTGGCGTAAAAGACTAACTCTTCGTCTTTCAGCCCGGCAAAATCAACAGCCCTTTCTTTTTGGGTTGAATCCTCGGGAAGCATATGAAACCTCCTGCCAACTCACTATTCTCCTCTCATTATATGATAACGAAAGAAGAAAGTCAAGTATAATTAAAAAAATTTTTAAATTTTTGAATTTTTCTCTTGCATTTATCATAAAACTGTGCTATAATCATGCAGTGTCCAATTTTGAAACCATAAAAATAGCGTTTGGAGAGGTGGCTGAGCTGGCCTAAGGCGCACGATTGGAAATCGTGTAACGGCTAATACCCGTTCGAGGGTTCGAATCCCTCCCTCTCCGCCATAAAATCACGGCATCACCGCAGGTGGTGCCGTGATTTTTATTTCGAGGGGATTTGAACACTCGAAGAGGGTTCGTCGAAGCACCCGAGGCACAAAGTGGCGAGGTCTGCGGAGCTCGAGTACAGCAAACTTTTTCGGGCACCGTTAACAGCGGTCGAAAAAGTGCTGACGCAGAGTATCCCTCCCCTTTACATTCTCTTTCTTTTAATGTATAATATATACCATCGCAAAGGGAGGTGAAAGAATGAATATTTACGGTAAAACTCTTAAAATGCTTGAGGACTATTTTAAATCTAATAGTGAAAATCCTGCAAAGGCAAAAATTGTCTTTAAAGCAATCTATAAAGAAAAAGTAAGCTCTTTTTTTGATATTAAAAACCTTTCTCTTCCTGTTCTGACCAAACTCTCAAATGATTTCACTCAGGAACTGCCTGGGCTAATCAAAATGTCAGAAAGCGACGAAGCATGTAAATATTTATTCCGTTTAACCGACGGCCACACCATTGAAACCGTTTTGATGAAGCATGATTACGGCAATGGCGTTTGTGTTTCCACGCAGGTGGGTTGCAATATGAACTGTGTTTTTTGCGAAAGCGGCAAGCTGAAAAAGGTGCGCAATCTTGAGGTGCACGAAATGGTGGGTCAGTTACTCTACCTCACCGATATTTTACATATTCCTGTTTCACATGTGGTGCTGATGGGCATCGGCGAACCCTTTGATAACTATGAAAATGTTACATCATTCATTGAGATTATCACCGAGCAGTTAGGGCTTGCCATCGCCGCCAGACATGTAACTATTTCCACCAGCGGTATCACCCCGAAAATGCTTGCTTATGCCAAACGACAAAATCTGAACAGTCTCGCTGTAAGTCTTCATGCCCCAAATGACGAATTGCGCAACCAGCTTATGCCCATTAATAAAAAATATCCCATAACAGGTATCATTGATGCTGCGAAGCGTTACACTGAAAATTGTAATAAAAAGGTCACTTTCGCTTATATTATGATAAAAGGTATGAACGATAGCCCTGAGCTGGCTCATGAGCTTGCAGCACTCTTGCGCGGACTGAATTGCTATGTTAACCTCATTCCTTACAACAAAACCCGTTCCACAAATTACGAACCCAGTGACAAAGAGCAAATAGCTATTTTTTTTGATATTTTAAAGCAGCACGGCATAAACGTCACTGTGCGACGGAAGTTTGGCACGGATATGGACGCAGCATGTGGGCAGCTTAGCTCCGATTACGAAAACAGCATATGATTTATATAACAAAAACCCCTGCATTTATAGCATGCAGGGGTTTATTTTTTAAACTATATCAGTGCCGCTGATAACATAAGGTTATTTGATAGTCTTTTATGGGGTGTTCTTCAAAAACCACATTGGCTTTCTGCCCGTCGCAAGTGATGGATACACTTTCGCCAAAAGTGACCGTCAGTTTTGCAGGCGCAAGAGAAAGCCCTGTTCCAGAATATTTCATATAGCTTTCCTTGACTGTCCAGAGTCTTGCAAATTTCTCTTGCTGTTCGACTTCATCCAACGTCATAAAATAGGCAAATTCTTCTTCACTCGTCACCTTTTTCATTAACTTTTGTGATACAGGTTTCATCTTTTGAATGTCAACGCCCACTTCCCTGTTAAAGAAAGCGCACACGGCAACGGTGCCACTGTGTGACAGGTTGAAAAACAGATGATTCTGCCCTTTGAGATAAGGCTTTCCGTGTTTGCCAAAAGAAAGAGAATACGCTGAAATACCCAGTTCAGAAAGTCCCTCTTGAAGCAGTAAGCCCGCCCCAAGAGACAGGCGCTTGTCGCTGTCAAAACGATAGCGGTCAATCTTTTGCTTTCTTTCTGTATTCATTTTCAGATAGGCCTCCTGAAATTTTCCCGCATCACAGAAAACAGAAGTATCCACCATTTTTAAAATCGGCTTTTGCATAACCTCACCCATTTTAACTCATTTTCCTTAAATTCGTTTTGCTTCCATGTAGAATCGTTTTTCGTTGGCTTCGCCCATTGAAAATGTTTTTCTGGGTAGTGCTCCATCGGCAATAACCGTGGTGAACAAACCACTCTTTTCAGGGACAGGCAACAAAATACCAACTGCACCTTTCTGACAAGATAGCTCTGCCACAACATCTTCGCCATGAATGTAGTCAACCTCACAGCCTTTTGAATCAAGATAGTTCTGCACCGTTCCTACTTCTAAAGGGCTGGTTGCACTGCCTATGTATAAATCCGTTTTTTCGCCGTTATTCACAATCACAACATGCTGACCGCCATCTGCCGCTTCTGTACAGTTTAAATCACTCTTAAATGTATCAATAAAGTCATTGTCGTCCACACCGAAAACAATGCGGTGAATGGGCTCAAATTCCAGCACATCATCATGAATGTTTTCTATTTCGACCAGGCAGAATCGTGCGGGATGTGTTTCTTTTTCTGTTTCACTCAGCGACGGCTTAAGGTTTTCCCAGCAGGTTTTGGCTGTGGCAAGGGAGTGATTGCCGTCACCCACAGCGAAAACAAGGCCGTCATTGGCACCGGCTGCAAAAGCATCCACTGCACAAATGAAATCATCGGCATTTTGACCGTCAATAAGCCAGCCTGCCAGATGTCCACCGTTTTCCATCAATTCAAAATCATAAACCTTTTCGCCTTTTTTAACATTTTCAATCAGCGCGCACTCTTTGTCATCCACCAAAAGCATCACATGAGGCAATTCAAGCGGTGCCTTTTCTCTAATCTTAACACGGGGCGGGATTCTTTCTAAAACGGTTCCTTCTGTTGCGCGAATAGCACTTTTAGAACCCTTCTTAAAGTCATATGCCTCCAAATCGACGGCGGCAACCACGCCTTTGCGCACACGGTCACGAGACAAGGTGCGTTCTACATAAATAAAGCAATCTTTATGCAAAGCGAAAATGTTTTTATCAAGATAGTCCTGCATAGCAGCATTAATCTCTTGAATTTTTTTGTCACCCTGGCTTAAAAATGCCTCGGGATAAACTAAATTCAGCGTGCTGGGATGCTCACCCACAAACTCGATAACTCTCTCCCAATAGTCGGCCTGTGAGGTATATTGGTCGCAGGCAACAACGCTCCACTTGGTTAAATCCGACACATTTGGTAGCAAAACATCGGCTTTTTTAATGATTGACATGAAAGTTCATCCTCTCTATTGAAATTAAAACGACATGAAATATCGTCTGTATGTAATGTGAAGTTTATAACATATAAAGACCGCATAATCTAAATATCACTTGTAAAAGGCTTCTCCTTGAGGAGAGGCTCCGCCGCAGGCGGTGGTGAGGTGTAGATTGCATAGCAATCGTTATACATTTCCACCTCATACGAGTTGCTTCGCAACCCACCTTCCCCTCAAGGGGAAGGCTTTTTGATTTCGCCAAAATCCGACAATCCTACCGGACTCGTGTCAAGTCAGGCGAACAGTGAATAATAAGAACCATCACCCAACACGAAATCAAAGATTTCTGTTGGGTACCCGAGAACCTTGTTATGCTAAAGCATAATATGGACCTACTATTTTTTCCTGATTTTTTCACTGGATTTTTTCTGGACAAAATTCTTTAGAACCCGCGAGAATACTGGATTTTCTCGCTTCCGATAGTATATGTAAATATCAAAATCGGCAAACTAATGTTTTAAATTTTGTAGACTTGACACGAGTAAAAACATCCGCACCTATATTTTACTTCTTATTAAATTCTGTGATTTGTTTAAAAATGTCCTTACCTATCATTTTTAAAGATGTACGAGCTACTTCCATCATAATTTCTATCATATCTTTGCTATTCCAACGTTCTCCACTTTCTTGTGTGTAAATTGACGTTGCTTGTAACATGACATTAAGTCCATTGGATGACACAAATTTATTTTCACAAAGATTTGTGTTTATTGGCATTCCGTAATTGGAAGCAGTCAATCTGTCCAATCTATTAAGGTTACCTGCATTATATGTTAATGTAACCTTTCTTCCGTCAGGTCTTTCAATAGTGATATCGTGAGTTAGGAAATTTGAACCTTCTAAAAATAATATGTATGGGAAATATGGCTCCAACAACATAAAGTTTGCAATTTCCGAAATGTTTTTATATGCTCTTTCTATAGCATTTCCAGCAGCCATAATATCTTGGTCTTTATTTTTTCCTACAAGTTCTCCTTTTCTGATATTTTCAATGTCCTTCCCTTGATGTTTTGCTTCAGATACAACCACTACACGCCAATTATCATTATCATCTTTTACTTCAATAATTCCACCATCAGGTCGTATACTTGCATTTTCAACAAATAAAGTTTGTCCAAAATACTTATCAATTTTTTGTAAATACGCATTAATTTCCTTTTTTGAAATTTCTTTTCTATACCTAAAAGTCAACATTGGAAATTCTCTTTCGAGCAACTCTTTTACTATGTGAGAGTTTTTAGACACATCCGCATCATGTTGAATTGCTTCTTTCCCAAATATTCCAACAACCCCATGTGATTTTTTATGTTGCTTTGTTAATCTCGTAGATTGATTTTTCTTCATAATATCACAGCCTTTCTATAATTATTTATCTTCGTTAAGGATATCAAAAAACTCATCTATAGTCTTAACAGATTTATAATTCGCATCTTTTTTGTTTTCTTTCAACTGTTCAATATGTTTGTTGAAATACTCAATCGATGTTTTATCACTATCACACATCAAACAATGACGCCCTTCTGAAATACATACCCTCCCAACAGTTCCGCTTCCAGCAAAAAAATCAAGAACGACAGACCCTGGATATGATAGTGCTTTTACAAATCGTTCAATGATTTCAACAGGTTTTTGTGTAGGATGTCCTACTCGTTCCTTACTATTACCATTTAATCTTCCAATTTGCCATACATTTGTTGGATTTTTACCTTTCATCGTATTTTCAGGGTTTAATCGTTTGTCTTTTAAAGCTAATTTTAAGTCTTCTTCTGAATACGGTACTCTTACCGTATCTAAATCAAAATAATAATCATTTGTTTTAACTAGCCAAATAGCTTCTTCGTGTCTATTTGCAAAATATCTATGAGCAGACATCCCATTTTTGTAATACCAAACGATTGTATTGATTAATTTAAACTTAGTGTTGTGTCTTGCATATTGAATAATATCAATCAAATCGCCTGACTTTACATCTCTGAATTGAAAACCTCCAAAAATAACCATGCTGCCATTTTTAGATAGAATCCTGTAGGCCTCATCAAGCCATTTAGCTGCCCATTCGATGTAGTTATCGTAAATATCCCAACCTGCTAATTCCAGATTATATGGTGGATCAATGCAAATCAATTGAACGGATTCATCAGGTAATGTTTTTAAAAAATCACAACAGTCCATTATATTTAAAGAAACCATAACTTCATTCGGTTTTTCAAAATCTTTGGAACTTTTTTGTTTTAAATTATTATCTTTGCGTAATTTGTTTAATGACATCAACGCATGATTACTATGTGATTTGTTGTGAATAGCCATATTTGTACCTCTTTCATATCTTATATTTCAACATCATTCGACACAATTCGACTTTTGTCAAGTCAGGATAAAAAAGTATTATATACTAATTATATCATATGACCCAGAGATTGAAAAGCATTTTTTAACCGAAACAATTGAATAAAAATTAGCACATTCGACAGAAAGCGACATATAATGAAGTGAGGTGATAACCTCAAAAATTTTTTGGAGGTATTATTTTATGTGTAATTTCTGTTGTGGTTCAGGCAACAACAATGCCTGGAAAAACGCCGTAAGAGAAGCTAAACAGGCTGCCGAGAAAGCGTGTGCTGCTGCCAAAGCCGCAGAATGTGCCGCTGCTCGTGCATGTCAGGCTGCCAAAGAGGCCCAGTGCGCTGCTGCTGCCGCACAAAAGGCTGCTGAATGTGCAGAAGCCGCTGCAGAGCGTGCTGCCTGCCTGGCAAACACCTATAACGAAAGAACAGGCTGTGGTCATCACGACTGCGACTGCTAAAAGACATCCTCTCTCCTTTTTCGCATAAAAAAGCGGGCTGTATCTTACGATACAGCCCGCTTTGTGTTTAAGCGAGATTAAACACCCATCTTGTTCTTTCTGATTTGCTCTGTTTCAGTAAAGTTATGGGTTGCAACATAGCCAGGCAAAGGCAGGATTTTTTCGTGAACAGCGTCGATAATCCAGTCTTTCTGCGGGAAGAAGTCCGCATCCAGCTCATAGCAAGGTGTGATCCAGTTCTGTGCACCAACAACAACCGGAGGCGCATCTAAGTAATCAAATGCCATTTCGGTGATGTTCTGTGCAATGGTGTTAAGAGCAGAACCTCTTGTGCAAGCGTCACTTGCCAGCACAATGCGGCCGGTTTTCTTAACAGATTCAAGTACCTTTTCATAGTTAAAGGGCACGATGCTTCTTGCGTCGATAACTTCGCAGGAAATACCATATTTTTCTTCCAGTTCTTTAGCAGCGTCTAAAGCACGGTATAAGGTAGCACCAATGGTTAAAATGGTGAGGTCTTTACCCTCTTTCTTAACATCGGGTTCACCGATTTCTACTTCATAATAGCCCTCGGGAACGCCACCCTCGTGGAACTGCTCGCCCACATCATAAATTCTTTGGCTTTCAAAGATAACAACGGGGTCTGTGCCATTTAAGGCAGAATTCATGATACCCTTTGCATCATAAGGTGTTACAGGGAATGCAACCTTAAGACCGGGCACATGTGCACACATACTGGTCCAGTCCTGTGAATGCTGTGCACCATATTTAGAACCAACGGATACACGAATGATAACCGGCATTTTCAGAACACCTGCACTCATGGACTGCCATTTTGCCAGCTGATTGAAGATTTCATCGCCGCAGCAACCAATAAAGTCGCAGTACATAATTTCAGCAATAACACGACCACCGCTCATGGCATAACCAACAGCAGAGCCAGCAATAGCGGATTCAGAAATGGGTGCATTGAAGAATCTGTGATAAGGCAGAGATTCGGTAAGACCCTGATATACAGCATAAGCGCCGCCCCAATCACGGTTATCTTCACCATAGGCAACCAAGGTGGGATCTTCATAGAACTTATCAATGATGGCTTCAAACAGACCGTCACGAAGCTGATAAACCTTGTTTTTAGAAACAGGTTTGCCGTTTTTATCAAAGCCAAAACGCTCTTTTTTAGCAATTTTCTGCACTCTGGGGTTCTCTTCTTTGGGCATTAACACATCAGGTGTGCGACCCTCTTCCATTGACTTAATCTTCTGGTTAGAGAACATAAGGTCTGCAATAACATTGGGGTTTTTGGAAAGGTCCATACGAGGAGATACAGTATCATCAATAGCCAGTTTAACGATTTTAATCATACGCTCGCGGATGTCTTCACGCATTGCAGCAAAATCGTCAGCCTTGGCAACCTTAGCATCAACCAGCTTCTTCTCAAAGTTAACCAAAACATCATGCTCTGCCCACTTTTCAACCTCTTCCTTGGTTCTGTAGGTCATAGCATCAGAGGGAGAGTGACCGGTCATTCTGTATGTCAGAGTATCCATCAGAACAGGACCGCCCTGGTTGTTCAGAATATCAATCTTTCTTCTCATGGCGTCAATAACAGCTAAGGGGTTGTAACCGTCAACACGCTCAGCATGGAGCTGTGTGGGGCTTACGCCGGCACCAACACGAGCCAGAATGTTATAAGCCATGGTTTCACCAACGGTCTGACCACCCATACCATAGAGGTTATTAAAGAAGTTGAAGATGATGGGCAGGCCTTTGTTGTGACCTTCTTCCCAAAGCTGGGTGATCTGGTCCATAGAGCCCATGTTCAAAGCTTCCCAAACAGGACCACGACCCATGGAAGCGTCACCAACATTGGAAACAACAATACCGGGCTTGCCGTTAATTCTCTTAAACATAGAAGAACCCATAGCAATGGTAGCACTGCCACCAACGATAGCATTGTTGGGATAAATACCAAAAGGTGTAAAGAAAGCATGCATAGAGCCGCCTAAACCCTTATTAAAACCGGTTTCACGGGCAAAAATTTCTGCCAATGCACCATAGAGCAAGAAGTCGATGGCTAAGTCTTTCACATTGCCCTTATCTTTTTCTTTGCCCTCTACAACTCTGTAGGTAGCGCCGTCAAAGAATGTCTCCATGTCGGTGAGCAGTTCCTTGTCGTCTAACTTGTGAATGCAGGAAAGACCTTTGGCCAAAATTTCGCCATGGCTTCTGTGAGAGCCGAAGATGTAGTCATTTTTATCTAAAAGATAAGCCTGACCAACAGCAGAAGCTTCCTGACCTAAAGAAAGATGGGCAGGGCCGGGATTGTTATAGCTGATGCCCTGATATTCGCTCTTGGTTTTAATGTCTAAGAGCATTTGCTCAAATTCACGGATGATAGCCATATCGCGATAAATCCGCAGAAAATCATCCTTAGAAAAGTTTGCACTTTCCTCTTTAATTGTCTTGTTATACTGATTAACGGGGATTGGCTGAAATTCAACAAATCCGGGTTGTCTCAGCACATCGGGGTCCATAAATTGTGACTTTGGCATAATAAACTTCCTTTCATCAATATGTTCATTTTATAAATTACAGTTGAAAAATACCTTCTCTTACAATTTCGCAAACTGTAGGATGGGGGAACACCAGTTCTTTAATGTCATCGATGCGCATTTCGGTTTCTATCATGATACCAGCAGAAACAATGATTTCAGAAGCGTAATTTGCCAGCATATGACAACCAACCATGCGACGGGTTTTCTTATCCACAATCACCTTGCAGATACCGTTACCGCCTTCGTTTTCAGCCACATAACGACCGCTGTAGTTCATGGTGATGTTAGCAACTTCAACATCCATGCCCTTTTTCTTTGCTGTCTCTTCTGTTTCACCCACACTACCCACTTCGGGATTGGTGTAAATAACAGCGGGAATAGCATCGTAACGCATGATGTCTTTTTTACCTAAAATGTTGTTAACTGCCACCTCGGCTTCACGATAGGCTGTGTGTGCCAGCATGGAGCGACCGTTAACATCACCCACTGCATATACATTGGGGATGTTTGTTTTCATAAAGCGGTCGGTAACAATGGCGCCGCGTTCGGTCAAAACGCCCAAAGACTCAAGGCCAACGCTCTGGGTCACAGCACGGCGACCAATGGAAAGCAGCACCTTATCAGCATGCACTTCTTCGATTTTGCCGTCTTTTTCATAAACAACAGCATCTTTTTTAACCTCGGTAACCTTGGCACCAAGCTTGAAGATGATGCCTTTTTTCTCATAGTTCTTCATGAGAATTTTAGAAATGTCTGCGTCTGTAGGGCCGGCAATTTTATCCATCATTTCAACAACCGTTACCTTTGAACCGGCTGAATTGAAATAAGATGCCATCTCAAGTCCAATAACGCCGCCACCCACAATAACAAGTTCTTTGGGCAGCTCTTCCAAATCCAAAATTTCACGGTTTGTGAGTACGGTGCCACCCTCAAAGTTTTCTTTAACACCGGGGATGGGAGGCATAACCGGCATAGAACCGGTTGCAATGATTAAGCGGGAAGCTGTATAACGCTCCTTGCCAACCTTAACAACAATTTCGTTACCCTCTTTGCCATCAATAATGCCTTCGCCTTCAACCACGGTAACCTTGTTGGCTTTCATCTGTGCACGAATACCTGAAACTAAGGTGTTAACAACCTTATTCTTTCTGGCAAGCACAGCCTTGTGGTCAAACTTAACGCCGTCACAAGTTACGCCATAGTGGTCAGAAAAACGGGCATAATCATAAATTTTTGCAGAATAAAGCAGTGCTTTTGAAGGCACACAACCCTCGTTCAAGCAAACGCCGCCCAAAAATCGCTTTTCAATCAGCAAGGTGTTAAGTCCTGCATGACCGGCGCGTTCTGCTGCTAAATAACCACCGGGACCGCCGCCCAGTACGATTAAATCATAAGCCATTTTATTGCCTTCTTTCTATGTATTAAATCAATTCTGTGTGCTTACATTATTTTGCCAGCAAAACGCTGAAGTTTTCAAGATTTGTCTTCAAATCCTGCAGGAACTTAGCTGCCGGAGCACCGTCAACGGCTCTGTGGTCAAAGGTGAGCGAAAGACCCATAGCAGGATAAAACTTAATTTCGCCATCAACCTCTTTAGCACGCTGCACAATGGTGTCAACACCCAAGATACCGGTTTGCGGTGCATTTAACACCGGTGTGAAAGACTCAATGCCGAAAGAACCCAGATTGGTTACTGTGAAGCTGCCACCGGTTAATAAATCGGGGCTGATGGTACCACCCTGGCAAGCACCTGCCAGTTCCTTGGTTTCAGCACTGATTTCTGCCAAAGATTTAAGTTCAGAGCAGAAAATGGTGGGCACCATGAGACCGCGAGGTGTATCAACAGCAACACCTAAATTTACATGGCTAAAGCGACGCATTTTGTCATCCAGCATGTGTGCATTTAAATCTTCATGAGCAAGCAGTGTTCTTGAAACAGCATACAAAACGATGTCGTTCAATGTAATGTTGCCAAGACCCAGCTTTTCGCTGTTTGCTTTTAACTTCTTGCGATATGCCATAATCTCTGTTGCATCAAAGCTGGTGTTTAAGGTCAGCTGCGCAGTGGTAGACAGAGAGTTGTGCATAGACTTGGAAATGACCTTTCTGATGTTGGTCAGCGGTGTATCTGTATAGGCAACGCCCTCTTGTGCGCTCATAGCTTCAGCAACGGCTGCTGCAACCGGTTTCTTTAAGTCGCCTGTTGTCACTCTGCCACCAATGCCGGTGCCCTCAAATTTATCTGTGCTGCCGGCTGCTTCTGCCTGTGCTGCCTTTGTAAAGGCGGCGCCGCTTTGTGCCAGTGCTTCAACATCGCGTTCAATCACACGGCCGTTAGGGCCTGTGCCTTCAGCAAAGCGAACATCAACACCCAGCTTTTCGGCATGATTTTTAGCTCTGGGGGAAATGAAAACATTTTCCTTCGCTGTGTCAGAGACCTTTGCAACGGTAGCCTCTGCAATAGGCGCTGCAGCTATCGGTGCTGCTGCCTCTGCAGGAGCTGCGTCATCATCGCCTGCGGGACGGAAAGCAGATGTATCTTCCCCTGCTTCACCAATAACGCAAACATTTAAAAGACACTCAACATCGTCACCCTCTTCAAAGAAAACATCCAGCAGGATGCCTGCAACGGTTGCTTCTTCGTCAAAGGTTGCTTTGTCTGTTTCATAGGTAAAAAGTTGATCACCTACATTTACCTGGTCACCCTTTTGCTTGTGCCATTTTGCAATGATACAGCTTTCAACGGACTGACCTTGTCTGGGCATAATAACCGGTGTTGCCATAAAATCCTCTCCTTTTTATCATAACAATTTAATTAACAAGTTTATTTATGTGCCAAAAGATATGCTTCAGCTTCTTTGCACCATATGCCATTATTTGCTTCAACCATTTTAGCGATTTCGCGCAGAACGGGGTCATCTGATGTAGCAAAATCAGCAATGGCTGTTAAAGGCATGTTAATGTTTACATAAATGAGCTTTTTACCGCCGGGGATTTGCGGCAGATTTAAAGTGGTGTCAATAACCGCATCAATACCACCCACATGGGTAATCATCATAGCGGGATTTAAGCTTCCCTCTTCCATCATTTTGAGGGATTCAAGCATATCATCTGTGTTACCACCGCTTGTGCCCACAATGTGAGTGGAAGCATAATGTACATTATAGAAGTTAAACTCGGCAGAAAAAGCGGAATTGGTAGGACCTGCAAAGAAGTTTAAGCAACCATCTTTGCCTAAAATTTTGTCGCCCATTTCCACAACCGGTTTAACCGGTGCAAAAACAAATACATCGTCATAGCCCTTGCCGTCTGTTAAATCCATCATGGTTTTAACAGGGTCCTCTAAGGTGCCTGTGTTTAAATAAACCAGCTCAACGCCGTTTTTCTTAGCTTCTTCAACTGTTAAAATGGAAGCGGCGCGGTCAAGACGAGCCTGGTCAATATCGGTTACAACCAGTTTCTTCGGTTTTCTTTCATTATGAATGGCATAGTCAATAGCGCCCAAGCCCATAGGACCAACGCTGGCTAAAAGTGCCATGTTACCACCGATAACCGTGCCCATATCATGTACATAGCAGCCGGGCTTGGTGTGGTAGTTTGCATGAAAACCGCCAATAATGCAGCTCATAGGCTCTGCCAAAGAGCCATAGAAGAAAGCCTCACCATTATAAGGTAAAAGGCAACCCATTTCCATAAATTCGTGAGGGATGACAACATAAGTTGCGCCACCGCCGATGTGAGCATAGGAATAACCGGGAGCGTCTAATCTGCCTTTATAGTTAACAGCCGGCTGGATGGCAAAGCGCTCACCCGCTTTATATTGATCCTGCCATTTTTTGCCCACCTTCACAATTTCGCCGCAAAATTCATGACCGATAATGATGGGGTTTTCTGCCACATCATTGGGGACACGCTTGTGGTCTGCGCCTTGAATGGCAGCTTTGTAAGAAGACATGCAAATGCTGTCGGAAATAACATGGGCTAAAATTTCATCATCCTTAATTTCCGGCAGTTCAAATTCTTCTAAACGCAAATCATTTTTTCCATAAAGTCTGACTGCTTTTGTTTTCATAACATAAAACTCCGTTTCCGTTCCAATATAAAAGGAACTTTATAATTATTTTAAATAGATTAACTACATAATTGTCATGCCTGCTTTATTTGCAATCGCGCGAAGTGTTTCATCCGGCTCTTTATCCATAATTAAAATGTCAACATCCTCGGGATTGCAAAATGTATAGGGCATGGTTTTGCCTAATTTGGTTGAGTCCATTAATATAACGGTTTTTTTAGCCTTTTGAATGACATATCGCTTTAACTCATATTCATCAAAGCTACCATTGGTAAATCCATCTTCCACACTATATCCGCTGGCAGCAATAAAGGCAATGTCAATGTTAATGTGCCGCATGTGGTCAAGGGCGCCTGCACCCGAAACACACATATTGCGTCTGTTCAGCGCACCACCAATTAAATTCACTGTTGCACTTTGGTTTTGCGAAAGCTCCATAGCCACATTCACAGCATTAGTCACAATGGGATAGCGTCCTATTTTCAAAAGTCGTGCCAGCTGCATCATGGTTGAGCCTGCATCAATAAAAATGCTGCGGCCGGATTCGGCTAACGGTGCCGCTTTTTCAGCAATAATCCGTTTGCCTTCTGCATTCACGATTTTTCGTTGAACATAATCGCCCTCAATTTCGTGCAGCAAACTGCGGGATAAGTGACTGATGGACTTGGCGCCACCTTTAATTTTAACAATTTTGTTCTCTGTTTCTAAATAGTCTAAATCGCGGCGGATTGTCATTGAAGAAACATCAGGAAACAGCGCTTCCAGTTCATGCAGGCTAATCTCGCCCCGTTGTTCAATTATCTCGGAAATAGACTGTCTTCTGTCTTTCAACAAGTCGTCACCACCTAACACAAAAAATGTTAATTTTTTTCACTCTTGTGTTATTATATAACATTATATCTTCCAAGTCAAGCTTTTTTCACTTAATTTATTGGCTTTTTCCCGCATTTTACCTAATAAAAATAAAAAACCCGAAAACCTGATAAAAAATCAAGTTTTCGGTAAAGTTTTTTAGATTATAACAATTATTTTCGCCCTTTTAAGCAGCAACACTGCTCTCTTCCGCAGGGTGGACGAAAATCCCATGGCGGATAACATTCAGGTTCTTCGCAAGAGCAGAAATCAAATATCTCTTTTTCGCAGTTGTCATCACAACATTCTTGACATCCGCAGCCGCAATCTTGTTTTTTCAATAAGCCACACAGGGAATAAACCTCCTGCTCCATTTTATCAAGACATTTGTATATATCCCCTAAAAATCCTTGCTTTCCCATATAACAAGACTCCTTATTAAACTCTTCTTGCTATATGATATGTCGCAATGATTTTAATGGTTACTGTTTCATTTTAAAGTGGTTTAACCTGCACGGCATTAAATTTTTCCAACAGTCTTACAGGTCGATAGGCAAGTTTTGCCTGGCGAAGACCGGGAAGTCCCATGTCTTCCTCACGGTTGACATATAAATAATCTGCCCATTCACGGGCACAAAACTCTTGATTGATAACATTAAATGCCCCACGAATGTCTGCCGCAAACTCTACATGGATAAGGGCAGTATCTTGTGATACCGGCTCACCGATTGAAAAGGCAACCATTTCACCATCCACATAAATGCCGCCACCCCGTACTGGCAACTGACCAAAGCCGGAAAGGAGCTTAACCGTTGCCTCACGGGAACTTGATAAAAGCTTCATGCTCTCTTTTTCATCAAACCATTTATCAAACAGTGCCAAACAATCGGCCATATCAGACTCTTTCAAGGTTTTATATTCATAGGCGTATGTGTTTTTAAAATAGTTTAAGTGATTGCGCTTGCCATGAAGCTTTTTGCCTGAAAGGTGAATCAGTTTGTCCGTTTCATAAATATAATCGGCGGCATCTCTGTCAGCTGTAAATTTAAAACAATCCGGAAACATGTCCTGCAGTTCTTCTGCCATAGAAGCAGAAAGGTTGCGAAAAACCGGACAAATCCCCTGCTCACAGAGATAGGCTGATAAACTGCGAACCGCTGCCCTTTTGTCACCATCTCCCACAGGATAGGATGCAGAAAGCGGCTGTTTGCCCCACAGAAAGAAAAGAGCTAAACAACCGTCCGTTTCACAGTAGGTGATTTTATCGTCACCCGCCCACAAATACATATTAGTAAAATTATATGTTGAATTATCCTGATTTTGAAGGTATTGGTCAAAGACCGGTTTAGCGGATAAATCAATCTTTTTCCGCTTTATCATTTGCATTACTCCATTTCTCAAAAACCGCTTCGCAAGCGGCATCGCTTACCTTTACACCTGTAAAGTGTTCAAAAGCTAAAATGCCCTGATATAAAAACATATCCATGCCGTTAATCACTTTGGCTCCTATTTTTTTCGCCTGCTGTAAAAACAAAGTTTTGGGTGGATTATAAATTAAATCACAATAAACAGCGCAGGAGTCGTATGTAAGCCCTTCGGGCATGGGATTTTTTTCTTCGTGAGGTTTCATGCCAAGGGGTGTGCAATTAACAATAAGGTCATAATGGATGTGCGGGTTAACACCTTCATGCAGCTCCACTTGGGGAAATTCGGCAAGTAACATGCGAAATTCAGGCAAAATATCTGTTTTTCGCGAAGCAATGGTTATGCTTTTGGCACCGTTTTGCGCTAACTTGTAAGAAAGAGTCCTTGCCGTTCCGCCGGTACCCAGCAGTAAAGCGTCCTTTCCGCCTACCGAAACTCCGCTCCGCTTCAGCGAAAGAATAAAGCCGTCACCATCTGTATTATAGCCTTTCCACTTGCCCTGTTCATTGACAACTGTGTTAACATTTCCCATTTTTTCAGCTTCCGGGTCTAAAACATCAAGGAGATTTTTTACATCGATTTTAAATGGTGCTGTAATGTTAAAACCCAAAAATCCCATAGAAAGAGCACCATCTAAAGCCGCCCGCAAACTTTCTCTCTCCGGAGAAAAAGCCAGATAAGCCAAATCAACGCCCATCTGCTCTGCCAAAAAGCAATGTAATCCGGGCGAAAGGCTGTGTCCCACCGGATTGCCTAAAATAGCAGCTAATTTTGTTTTTGCAGTTATATTCTTCACATTTATCCCTCTTTTTATGCTCACTTGCGGATTGGTTTAACAAAGCTGATCAGCTTACCAACCATAAAAACAATTGAATTGCAGTGTAAAATTGCAATACCCTTGCCAAGGGCCTTGCCGCCAACCATTAAGGCAGAAACAACGCCGGCAAGCACAACATTTAAAATGTAAGTGTGTTGATTTCCGTTAAAAGCAGCCAGCATCACAACAATGGCCGCTGTGGCACTACCCGATATAATGCCGGCAATATCCCCGATAACATCGTTACAAAAGCTACCTACTTTATCAGCGTTGCGAATTAAATAAATGGACTCTTTTGCACCTCGCACACGCCGAGCCGCCAAAGAGTGAAAAGGCACCTCGCTGGCAGCTGTTACCGCCACGCCGATGATGTCAAAAATTATACCAATTAAAATAAAAGAAAACAGAATCAAACAAGCAACCAGCAAGGTAACACGACTCATCAATCCGGCTTGAATCATTTGCATGAAAGCCGAAATAAAGAAGGTCCAAAAAATAATTGTAATCACCCACTTATAGCTTATTTTTCTGTTTCCAACATTATTTTTTTTAACTTTTATTTTCTTTTTTTGTTTACTGTCGTCTACCAAGTTAACCACCTTTTCCGTTGGTTTCGTAATAAATAAAAAAGAGTGGTAATGCAACTGAGTAAATTTTGCGGTTTAGGTTCGGTAGGCTTTCCCAAAAAGCAGCTGAAATGTCGCCAAATCAGCGGTTTCCCTTTCATGCTTAGTCTGTGTGGTTACCCATCACAAAACCGAATCACCACTTAATTCCGCACTGCAATCCTCAGCACATCTCTAAAGAAGAACAGTCTAGAGGTTTTCCCAAACAGTCAAACTCATTCTTAGCCTCTTTTGCAGTAGAAGTTTCAAGCAGCAATAACGCAGGGTCTTTGGCCGAAGACCCATGTGTCTGATCCGCTATCCGCCAATACCACTCAAGGCAGGCTACGCTGTCCACAGCACTTCATTGCAAAAAGCAAATCCACACCGCATGACAGGTTTAATCCTGCTTCGTATTCCGTCACGGCCTCAGAATGCAAAAGCACCCCTAACGCGCATGCTAGAACACAAGAGCAGGTCTCCACGGCAAAGGGGTCGGTTTCCACATGCCATTGCAGATCGCCCCTAAGCCTTAACTCCCAGCACCAACCCCCGACTGGGCGTCGAAAGCAAGCACCAGGAACTTCATCGATGTGCCCTTCAACGGATTTTTAGGCCCGTCCTGGGAATGAGCAGAACTGACTAGAATACTGCACCACTCTATTTAAACGAAAATAATTGTATCATATTTTCATAAAAAATTCAAGGGATTAAGCAAAGATTTTATTTAAAGCCCCATAAAAAGCTGATATAAAACGCAATATTTTCTTTAAACAAATCACATTTTCAGCATAAAAATGTGTGTGATAATACCAATGACAACACCTAAAATTGCGCCAACCGCCACTTCAAAAGGGGTATGGCCAATGAGTTCTTTCAAGCGTTTCCCCATGACTTCAGGGGTATCTTTACCTATGTTTTCAATAATATCATTCAAAATTTCTGCCTGTCTGCCTGTCTCACGGCGAACCCCCGAGGCATCATACATGACAACAAAGGCAACCACAACACAAACTGCAAAAATCGGCGAAGAAATGCCGCACTCATAGGCCGTTGCTGTTGTCATTGCCATAACAAAGGCAGAGTGAGAGCTGGGCATACCACCTGAACCAATCATACGGCGTATGTCAAAGTGTTTATCTTTAATCAAAACAAAAATGACTTTAAGCGCCTGAGCAATAAACCAGCCTAAAACTGCTGCCACCAATATTTTATTAGAGCATAGCGTTCTTATTATATTCAAAAAATCACCGCATTTGTTATTTTATTTATGCACTCTTTATCTGTCTCTTTGCAACAAAAACAGAGCCAATTCCTTTAAAAATGCTGCACGCTCACCATATTCAGCCAAAGTATCAATGGCATTTTGCGTGTAATCTTCCAGCATTTTTCGGGATTGTTCAATGCCATACAAAGTGACAAAAGTTGTTTTTTCATTGTTTTTGTCACTACCAATGGGTTTTCCTAAAATTTCAGCAGAACTTTCAACATCTAAAATATCATCTTTTATCTGAAATGCAACACCTAAGTAGCGGGCAAATTTTTCCATGTTCAAAACATCTTCTTTGCTGCCGCCACCCATAAGCGCACCGGTTTTGGCCGCTGCCATCATGAGTGCGCCTGTTTTATGAACATGCATAGCCATCAGCGTTACAGAATCAGTCTGTTTACCTTCTGATTCCAAGTCGATAACCTGACCACCAATCATACCCTCCGTACCAGAGGACTCAGCCATAATTTTTAAACCCTCAAGCACTAACTGCGGCGCTGCTTTAGAATGATTCAGCACCGTTTCAAAAGCAAGATTGAGCAAGGCATCACCGGATAAAACAGCCATCGCTTCACCAAAAACAATATGATTTGTGGGTTTACCTCTTCTTAAATCATCGTCATCCATGCAGGGCAGGTCATCGTGAATTAAAGAATAGGTATGTATCATTTCTATGGCGCAAGCAAAGGGCATGGCATCCTCTGCATTTCCAAACATTTCTGCACAGGCCATGCACAAAACCGGACGAATCCGTTTGCCACCGGAAAACAGACTGTATTCCATTGCGTCATAAACTGACATCTGATGATTTTCTTTTTTCAAAAAAAACTTTTGCAAAAACTGGTTGGCTAAATTAATTTTCGCTTCAAATTCCGCTAAAAAATCCATAATTTCCTCCTTGTCGGAAAAATATCCGATTGCATTTTCCGTTTATTTTTCAGGCAAAAGATTCTTCTTCTAAGTTTCCCTCTTCTGTTTTTGTTAAGCGAACAACCTTTTGTTCTGCTTGGTCTAATAGCTTTTGACACGCTTTTGAAAGCTTAATGCCCTTTTCAAAAAGCAAGAGTGCCTGGTCCAATTCAATTTGTCCCGCTTCTAAAGCTTTCACAATTTCTTCAAGCTCTTCCATGGTTTTTTCAAAGCTTTTTTTCTCAGCCATTTGCGTCACTCCTGTTCAATCATCATATTGTGTTAAATGACCTTGTGTTTCTAAATTGCCAAAATTTTGTTGGCGCAAAGCTTCATACAAAACAATGGCCACCGCATTGGATAAATTTAAAGACCGGATATCAGGCAACATGGGAATACGCACACATTCATCATATCTTGCATGTAAAAGGTCTTCAGGCAGACCCTTTGTTTCTTTGCCAAAAACAAGATAGTCACCATCCTTATAGTTAGCATCCGAATGTCGTATTTTAGCTTTTGTGGAGCAAAAATAAAAATTGCCCTTACACTTTTCAAAGAAATCTTCTAAATTTTCATAATATCGAATGTCTAATTCGTGCCAATAATCTAATCCGGCTCGTTTTAACTTCTTATCATCTATTGTAAAGCCCATGGGCTTTACAATGTGAAGCACACTGCCGGTGGCTCTGCAGGTTCGCGCAATGTTGCCGGTATTTTGCGGAATTTCCGGTTCTACCAGCACAATATTCATCGCCATGATTATACCCCTTTTCCATTAACAAATCGGTCAATTCTCTCTAAGGCTTCATTAATGTTTTCTAAGCTGTATGCATAAGAACACCGCACAAAGCCTTCACCGCTTTCGCCAAAGGCAGTACCTGGCACCACGGCAATTTTTTCTTTTTTAAGCAATGTCTCTGCAAAAGCTTCAGAGGAATAACCTGTGGATTGAATAGACGGGAACACATAAAATGCACCCTCAGGCTCAAAGCAAGAAAGACCCATTTTGTTAAAGCTATCAACAATAATTTTACGTCGATAGTCATATTGCTCACGCATGCGGGCAATATCTTCATCACCGTTTTTCACAGCTTCAATCGCTGCATATTGGCTGGCTGTGGGAGCACACATAATGGCATATTGATGAATTTTAACCATCAACTGCATAATTTCTTTCGGTGCTGCTGCCCAGCCTAAACGCCAACCTGTCATGGCGTAACTTTTAGAAAATCCGTTCACAATAATGGTTCTTTCGCGCATACCGGGTAGGGATGCAATGGAGGTATGCTCCATGCCATAAGTCAGTTCACCATAAATTTCATCTGACAGGACGAAAATGTTCTTTTCGCGAAGCACCTGCGCAATTTCTTCTAAATCTCCACGGGTCATAACACCGCCTGTGGGGTTGTTGGGATAAGGCAAAACCAAAAGCTTTGTCTTAGGCGTTATAGCCGCAAGAAGTGCCTCTTTGGTGAGTTTAAACTTGTCTTCATTTTTCGTTACCAAGGGAACAGGTACAGCACCTGCCAAAACCGCACAGGGCTTATAGCAAACAAAGCTGGGTTCCGGCACCAAAACTTCATCACCGGGGTTAACCAGGGCACGAATGCACAAATCAATGGCTTCACTACCACCCACTGTGATTAAAATTTCTTTTGCCGGGTCATAAGATACATCAATGCGACGCTCCATATAAAGAGCCAGCTCGCGCCTGAGCTCCATAAGACCTGCATTTGATGTATAGTATGTACGGCCACGCTCTAAAGAATAAATGGCCTCACTGCGAATATGCCATGGTGTAACAAAATCGGGTTCGCCAACACCTAAAGAAATGGCATCTTTCATTTCGCTGACAATATCAAAAAATTTTCGTATGCCGGAAGGCGGAATTGAACTTGCGCGTTCCGAGACTAAGGTTTCATAGTTCACAGGGAAATCACCTCACGAGTATCTTCAAGCTTATCATTTACGATGTTGCCGTCAATTTTATATTTCTTAAGTACAAAATGGGTTGCTGTGCTGATAACCTGCTCCATGGGCGCTAATTTTTCAGCAACAAACATCGCCACCTCTTTCATGCTTTTGCCCTCAAGCATTACGGCAAGGTCGTAACCGCCGGACATAAGATAAACTGATGAAACCTCTTCATATTGATAGATGCGCTTGGCAACCTCATCAAATCCCTCACCTCGCTGTGGTGTCACACGAAGCTCAATCATAGCGGTTACAGGTTCATTTTCTGTCTTTTCCCAATTAACAATGGTTTTATAACCCACAATGACATTCTCTTTTTCAAAGCTTTTAATTTGCTCACGAACGGCATCGGGGTCACGGCCTAACATAACGGCAATCTGCTCAGGTGTTAAGCAGGCATTTCTTTCTAACAATTCTAAGATTTTTTTCATTTTTCTTCTCTCCAATCTATGTCATTTTCTTATGATGTATTATGATAGGGACATGGCTTTTTCAGCCCTCCGCCTCTTCTTCATCTTCTTCAAGCACACAGCCCTCAATATATTCCCAAAAAGCATCAAAGCTCTCCTTTTGTTTAACCGAAAAAGGAATGAGAATATCCCCCTCACGAAGAGACAGGGTTTCCGTTATCATTTCAAGATTAGCCGCCAGTTGTGTTTTGCTCAATTTATCGCATTTTGTGGCAAAAACAACAGAATAGGCACAGCAATCCTGAATCCATTCCTGCATGGCAATATCTTCACGGCTGGGCTTGTGCCTTGAATCCACAAGCTGAACCACCTGACAAAGCTGAGGACGGCTTTCTAAATATTCATTAATCATAGTGCCCCAGGCCTCTACCTCTTTTTTAGAGCGTGCCGCATAGCCGTAGCCCGGCAAATCCACCAACATTAACTGATTGTCGACATCATAAAAATTAATGGTGATTGTTTTGCCCGGTGTGCCGCTGACACGAGCCAGACTCTTGCGGTTTAACACTTTATTAATCATGGAAGACTTGCCGACATTTGAGCGTCCCGCCAAGGCAATTTCCGGCATGTGTGTGTTGGGATATTGCGCCCTGCGTACCGCCGAAATCAGTAGTTTTACATTATTTATATTCACTTTCATATTGTTGCCTCACCTCATTGTTCGTTAAGCGCAATGGCTAAAACCTCATCCATTGTGCTCACGGGAACGATTTTTAAATGTTCCTTCACAACGCCTTCCAGCTCGTCTAAATCCTTTTCGTTATCAGCAGGAATAATCACGGTTTTAATGCCCGCTCGATACGATGCCAGGGTTTTTTCTTTCAGGCCACCAATGGCTAAAACACGACCTCGCAGTGTGATTTCACCGGTCATGGCAACCTCACGGCGAACCGCTCGACCGGAAAGGGCTGAGGCCAGTGCTGTTGCAATAGTAATGCCGGCAGAGGGACCGTCTTTTGGGGTGGCACCCTCGGGCACATGAATGTGTATGTCTTTCTTTTCATAAAAATCCTGTGCAATGTTAAGGTTTTCTGCATTGGCACGAACATAGCTCACTGCCGCTCGAGCCGATTCCTTCATCACATCACCAAGCTGCCCTGTCAGTTCTGTCTGACCACTGCCCGGCATAATATTCACTTCAACAGATAGGGTGTCGCCGCCCACCTGTGTCCAGGCAAGACCTGTCACAACACCAACTTCATCCCGCTTGCCCACTGTTTCATAACTAAAACGATGCTTGCCCAAATAATCAGACAGATTTTTATCGTTCACAGCCACAATGTCCGTTTCGCCCTTTGCCATGGCTAAATCTGCCTTGCGGCACAGTTTTGCTATGGTCTGCTCTAAACCTCTCACGCCTGACTCCCGGGTGTAAAATGAGATAATGCCCCGGATAGCACCGGCTGTCATCTTAAAGCTTTGCCCGGTCAAACCATGTTTTTTCCGCTGTTTAGGGAGCAAATGGCGTTTGGCAATCTCCAGCTTTTCTTCTGATGTATAGCCGGAAAGCTCAATGATTTCCATGCGGTCAAGTAGCGGTCTTGGAATAGTTTCTAAAGTGTTGGCCGTTGCAATGAACAACACATCAGATAAATCAAATTCCACTTCAAGATAATGGTCACGGAATTTATTATTCTGCTCATTGTCAAGCACTTCTAAAAGGGCTGCAGATGGGTCACCATGATAATCGATGCCCATTTTATCAATTTCATCAAAAAGCATTAAAGGATTTAAAGACCCCGCCTGTTTCATAGCCTGCATAATGCGACCCGGCATGGCACCGATATAGGTCTTTCTGTGACCACGGATGTCCGCCTCATCACGAATACCGCCCAAAGAGATGCGCACATATTTACGGCCAAGACTTTCTGCCACACTCTTTGCAATCGAGGTTTTACCAACACCCGGCGGTCCAACTAGACAAATGATGGGACCTGCCATGGTACCCGACATCTTTTTAACGGCTAAATATTCTAAAACCCGTTCCTTAACCTTTTCTAAACCATAGTGGTCACGATTTAAAATTTTGGCTGCCCTATCTAAATTAATTTCTTCTTCAGTTTTCTTATTCCAGGGCAGGTCACAAATCCAGCTTACATAGTTACGAATTACATTAGCTTCAGGGTTTCCAAACTGCATTTTGGTGAGTTTTTCAAGCTCATTACAGCATTTTTTCATAACAGATTCGGGCACATTCAGTTTTTCAAGCTGCTCTTTGTAGCCCTTGATTTCTAAACCGATGCCGTCTTTATCACCCAGCTCTTCCTGAATCACTTTCATTTGCTCCCGCAAAAAATATTCTTTTTGATTCTGATCCATCTGACGCTTTACTTTTTTGCTGATTTCATTATCGATGTTAGCAATTTCTGTCTCACGAATAATGAGTTTTATCAGCATTTCCATGCGTTCCGACAAAGAAGCTGTGGATAAAAGTTGCTGCTTATCTGAAAGATTTAGCTGAACATTACCGGCAATGGTATCCGTAAGTTCTGCAGGATTTTCTGTATTTTCCAAAGCTGCCAGCATTTCATGATTCACCTTGTGATTGCCGGCACAATATTTTTGAAATTCTTCCATTAAGCGACGGCGCAACGCCTCTAAACGAATTTCAGAAACCTCTTCATCCGCCGTCAATTCTTCAATGAGAACCGAAAAATAAGGTTTTTCACTGAGATATTCACAAATCTCGGCACGATACAGTCCGTCAACCAAAACACGCATCAGGTCGTTGGGCATTTTAACCACTTGCTTGATGCGGCAGACTGTGCCCACCTTTTCAATTTCTTCTGTTTCCGGTTCTTCTGTCAGCACATCTTTTTGCATAGCAAGAAAGACCAGCTGGTTTTCCACCATGGCCTCTTCAAGCGCCAGTACCGATTTCTTTCGTGCAATATCAAAATGTGTGAGTGTTTTTGGAAAAACCACCAGCCCCCGAGTGACAATCATGGGCAGACTGGCTGATTTCTTTATTGTTACCTGGTTCATAGTTACCTCGTTTTTGCTCCATTGTTTAATGGTTTTACTGTATTATATTATTATACAGACAAGTGATAGAAAAAATTCAATTCCTTTTGATAGAACGATAAAAACAACGCCTCACATTAAACCTGTGCTAAAGCTTGTTCGATATCCTCTAAAATATCCTCAACATTTTCAAGACCAACAGAAAGACGAACCATACCGCTCTTAATACCCGCAGCCACAAGCTGTTCATCGGTGAGCTGGCGATGTGTTTCGCTGGCAGGATGCAGCACACAGGTACGAATGTCTGCCACATGCACCTCGTTGGATGCAAGCTTTAATGAATCCATAAAGCGCACAGCGCCCTCTTTGCCACCTTTAACCTCAAAGGAGATAACGCCGTTGCAGCCTTTTAAGTATTTTTGCGCCAATGCATAATTTTCATCACTTTCAAGACCGGGATAGGTAATGCTATCAACTTTTTCATGGTCTTTTAAGTAATTTGCCACAATCATAGCATTTTCATAGTATTGCTTCATGCGGACATGAAGAGTTTCAAGGCCCAGATTCAGCAAAAATGCGGAATGTGCTGCCGGATATACACCAAAGTCACGCATGAGCTGCATTCTGGCTTTGATGATGTATGCTGCTGTTCCATAGGTTTCTGTATAGGAAATGCCGTGATAGGATTCATCGGGTTCAGTCAGTTCAGGGAAGTTGCCATTGGTCCAGTCGAAGTTGCCGCTATCAACAATAACGCCGCCAACCTGAACAGCATGACCGTCCATATATTTTGTGGTTGAATGAATGACAATGTCGGCACCAAATTCAATGGGTTTGCAAAAAATTGGTGTTGCAAAGGTGTTGTCAACAATCAAAGGCACCTTGTGTTCGTGGGCAAGGCGGGCAAAACGCTCAATGTCTAAAACAGACAGAGCCGGATTTGCAATCGTTTCACCAAACACAGCTTTTGTGTTGGGTTTAAAGGCCTTTGAAATTTCTTCATCGCTTGCATTTTTATCAACAAAAATACATTCAATGCCCATCTTCTTAAAGGTATAAGCAAACAGATTTACTGTTCCGCCATAAATTTCAGCTGTGCTGATGATGCTGTCGCCTGCCTGGCAGATATTTAAAATGGAAAGCAAGCTGGCTGCCTGACCGGAGCTTGTGCACATAGCACCAACGCCGCCCTCAAGCTCTGCAATTTTCTGTTCAACCGCCATTACGGTGGGGTTTGCAAATCGGGAATAAATCAAAGATTTGGTGGGTTCATCAAAAACAGATGCCACCTCTTCCGTTGAGTCATAAACATAGGTTGTGCTCTGCACAATGGGCACAACTCTGGGCTCTGTGTTTTTCGGTGTATATCCTGCATGTAGGCATTTTGTTTCGTCTCTCATTTTAATATCTCCTTTGTCTTTTAAATTGTATTGCTTTGTCAAACCGACAAATTATTAACTGTGTTTTTAAAGGTTTCCGGCGGCTTGTGGCAGGAAAAATATAAAATTTGTTCTGCCGGGCTATCCGCCAAAAACGAAAAGGCTTCTTCTTGCCTTATCTCATCCATCTGAATAAATGTATCGTCCATAACCAACAAAGGAATGGAATCATAAAGGGTTTCTATAACACCTAATCGCAATGCAAAGTATAATAAATCGCAAGTGCCGGCACTCACATAGTCCGCCTCAACAATCTCATTACCTTTCGGCGTTTTAATCATCATGCTGTAATCATCTGCCACCTTAATTTCCAGATAGCGACCCTTAGTCAAGCGAGAAACAATGGCACCGGACTTTTCATTTAAGAGCGGTGCAAAGGTGCTCTTTAAGGTTTCATGACAACTTTCAAGAGCATTTTTTGCAAGATTAATGGCCTCAAAATTTGCCATTAGCTCTTCTTTTTTCTGCATCGCGTCTAAAAGCTCCGTTTCAATAACGCTGATGCTCCTCTCACCCATAAAGCCCTGCTCAATCTTTGCCTGTAGCTGCGCAAGATCGCGCTCTCTTTCCATCTGTGCTTTTTGCTTTTGTGTCAGCTGCAGGGTCAGGCTGTCAGCACTTGGTCCGTCATAATCCATGGGTGGCTCATCAGCCAAAGGCTCTTTTGAAATAATTTCATCCATCAATTTATGAATGCCGTCACGCATCCTGTCCATCTCGTCTTGCAAACGCTCTGCCTGATGTTCTATCTCCTGCGCCTCTCTCTGTCTGTCTGAAAGTTCTTGCAGCGTTTTTGTCCCCGTCTTTTCATATATTTGCTGCATCTCTTTTTTAAGGGCACAAAGTTCTTCGCTATATCCTGCCCCGTTCATTTCAGAAAGTCTGCTTTGCTTTTCAGCCAGCTGCATAGTTAACTCTTTGAGCGTATCATTTGCGCTTTTTATCAATTTAGTTTTGTTAAAATACAGAAGGAATAAAACTACTGCAACCAAGACCAAACCATAAAAAACGGGACTAAACAAAAACCCTGCTAAAGTTGACACAACAACTATGGCGATTGCACTCCACATCAGCCCTTTGCCCTCGCCGGACTTTTCTAAAAGAGATTGTTCACCAACTTTTAAGGAAAGGGCCTCTGTCTCCTGCTCAAGCTTTTGCCGCTCTTCTTCTCGCTTTTGCAGAACTGAGCATTTTGCATCCTTTTCTGCCATCATGAGCAAAATATCGAGGGAAAGCTCTTTAAACCCTGCGTAATCCTTTTTCTTTTCATTAAGAGCCTGTGCTGTTTCTTCTTTTTCCGCCAGGGCCTGTTTTTCATTTTCTAAACGTCTAAGCATTTCCTTGCGGCTGTTTCGCTCTACTTCTCTTTTTTGATATTGTTCATATAGGCTGGCTGTGTTCCGCTGCTTTTCTAACGATAAAAGTTCCGCATCTGCCTGCTCTTTTTCCGCCGACAGCTGCTCTTTTTCCCCCATAGCACCGCCAAAAGATTCATGAAGCTGTGAGGCCGATAAAAGTTCGCTCTTTAGTTCTTCAATCTCTGTCTCCAGCTGCATAATCGCGCCGCCACGACCTGTTTTTGATATTAATTCGTGACTGGATTTTGATAAAATATCCAAAGCTTTTTGCAAAAAAACATCTTCATCGCCGCTTTGCTCTAAATTGGCCAGACGGCTCATTAATTCGTCTTCCTTGCCCTTAGAAAAAGCAGCACCCGATTGGCTGATGAACAGCGTTTTTTGGAACGCATCTTCACCAAGGCCTAAAAATCGCTGCCCAATTTCTTCAGGCTCAATGGCTACTTCCTGCCAATCCTTTGCCAAAAGCAGCGTGCATCGGTCACCTCTTGCCGTTTGACCAAAACGCCGCTGTAGGACATAGCTTTCGCCCTCAAACTCAAACTCTAAAGAACCTGCCATGTAGTTTTCACCCCAGGGCATATAAAGCTTTCGGCTGTCTCCCCGCAGTCCGCCGCCGCGCACCTTACCGGGAAGACCATAAAACATCGCTGATAAAAAGGCACAAATCGTGCTTTTTCCTGCTTCATTTTCGCCGTAGAGATATTGAAGACCCGGTGTTAATTCTAAAGCAAAATTCTTTAAACCACCAAATTGCTCAATCTCAATTTTCTTCAGAATCATAAGGACTTCACCTTCTTTCCGTCTAAGGCAGCAAGTCCATATTCCAAAGCTTTTCTGTAAAGCTCGCTCTGCTCACCTGTTAACCCTGCCTCTAAAGCCTCAATAAGCATGCTGCGAACACCTGCCTCTTTTTTTAGGGCGTCTAAATTAAGAGGACGGCGGGTTTCGTCATAAACCTTTGCAAAAAAGCATTCATTAAGCGCTTCTGAAAGTACATCAGGGTCAGGCACAAGCTCGGTTTCACCTGTCAAAATAATTTTATACAAATCCCCTGTATTAAGGCTTTCGCTCCGCATGGCATCCAAAATCATTTCGTGGGTCAAAAGACCGCTCACATCCACTGTCACTTCATGATAACGACGACTGCAAACAGAAACAAATTCAGTAATTACACCTTTTTCTGTTACCTCGCCCCGAATAATGCCCTTGTCCCCCAACTCATCAAAGCCACGACCCTCCGGGCAACCGGGATAAGCACAATGGGTTGTGCCTATTTTTTCTTCTTTGTAGTTGTGAACATGACCTAAGGCAAGATATGAGATTGTACTGTTTTTAACTGCATCCTTTTGAATAGGGTTATATGTAGTGCCACCCAAATCGCCGTGCATCAACAAAACCGCCGGTCGACTCTGGGATGTAGAAAAGCTTTCTAAAAGCGGTGTGTCTTGGACAGCGTGTGAAAAAGATATGCCATACACATCACAATCTGCAACCGTCACCATGCCAAGCTCGTGCCCGAAAATGTGAACATTGTCTGAAAAACCCGCCAGCTTATAAAATGACTTTTCTGTTAATGGGTCATGATTACCTGCAACAATCAGCACTTTTGTGTTTTCTAAAGAAGCAAAAGCCTGACGAAGCATGTGAATGGTTTCCGCCTCAACTGTGCGCTGGTCAAATAAATCCCCCGCAATAAGCAAGGCATCTGCCGATTTTGCCAATTCAACAATAGATAGAAAAGTGCGGCGAAGCTCAGCCTGTCTCACCGAGGCACTTTTGCTGTTATTAAGGCCTTTAAAGGCTGTATCTAAATGCAAATCAGCACAATGGATAAATTTCATAGCCACACTTCCTTTCTAAAAATTTAAACACAAAGCAAACCATTTTAGACGGGTTTAAATCCGTCGCCTATAACATCGCCTGTTGTACTGATAATGGTAAAGGCATTTTGATCAATTCTTTTAATTTCATGCTTCAGTCGAACTGCCTGACGCCTGTCCACAACCACAATAATAACGCTTTTATCATCCTTGGTGTAGCCTCCGCTGCAGCCGTTTAAGAGCGTTGAGCCTCTTTCCAGCTCATGAGTGACATAAGCTAAAACTTTTTCTTCTTGCTCTGTGATGATGATAAAAAACTTTGATGCATTAAAGCTTTCAATAACAGTATCAACTGCAAAAGCTCGTATGACGATGGCAAAAAATGAAAACATACCGGTTTCAACACCAAAAACCGCCAATGATGCACCAATTACAAAAAAATCGACCCAAAGCAGCGCTTTGCCAATATCCAGTTTTGTATAGCGCTTTAAAATCATGGCAATAATGTCCGTGCCGCCGGAGCTTGCCTCTTCATTAAAAATCAGAGCAGAGCCAAAAGACACAAAAATCATGTCAAAAAATAATTCTAAAAGCTTTTGGTTCGTCAGTGGTGCCTTTAAAGGAAACACCGCCTCAAGCACATTTAGCATAACAGACAAAAGCACCGCAGAATATACGGTTTTTACCACAAACTTTTTGCCTAAAACAAAGAAGCCTACAAGCAACAATATGCCGTTAAACAAAAGTACCAACTGTGCCGGTGTCACGCCTTTTAAAATCTGACTCAAAACAATGGAAATGCCGCTGACACCACCGGTAGTGAAATGGTTGGTAAACTCAAAAAAGTATACGCCAACAGAAATCATAAGCGTTCCCATTGTTATAATCAGGTATGACTTAATTTTTTCTTTAAGGCGGTTTGCTGTTTTCTTCAAGTGTAGCCTCTCCTTTTAAAACAAGTTATATGTAACCTCCGGCTTATAAAAAAGAGAGTCTTTGCCTTGTCCAAAACCGTTTTAAAAGTCCGCCTGCACGATTTATGTCAACTTTTAATACAACATCTCGTCTTGTACCATATATTAGTATACCACACTTTTTCAAAAATCACAAGTTTTTCTATACTATTTATTAAATAAATACATATAAGTTATATATACATTCTTTCGGTTGTAAATTCACGCAGATTGGAAAATTTATATAGTATTTTGATTTAAAGTGTGTTATAATGTATGATAACTGGTAAAATTAGAGTTATTTTGGTTAGTTATTAGGCAATTTTGATAAGGAGGTTTTACCATGGCTATTAAAACAGAAAACGAGCGTGGCTCTATCATCATGAGCAACACCGTAATTGCACACATAGCCGGCATGGTTGCCACAGGCTGCTACGGTGTGGTTGGTATGGCCTACAAAAGCGCAAGCGACGGCTTTGCCAGCCTGCTGAAATGGGACACCATTACAAAAGGCATTAAAGTCTCAACAGAAGACGATAAGATCAGCATTGATCTGCATATTATTGTAGAATATGGCGTGAATATCAAGGTCATCTCCGATAGCATTATCAGCAATGTCCGCTATACCGTGGAAAGCATGACCGGTTTTCGTGTTGGAAATGTAACAGTGAACGTGGAAGGCATCCGCGTGGATTAATTTCGGAGGTGTACAACTTGATTTATACAATTGATGCCGCGGGGCTTTCTCAGGCTTTTCTTTCTGCGGCCAACAAGCTTGTCAACTGCAAAAATATTTTAAATGATTTAAATGTATTCCCTGTACCCGATGGCGATACAGGTTCTAACATGTCTATGACAGTAACAGCCGCCGCCGCTGAACTTTCCGGTCGTTCCTTTAGTTCTGTTGGTGAGGTTATGAATGTGGTTGCCGGTGCATCTCTGCGCGGCGCCCGTGGTAACTCCGGCGTTATTTTGTCCCAGTTATTCCGCGGCATGTCCAAGCGCCTGAAAGATTGTGAAATCGCCGATGCTTTAGATTTGGCAGAAGCCATGGCAGAAGGCGTTGCAACGGCATATCGCGCTGTCATGAAACCTGTCGAGGGCACTATGCTCTCCGTTTCCCGCGACGGTGCAGCCGGCGGTGCGGCTTATCTTGACAATGACAATGAAATCATTGGCATGTTGAAAGCTACCATTGATGCAGCACAAAAGAGCCTTGATAAAACCCCCGAAATCCTGCCGGCATTAAAAGCTGCAGGCGTTGTGGATTCAGGCGGTCAGGGTATTTTATATCTATTAGAGGGTGCACTTACTTACTTGGAAACCGGCACCGTGGTTGAAAGAAAAGACGGTGAGGTTTTACCTGTAGCTACTGTAAAGGCAAAGGCTGCGCAGACATCTGATGCCGATATTAAATTTGCATATTGCACAGAGTTTATTATTGAAAAGAACAACCCAAAAGCATCAAGCAAGCTTTTTGCATCAAACATTCAGAAAAAAGGCGACTCTATGGTCGTTGTGGATGATGAAACCATTATTAAAGTTCACATTCACACAAATAACCCTGGTTATGTTATTGAAGAAGCCATTAAATTAGGTGCTTTGATTAACATTAAAATTGACAACATGAAATATCAGCACAACAGTCTCTCTTCTGAGGATGCACCAAAAGCTCCTGCCGAACCCCCTGCTCCCTTTGGTTTTGCTGCTGTTGCAGCCGGCGAGGGCATGGAAGAGCTCTTTAAAGACATGGGTGTTGACCAGGTTATTTTAGGTGGTCAGACCATGAACCCCAGCACCGATGATATTTTAAATGCTGTTAACAAAATCAACGCCGAAACCGTGTTTATCATGCCGAATAATAAAAACATTATTATGGCTGCTGAACAGGTTTGCGATTTAACCGATAAGAACATTTTTGTTATCCCCACCCGCTCTATTCCGGAAGGCATTTCCGCTATGTTGGCATTTGCTCCTGAGGTTTCAGCCGAGGATAATGCATCAGCAATGCAAGAGGCTGCCTCACTTGTTAAAACAGGTAATGTAACCTTTGCTGTCCGTGAATTTAAGTTAGGCGATAAGACCATGCCCAAGGGCAAAATCATTGGTCTGACAGGCAAAAACATTATCGCAGCCGGTGACGATCCTGCCAGTGTTGCCAAAGACCTTTTGGCCGGTATGGTGGATGACGAGAGTGCCGTTATCAATGTGTTCTATGGCGAAGATGTCAGCGATGAAGATGCCGATAAACTCCGTGAATACTGTGAAGAAACCTATGAAGATTGCGATGTTTTGGTTCACAACGGCAAGCAACCTTTGTATTATTACATTGTTTCTGTTGAGTAAACGAGAACCCTACTTTAAAAGGGGAATTTAACGATGTCAGATTCTTCTATGCAAAGAAGCATTACCCAACTGCCAGGTGTCGGCCCCAAACGGGCTGCCGCCTTTGGTAAGTTGGGTATTTTTACTTTAGAAGACCTTTTGCATCATTATCCCCGGGGATATGAGAACCGAAAAACATGCAAAAAAATTATTGAACTCGTCCATGATGAAACCGTTTGTATTAAAGCTGTTGTCACCTCAAGCTTGCAAACGAAAACTTTGCGGAAAAACATGCAAATTCAAACTCTCAAGGTTTCTGACGGCACGGGATTTTTAGAGCTTGTCTGGTTTAATAATCGATTTTTAGATGCAAAACTAAAAAAAGGCGACACCTTTATTTTTTACGGCAAAGTGCGCCTTACGCCAAAACGACAAATGCTGACACCCATCTTCGAACGACCTGACCAGCAAAAACAAACAGGTCGTATTGTGCCTCTTTATCCCTTAACAGAGGGTTTAACCGAAAACATCGTGTCTGAATGTGTGGCACGGGCTCTCAGCCTTTGCCCACCGCAGCAGGAAACTCTGCCTGCCACTCTGCGCCGCACATATCATTTTTGTGACATAAACTATGCCATTTCTAACATTCATTTCCCTGCCGATAAAACCGCCTATGAAGCAGCACGGAAACGGCTTGCTTTTGAAGAATTATTTGTATTTCAATCAGCACTTTTTTCGTTCAAACGCCGTCAATGTTCCCATCAGGCTTTGCCCCTTACGGCATCTTGTGCCCCTTTTGTTGCTTCCCTGCCCTATACCCCTACGGGTGCACAAAGTCGAGTGATAAATGAAATAGCTGCCGATATGGCGAGTGGCTGTGCAATGAATCGATTGGTTTGCGGTGATGTGGGTTCAGGCAAAACCATGGTTGCCGCTGCCGCACTGTACATTGCCGCCAAAAGCGGTTTTCAAGGCGCTTTCATGGCGCCCACTGAAATTTTGGCAGCGCAACATTATGAAAGTCTTAAAAAACTCTTTGCCCCCCATGGCATTGAGGTGGTGCTTTTAACCGGTTCTATGCCCGCTGCAGAGCGAAGAAAACCTCTTTCTTCGCTGGAAAAAGGAATTGCGCAGATCGCTGTTGGCACCCACGCCTTGCTCAGTACAAATGTTGCCTTTCGCCGTCTGGGACTGGCCATCACTGACGAGCAGCATCGTTTTGGTGTTAACCAGCGCCAAATCCTTTCCGAAAAAGGCGAAAATCCGCATCTTTTAGTCATGAGCGCCACGCCCATCCCCCGCACCCTGGCCATGATTATTTACGGAGATTTGGATGTTTCCATTATTGATGAACTCCCCCCCGGACGACAGAAAATTGATACCTTTGCTCTTGGCGAAAATTACAGAAAAAGAGTTTTTGGCTTTATTAAAAAAGAAATCGATGCAGGCAGACAGGCTTATATTGTCTGTCCTTTAGTTGAAGAATCTGAATATGACGAATTGCATTCGGTCACGGAATATACTGCCAAATTAAGAGAGGAAGTTTTTTCAAATTTAAGCATCGGCATGATTCACGGCAAGATGAAGCCCGCCGAAAAAGATGCTGTGATGACCGCCTTTAAACAAGGCGAAATCAAAATTTTAGTTGCCACCAGTGTGATTGAGGTTGGCGTTGATGTGCCCAATGCCACCATAATGCTCATTGAAAATGCAGAGCGTTTTGGTTTGTCGCAGCTTCACCAGCTGCGCGGTCGTGTTGGTCGCGGCACAGAAAAATCCTATTGCATTTTGTTGGCACAGGGCAGCAGCGACACAGCCTATACTCGCCTGCAGGTTATGAAAAACAACCACGATGGTTTTGCTATTGCCGAGGCCGATTTAAAACAGCGTGGTCCCGGTGAATTTTTTGGAACAAGGCAGCACGGCCTGCAGCCCTTTAAGGTGGCAAACCTTTATTCTGACATGGAACTGTTAACTCTTTCTACCAATGCTGCCCGTGATTATATTGATGGAAATATGACAGTAACTACACAAGAAAAAGAGGCCATAGAACAAAAAATTGAGGCCTTGTTTAACAATCGTGTTACAATTACATAAAATTTATAGAAAACATATTGACTTTTTTCGCAAATCATGTAAAATAATATATGGATTATTTTATTTATTTATAATAGGTTAAGGATGGATAACTTTGAGAGTCATTTCCGGTTCAGCCCGTGGTTCAAAATTGTTTTGTCCTGAGGGCATGGCTATCCGCCCCACTCACGACAGAGTGAAAGAGGCACTCTTTAGCATGCTGGGCATGCAGGTTGCCAGTGCTTCTGTGCTTGATTTGTTTGCAGGTACCGGCGCTTTGGGAATTGAAGCTTTAAGTCGTGGCGCTTCTTCTGCTGTTTTTGTTGATGTTTCTCAGCCTTCACTAAAGGTCGTTAGAGACAATTTAAACAAAACGCATTTAGAAGCATCGGCCACCTTGGTAAACAGCGATTTTTCTACATATCTTGCTAATACCAATGAAAAATTTGACTTGATTTTTATTGATCCACCCTATGCTGAAGCCTTTTTGTTACCGGCATTAAAAACAATTGCCCAGCGAAAGCTGTTAAACGAAAACGGCATAATTTATTGTGAAAGCGACACAGAACCCCCAACAGAAATTATGGATTGGTTTTGTGTACACCGTGATAAAAAATATGGCAGGGCCAGAATCCTGCTTTTGAAAGAGATGTTACTATGAGCATTGCGGTATATCCCGGCAGCTTTGACCCCATCACCTGCGGTCATTTAGATATTATTCGCCGCGGAAGCGTTTTATTTGATGAGGTTATTATTGCAGTTTTAAATAACAGCTCTAAGAATCCACTTTTTTCAGCAGAAGAGCGGGTTCGATTGATTGAAAAATCAACTGCTGATTTGCCCAATTGCCGAGCCGTTTATTTTGACGGTTTGTTGGTAGATTTTGTAACCAAGCTTGGTGCAAATGTTGTTATTAAGGGTCTTCGTGCCATTTCAGATTTTGAATATGAATTTCAAATGGCACTTTTAAATAAAAATTTAAATCCTGACATTGAAACGCTGTTTATGGTAACCAATGCAAATCATTCATATATCAGCTCAAGCGTTGTCAAGGAGATCGCAAATTTGGGCGGCGATTTTGCAGATTTAGTGCCCAAAGAAATTTTTAACGATGTTAAACAAAAGATTGAAAAGGGGCGATAAAAAATGGAAATCTTAGAAATTATTGAGGCTTTGGAAGATAAAATTGAGCGTAGCTTCACCATTCCTTTTGTTGGTCGCGGTATCATTGATAAGGATGTTTTGCTGGATCTTTTACAAGAAGCCAGAATTAAATATCCCGATGAAATGAAGCAGGCTAAATGGGTGAAGGATGAACGCCAGCGCATTATCGCTGATGCTCAAAAAGAAGCCGCAGCTATCATTAAGGGTGCTGAAGATAAAATCGTTGGCATGATTAATGAGCACGAAATCACAAAGCAAGCTTATGAAAACGCTAATCAGATTGTTGAGAGCGCACAGGACCATGCAAGAGAAATCCGTCTTGGTGCTAATCAATATGCTGATGGCGTGCTCCACTCTATTGAAGAGAGCTTGATCAGCACAGTTGAAACCATTCGTGAAAACAGAAAAGATTTAAAACGCTGATTCAATTTTTACATAAGCATAGAAACAGGTCTGTACCATAAGCTACAGACCTGTTTTTTTATAATGCTATTAAAACAAAAAGGGTTACCGCCAAATGCGGTAACCCTTTTAAAATACAAATTATTTAATCATGTTAGCAACTTCGTTTGCAAAGTCGTCTTCACGCTTTTCAAGACCTTCGCCCTTTTCATAACGAACGAAGTTAACAAGCTTAACGCCTTTAGAAGCAAGATAAGCTTCTACCTTGAAGTCGCCATTCTTAACAAATTCCTGTTGAAGCAAGCAGTTTTGCTCGAAGAACTTGTTAATTTTGCCGCCAACCATCTTTTCAAGGATGTTTTCCGGCTTGTTGGCATTCTTGGGATCTTCCTTAATCTGAGCGATGATGATACCCTTTTCTTTTTCAACATCTTCAGCAGGAACAGTGTCCTTAGAAAGATATAAGGGGTTGATAGCAGCGATTTGCATTGCAGCATCTCTTGCAGCTTCATAAGCTTCAGCATCAGCCAGGCTGCCCTCAGCCTCAACCATAACGCCGATTCTGCCGCCGCCATGGATGTAAGCGCAAACATTACCATCGATTCTTGCGAATCTTCTGATGTTCATGTTTTCACCAATCTTAGCGATCAATGCTGTTAAAGCATCGCCAACATTCTGGTCACCTTCAAATGCCAATGCTTTTAATGCATCAACATCAGCAGGGTTTTTATCAGCAACGATTTTAGCAACTTTAGCAACAAAAGCCTGGAATTCTTCATTCTTGGCAACAAAGTCTGTCTCAGAGTTAACTTCAACTAGAACACCGATTTTCTTATCATCGGAAAGGTAAGCATGAACAATACCTTCAGAAGCAATTCTGCCGGACTTTTTCTGTGCTGTTGCAAGACCCTTTTCACGCAAAAAGTCAATTGCCTTATCCATGTCACCGCCAACTTCTGTCAGCGCCTTTTTGCAATCCATCATACCGCAACCGGTAAGTTCTCTTAATGTTTTAACATCAGTAGCTGTAAAAGCCATGATAATCTCCTCTTTTCTTATTAATGTAAAAACGAATTATTCAGCATCTTCGCTTGCAGCAACTTCTTCGTTTTCTTCCGCAGCAGTATTGTCAATGCCCTGACGGCCTTCAATAACTGCATTTGCAACAGTTGAAGCAATCAATTTAACCGCACGGATTGCATCATCGTTACCGGGGATAACATAATCAACCTCTTCGGGGTCGCAGTTTGTATCCACGATGGCAACAACAGGAATGCCTAACTTTTTAGCTTCTGCAATCGCAATCTTTTCTTTTCTGGGGTCAACAACGAACAGAGCTGCGGGGAGTTTCTTCATGGTCTTAATACCGCCTAAGAATTTCTCCAGCTTTTCTCTCTCGTGTTTTAAGTTTAAAACTTCTTTCTTGGGCAGCAGTTCAAATGTGCCATCTTCTTCCATACGGGTCAACTGTTCTAAGCGTTCAATCCGCTGTTTGATGGTCTTGAAGTTGGTGAGCATACCGCCCAGCCATCTTGCATTTACCCAATACATACCAACACGCTCTGCCTCTTCTTTAATAGAGTCCTGAGCCTGCTTTTTGGTGCCGACAAAAAGAATGTCGCCGCCATCCTGAGCGATGTCACGAATGAAGCTGTAAGCTTCTTCGATTTTCTTAACGGTTTTCTGCAAATCGATAATGTAGATACCGTTACGCTCTGTGAAGATGTACTCTGCCATTTTAGGGTTCCATCTTCTGGTTTGATGTCCAAAATGGACGCCTGCTTCCAGCAGTTGTTTCATTGAAATTACTGACATTTCTGTCACCTCCGGTTTTATTTGCATAACCTCCGCACCGGTCACTTTCTGCGGGAACCGAATGTCACGGCACCGCCCGCAAAATCACAGCACGTGCGTATTTGCCAAAATAGTATATCATAAAAATAGGAAAAATGCAAGCATTATTTTGCATTTTTCCTATATATACATCTGTTTGAATGTTACACTTTTAAGTGCTTGCGAACAGAAATCAAGCTGCCTGCCGCACCCAAGCCAATACCCATGAAGAAAAAGACCAAATTAATGACCAAAACAATATCTTTAAGGTCAATAAAATCGACAAAACCAATCTGCAGCGATGCAAACATGTTAATGAGTCCCTCATAGGCAAAGGACATAATAACGCCCGAAACAACTGCACCAATCACACCAATCAGCATTCCCTCAATGATGAACGGCCAGCGGATAAACCAATCGGTTGCGCCAACAAACTTCATAATGTTGATTTCTCTGCTACGGGAAAAAACCGTCAGCTTAATTGTGTTGGAAATAATGAAAATCGAGATGATGGTTAAGGCAAGCATAATCCACACACTCATTCGACTGATATAGCCCGAGGCTGCTGTTAATTTTCGAATGGTTTCACCGTTACTAATAACCTTGGCTACACCACCAAGTTGTTTAACTTCTGAAACGGTTTCAGAAGATTTTGACAAATCAATACAACGGATTTTATACCAATCACGCAGGGGATTTTTTTCATTTTGATATGTATCAAGCAGCGACGCATTATCACCAAACTGGTCACGCAAAAGCTCCATTCGTTCTGCTTTGGATTCAAAAATAACCTCTGACACATTGGGGATTGTTGCTAAAACCTTGCCAAGCTGCTCTGTCTGCTCTGCATCGTAAGCTTCATCTACCGTTAAAGTGATTTCATAGTCTGCTTCAATTTTTGTCATCATATGGTTAATGTTTAAAACCATAACCATAAAAATACCAAACATCATTAAGCTTGCCACAACGGTGAAAATTGATGCAAGACTCATCCAACCGTTTGAAAAAACATTTTTAAAAGCTTCTTTGCTAAAATATTTAATGCTGTTAATTTTCATATCCGTAAACTCCTCTTGCCTCATCACGGGCAATAACTCCATCCTCAATGGCAATAACACGCTTTTTCATCTGGTCAACAATGTCTTTTGCATGTGTGGCCATAACGACTGTGGTTCCCCGTTTATTCACTTCATTGAGAAGTGAAACAATTTCCATGGCTGTTTTGGGGTTTAAATTGCCTGTGGGTTCATCTGCAATTAAGAAGGCCGGATTGTTAACAAGGGCACGAGCCAAAGCAACACGCTGTTGCTCACCACCGGATAACTGCGAAGGGTACATCTTTGCCTTGTGTGATAAACCAACCATACTAAGAACACTTGGCACCTGACGACGAATTTCTCTGCGGCTGGCACCTACGATTTCCATTGCAAAGGACACATTTTCATAAACCGTTTTTTTAGGCAACAGGCGAAAATCCTGAAAAACAACGCCCATGTTGCGACGCAGGTACGGAATTTGTTTTTGATTAAGACCGTTCACCTTTACATTGTTAATGATAACATCACCCGAGGTCGCTGTTTCTTCATGCATAAGCAGTTTAATCAATGTGGATTTGCCGGCACCGGAAGGACCAACAATAAACACAAACTCGCCTCTGTCAATATAAAAGCTGATGTTATCAAGTGCCTTTGTTCCGTTTTCATAGGTCTTTGATACATTACTGAAAATAATCATATAAATCTCCCAAAGAAATCAAAATTTTGCTGAATTAGCGTGAAGATATTTATTAACCAAAATAGCCACTTTGAAAATAACCGCATCATCAAACTTGCGCAAATCAAGACCCGTGAGTCGTTCAATTTTATCCAGACGATAAACTAAAGTGTTACGGTGAACAAATAATTGTCTTGAAGTTTCACTCACATTCAGGTTGTTTTCAAAGAATTTGTAAATGGTCTGAATGGTTTCATCATCTAACACATTAATGCTTTCTTTCTTGAAAATTTCATCTAAAAACAGCTCACAAAGCTTGCTGGGCAACTGATAAATCAAACGACCAATGCCCAAAGTGTCATAGCTTAAAATATATTTGTCGCCCTCAAAAACACGACCAATTTCCAAGGCAATCTGCGCCTCAGAATAAGAACGGGCAATATCGTTAATTGAGTCTGTCGGGGTGCCCATGCCCACATAAATCTGGAGCATCAGCTCTGAGTTCACTGTTTCAACAATGCTCTTAGCAATTTTAATGAGCATGTCCTGTGTATAGTTATTGGGCAGGGACTTAATCAGCACAACATTTAAATTGTCAATGCCAATAACAAAGTCCTGGTCCGGAAACATGTTCTGCAAAATATGCTGAGGAGATACCTCCGCCGGTTCCTGAAGCTGAACGATGTAAACAATGCGGGGACTTTCTGTGTTAATCTGTAATTCCTCAGAATGCAGGAAAATATCACCAGGAAGCACATTACCCAGTAAAACATTTTTTAAATAATTTGTCTTATCATATTTATCGCCGCAATGAATCTGCAAATTGGAAAGACTGATTGCCAAAAGTGCACACTGCTTTTGGGTATCCGCATCAGCACCTTGGATATAAGCAACATAGTCTGCCATATTTCGCATTCCAAAGGAAACAAAGGTATAATCAGACAGCACATAGGGTCTGCCATTGCTTACATGATTTGTCACAGCGTCATAGGCAATGTCTTCATGTATGGGGGAACCCACATTTGCAATGACTGTACCGGCATTATTCATTACGCCCATGCTTTTACCGCATACGGTTTTCATTTGTTCAAGCACAGGTTGAAAAATTTGACCCAGCATTCTACATTCCTCCGTTCGTTTAGTTAAGAATGACAATTTTTTAATGCTTAATTTATCTAATATTATACACTTTTTTTCATAATTTTGCAATAGTTTTTACTATTATTTATAAAAATTTTTCTTTTTTCTTCAAATTTTCTAAAAAAATTGTACATTTTGACGAAAAATATAAAATATTTCTTAAAAGACACCATTTTTATTATTGTAATGCGAGGCATAAGGTTTAGATGCAACCACGCAAAGGCTTCTCCTTGAGGAGAGTCTCCGCCGTAGGCGGTGGTGAGGTGTAGATTGCGAAAACAATCGTTATCTTTTCCACCGCATCCGAGTTACTTCGCAACCCACCTCCCCTTACATAGGGGAGACTTTTTGGTTTCGACAATATTCAACATATCCATTTAGAGGAAGTAAATACAGGATACAAAAAAAGCTGCAAAACAGTTTTCTCGTTAACCGTTTTGCAGCCATGGTTTTTATTCAGTTATATTCTCTGTAGATTGTTCGGTTTGTTCTTGGGCTGTGTCCGGAGTGTTTACATCTGGAGTTTCTGTCGTTTCTTCTTCGGGTTTCTTGCCCAAAAACAGCGATTCAAACTCTTCACCCGACAGTTTTTCTTTTTCAATAAGAGCCTCTGCTACCCGCTCTAGAGCCTCGCGATGCTCTGTCAAAAGCGCTTCACAGGTCTTATATGCCTTATCAATAATTTTTCTTACCTCAGCATCAATCTCTGCAGCAACCTGCTCGCTGTAATCCCGGGTTTGAGCATAGCTCATGCCTAAGAAAACTTCGTTGTTATCCGAGCCAAAGGTCATGGGTCCCAGCGCTTCGCTCATGCCATATTTAGTGACCATTTCGCGAGCAATTTTGGTCGAGCGCATAATATCATTTGATGCGCCGGTACTGATGTCATCCAAAACAAGTTTTTCGGCTGTGCGACCACCCAAAAGAGCAACTATCTGGTCCAGCATATCCTGCTTGGAAACATAGTTTTTATCTTCTGAAGGCAGTGCCAATGTATAACCGCCGGCACGACCACGCTGAATGATAGAAATCTCATGAACCGGGTCACAATTAGGCATCAGCTTGTGCATAATGGCGTGACCCGCCTCGTGATAGGCAACCAGCTTCTTTTCCTTATCTGTAATGGTTTTAGACCGTTTTTCAGGGCCGGCAATAACCTTGATGATGGAGTTTTCAATGTCCTCCATTTCAATTTGCTTTCTGCCCCGCTTTGCAGCCAGTAACGCTGCCTCATTCATCAGGTTTTCAAGGTCTGCACCGGTAAAGCCCGAGGTGCTTTTTGCAATAACACTCAAATCAACAGACTTAGCCAGCGGCTTGCCACGGGAATGAACCTTTAAAACCTCTTCGCGACCTTTAACATCGGGATAATTAACCACGACTTGACGGTCAAAACGACCGGGGCGCAAAAGAGCCGGGTCTAAAATGTCGGGGCGGTTTGTTGCCGCAATAATGATAATGCCTTCATTAGCACCAAAGCCGTCCATTTCAACCAACAACTGATTTAAGGTTTGCTCACGCTCGTCATGTCCGCCGCCAAGTCCGGCACCACGATGACGACCCACCGCATCAATTTCGTCAATAAAGATAATGCTTGGTGCATTTTTCTTTGCACGGTCAAACAAATCACGAACACGGGAAGCACCAACACCCACAAACATTTCTACAAAGTCAGAACCGCTGATGCTGAAAAATGGCGCCTTTGCCTCACCGGCAATGGCTTTAGCCAGCAATGTTTTACCGGTGCCCGGAGGTCCCACAAGCAAAACACCCTTGGGAATTCTTGCACCCAGTTCAATAAACTTTGATGAATCTTTTAAAAATTCAACTATTTCTGCAAGCTCTTCTTTTTCTTCATCAGCGCCTGCCACATCTTTAAAAGTTACATGGGTTTCACCGCTCTGGCTCATCCGGGCATTGCTTTTGCCAAAGGACATCACCTTGCCGCCGCCCCCTTGAGATTGGCGCATGAAAACGAACCAGAAAAGAACAAAAATACCCACGGTTAAAAGGGTCGGCAAAAGTGAAAGCCACCAAGGCATTTCCTGGGGCGCCGGTGTGTCTACCTTCAGCGTTCCCTCATTGATTTGCTGCCGTATGTCATCACCGGCATCTTCATATAAAATATAGATAGAAGCAATATCAGAAACGCGTTTATTTTCATTAGGATATTCTGCTTCAACTCCACGAAGTGTAATAGTGGCTGTCCTGTCCGTTAACACAAGCTCGGATACATTACCCGCCTTAATGTAAGACAGCAAATCAGAATAACGAATGCTGCTGATGCCCGGCTCATAATTAAACACACTGAACATAATGAGCACGATGACAAAAAGCAATATATAAAAACCGATGCCACCGAAATATCTTTTTTTCAAACGAGTCACCCCTTAACTCAACAATTGTAATTTGAATAGAGTTTAGTTTAACACAAAACAAGGCAAATTACAAGGAATATTTAAAAACTTTACTTTCTATTCATTTTTTCTTCATTTTTCGTATACGCAGCGCTTTAATATGCCAATATACGGAAGTTGACGATATTTTTCATCGTAATCCAGACCATAACCAACAACAAATTCATCAGGAATGGTAAAGCCCACAAAATCTGCGCTAACCGGCTTTGTACGGCGCTCCGGTTTATCCAAAAGACAACACAGCCGCAGAGATTTAGGGTTGCGTGCCTGAAGCTGCCGAAAGAGAGCATGCAAAGTGTTACCTGTATCCAAAATATCCTCAATAACAACCACATGCTTGCCTGCAATATCGGTTGACAGGTCCTTGTTAATGCGCACGCTGCCGCCTGAAACTGTACCACTTCCATAGCTTGACACACACATAAAGTCATATACAACAGGAAAAGATACCGCACGGGCCAAATCGCCAAAAAAGGCTACGCTGCCTTTTAAAATGCAAACAAAGACCACCTCTTCACCCTGGTATATTTTGTCCATTTCTGCTGCCATTTCATTAACCTTTTGAGCAATTTCTTCTTTAGCCAGCAATACTCTTTCCACATTATCTTCCAATCGTTTCATTTGTTTCACTCCTAATGTAACGAATGCATAAGGCTTCGTTTTTATCTTTTGTTGCTGCATAGCGTGCATCCTGACGCATGCCTGCAATCCATAAAATTTCATCTTCTGTGCATAAAATTGGAACAAAATCCCGCATAAAACAGGGAATTTTGCAATCAACAAAATAATCCTGCAGGCTTTTTTTGCCTGCCATGCCTATGGGATAAAAATAATCACCGGGACGGCGCGACCGCACAAACAACTGTTTATCTTTAAGCTTTGACAGTTCAAGATAAATCGTGTCCTTCGGCGCTTTTTCCGGTACACATGTCACTTGAGAAAAAATAAATTTTCCGCCTGTTTCCTGCACCACTTGTGTACCACAAGGCTCAACCGGATGGCAAAAAGGTTTTGTCGTCTCTTCTTTTCGGATATATAGAGTGCCGTTATAAACCTGCGCAACCACATCTTTTGCCAAAGAAACCTGCCCTTTTTTTTGCCTTAAAATCTCTTCCGTTTCACGAACAGCCTGAGCGCCTGTCTCTTTGCCACCTGAAACTTCTGAAATAATGCGATGCAATAACTGGCTGATGATAAACGGTGGCTCTTTAGAAAGTGCATCACAGGAAAAGCCATAGCCACCCAAAACAACTTCTGCAACTTGCAATAATCGTTTGTTTATCTCTTCCTCAATGTAAAAAGCACAATCTCTGTACAGCTTGATTTGTTCACGAAAATGATTCTGAAAATTAGGATTAAATTGCTGCTTAACAAAAGGGATTAACTGATTACGAATGCGATTGCGCGTAAACTCAATATCGGCATTTGTGCTGTCTGTTCGATACTCTAACTGATTTTCGCTCATATAGGCTTCAATTTCAGCACGACTTACATCTAAAAAGGGACGGATAACATCACGATTTTGATACGGAATGCCCGCCAGACCAACAGGCCCGGTACCGCGAATCAATCGCATTAAAACCGTTTCAACATTGTCGTCACCATGATGTGCCGTAGCAATTTTAGTCATTCCCTTATCTTGCACAAGAGAATAAAAAAAGTCATACCGCACCAATCGTCCGCCTTCTTCAAGCCCTATGTGCCTTTCTTCAGAAAAGGCACGGACATCACAGTCATGTATGAACAAAGGCAACGAAAGACGATTGCATAAATCCTGCACAAACGCCTCATCACCCTCAGACTCTTCTCCACGCAAACCATGATTAACATGGGCTGCATACACCGAAAAATTCATCTCTTCGCTAAGAGCCAACAAGATATGTAAAAGGCAGACAGAATCTGCCCCACCGGACAAAGCAACCAGTACCTTATCGCCCTGTTCAATCAGCTTGTGTGCCATAATGGTGCTGCGCACCTTGTTACATAAATCACTCATGATTTTTATCCAAATTCATAAAGCGGGTATACTGTCCTGCCCAGAACATTTCAACAGTACCTGTTGAGCCATTTCTGTGCTTAGCAACAATACACTCTGCCACATTTTTCTTTTCGGTATCGGGATTATACACATCGTCACGATATAAAAACATAACAATGTCTGCATCCTGCTCAATGGCACCAGATTCACGCAAGTCACTGAGCATAGGTCTGTGCTCCGACCGCTGTTCAGGCGCACGGGATAACTGCGAAAGGGCAACAATGGGCACATCAAGCTCTTTTGCAAGAATTTTCAAAGAGCGGGAAATGTCAGAAATTTCTTGTTGTCTGCTTTCAGCACGGGTGCCCTGCATCAGCTGCAAATAGTCAATCACAATCAAGCCTAAATTCTTTTCAAGCTTAAGACGACGGCATTTAGCACGAATGTCGCTGATTGTAACATTGGTTGAATCGTTAATGTAAATGGGTGCCTGCCCCAGTTCAGATAATGAGACTGCAATTTTTTCCCAGTCTTCGTCTGTCAGCTCACCTGTTCTTAAGTGATTGCTGTCAATGAGCATTTCAGAGCTGATGATACGGGACACAAGCTGCGTGCTGGACATTTCAAGGCTGAAAATCGCCACCGGCACATGACCGTGGACAGCTGCATGTGTGGCAATGTTTAAAGCAAAGCTTGTTTTACCCATTGACGGACGGGCAGCAATTAAAATAAAGTCTGAATTTTGCAATCCAAACAACATTTTGTCTAATTCTTTAATGCCGGTGGGGGCACCGGTCAGTTTGCCATGGTTCCGATAAATTTCTTCTAAGGATGCATGGGTTTGTAAAAGCACATCTTTAATGTGCACAATGCCGCGCTGTTGCTGATTTTCTAAAACATCAAAAATCAGACGCCCTGCTTCATCGGCAATGTTTTTGGATGCGGCACCGGGGGCATAGCCCAAATCCATAATATCACCCGAGGCATGAATCAGGCGACGAAGCAATGCTTTATCCTGCACAATATCAATATATTGCTTTAAATTAGCTGTTGTGGGCAGGGTCGAGGCTAAGTAAGCCAGATATTCCACACCGCCTACAGCTGCTAACTGCTCCTGTATAGTCAGTTCTTCTGATACAGTAACCAAGTCCACAGGAACATCACGATTAAACAGTGCTTGCATGGCAGCAAACACCAATCGATTGGCTTCAATATAAAAATCCTTGTCTGTTAAGCTCTCAAACACCTGTGTGACGCATTCAGCGTCAATCAGCATAGCACCCAAAATGGATTGCTCTGCTTCTTTGTGATGAGGCATAACCTTTGGTACATTGTTCTCCATGGCCGTTCCTTCCTAAAAGGGCAGATTTAGTTCTGTGCTTTCACTCTGACCTTTATTTCTGCAGTAATTTCGGGATATACCTTAATGGTAACCTTAGTATCGCCTAATTCTTTAATACCGTCAGGAAGCTGTATTTTTTTCTTATCAACCACCAAATGACATTGCATTTTCAGTTGTTCTGCCACATCTTTAGCTGTAATGGAGCCAAATAATTTCCCGTTTTCTCCGGCTTTAGCTGTAAAGCTCACTACTGCCTCATTCAGCTTACCTGCAAGTTCCAGCGCCTGCTGTCTTTCTTGTTCTTTATGAAAGGCTACTGCACTTTTTTTGCTTTCCATTTCGCCAATGGCACTTTTATCTGCTACAATGGCTAAACCCTTTGGCAGCAAAAAATTGCGGGCATATCCATCAGACGCATTCACTAACTCGCCTTTTTTTCCATGACCTTTAACATCGGCCGTTAAAATTACTTTCACTTTAATCTCTCCTTACTTTTGCGCTGTATCTCAAAGGTGTATACCACCTTTATAATCAGTTAACTGTTTCTAAATAATACTCATCAATTGCCTGACAAAGTCTTTCCTTGCCCTCTTCTATGGTGATGCCCTCAAGCTGTGCACCGGCAATGGTCATGTGTCCACCACCACCCAGCTTCTCTAAAATCACCTGCACATTAATACCGCCTAAAGAGCGACCGCTGATGTTAATGCCGTTTTCAGTCAGGCACAAAACAAAAGATGCGGTGATGCCCTTAATGTTTAAAAGCTCATCTGCAGCCTGGGCAATGGTTACCTGAATATCCTTCTCCACTTCACTATAAGTGCTCACAGCAATGTTGCCACGGATAATTTCAGCATCTTTAATAATCATGGCACGCTTGATGTATGTGGCCAAATCCTGCTGGAACATGGTTTTAATTGCAACTGTATCCACGCCTTGCTTACGCAGGAAAGATGCCGCTTCAAAGGTTCTCACACCGGTTTTAAAGGTAAAGTTTTTGGTATCAACCACCAAGCCTGCATAAAGGCATTCTGCCTCCAGCTTGCTCAAGGATAGCTTTTGCGGTGAATATTGCAAAATCTCTGTCAGCATTTCGCAGGCAGAAGATGCATATGGCTCGTGATAAATCAAAGCCGTGTTCTCAATAAAGTCTGCACCACGACGATGATGGTCCACCACCACAATCTGCCCTGCCTTTTTAAGCAATGCTGGCGCATCTAACAAGCTGGGCTTGTGAGTGTCTACAACAACCACCAAGGTGGTAGCGTCAATGCGGGATGTCGCTTGCTGTGTATTGATAAACAGGCCGGCATATTCTTCCACATGTTCCATGCGTTCTAACAGATTTTTAACTGTTTGGTCATAACTTTCAAGCAATATGTGAACCGGTTTATCTTGCATGCGACACATGCGGTAAACGCCAAAAGCCGCACCCAAAGAATCGGCATCGGTAACTTTGTGAGCCATGACAACAATGTTCTCTGCATTTTTAATCAGCCCTGCCAAAGCATTGCTGACAACACGGGCTTTAACACGGGTGCTCTTTTCATATTCTTTGCTGGTTCCGCCATAAAAGCTGAATTGTTCATTATCTTTAACGACAGCCTGGTCACCACCACGACCCAAAGCCATATTAATGGCATTTTTAGCAAACTCGTCATTTTCTGCAATATCCTTACCGCAAACACCAATACCAATACTAACACTGGCAGGAAGCGTATTGCCCTCTGAAATTTCACGAATTTTATTTAAAATATCAAATTTACTCTTAATGATGCCTTCTAAACGATGATGTTCAAAGATAACACTGTATTTGTCTTTTTCATACTTAGTTAAAACGCCGCCATTTTCCGTTGCCCAGTCATTGATATGCTTATAAAGCTGTCCTTGCAACTGGGGCACTTCACTGATACCTACCGATTCCATAAGTTCATCATAGTTATCAACAAAAATGAGGCAGGCAAAGGTTTTTTCATCTTCATATTTTTGGCGATATTCTGCATATTCTGTAATTTCGTCAAAATACAAGATAACAATGCTGTTTTTTTCTTCAGATTGCGGCTTGCTGCCAAAAACACGAAAAACCCGCTCATTATGGGTCACTGTCAGCTGTACGGGACCTGCAGCATTTGTAAAAAGTGCTTCGGGTGACATGGCCGGAATTAAAGTTGAAATTTCTTTATCATATAAGGCCTGTTCCTTAAAAATATCATTAAAAGGCTCATTATACCATTTAATTTTGCCGTTTAAGTCAATTAACAAGGTAGGCAACGGAAAATGCATAAGTGCATTATGCGTTGCAGAGCCAATGTGCAAGGTCATTTTTTCAAACATGTCAGAAATTTTCTTTTCGGCATGTTTTTTATAAAGATAATTAACGATGCAAAGCAACAGTCCTAACAGCAATTCTGCTACAGCTAAATATTGATTAACCCAAAAGGTTACAACGCTCAAAACAAAAATAATAACAAGATAAAATCCGCCGGTTACATAGTAAAATCCTGTTTTGCGGTTGGCATCCATTTCATTACCTCCCATCAGTTGTAGAATTATTTTTCGCTATTTTCAGATCTCAAATGACGATAATCAAACAAACAATCTGTTGCACCATAAATCAAAAGTGCTAAAACCGGCACCAATAGCATCATGGTCGAAAGAAAGAAAAGGCTGATAATCAAAAGTCTTCTCAAGGGCTTTGCAGTGCCTTTTTGCTTCATTTTCCAATCAAACGCAGATAAGCCCAGCACAACAAAAATAAAACCCAAAATCAGCAGCACATTCACACAGGCATCAAAGAACAATCCCGAGGGGGCTGCTGTTACAATCAGCAACAAAACCAAAAAAACAAAAGCCATCAGCTTATCCCCTTGCATTTTGCTAAAGGGAATAAAGCCGCTCATGTCTACCCCACGCCTTTGTTGCATTTTTTTGAAAATGTATAAAAGTGCATAAGATAAAACGATACTCACAATTAAAAACATGGCCGGCGCCAGCATAATTGTCAGGTCAACCGTCATGCTGATGGCCTGCTCCACCATAACCTCCATGGCGGGATCTGCATATTGTGTCAGAAAAACTTCCCGCAGTTGCCGACCCATATCCAGCATCATGCTGCTAATGGTTACTTCCCCGCCGGTTAGATGGTCCAGCACTTGCAAATTAGCCAAAAGTTCTGCTGCAAATAAGAATGTACATAAAAACAGCAGTTTGTAAAAAGGTAATTTAAGTCGCAATCCCAGTGCAAGTGCCACGGCTAAAAGAGCAATGGGTACTAAGGTAACAATTGCCGGCAAAACGTCTTGAAACAAAACAAACACAACCGCCACCATAATAACATTGGCACAACCCAATCCATAATGACAATGATAAAAAACAACGGCCAAAAGGCTAATGAGCAAGAGCTCAATCGCTAAACCCAAAATGCCCTGAACATTACAAAAAGTTGCCGCAAGAGCAAGGGTAAGCAATGTATTTAACGAATAATATTTAAATAAATCCTTGTTCAAATTGATTCCCCTCAACCACTAACATACTTACAAATTAAACGGTTTAAAGATGCACAATGCACCACTATACCTTATTGTACCACATCATATTCCATTTTACAAGAAATTTTGCCAAAATTAAGCATTTTGTTTTTTACGGGTACAAATCCTTTCCTATTTTGACAGACACAACACCCCTTTTTCATGTATACGAAAAAGGGGTGTTGATTATGTCGTTTGTCTTTTGTTGTGTGGTTGGGCTCATTAAGTGCATCACCGTTTTATTCCAAATAATCCTTCAGCTTTTTGCTGCGGCTGGGATGCCGCAGTTTGCGCAGGGCCTTTGCCTCAATCTGTCGAATTCTTTCACGGGTTACATTAAATTCTTTGCCGACTTCCTCTAAAGTTCTTGCACGGCCGTCTTCTAAACCAAAACGCAGTTTCAGCACCATGGCTTCACGAGGTGTCAGCGTGTTGAGCACATCACTGAGCTGTTCTTTTAAAAGCATAAATGAAGCAGCTTCTGAGGGGGCGGGTGCGTCGTCATCGGGAATAAAGTCACCCAAATGACTGTCTTCCTCCTCACCAATAGGTGTTTCAAGAGAAACGGGCTCCTGTGCTATTTTCATAATTTCGCGAACTTTATCAATGGACATGTTAAGTTCTTTGGCAATTTCATGGGGATGCGGGTCACGACCCAGTTCCTGAACCAACTGTCTTGAAACGCGAATCAGCTTGTTAATGGTTTCTACCATGTGAACAGGAATACGAATGGTTCTGGCCTGGTCGGCAATGGCACGGGTGATAGCCTGACGAATCCACCAGGTCGCATAGGTACTGAACTTATAGCCCTTGGTATAGTCAAATTTTTCAACGGCTTTAATCAGACCCAGGTTACCTTCCTGAATCAAATCCAAAAACAGCATGCCGCGGCCTACATAGCGTTTAGCGATGGAAACAACCAAACGCAGATTTGCTTCTGCCAAGCGTTTGCGAGCATTAGCATTGCCCTTTGCCATCATTTTGGCAAGCTGCATTTCTTCGTCCGGTGCCAAAAGAGGAACTTTGCCGATTTCTTTTAAGTACATTTTAACATGGTCATCAACAGAAACGCCTTCCACGCTGGAAATTTCCAAGACCTCTGCACTTAAATCGACTTCTTCAAGAGGTGGCATGTCGCCAATTTCCTCCTCAATCTTTTCAAGTTCCTTGTCCATATCGGCTACAACTTCAACACCTTCTTTTTCCAGTGTTTCGTAAACCAGCTCGATTTGTTCGGGATCCATTTCAAACTCAGAAAGGGCATCCATAATTTCTTTATAAGTCAGAATCCCGTTTGCCTTTCCTTTGGCCACAACATCTGAAATAATTTGTTGTTTTTTCATTTCGAGATCTTGATCCATGTTACCCTCTCCTTGCATTAATTCTTCGGTAGATTTCATTGGCTTCTTTCACTTTACCTTCCCCCGCAAGTTTTGCGGCACATTTTTTCAAAAATTCGGTTTCAAGCTTTCCGGCTGCTTCTCGTGCAGCCTGCAAGCTGTCGCCTTCAAAGTTAATATATAACAATGAAGCTGCGGATTTTTTCACACTCTCGTCTGATAGTTCTGTTAAAAAATCCGGCGCATGCACTTCTTCATTTTTTTCACGATAGGCCATGATAGCCTGAAACAACCGTTGGTGTACTTCCCCTGAGAACCATTCCGGCTGCACTGCTTCTTTGGCAAGCTCCCATGCTCGTCGATGGAAAAAAATCAAGTTCAGCAAGGTGCGCTCTGTTTTGTATGTAGCCGTGTTCTGGCTTTGATTAAAACCGGTTTCTTCACCTGCAAGGCGCTCAGGCCTTGCGCTTTGATAAATCTCTTTTGTGACCTGTTTTTTATTTTTATAATATACCAGTTTCAAAATCTCTGCCTTAATCGCCTCTGGCGTAATGTCCGTTTCTGCAGAGAGCCGCTTGATGTAAGCCTCTCTTGCTACTTCGCTTTCAATCTCAGCAAGTACCTTTGCAGCCTCGGTTAAAAAGGATATTTTTTGGCTTAAGTCATAAATATCATATCGTTGTCTTAACCGCAAAAGCTGATACTCAATGGACTCGTGAGCCTCTTTTAAAAGCGTTCGAAAGCTCTCGGCTCCCTTTTTTAAAATATATTCATCTGGGTCTTTTGCACCCGTAAAGCTAACAACCTTTACAATGTTTTCTGTTTCAGTCAACAAGGTAATAGCTTTTTGCGCCGCCTTTTGCCCCGCTTCATCACCATCATAGCAAACATAAACCTGGCTGGCATACCGCTTAATCAGCCGCGCCTGGTCCTCTGTCAGCGCTGTTCCCAGACCCGCAACTGCATTGGTGATGCCACGCTGATAAAGAGAGATAACATCCATATAGCCCTCGACTAAAATCAATCCCTCTTTTAGTCCGATTTGTTTAGCTAAATTGAGCGAAAACAGGTTTCGTCCCTTGTGAAACACCGGTGTTTCAGGAGAGTTCATATATTTAGCCTGGTCATCGCCCAAGGTGCGACCGCCAAAAGCTACCACATTGCCACGAACATCAATAATGGGAAACATTAAGCGATTGCGGAACTTGTCGTAAATGCGACCTTTATCGTTTTTAACAGCAAGGCCTGCCGTAACCAGTTCCTCCGGCGTGTATCCTTTTGCTTCCATGGCTGTTAAAAGGTCTGTCCACTCGTCAGGTGCATAGCCTATGCCAAACTTAACCACCGTCTTTTGGTCGAGTCCGCGCCGCTTGATATATTCTCGGGCAACTGCAGCCTTTGGGTCTGATAAATTCTCATAAAAGTGTCGGGCAGCAGCACGGTTCATTTCTAAAATCCGTTTTCGTAGTGCTGCCTCTTCATCACTTTGTCCCGGACGTCCGCCCGCCTCCTCTTCAAGGGTAACACCGGAACGCTGCGCCAAAAATTTCAGCGAATCCACAAAATCAAGATTCTCTGCCCGCATAACAAAATCAAAAATGTTACCTCCAGCACCACAGCCAAAACAATAATACAGCTGCTTGTCCTCATCCACATGGAATGATGGGGTTTTTTCTTTATGAAAAGGGCAAAGACCTATATGGCTTGTTCCGTTGCGCTTAAGATGCACATAGCCGGAAACAAGCTCTACAAGATTATTCCGTCGACTGACTTCATTAATTGAACTTTGTTTATAACGAGGCAAAGCATCTCTCTCCTGCACAGTTTTTTCGTTTGTCACATAAGGGCGACAATCATATTCTTCGACAAGAATAATTGATTTCCTTTATTTTTTAAATTTTTATTATAAAAAATGCGAAAAAACTCTATATTCTATAGATTGTCCATTAAATGGAAAAATTATGTAAAGTCGTTTACCTTTATCGTTTCATCTGCCATCCCTGGGGCATAAACAGTTCTCTAAAAACATAAATCGCATAATTATCCGTCATGCCTGCAATGTAATCGCAAACCTCTCGTTCTCCTGAAAAAGTCAATTCGCTCAGTCCCGCCTCGCGAAGCTTTTCCGGATGGTGTAAAAAGGTATCAAACAAGGTTTTCACAATACCCTTGGCCTTTTCTTCCTCTGCCTTTGCCACAGGACTTGTGTATACATTTTTAAACATAAAGGAACGGAGTTCCATCATAGCCTCGTGAATTTCAGGACTCATAGCCACCTTGGACTGATTCATGCTGTGCTCAATCACATCAAAAATCATGGTGTGAATGCGCTCGCTATGCGTTTCTCCCAATGTTCGTCGACACTCTAACGATATTTCTTCAGGACCAATAACACCACCGCGAACGGCATCATCAATATCATGATTGATGTAGGCAATGCGGTCAGCTAATTTAATAATTTGCCCCTCAAGTGTTTTGGCTTCATTTTTCCCTGCATGGTTAACAATACCATCACGCACTTCCCAGGTCAAGTTAAGTCCCCTTCCGCCTTCTAACACCTCAACAACGCGCAAACTTTGCTCATAGTGACGAAAACCGCCCACGCAAATCTCGTCAAGAACCGCTTCCCCTGAATGACCAAAGGGGGTGTGTCCCAAGTCGTGACCCAGGGCAATAGCCTCGGTTAAATCCTCATTCAGCCGCAGGGCTCTTGCAATGGTGCGGGCAATTTGGGAAACCTCTAAGGTATGGGTGAGACGGGTTCTGTAGTGGTCGCCTTCAGGCGCTAAAAAAACCTGAGTTTTATGCATGAGTCTGCGAAAGGACTTGGCATGAATAATCCTGTCGCGGTCTCTTTGAAAAGCAGTTCTTATATCACAAGACACCAAAGGTTCTGCACGCCCCTGTGTATTTTTTGACAGGACCGCATAAGGAGATAGAGTTTTCTCCTCTAAAGCCTCTGTAATTTCTCTCACATTCACATGCATCACGCCTTTACCTTTTATAAATTGCAATTTATTAAACAATACGATGTATATATACCCTTTTTTTCTCTTTTTAAACAAGAAAAACAAAAAACTTTGTCGTTTTCTATAATGACTTGAAAATAAAAAACACCGGAGAGACGAACTTGGTTCTCTCCGGTGTCTTGTCAATTATTTATTTTGAATATACTCATCAATAGCTGCTGCTGCCTTTTTACCGGCACCCATGGCCAAAATAACCGTTGCAGCGCCTGTTACGGCATCACCGCCGGCAAATACACCCTCTTTGCTGGTTTTGCCGTTTTCATCAGCCACAATGCCACCCCACTTTTGTGTTTCCAAATCGGGTGTGGTCTGCTTGATTAACGGATTGGGTGTTTGACCGATTGCAATGACAACGGTTTCCACATCTAAAACAAACTCGCTGCCCTCTTTTGCAACCGGACGGCGTCTGCCGCTTGCATCAGCCTCGCCCAATTCCATTTCTACACATTCCATACCGGTAACAAAGCCTTGTTCGTCACCTAAAATACGCTGGGGATTGGTGAGGAGCTTAAAGATGATGCCCTCTTCTGCTGCATGTTCAATTTCTTCGTTTCTGGCAGGCATTTCTTCTTCAGAGCGTCTGTAAACGATATATACATTTTCAGCGCCCAGGCGTTTTGCACACCGTGCCGCATCCATAGCCACATTACCGCCGCCCACAACAGCCACGCTGTTACCAATAACAACAGGGGTATCCACTTCGGGGAAGCGATAGGCTTTCATTAAATTAATTCTGGTTAAAAACTCATTGGCAGAATAAACGCCGTTTAAGTTTTCACCCTCAATCTTCATAAAACTGGGGAGACCTGCACCGGTACCTACAAAAACTGCCTCATATCTATCCTGCAAAAGCTCATCAACAGAGAAAATTTTTCCCACAACCATATTGGTTTCGATGGTAACACCCATCTCTCGCAGGGCATCAATCTCTTTTTGAACAATTGCCTTGGGCAGACGGAATTCCGGAATGCCATACATCAAAACGCCACCGGCAACATGAAATGCCTCTAAAATGGTGACATCGTATCCTTTTTTTGCCAAGCTGCCTGCGCAGGAAAGGCTTGATGGACCGGAGCCCACAACAGCAATACGATGACCATTAGGTTCTGCCTTAAAGGGCTGATTTTTGCCGTTTTGCATGTGCCAATCGGCTACGAAACGCTCTAATCGTCCAATGCCGACACTCTCACCTTTAATACCCCTGACGCACTGTTTTTCGCACTGGTTTTCCTGAGGGCACACACGACCACAAATGGCCGGCAAAGCATTATTTTCTTTAATTTTTTCAAAGGCACCTTCAAAATCTCCCGCTGCAACCTTTTCGATAAATTCGGGGATTTGAACATTAACCGGGCAGCCGGATACACAAGGTCTGTTCTTGCAGTTTAAGCAGCGTGTTGCTTCTTCCATTGCCATCTCTTCTGTATAGCCCAGCGCCACTTCTTTAAAATTGCCGTTCCGCACTTTAGCATCCTGCACCGGCATGGGCACTTTATTTGGACACATATTAGCCATTGTGTTTCCCTCCTGTTAATCTGCATTCGTGGTTTTCTAAAGATTGACGCTCTTTATCCCGGAACATAGCCGAACGACGAATGGCAGCATCAAAATCGACTAAATGACCGTCAAAATCCGGTCCGTCTACGCAGGCAAACTTTGTTTCCCCGCCAACAGTTAAGCGGCAACCGCCACACATGCCTGTTCCGTCAATCATAACAGGGTTCATGCTGACTATGGTCTTAATACCATAGGGGCGTGTTACCTCACAAACAAACTTCATCATAGGCAGAGGACCAATGGCAAGCACCAAATCATACTGTTCTCCGCTCTCAATCAAATCGTGCAGGGCGTTGGTTACAAAGCCTTTATTGCCATTTGAGCCGTCATCGGTCATCACAACTGTTTTTGCACTTACCGCCTTAACCTCATCTTCCAAAATAATCAGATCTTTGTTTCTGAAACCAATAACAGAGTGAACCTCGCAGCCCAGTTCGTTCAGCTTTTTAGCCTGGGGATAAGCAATGGCTGTACCCAGACCGCCGCCAATAACAGCCGCTTTCTTCACCCCATCAAGTTCAGAGGGGCGACCCAAAGGACCAACAAAGTCTAAGAGGCTGTCGCCTGCTTCCATAGCACCCAACTGACGGGTACTTTTGCCCACTTCCTGAAAAATAATGGTCACCATTCCGGCTTCGCGGTCATAGTCGGCAATGGTCAGGGGCACCCGTTCGCCATCTTCGTCGATTCTAAAAATGATAAATTGGCCGGGTTCTGCTTTTTTAGCAATTAACGGTGCTTCAATCACCATACGCTTAACCTGTTCATTTAAAATATCTTTTTTAAGAATTTTATACATGATATATCCTCCAACGCATCATTTTTTATTTCTAAATGCGGCCTTATCCCGCTCATTTTTAGTCAATAATTTTTTCCGCAGGCGAATGTTTTTTGGTGTAATCTCAACCAATTCGTCATCAGCAATAAACTCAAGGCATTGCTCCAGACTCATCTGGTCCGGCGGCGTCAGGCGCAGTGCTTCATCACTGCCTGAAGCACGCATGTTGGTCACATGCTTTTTCTTGCAAACATTAACGGTAATATCTTCGCCTTTGGCATTTTCGCCCACAATCATGCCCTCATAAACCGAAACACCGGCACCAATGAACAGCCGACCTCTCTCCTGAGCATTATAAAGACCATAGGCAACGCTGTCACCGGTTTCCCAGGCAATCATAGAACCACGGCTGCGGCTTTCAATCTCGCCGCAATAGGCACTGTAACCCTCTAAAACTGTGTTCATAATACCGTTACCACGGGTGTCGCTTAAGAACTCGCTGCGATATCCGATGAGTCCACGGGACGGAATTTTAAACTCGAGGCGCATATATCCGTTATCAGAGGGCTGCATGTTTTGCATTTCGGCTTTTCTTTTGCCCAGCTTTTCAATCACCGTGCCTGCATACTCTTCCGGCAAATCGATGAACAAAAGTTCGATAGGCTCTAAGGTCTTGCCCTCTTTATGCTTTAAGATAACTTCCGGACGGGACACCTGAAATTCGTACCCCTGACGGCGCATGGTTTCAATTAAAATGGATAAATGCAGTTCACCACGACCGGAAACCTTAAAGCAGTCTGCACTGTCTGTTTCCTCCACTTTTAAGCTCACATTGGTATCAAGCTCACGAAACAGCCTGTCACGAAGATGACGGCTGGTGACATAGTCTCCTTCTTTTCCGGCAAAGGGGCTGTTGTTAACTAAAAAGTTCATCGAAATGGTAGGCTCGTCAACCGTAATAATCGGCAGAGGCTCCACGCAGCAAGGCACGCAAAGAGTTTCGCCAATGCCGATATTGCCAAGACCGGCAATCAAAACAACATCACCTGCTTTTGCCTCTGAAACCTCAACACGCTTCAAGCCATCGTGCATATACACGCGACCGGTTTTGGCATTGGTGGTTGTGCCGTCAGCATGACAAATGGTGAGCGCTTGCCCCATGGACAAACAGCCACGGTCAATTTTACCCACAGCAATGCGTCCCACATACTCATCATAATCGATGTTCGACACCAGCATGCGAAACGGTGCATCCGCTTCGCCTTTGGGGGCCGGCACAGAATCAATAATGGTTTCAAACAAGGGTGCCAGTCCCGGATTAAGGTCATCGGGTTCCATGCCGCTGATGCCCTCACGGGCAGAAGCATAAACAATAGGGAAATCTGCCTGTTCGTCAGTGGCTCCCAAATCAATAAACAAATTAAAGACTTCATCCACAACCTCTAAAGGTCTTGCCTGCGGTCTATCTACTTTATTGACGACAACAATGGGCTTTAAGTTCAATGATAATGCTTTTTTTAAAACAAATCGTGTTTGGGGCATGGGACCTTCAAAGGCATCAACAAGCAGCAAAACGCCGTCTACCATACCCAAAACCCGCTCCACTTCACCACCGAAATCGGCATGACCCGGGGTGTCGACAATGTTAATTTTAATGTCTTTATAAATAACCGAGGTGTTTTTTGACAAAATGGTAATGCCGCGCTCTCTTTCCAAATCATTCGAGTCCATTACCCGCTCGGCAACCTGTTCGTTATCTCGGTAAATTCCACTCTCTTTTAACATCACATCAACCAAGGTGGTTTTGCCATGGTCAACATGAGCAATAATAGCAATATTTCGCAATTCCTGAATCATTCTAAAGCCTCCGGAAAATTTGTGCACTAATCTATTTTTAAAAACAACACAACAGTTTATTATAATACAACATGGCCGCTTTGTCAAATTTTTTGTCATATCCACGAATAAATATAAAGTTTTATAATAAGTGCGAAAGGTTTTTTAGACCTAACGCACTTATTTTTTTATGGCTTTTGCTCATAACGAGGATAGAGCTCCGCAGAGGTGCGACTCGAGCGCGTTGTGAGATTTTAGCATAAGGGAATAAGGAGCGGAGGGCGCGTCCTCCGCTCCTTGCTCTCTCCAAAGATAAAAAGAAAGGAGTTAAGCGCGTATGACTTGCCGATACCTCACATTTGAGGATAGAAAGAGTATTGAGGCTCTTTATGCAGCAAATACAAGCCTCGTAGAAATTGCCTCCAAGCTCGGAGTACATCTTGCGACCATTTATAGAGAAATGACGAGAGGCAGTACGGGCGAGCTCGACAACAACGGGCGCAGCGGTTATAGTGCAGACATTGCACAAAAGACCGTACAAGACAGTATCAAACGCCGAGGGCACCGAAAGCCCGTAGCGGCACAATAAAAATAAACAATAAAACGGAGTGATTTTATTATGAGTAGAGAACAATGTTTTCCTATACCTTTTATAGAAAAAAGCGATTTTATCGAGTTTAGCTTGCAGCCGTTTATAAAAAGACTCGACGACGGTGTAGAGTCCCTCTCTTATGAATACAACAAAGGCACCCGCGACGAGTTTTGCATTATTCAGTATAAAAACGGCTATAAGCGCAAAGTTTGTATAACTGCCGACAGCGAGCGCGCTATTACAAATGATGTGCTCAAAGCGTTATGAGCACCGAAAGAAAGCTAAATATTATATGTTGGAGCGGAGGCAAAGACTCTACAGCGACTATAGTATTAGCTCACGAACTCGGAATACCTATAGACCTTATTATTATTTCTTTGGTATGGTTTGACAAAAAACGGCGCATATATGCAGAATATCCCGAGGTAATAGAATGGATATTTAATTACGCGGTACCGCTCTTTGAGTCCTGGGGCTACAAAGTTAAAATAGTCGAAAGCGACAAGGACTACATTTATAGTTTTTACCACATAATCGAGAGAACGCCGCACGAGGACAGAAAAGGCAAGCTCGCGGGCTGGCTTATTGGCGGTATGTGCGCTATGAATAGAGAGAAAATCAACCCCGTAAAAAGGTACCTTAAATCGTTAGGCAGAGAATACCAAGAATATATCGGCATAGCTGCCGACGAGCCCGAAAGGCTCGCGCGCGTCCACAAGAAAGGGCAAATTTCCCTACTTGAGCAACAAGGTATTATAGAGGAGCAAACATACGACATTTTAAGACCTTACAACCTTATCTCTCCTACATACAAGTTTGCAAAACGCGGCGGCTGTTGGTTTTGCCCTAATCAAACTATAAAAGAGTTTGCTTACTTAAAGACCAACCACCCCGAATTATGGGAGGAGCTTGTTATTTTCGACAGCGTACCCAACAAGGTATCGGAGGGCTTTAAGTACGGACAAACTTTCAAGGAAATTTCTGCAAAGGTAGATACTTATATAGCTACTCCGCACTACGAGCAGCTTACATTATTTGATTATATATAGGAGGTGTATATAGATGTGCAAAGCTGTAAAATGTCCGCAATGCGGGCACGAGTTTACGCCCGAGCGAGCAGCGGTTAAGACGGGAGCCTGGACTCCCGAGGAGGACGAGCTGCTGCTGCGCGGGTACCAAAAAGAGCGCAAGTTTATTTCGCAGCTCGCCGAGGAGCTTAACCGCTCCCAGGACGCAACACGCAACCGTCTATACCATTTAAGAGGCGGCGGCAAGGCAAAAGGCATAACAGCGAGCGTACAGCTCTCCGCAAAAGAGTTTGACGAAATGAGGGCAGCCCGTACAGAGGTTAAGAACGCCCGAAAGGCTGTTGAGCAGGCAAAAGCTACAGAGCGGGAGCTCTCCGCTTTCTACGCCCTGGGAAAGCAGCTACTTAATGCAAGGCAAAACAAGCGAGCAATAGCTCCGCTTTTTGCAGAATTACAAAAACTCGTAGACACATACGAGAACTTTTAAGGAGGTTTATTTATGAACAGCAGCATTTTAACAGCTATAGAGTCCCTTTGCGACGACATAGCGACCAACCCAAACCCCGAGGACAACAAAAAAAGAGCCGAGGCGGTTGTTTCCCTCGCTTTTGCAGGCATTTTTACCCCTGCGGAGTATGAGGACGAATACGAGGACGACCAGGAAAACGGAGAGGGCAAGCCCGAGCCTATAAGCGACAAGATACCGACAGCGGGCGAGCACTTTAATTATAACGGTATGGAGTTTGTAGCCCTGCGCTATAAGCAGGGCGGCGTACTTGCTGTAGCGGCAAAGAGGCTCGAGCGCGAAATGCCTTACGACGAGAACTGCTGCAATGATTGGCGCAGCTCTACCCTCCGCAAATTCCTTAACGAGGAATACATAAAGAATTTTGACAAGGACGACCTTATACCGATTATATCCGACTTGACAGCGGACAACGGCGACAAGAGCTACGGTACCTCCGAGGACTTTATCGCTTTGCTTTCGGACGACCTTTACAGAAAGTATAGAGCTTTAGTGCCTAAATATGATACCTGGGTATGGACTATTACACCCTGGAGCTGCGCCCCTGGGTACGCGGACACCGAGCGCATTGTGTATACCTCGGGAGCGTTGAGCTACAACTACGCGAACGATGCTAGCGGAGTCGCCCCCGCTTGTATATTCAATCCCTCAATCTTTAAGTAATCTGCGCCGTTAGGCGCATAGGAGGCGACATTATGGGATATAGAAAGCCTGGAGCTTTAGAGCAACTATATTACATTATTAAATATGAGGCAACGGAGGCTATAGCGAGCCTCCGACTCCGCCTCAAATTATGGCTTACAAAGAAAGCCGATTGTAAACGCTGCTGCCTGCGGTGCGAGTATTACGAGTGGTGCGCCTGCGAGTACCTCTCTAAAGAGGTTAAGTACAAAGGCTACACGGTAGTACAGAGCGGGCTTAATAATCATATTAGCATATATGCGAGCGACGGGCATTTTGTGTACCACGCGCAGGCTAAAAAGAAACAGACGGAGCAAGAGCTGCGGGAAACTGTAGACTTTTACCTAAAACTTATAAAGGAGGAGCTTTAATATGAGCAACGGAGTTATTATTACCTTTATTATATGCGCTACGCTTATTGCTTTAGTGCTTATAAGCAATAAAAAGAAATAAGGAGCGGGAGCGGCTATATGACAAACGAGGAAATTAAAAACGCTCTATTTAGCGGTTGTCAAGTAGAGCATAACGGTATTATTTATAAATGTGTTTCCGCTATAATTTATCGCCTGCGAGAGGGCAAGCTGCTTTTGCAGGCGGAGCTATTAGACAAAAACTGCAACAGCGTAATTATTGCGGACGCGTCAAGAGTTAAGGAGGTTAACCTATGACACATCAAACAAAAAGACCGCAGCGCAGAAAAGCGCAGCGACAGATTATTACCTTTATTATATGTATATTCCTGGTAGGAGCAATTATAGGCGGCTTTATTGTCGCTGCTGCCAATACGCGCAGCTCGTCCTCCTCGGAGCGGTACGGCACCCGCGACGGTAGGTATATAACAGAAAAAGGCGGGACGACCTTTAGCTATGAAATGGCGGCAGGCTTTGAGCCTCTCGAGTGCGATTTGCCCGTCGAGCTGCAAGAGTTTACATATTATTTATGCGAGGCGTACTACCTCGACTTTGAGTTTGTAATGGCGGTTATGTATACGGAGTCAAAATTTGAGCCCGATATAGTGAGCGGGACAAATGATAGCGGCTTAATGCAGATAAACAAGTGCAACCACGCGGAGCTCTCCGCTGCCCTGGGTATTACCGATTTTACAGAGCCTTACCAAAATATACGAGGCGGGCTTTATATCCTCCGCAGATTGTTTGAAAAGTACGACGAGCCCTCAAGGGTATGTATGGCGTACAATATGGGAGAATACGGAGCCTCCGTCCTTTGGGACAAAGGCGTATACGAAACGAGCTACTCTATAAAAGTATTAACCAAAGCGGCAGAGTACAAGGCAGCCTCGGAGGGTAAAAAATGAGTAGCGTAATAATGCAATCAATACACCACGAACACGCCGAGAACATCTTAAAAGAGCTCAAGGGCTACGAAATGAGGAAAACAGCCCCGAGCGGCGGTGCGTTTCCTTATACTATATATATGTATGAAACAAAGCACCTATATAAAGGCTCGGGAGGCGTGTTGTTTCCTGGAGCGGGAGCTGTAGTAGGCTTTTATACTTGTAATGTAATTATAAAAACTGACGCTTTCGGAGCGGCTCTACACAAGAGCAATACACCCGAGGAGGCAGCAGCTCGCGCAGAAATAGCAAAGAGAGCTTGTCTTACCGAGGAGCAGCTCGTAGCGTATGCAGGCGGCAAAGATGTTTACGCTTATGTAGTAAGCAATCCTACGAGGTTTACAAAGCCTCGCCCTCTTTCGGACTTTGGCATAACCCGCCCGCCTCAATCCTGGCAATTTATTAAATGAAAAAAGCGGCTACCACTCCGCCCGAGTGATAGCCGCAGCAACCGCCTTTGTGTTGCTTAACATCTTGTAATTATTATAGCACAGAGGCAACAAAAAGTCAATAGAAAGAGCGAAAAAAGCCTCTTGTATTTTGGGCTCGTAATGGATAATAACTTAACGACCAAAAACCGAGAGGGACAAAAATATAATACTCTTGTTTTGTTGGCAGATATAGACCGAGGAAATTATGCTTTTATTTGCAGAGAGGATAGATGTTAAATAAGCGCGTTATGAGTTTTTAGTATTAGCGTATGAGAGTGGGCGGAAATGAGCCTGCCTCCTCCGCTGCTTTTTAATATTCCCTTATGGAAAACTAAAGCGTTAAACCTCGGGGTTTGGGGCAGAGCCCCAAGAGTATACACGGAGGTTAAAATATGCGTTGCCTATACAGAGAAAAGAAACACTATTGCGGCGAGTATTTGGAGGTAGATATATTCCCCGTTTTTGAATATCAGCGAGGACGCAGCAAAAAGCGTAAGCCGACCTCGGAAACTCAAAAAAGACTTAACCAAAGAAACGCCGAGCGCAAGTTAATACGCTTGCTTAATACGAATTTTACAAAAAAGGACATAAGGTTTGACCTTACATACAACGACGAGAACTACCCAGGCTCTCCCGAGGACGCACAAAGAGAAATGCAAAATTTCCTCCGCAGAGTCAAGCGGTACCGCAAAAAGAACGGTTTACCCGACTTAAAATATGTCGCAGTTACCGAAATCGGAAAGAAAAGCGCACGCCTGCACCACCATATCGTTATGAGTGGCGGCGTAGATATAAACACCCTTGCGGAAATATGGAGCCGAGGCTATACGACAGCAAAGCCTTTACAGTTTGACGAGTACGGCATAGTCGGCATTGCAAAGTATCTCATAAAGGAGCCTATACTCGGCAAGCGTTGGTGTGCAAGTCGAAACCTTGAGCAGCCTAAAACCTCGGAACGGGACGGCAGGCTGCCGCAATACAAAGTCAAAGAAATTCACGACAGCGGCTACGATATGCACGAGGAGCTCGAGCGACTCTACGAGGGTTACTCCCTGGCAGAGGTTAAGCCGTACTACAACGAAATTAACGGCGGCTATTATTTGACCGTCAAAATGTATAAAAAGCCTGCTCCGAAACGGAGTAGAAAGCGAGGGTACTATGAACGACAGTAAAAACAACTCCCAGGGAAAGGAGAAAACGAAAATGTCTATGTATATTTTTCCAGTTGCTCTTATTTTGCTTGATGTGGGAGCGGCGATTATGTGCATTATCGGCAAGGACTATAAACGCGCTGTATATTGGCTCGCTGCTGCGGTGCTCAATGTAACAGTAACATTTTAGCAAAAACAGAGAGGAGGTTAATCTATGAACTACTTTAAGTCGGCGGAGCAAGTGCTCGGCTCCATACCTACGCTAAAAAAGGCGTTGGAAAATTTGCAGAAAAGAGAGCAACGCTTGATAGAGCAAGGCAAGCCGCGCGAGCCTGGGGCTATTGATTATAACAAGCCTTTTACTGACTCGCACTATGTAAGCGACACGCTAAACGAACTTTTAGAGCTTTCGGAGTGCTCCAAAAACATAGCGGAAACGCAGCGCAAGCTCGCGGAGCTCGAAAACATCATAGACCAACTAAACGAGGAGTATAAAAAAGTCGTCGTTTTGTGGTATGTGGAGAAACGCTCAAAAGAGGCTATTATGGAGGAGCTTTATGTAGAGTCGCTTACTACGGTTTACAACCTCCGAAATAGAGCTGTAGCAGAGTTTGCTTTGCTCTACTATGGAGCCTCGGCTCTACCCTCAATTTAGGCATTTGAAAAAAGGCTGTATAGAAACTTGCTTTTTGCTGCTGTATACTGATACCGTAGAAATAGACGGTTGAGGCGAGCTGCAAATAGCGGCTCGCTTTATCGTTGTATCGGGAGTAGATATAACACTCACTACGGCGGAGAGGGCGGGACGCTGTTATATGCAAGAGTTTGCACGCAAGTTTTATTTAAGCAAGACCTGGAGAGATACCAGGGAATATATATTTAAGCGCGACCTGGGGCTATGTGTACGGTGTGGTAAGCCTGGAGAAATAGTACACCACAAAATACACCTTACACCGCACAACATAGATAACCCGAGTATTACGCTTTCCGAGGATAACCTCGAGCTGCTATGCCGTGAGTGCCACGCTATAGAGCACGAGGGACAGCCTGCTACAGCAAGCGGGCTTATGTTTGATAGCGAGGGAAACCTCGTAGAAAGAGAGGGCTACCTATGAGCAAAGTATGCGAGGTAATTATATATACAAGCAACGCGGCATTGTCTTTCAATGTCGAGGCAACTACAGACGACTTTCAAGAGCGGCTCGCTGCTGCGCTTGAGGAGGGCACAGTATTACTCGATACCGTAGAGGGCACAAAGTTAATACTTAACGCTATCAATGTTGTTGCTATCGAGGTACACAAAGCAGCCGCACAAGAGCAAACTATCCCCCCCCGTTAAAAAAGTTTGACCTTGTATTTTATGAACCGTGTTTAAGCCCCTTTTATGACCGCCCCTTGTGTGTATTACCCCCCCTACCCAAAACCAAAAGAAAGGAGTTTTTAAGTGGAGTCTACATTATATGCGCGACAAAAAAAAGAGCAGAACAGAATTAAGAAAATATACAAAAATCTACCCAAAGAACAGCTCGAAATCGCAAAAAAATTGATTGAACGAGCCGCTTATATGCTCGTTTCTTTGGAGGATATGGAGGCAAAAATCAACGAGGACGGACTCGTCGTTGAAATGCCGCAGGGCGCGTACAAAATCGAAAGAGCGCACCCTCTTTTACAGCCTTATAACGCAATGGTAAAGAATTATAATGCCACCATTAAACAGCTATCCGACCTCGAGCCAAACTCCGAGGCGGACAAAGCGGGGCAGGCTCTTATGATGTTTGCTACTAAACCGAACAAGGTACCGAAAAAGCCTTGAATTGGGTAAAAGAATACTATAGCCGCATAGAGAGCGGCGAGATTGTAACGAGTAGGCGTGTTAAAGCTGTCTACTCTCGACTTATTGCAGAAATGGAGGCACCGCCTGCCGACTTTCCCTATTATTTCGACGAGGAAACGGGCGAGCGACCTATACTCTTTATCGAAACCTTTTGCAAGCAATCCCAGGGAACTATCGGAGCTCCGCTTGAGCTCGAATTATTCCAAAAAGCATTTATACAACTGCTTTTCGGTTGGCTTGAAAAGGAAACGGGCTACCGTCGTTTTCGCGAAACTATGTTTTTGTGTGGACGAAAAAACGGTAAGTCTACCCTGCTATCGGGTATTGCGTTATATATGCTCATTGCCGACTATGAGGGCGCAGCGGAAATATACTCCGTAGCGACCAAAAAAGACCAGGCAAAAAAGGTATTGACCGAGGCTGTCAATATGATTAAGCAATCGCCCGAGCTGCGGGCGGTTATAAAAAAGCGTCGTAATGATGTTTATTTCCCTGCTACCTCCTCTATTTTCGAGGCTCTCGCCTCGGACTCAAATACACTTGACGGCTTGAACTCTCACGCTGTTATTATAGACGAGCTGCACGCTATCCGCGACAGAAACCTATACGAGGTTATGAAACAATCGACCTCGAGCCGCAGGCAGCCACTCGTCGTTATGATAACAACGGCGGGAACTGTACGCGAGTGTATTTTTGACAATATGTACGAGCTTGCTTGTGAGCTCGCGGACGGTACCAAAAAAGACGATACATTTTTGCCGATACTCTACGAGCTCGACAGCCGCGACGAGTGGACTAACCCTCAAATGTGGATAAAAGCAAACCCAGGGCTCGGCAAAATCAAACAGTATAAAACCCTTGCCGCTTTCGTTGAGAGGGCAAAAAATAACCCTGCCGACTTACCAGGCGTACTATGCAAAGACTTTAACATACGCGAAAACGAGAGCAATGTTTGGTTATCCTTTGAGGAAATTAAAAACGCTGCTACTTTCGATATGTCCGAGGTATACAATACATACGCTATAGGCGGCTGCGACCTCTCGGCTACTACCGACTTAACAGCGGCTACGCTGCTTATAAGAAAACCAGGCGACAAAACGGTTTATGTATTGCAGCAATATTTCCTCCCGCAGGCGCGTATAGAACACCTGGAGGAGAAAAACACAAACGAGGCACCGTATCGCCTTTGGGCGGAGCGGGGCTTGCTTACTATTTGCGACGGCAATCGCGTTAATTTTTCCGATGTAACAGCTTGGTTTTGTCAAATGCGCGACGAGCACTCTATAGACGCTTTCAAAGTCGGCTACGATAGAGCGTTAGCGGGCTATTGGGTGGAGGAAATGAAAAACAACGGCTTTACTATGGAGCCCGTAGCGCAGGGACCTTTTACCTGGAGCCAACCTATGCGAGAAATGGGCGCAGCTCTCGCCGACAAGATAGTTAATTATAACAATAACCCTATTTTGCTTTGGTGCCTATCAAATACGGCAGTAAAGAAAAGCGGGTTAAATAATATTCAACCCGTCAAGATAACCGACAAACGCCGTATAGACGGGGCGGTAAGCCTGCTTAATGCTTGGGTTATCTATGTAAAATACTTTGACGACTTTATGTATAATGTGGGGTGAGCAAATGAAAGAAAAAAGAGGACTTTTTGAGGCTATTTTCGGGAGAAAGCCGCAGGCTCTCGAGGGCTATACCGAATATAAGCTCTTAAATTCCTATCAAACAAATTTTGTACCTTTTTCGGGCAACGCCTGGGAGGTAAATACCGTCCGCGCTGCTATTCATTCTTTCGCCCGCAGGGCGGCAAGAGTGCAGCCGCGACATATTCGCAAGGGCGACGGAAAGCTGCAAGATGTAGAGGGCAGCAATCTTAATTATATTTTGCAGTATCAGCCTAACCCGTTGACTACGGCGTATAAGTTTTATTACCGACTCGCTGCGCAATATAAGCTCTATAATAACGCTTTTATTTTTCCCGTATGGGACGAGTTTACGGGAAAGCTCCAGGCTATGTATAACATCAACGCCCAGGAAATAAAGCTGCTTGAGCACCAGGGAGAGCTATACTTAAAATTTCGTTTCTACAACGGAAAAACTTACACTTTCCCGTACACAGATATTATACATATCGGCTCAATGTTTGCAGATAACGAGCTTTTCGGCAGCAGTAACGAGGCTATTTTGCCCGTATTAAAAACAGCGGACACTTTTAATCAATCTATGGGGAAATTTGCCGAGCTTGTAGCGGTTGTACGCGGTATTTTGAAAGTAGCAGCCTCTACCAAAACAGAGGACTTAAAAGCTCGCCGCGACGACTTTATAAGAGATAACCTCAAAATGGAAAACAACGGAGCGGGCGTTATTGTTACTGACAACAAGTACGATTATACCCCTATCCAGGACAAGCAAACACCGTTACCGCAGGGACAGCTCCAATATATCAAGACCGAAATATACGACTACCTCGGAACTAACGAAAATATCGTGCAGAATAAAGCTACTCCCGACCAGGAGGACGACTTTTACGACGGAGAAATCAAGCCGTTTTATATGCAGCTTGAGCAGGCTTTTACAAATTGTTTCTTTACCCGCAAAGAGCGCGGCTTTGGTAACGAAATTGTCGCAGAGGGAAACAAGCTCCAATATGCGAAACTCTCCGACAAGCTCGCAGCGGTTAAATATTTATCCGAAATCGGCGGCTTAATGCTCGACCAGGCATTAGTAACGCTCGGCTTTCCGCCTATTGGCGGCGAGGAGGGTAAACGCCGCGTACAAACGCTTAATATGGTTAATGCTGCCAAAGCGGACGAGTACCAATTAGGCGACAAGGGCAAAGAAAAAACGCCGCCCGACGACGAGGGAAACCCCGACGACGATACCGCACCCCCTGCGGCACCTAAAAAGGGCGAGAAAGACGGAGAGGAGGACGAATAATTATGCCTTATAAACCAAACGAGAGGGAGTACAGAGCAGCGGCTCCGTTTACTACTCCCGACGAAAACAGCGACGAGCTTACCTTGAGAGGTACCCCTATTGTATTTGATACCCCTACCGTAATTTGCGAAATAGACGGCGTACAGTACAAAGAGGTTATAGCTCGCGGAGCTCTTGACGGCTGCGATATGTCGGACTTTATTTTCAATCGCAATCACGGGCAGAACGACTCTACTGTATATGCCCGTACCCGTAACAAGTCCCTTGATTATTCCGTATCGGATAGAGGGCTTGACATTGCGGCGTACCTCGATAAAGAGGACGAGCGGCACCGCAATTTACACCGTGATGTACTTAAACGCCGCGTTGATAAAATGAGTTTTTCGTTTATTGTACGGGAGTGCTCTTACGACAGAGAAACCCATACAAGGACGATAACTAAAATAAAAAAGCTGTTTGATGTTTCGGCGGTGGACTTTGCCGCATACAACGAAACAAGCATAACAACGGCAAGGAGCTTTTTTTCGGAGGAGCACGAGAAAGAGTTTAGAGCTTTGGAGGAACGCTCACGCCGCCGAAAGCTAATAGCTTTGACCTACTGTTAAACCAAAAAACTATTTTGAAAAGGAGTTACACTATGAACATTATTAAGCGTATGCAGGAAATTAACGCCCGTAAAGCAGAGCTCCGCGCAATGCTCCAGGGCACAGACGAGGTAAACCTCGACGAAATCGAAAAGGAACTGCGCGAACTTAACGACGAGTTTTCGCAGCTTGAAAAGAGAAAGGCTACAGCTGACGGTATCAATGCGGGAGTTATCCCTGCAACCGAAATTACAAACCCCGTAGCAACTCGCGCAGACAACAGCGAGGACGGCGAAAAGGAATACCGTACCGCTTGGCTCCGCAGCATTAGAGGGCTTGAACTCTCCGAGGCAGAAACAAGAGCCCTTACCACAGCTACGGGCTCCGTTGGTGCTGCTGTACCTACTATCACACAAAACAAGATTATCGAGAAAGTAAAACAGTATTGTCCTTTGCTCGATAAAATCGACTTGCTCCGCGTGCCTGGCGGCGTAAAGGTACCCGCAGAGGGAACTACTACAGACGCTAAAACTCACGCAGAGGGCGCAGTAATCACAGCCGACGACGACAAGCTCGTAGATGTTGTATTGGCAGGCTATGAGGTAACAAAGCTCGTTACTATTTCAAAGTCTGTTGAGAAAATGTCTATTGACGCTTTCGAGAATTGGCTTGTTAATAAAATCTCCCGCAAGGTTGCGGAACAGATTGGCAAGTTAATTATTTTCGGCAGCGGCAACAGCGAGGCGCAGGGCATTGACAAAATTACCTGGGACGCTACAAACTCTATCTCTGTTGCAAAGACGGGCTCTCTTTCTGCGGCAAATGTACGCGCGCTTGTAGCTCTGCTTAACGGCGGCTACGACAACGGCGCGGAGTGGCTTATGTCTAAAGCTACTTTCTTTACCGACTTCCACCCGCTTATGGATAACAGCAAAGACAACATTATCACAGAGGACAACGGCGTATACCGCGTAATGGGCTACCCCGTTAGCTTTGACGACAGAATTACAGCTCACGAGGCTTTCCTCGGTAATATCTACAGAGGCTATCTTGGCAATATGCCCGAGGATATTACAGTAACCTCACAGTTTGTAACACGCGAAAACGCTTACGACTTCCTCGGCTGCGCTATGTTTGACGGCAAGGTGCAGGCTGTAGAGGCATTTGTTAAGCTCGTTAAGGCTACTGCCTAATTAACGGAGGGCTGACCTATGGCGAACATATCGCAGCAGTTTATTTATGACGCTCGCCGATATGTGCGCATAAAACATAACGCCTCGGACGACGAAATAGTCGATTTAATCGAGGCGGCGCGCGCCGACCTCAAATTAGGCGGCATTATCGCCTCCAAAGCAGAGAGCGAAAGCGACGCGCTTATACGGCGCGCCGTTTTCCTCTATGTTAAGGGAGAATTTGGACTCGATAACTCGGAGGCAGAGAAATACCAAAACAGCTATCAAATGCTCAAAAAGCATTTGCAGTTATCGGACGAATACACAAAGGAGGCGTAGCTATGTTATGGCGTGATATTGGCTATTTGTGCGTCGAAACGGAAAAGCTCGACTCTCTCCGAAAGCCTTACAAGGACTACGAAAAGCAAGAGGTTTTTTGTAATTCTAAAGGCGTTAAGAGAAACGAGTTTTACCAGGCACAAGCCCAGGGCTACCGCCCCGAGCTTTGCGTAGAGATAAAAGAGCTTGACTATAACGGCGAGGGACACTTTGAGTATAACGGCAAGATGTACCGTATTATCCGTACATATCCCGTAAAAAACGAGTGCCTCGAGCTCATTTGCCAGGCTTTAGTAGTCGAAAGCTAAAAGCGAAAGGAGGCTGCGCCCTATGAAAGTAAATACAGAGGCGTTTATAAAAGCTCTTACGGAGCGGGTTAATAGTATTCTGCCGACCACATACGACGAGGCACCGACAAAAACGGCGTTTCCGTATGCGGTAGTAAGCGGCATTAACATTATTGACCTTGAAAGCGGCGACCTCGCCTCTTTCTATATTGATGTTTGGGCGGACGAAAAGAAACCCGAGGCAACAGTAGAACTCGAGAGGGCGTGCGACAACCTCCGCAACGGGCTTTATAATGCAATCATTGCCGCGCCTGGCTTGTACGGGCATATCGGCTTTGATAACCAAAATACCGTAGCCGACAGCGAGTTTGATATAGCGCACCGTCGCTTGTCTATGTCGGCAAGATTATTCTACTATTAGGAGGTAACGCAATGGTTACAAATCTCACTAAAAAGCAAATTGAGAATATACAGATTGACGAGTCGGTTATTTTTCTCAATTACGGAGAAACAGACGAGCGCGTCCTGGCTCCGACTCGCGGCGGCGGAGAGTTTGCCGCTACTGTAACCGTCCGCGACATTGATTTTGACGGAAAACACGGCAAGACGGCGGGTACCCAGGTTATCGAGGAGCAGGGAGCCTCTATTAAGGTTACTACTCTTTGTATGAGCCAGGAAAACCTCGCGCTTGCTATTCCTAACTGCACTATCGCAAGCGAGGACGGCAAGACAATTAAAAACCCGAAAACGGGCGTTATTCCTCTTGAGGCGTACCTCAAGAATGTTACAATGTTTGCAAAGCTCATAGGCGGCAAATATAAGAAAATTGTAATTTATAACCCTATGCACGAAACGGGCTTTACTGCAAAGGCAGTACAGAAAGCAGAGGGCGAGCTCGGCTTTGAGTTTTTAGCTCACTATAAGCACAGCGACCTCGACGGCGATTTGTGGGAGGTTACCGAAATCGACAAGCCGCCCGTTATGCCTACTGACGACGAGGCAGCAGCCGCAGCCGCAAGCAATGAGGGCGGACAGCCCGCAGAAAGCGGCGACGAAACCGAGGAATAATACAAGAATTTAAGGAGGAGCCACAATGCTAACAATTAAAGCTATGCCTATTTTGCTTAAAATCGTAGGCAAACTTGATATTAAGCCCGTCGTAGAAATGCTCAAAGAGCTTGACATTTTCGACGAGGTAAAGGACGCAAAAGAGGTAAAATTGCAGTTTTCCCGTGAAAAGGTAGGCGTACTCGCCTGCGAGATTTTCGCGGAACTTACCCCACAGCTCGGGAAAATTGCCGACGACCTGCCGCCCCTGGTTGCAGCCTATTACGATATTTCTATCGAGGAGGCAGAAAAGCGCGACGCGGCGGAGGTACTTAACGATATTATCAACGACGAGGGTATCGTAAGTTTTTTCAAGCGTGCTCTACGAAAGAAAGTAGAGCAAGGAGCTTAACGCTACTGCATAAATACTACGATTGGCAGCTTATCGAGAGTCTACCGTTATCGGCTCTCGGTGAGCTGCTTTCTTATGCCAACAAAGAGGAGGCAAACGCACAAAAGCTCGAGCTTGAAAAGCGGCTTTTCCCTCTATGGCTCGTAAATTATGCAATATCAAAAGTTAAACCTGGGCTCGAGGTTATGGAGTACGACGAGTTTATAAAGCTCGTACTTTCGGACTCCGACGCACCGCAGCCCAAAGCAAAAAAAGAAAGAACAGCCGAGGACATTATGGCGGAGCTTATGCCATTTGTCGAGGCTGATAAAAAGAGAGGAGGCTAACCTATGGCAAGTATATTTTCGCTTTTCGGTACTATCTTTATTGATAACGCCGAGGCTGACAAAAGTATCGACAGTACAACTGAAAAAGCAGAAAAGAGCGGCTCAAAGGTAGGCTCGGCTTTCTCGTCTATTGCAAAAGGTGCCGCAGCAATGGGTACCGCCGTTGTAGCGGGTGCAACCGCGCTCGGTACTGCGGCTTATGGTATGGCTATGAATACCTCGGACGCAGCGGGAGAAATTCTCGACGCGTCTATGAAAGTAGGAATGTCGGCGGAAGAATACCAAAAATGGAAATACGCCGCCTCTATGTGCGGTATGGAGGCAAAGACGCTCGAAAGCGCAATGATTAAGCAGCAAAAGGCTTTCTCGGACGCGCGCGAGGGCTCCAAAACAGCCTCCGAGGCTTATAAACGACTCGGCATTGATATAAACGCTATCGGCGACAGCTCGCAGGCTTTCGACCTCGTTATCGCTAAAATGGCGGAAATGGAGGACGAAACTACCCGAAACGCACTTGCTAACGATATTTTCGGAAAGTCTTATGCGGAACTTGCGCCAATGCTTGCAGAGGGCGCGGACGGCATAGCGGCGTTAAAGCAAGAGGCGGCAGACCTCGGCGTAGTTATGAGTAACGACGCTGTAGCTGCGGGAGAGGCACTCGGCGACTCTATAGACAAGGCTAAACAATCTTTCGGCGGCATTATGAATACTTTGGGCTCTGCTGTAGTGCCTATTATTCAAAAAGTAACCGACCTTATTATAGCGTCTATGCCTAAAATATCGCAGCTCGTAGCGGGAATTACCCCCGTATTAACCGAAACTTTCGACCAGGTATTACCTCCTTTGTTTGAGTTAGTAGAAACGCTGTTGCCCGTTATTATGGACTTAATAACGGCGTTAATGCCTACGCTTGCCTCGATTATAACCTCAATACTCCCCGTAATCGTTGGCTTACTACAGCAGCTCCTACCGTTTCTAATTCAAATCATAGAGCAAGTATTGCCTATTATAACCTCTCTTATTGAGGGGCTTATGCCACTTATAACGCAAATACTCGATACCGTACTGCCTATAATTATACAGCTCTTACAAACGCTATTGCCTCCGCTGTTGCAAATTGTGCAGGCAATATTACCCGTTGTATTGCAGCTCGTACAGATGTTATTACCGTTTATTTTGCAAATTATAGACGCTATTTTGCCCGTTTTAATTAACCTTATAAATACGGTGCTGCCTATCCTGGTACAGCTTATAGAGGCTGTTTTGCCCGTAATTATTCAGTTAATAGAAACGCTCTTGCCGCCTATCTTGCAAATTATAGAAATGATACTGCCTATATTAACGCAGTTGCTTAATCAGCTTATGCCGATATTTACAAGCCTGCTCGAGGCGGTACTGCCCGTAATAATTAGCCTGCTCGAGCTCTTTATGCCGATATTGCAGCCTATACTCGAGCTGCTGTTTACATTATTGCAGCCGTTGCTCGACTTGCTTAACCTTATTTTACCGCCGCTTATTACGGTATTTACAACGCTTATAAATGTTGTATTAACACCGTTAAAAGCAGCCTTTGCTCTCGTAGCGGAGGTATTAAGCGGAATGTTTAAGGGAGCTTTTGAAACTATAGGCGGCGTAGTAGAGAATATCAAAAATGTATTCAGCGGCGTTATTGACTTTGTAAAAAATGTCTTTACGGGAAATTGGCGCGGAGCCTGGGACGCTGTTGTGAGTATCTTTTCTAACATATTCCAGGGTATTAAAAACGCCTTTAAGGTGCCTATAAATTGGATAATTGACGGTATAAATGTCTTTATCCGAGGGCTTAACAAAATTAAGATACCCGATTGGGTGCCTGGCGTAGGCGGCAAGGGACTTAATATTAAGACTCTCTCCCGCCTCCGTATCGGTATGGAGTATGTACCTTACGACGAATACCCCGCGCTGCTGCATAAAGGCGAGCGCGTCTTAACGGCAAGCGAAAACAAAGACTACTCCGCCGCACTATCTGCGGCAGCAGAAAACGACGGAGAGGGACGCTATGTTGTAAAAATTGAGCTCGGAGAAAAGGCTGTCTATATTGAAAACCTCAACACCGACGACAAGGGCGACATAGATAGTTTTGTAGACCTCTTATTAGAGCTCATAGCGGAAAAAATCAAACGAAAAGGAGTTGTATTTGCATAATGGAAAAATTACCGTTTTTTATGTTCAAAGACCACAGCTCCCTCGAGTTTGGTTTGCTTATAACCGAGAAAGGCTCCTACAAGGGAGCCTCTCGTGATGTAAGCTATACAAGCGTACCAGGGCGCAGCGGCGACCTTATTACGGACAACGGACGCTATAAAAATATCTCCGTCCCGTATAAGTGCAATTTGCTTAATAATACTGCCTTTGAGTTTGTAGAGCTTGCGCACAAAATAAAAGGTTGGCTCCTGGCGGAGCAGGGCTATTTCCCTTTGTGGGACAGCTACGACGGAAAATATTTCCGCCTGGGCTCCTACTCCGACGAGGTAGACATAGAGCAAGAGCTCCGCGACTTGGGCTCTTTGTCTTTGTCTTTTAATTGCAAGCCTTTTAAGTATTCTTTTGAGGGACAAAAGCCCGTCGTATTCACAGCAACGGGCAGCCTTTATAATGCAGAGTATTACCCCTCTGCTCCGTATATAAAAATCGTCGGCAGCGGGGATATTACATTAACCGTAAATAATGACTCGTTTACCTTTTCGGATATAGACGAGTATATCGAGATAGACTCCGACATTATGAACGCCTACAAAGGCGCACAGCCGCAAAATAACAAAATGACGGGAGCTGGTTTTCCTATCTTGCTACCTGGCAGCAATGTTATTTCCTGGGTTGGCAATGTTGAGCAGCTCGAAATCGTGCCGAGGTGGTGCTGCTTATGATACCTATTTTGTATGCAAAAAATGAAACCGACTTTTTGCACAATGGTATCGGCTTTTTAAGAGATACCGCAAAAGCTACGGTAACAGAGGAACGCAACGGGAGTTACGAGCTTTCGTTGCAGTACCCTATTACGGGGCAATGGTACGACAGAATTACCGAGGGCTGTATTATTAAGGCTAAAGCCAACGAAACGAGCGAGCCGCAGCTATTCCGCGTATATAAGTCGAGCAAGCCGTTAAAGGGACTCGTTACATATTCTGCGGAGCACATCAGCTACGACTTAAACGGCATACCGACTCTCGGTTTTTCGATTAAAAGCGCAACGCCGCAAATGGCAATTAACCGCGCTATCGAGGAGGCGGGCTTGCCTTGCCCGTTTAGTGTTATAAGTGATATTTCAACACTCAACAGCACGAGTATTCCTACTCCCTGCTCTGTCCGCGCTATCCTGGGCGGGCAAGAGGGCTCTGTCCTTGATGTATGGGGCGGAGAGTATGAGTTTGACAATTTCGTTATAAAGCTACACGAGCAGCGCGGAGCGGATAACGGCGTACTCATTGAATACGGAAAAAACCTTAAAGACCTCAAGCAAGAGGCTAATATAGCCGATTGCTATACGCATTTAATGCCTTATGCTGTATACCAGGAGGACGGCGAGGACGACGAAGAAAAGCAAGAGGTATATGTTTTCCTTTCGGAAAAGGTGCTGCCACTCCAAAAAGCCGAAAATATCGGACACAATAAAGCCTATATTATGGACTTTTCCGCAGAGTTTGGAGAGGACGAAAAAATTACCGAGGCAGCTTTGAGAGAAAAAGCAACCGCATACGCAGCGGGAGCGGAGCTCGGCGCGCCAAAGGTAAGCATAACCGTTTCTTTTATTCAGTTATGGCAAACAGAGGAATATAAAAACATAGCACCGCTTGAGAGGGTTAAGCTCTGCGACACGGTAACGGTACACTTTTCGCAGCTCGGCGTTAATGCCTCTGCAAAGGTTATTAAGACCGTTTACGACTCCCTGGCGGAGAAATACGAAAGCGTTGAGCTCGGCGACGCAAAGAGCACTCTTGCAGACACTATAAACGCTCAAAATAACGCTATTGAGCAAATTAAGGACTCGATAAGGAAAGGGCAAGCCAAAGCCTCCGAGGAGCTCAAAAAGGCTATTTTGAACGCTACAAACCTTATTACGGGGCACTCGGGCGGCTATGTGGTATTAAACCCTGCAGAAAAACCGCAAGAAATACTCATACTTGACGCGCCTACTATCGAGGAGGCTGTAAAAGTATGGCGGTGGAATAGCGGCGGGCTTGGGTACTCGTCTACGGGTTATAATGGCGAGTTTGCTCTCGCTATGACAATGGACGGCGCAATCGTCGCCGATTTTATCACAGCGGGAGCTCTTAACGGCGTTTTGCTGCAAGCTGACAGCGTAAAAGCCTCTGCTATTTCTGCGGAATATAAGCAAGAGGTAACGGACGCTATAGGCAATGTAGAAAGCTCTGTAACCCAGGCTTTCAAGGTTGCAGACCAGGAGTTATTAAGCTCTATAAATGTTAAGCTCGCCGACTATGCGACTACGGAGGAAATGTCCTCCGCGATTAAGCAATCAGCCGACACTATCAGCTTAACCGTTACGGCAGCCCGCACTTATGCGGAAACCCTGGCAGCAGACGCAGAAAGCGGCGCAAATGAGTATACGGACGGCAAGCTGACCTCGTACCCGACAAAAACGGAAATGTCCTCCGAAATTACGCAGCTCGCGGACAAAATCTCCCTCGTAGTAACATCTACAAGCGGCGGAAATGTAATTGACAGCGCGAGCATTATTGCAGCAATTAACGACGACACGAGCTCCGTATCAATCAACGCGGGCAAAATAGACCTTACAGCCTATGCAAAAACAAGCGAGGTATACGACGAGGCTTACGAGGCAGCAGGCGACGCTATATACGACGGTATTACTCTTACTACAACAAACGGCAGTACGAGCAGTACAATTCGTATAAAGCATAACGGCGTTACTATCGACTCCGCCTCTGTTAGCTTTTCGGGCGTTGTTACATTTAGCGACCTGGAAACAGCGGGCTATACAACAATCAACGGCTCGAATATTACTACGGGCACTATAAGCGCAGACCGCATAAGTACAAATATTGCACAAGTAGCGGGAAATTTATATATAGGCTCAAGCTCCGCAAGCGGAACAAAATCTATAATCTTTAACAGCGGCGCACAAATGGGAACTATCGGCGACCATTTAGGCAGCAGCTCGCCTACGGGGTTATATTTTAGCGGCTCCTCTGTAAGGTTTACGGGATTAGGCAATGACTCGGGCTATGACGAGCCAATGATATACGCAAACGGCTATTTGCTCGCTACTCAAGATTGGGTATTAGACCACGCGGGCAGCGGTACCTCTGTTGCAGTTTTTGGGTGATAATATGGAAAATATAAAAAACTATATAAAATTCAAAGGCGGCAGAGGCTCTATAGGTCGCCACGAGAATATCGGGCACACGGGAGGAGGCTCCTCCGCCACTCCGACGGATTGGGACTTTGCTATAAAATATGAGTTATTTAATAAAATAGGCGGCGGCTTTTATTTCTATGGTTTAGGAAACCCTGCGTCTAAATGGTGGGACTACAAAGCAGAATACTACGACCTACAAGTGTTTTATTATTCGTACGGAGAAACATATACAAACGACGAGGGTAACAAAGACATACGAAATACAACAAGCAGCTATATACTCAATATTACCAATAGGAGCATAGGAACTTTAGGCGACGCTATAGCACACTCGTTTTATGTCGATAGCGAGGAAAAAATATATGTGCGTTTTTATGTTCACAATTCCAATGGTTGGGGGTGGTATACTTATAACTCCCATACCGCGCGAGAGATATACTCAACACCGAGCAATATATCTTACTCTAACGGCAAGGTAACTTTTAACTGCGACAGCTCGAGTTATGTTACGGCGTGCGAATTTAAAAAAAATACTACACCTGCGCCGTATAACGGATATAGCGACGCAGTAAGACAACTATTTTACGAGGCAGCCTGCCAGGAAACGGAATTTAATTACGAAAATAAGTTTTATAATAAAAAGTTTAAGCGGTGGAATAAAACACAAGCAACGATAGGAGTAAACTTTATGTCGAGTGTTTCTTCTTCCCTCCGTTCAACTTTCAAAGGGTATGTGCAGCAGGCGATAGACATTATAAACGAGCAAACAGCGGGCAGCGGGTTTTCTTTGCGAATGGTTGACGGTATAACGGGAGGGAGTTATGACGACGCTGTAGACAGAAACGGTAACGGAGATATACAAGTATGGTGGGGAGATTACGAGGAACTTTTCGGCGAGAGCGTACCGAGCAACTATAGGTATTTTGGTACTTGGGAAAACAACGCCTCAAGTAGCGGCACATATATTACCGAGGCTACTGTAAGGTTATGCACAGAGAAAGTATGGATGATGAACTACCAGGGAATTACATACGAGGAAATCGTAGAAACTCTCGGAGCGGGTAATGATGTGCGCTATACAGCAAATAGCGTATATTCGGACTTTTGGTTTACAAATAAAAATTTGAACTCCTCAAGCGTGCTTTCTCCTTATTATAACGACCTTTGCGTATTAGAGTTGCTTTATAATTATAATCTGCCCTCTAATGTTGACAACTGGATAATAGCAAAAACAATAAACGCCCCCAACGGTGCCCGCTCTGCTACGACAAGGTACAATAGCAGCGGCACAATAGACTTGACATTTTTAGAAAGCGGCACGAGCTACAGTATTAGACTCGTTTCTGCCGACTACGACAATACCTCCGAATATTCCTCCTGGAAAAGCATTACCACCCCAAGCCGCCCGAGTAATTTTTCTTGGACTTATTCAAAAGTACAAGGAGGTGCATTTAATCTTACTGCGACCGAGTGGAATAATTTTACTGCAAAAGTAAACGCTTTCCGAGAATATAAGTATTTAAGTGCATACAGCTTTACTTATGCCTATAAAGGAAATGACTTTACCGCAGCAATGTATAATCAAGCTGTAAATGCTATAAAAGGCATAAGCGGCTACGGCTCCTACCTCTCTACGGTAAGCAAAGGCGACACCGTAACGGCAGCGGGCTTAAACTTGTTAAGGGACGAACTTAACGCCATACCATAAAGGAGAGTGTTATAAATGAACTACTCACAAATAATCAAAGCAGCCCCCGCACTTGGCGAGCTTAAAAAATTACGCTTGCCATATACAACGGCTCGAGATGTGCACAAGCTGCACAAGCTCCTCGAGTCGGAATATCAGTTTTTCGCCCAGGAGGAGGCAAAGCTCATAAATGAGCTTGCCGCAAAGGACGAGAAAGGCAATCCCAAAGTATCGAGCGACGGGCGTATTACCTTTGCCGACATAAAGGCAAGGGACGAATACCACAAACGCCTCGCCGACCTCGGAGAAACTGACGCACAGATAGAAATACCGTTTATTACTATCTCTGCGGAGGAAATCGGAGAGCAGCTTATAGCTCCCGAAACCATAGGAGCCCTTGAGGGCTTTATTACCTTTGAATAATTTTTATAAAGGAGATGTAGACCTATGACAACCGAAATTACAAGCATAACCCACGAAAACGGAAAACGCGTTGAGGTACACCGCGTTACCTACGAAAAGTCGGACGACCTTTACGCTCTCGCGGCGACGCAGCGTCGTTACGAAAACCTTTGCAAGCAGATTGATAATGCAGCAGAGGACACCGACCTCGAAAGCCTCCAGGTTGAAAAAGCAAAGCTCGAGGCAGAACTTGAGGAAAAGAAAAATATCGTAGCAGGCTATGAGGCTACCGAATAAAATTTGAGGAGGCTTTCAAATGGAGATTAAGCAAAAAATAAACCTCGATTTTGGACGCGATACAATGCCTATTACCGTTTTTGCAAAGCAGAACGATAATAAAACCCGTTTTCTCGAAATTACACCGCTTAACAGCGGACAGAGCTACGCGCTCGAGGAGGGTATTACTCCTCGCTTGCAGCTCACAAAGTCGGACGGGCATACGGTATTTAACGACGCAAAAATCGAAAACGGCGTTATTATTGCGGAACTTACAGCGCAGGCACTCGCTGCTCCTGGCGTAGCCGTTGCTGAAATTGGACTTTATAAAGGAGAGGAGCTCTTGAGCTCTCAAACATTTTATATAGATGTTGAGCGCGCAGCCTTTGACAAGGACGCTCCCACCTCCTCCGACGAGTACAACGCTCTCGTAGACGCTTTTAACAAGATTGACGGAGCGGCTGTTACCGCAGACCAGGCGGCAAAAGACGCAGCCGTAGCAGTAGAGAACGCCAATAAGGCAGCCGAAACAGCAGCCGCAGCCGTTGAGGCAGCGAATGGCTCGACAGCCGCCGCCGATACAGCAGCGGGAAACGCAAATGCCGCCGCCGATAGCGCCAACGCTGCCAAAGAGGCAGCCGACACAGCGGCAGAAAATGCAAACACCGCAGCGGGAGCGGCAAATACAGCTACAGAAAACGCGAACTCTGCTACGGAAAATGCCAACAAAGCAGCCGACGCAGCGGGAAATCTTAATATTTCCGCAGAGCAGACGGCTACGGGAGCAACTATTACCGTAACAGACAGAGAGGGCGTGCAAACAAGCGTACATATTGACACTCTTACAGCTATTAAGACCTGGGAAGATGTTAAAAACGCTGTACGCCTCGGACTCGGAGCTACACTTTTTCCCGTTGGTTATGAGTTTACTACGGAGGACTCCGTTACGGGAGCGGTTATTACCTGGGT
>JAFYVH010000011.1 GCA_017549205.1 Clostridia bacterium | reverse complement strand
TAGAAGATGCATGTGACTGCACATTGGCCATAACCTTGGCAATTTCGGGAGCCGCTGCTGCAAAACCAATGCGCCAACCTGTCATGGCATAGGTTTTGGACACACCATTAATAATGATGGTGCGGGCCTTAATTTCTTCACCAAAAGAGGCAATGCTCACATGGGTTCCTTCATAGATAAGATGCTCATAGATTTCGTCAGAAATCACATATAAATCATGTTTAACAATAAAATCAGCAATAGCCTGCAGTTCTTCTTTGGTATAAACCATACCGGTGGGGTTTGAGGGACTGTTTAAAATAACTGCACGGGTTTTATCCGTTAAGGCTGCCTCTAATTTCTCCACACTGATTTTAAAGTCATCTTCCTCGGTGGTAGTAACCACAACAGGCACACCGTCAGCCAGCTTCACCATTTCGGTATAGCTTACCCAGAAAGGTGCGGGAATAATAACTTCGTCACCGGGATTTAAAATGGCCATGAACGCATTCACCAACGAATGCTTGGCGCCGTTGCTGATCACAATTTGGGTAGGTTCATAGGAAAGGCCGTTTTCACGGGAAAACTTTTCAGCAACCGCCTTTCTCGACTCCATTGTGCCGGCTGCGGGAGTATATTTTGTTTTACCCTCACGAATGGCACAAATGGCTGCCTCTTTAATATATTCCGGCGTGTCAAAATCCGGCTCGCCGGCACCAAAACCAACCACATCAATGCCCTCGGCCTTCATTGCCTTGAACTTTGAGTCGATTGCCAGGGTGGTAGACGCCATAATGCTACTTGCTTTTTTTGATAAATACATGATTTTCTCCATTCCGGGTTCATCCAAAGGGCCATACAGCTCACCTTAAAAACCACTAATTTTCTAAAAATGAAACGAACATTTATGATAAATGTCATTTTCTTATATATTTCTTAATTATTTTACTATATTTTGGCCTAAAATGCAATAGTTTTCCTTTAAAATTTCATTTAATTATGCAAGATGCAAAACGAATCAGGTTATCGCAAGTCAGCTTTTGTATTAAAGTTTCAGACCACCCTGCTTTTTTCAGTGTCCAAAAAAGCTTGCCATAATCTCCGGCATCATTTAGCCCTTCCGGCATTGCACCGTTAAATCCATCAAAATCGGAGCCAAGGGCTATGCCGTTTTCGCCGCAGACTGACAGCATATGCTTCAAATGACGCACACAGTCATCAAGATCGGCTTTCCCATTTGTCGATAAAAACGCCGGATATAAATTAAGGCCCACAACACCACCGCACGTCGCCAAGGCAGAAAGCTGCTCATCCTTTAAATTACGGGGATGCGGTGTCAGCCGGGCAGCATTTGAGTGAGAGGCCATGATGGGGAAATCGCTTACATGGAGCACATCCCAAAAGCCTTGTTCTGATAGGTGCGACACATCAATCAGCATTCCCAACCGATTCATTTCATAAATCACTTCTCTGCCAAAATCATTGAGTCCGCCACCGTTTTCAGTCAACGCACCATCACCAAGTTCATTGGCACCATTCCATGTTAAGGTTATGCCGCGAACACCTTTTTCATACAAAAGTCGCAGATTATCACAAGACCCCATAAGAGCCTTTCCGTTTTCCACCGTTAAAAGAGCACCCACTTTCTTCTCGTCAAACGTTTTTTTGAAATCAGAAGCTTTTAAAATGTGGCAAAGATTTTCCTTGTTTTTCTCCAGTTCTTCATAAAAAATATCCAGCATCTGTAATACACTTGCAAAGGGCGCCGTTTCGGCATCATCGACCCACAGGGCAAAAAACTGTACATAATGCTCATAGGTCAAAAGTTTTTCTAGCGAAACCTTTAAATCATTCTTTTTCAGTTGTTTGCTTTGTTTAACAATTTCATAAATCGTGTCACAATGTGCATCGGCAACAGAGTATAAACCATTATTCACAGAGGCGACCTCCCTAAGCTGATACCGTAAAAGCATGAGGAATATGCCTCAGCTCCTTTATCTTTCGCCCCTCATAGAGCACCTCAATCACATCAAAGCTGTAATTTGAATCAAGTTGCTCTTCCTCAATATATGTATATGCCGTTTTAATCAATTTTTGCTGTTTACTTTTTGTCACATATTCGCAAGGCATACCAAAGGCTTCACTTTGCCTTGTTTTAACCTCAACAAACGAAATTGTATCTCCCTTTCGAGCAATGATATCAATCTCGCCAATCATTTTTCCAATAATTTTATGGTAATTCCGCTTAAGAATTTTATACCCTTGCTTTTTTAAATAACGGCAAGCTTCCTTTTCCCCCAGTTCACCAATCTGCTGCGTTTTCATAGCTCACTACCCTTTGCTAAAATTTTTGTGAGAAAGGTTTTTCTGTGAGCCGGGCAAGGCCCTAAAGAACGGATTAATTCACAATGTCGCCCGCTGCCATAGCCTTTGTGTTTTTCAAATTCATATTGAGGAAATTTTGGCGCCATCACTTCTTTACAGTAATGGTCACGGGCAACCTTTGCCAAAATAGACGCCGCTGCAATGGATTGACTCAAAGAGTCCCCTTTTTTAACGCATAGATTTGGCTCGGGCAAATTGCGGCTGATGTTACCGTCAATCAAAATCATATCCGGCTTAACCGAAAGCCCCTCAATCGCCTTTTTCATAGCCAACATAGTGGCATTTAAAATGTTAATTTCATCAATGGTCACCTCGTCCACGCTGGCAATACTATAGGCCAAAGCTTGCTCTTTAATCAGCGGGAAAAGGGCTTCTCTCTTCTTCTCGGTCAAGGCCTTAGAATCGTTAATTTCTTCCATATAAAAGCCCGGGGGCAAAATGACCGCCGCAGCAAAAACAGGACCGGCTAACGGGCCTCGGCCTGCTTCATCAACGCCTGCTAAATGCTCCACCCCGTCTTTTAAAAACTGTCTGTCAAATTCTTCACGGGTCATTTTTCTGCCTCCTCCGGCCATTCCAGCGTTATTTTGCCGATTTTTGTACTGCGAAATTCATCTAAAACAATGCCCGCTGCCCGCAGCAAGTCATACTCACCACCCGAAACAATAAAGCCGCGTTTTTTGGCCACTGCCTCCAGTACACAAAAGCCGTTCTCAAATTCTGTCGTTTCCAACTTATAGCGTGCAGCCAATGCCTCGGGGGAGCGGGTGCACAAATCCTCTAATAGTTTTGCAGCTAAAGTTTCGGTATCCATAATTTCATCTTTAATAGCGCCGGTAAAGGCAAGGCGCAAACCCACTGACTCATCTTCAAATTTCGGCCAAAGAACACCGGGAGTATCTAAAAGCTCTAAGCCACCGGCAAGACGAATCCATTGCTTGCCCTTTGTAACGCCGGGTCTGTCACCGCTGATAGCGGCACTTCTGCCGGCAAGGCGATTAATAAAAGAGGACTTGCCCACATTGGGAATGCCCACAATCATAAGCTTTAAGGGGCGGTTCTTCATACCACGCTCTTCTTGACGCTTAATTTGTTCAGTAAGCAAGGAACGAACGGTGTCAACCACATGCTTTGTGCGTTTTTCATGAACACTGTCAAACAAAATGGCTGTTTTGCCCTGATTTTTAAAATAATTAAGCCATGCTTCGTTAGCTTTTTCATCGGCTAGATCTGCCTTATTTAAAATTAAAAGGCGGGGTTTTTGACCACAGATGTTTTCAATATCAGGGTTTTGAGAAGAAAGAGGTGCGCGAGCATCCAAAAGCTCTACCACCAAATCTACAAGTTTTAAATTTTCACCAATTAAGCGACGGGTTTTGGCCATATGACCGGGAAACCATTGAATGTTCATTTTGCTCATCCCTCTCAAAATATAAATCATAAAAAAACAAAAAGGGCTGATAGCGATGCTTCAGCCCTGCCATTTACGGTTCTAAATTCTCATATAAGCCGCCAAACTGTGAAAAGGGCATCACGCGCAAAGATGCGCGACCAACAATATCTTCAAAAGCAATAAGACCTAAATTGCGGCTATCCTGCGAATTGTTGCGATTATCTCCCATAACAAACACATAATTCTCCGGTACAACCAAAGGATATTTCTGTGCGTTTCCGGCATTAAGAAGTTTTTCTTTAATATATGGTTCGTTTATAACCTCGCCGTTAATTAAAACATCCCCTGTTTCTTGATGGATGTCAATGGTGTCACCGGGCATTGCTATAACGCGTTTAATGATGTGCTTGCCTAAAGCGTGAGATTTAATCACAACAATGTCCTTTGCCTTTGGCTGATAAAACAGTTTGGTAACAACCAACCGGTCTTTCGATTGTAGGGTCGGCAGCATGGACTCCCCTTCAACCTGAACCATTGCAAAAAAGAACTGGTTGATGATTAAAGCCAGCACAACAGCGATTGCAATTGATTTTGACCACTCAAAAACCTCTTGCCAAAAGCTTGTTTTTTCTTCTACCTCAACGCCGTCACGAATAAGTTCTTCAAACTCCCATTCTTCCAGCTCGTTTAAGGTTTCATAGGACTCTTCCTCATCCGAAAACTCTGATATGTCAAATTTTTTGGTATCTTTTTGTTTCTCCATGGTCTAAGTCCTTTCTTTTATATCAAAACAAAATAATTTACAAATGCAAAGAGGGCGTGGCAACGAAACAACCCAACACCTGTTGGAAGTTCTTCGCACACACCCCCCTGACGCGATAAGATTCTCTGTTTAAAAACCGAGACTTATCTTAATTTCTCCTTGACCTTAGCAGCCTTACCAACTCTGTCTCTTAAGTAGAACAGTCTGGCTCTTCTAACCTTACCCAGTCTAACAACCTCAATCTTGGCAATTTTGGGAGAATTGACGGGGAATGTTCTTTCAACGCCGGTACCATAGGAAATACGACGAACCGTAAAGGTCTTCTGAATGCCACCATTTTGAATTTTAATGATGGTACCTTCAAAAACCTGAATTCTTTCACGGTTACCTTCCTTAACCTTAACATGCACTTTAACAGTGCTACCGATTTCAAGTTCCGGCAGGTCAGTTCTGATTTGATCTTGTGTTAATGCTTTAATAACATCCATTTTTTTGCCTCCTCTTCAAGCGCTTTGCGTTCATGCCTGACATGCAAGCAGAGGACCGCTTTTTCTTTTTGCACATTCACCATATCATTATAATATAAAAAGTTCTAAATTTCAAGCATTTTTTTCCTAATCCCAAAAATACAATCATTCGGTTGTTGCTTTTTGTTTCCGAAGAGCATCAATCGACTTTTCAAGTTCTGCCAAATAGTCACCCATGCTTGCCCAGTCATTTGCCTGTGTGGCTGCTTTAAATCTGTCATAATCTTCTAAAAGATTACCGATTGCCAGGTCCAAGTTATCTGTTTGCGGCTTTGCTGCCACATCATTTTCATTTGGCTGAGCCGGCACAGTGCCCGCGGTCGCCTTTACAAAAACACTTCGTAACGCTGCCTCTAATGTGGACTCCATGGCAATCGTATCACCATAGCTCACAATAACTCGCTTTAGCTCCGGTAATGACGCATTGTTTTTAGAGGTAATATAAACAGGCTCAATATACAAAAGTGAACTTTTATACGGCAAAACCAACATGTTGCCTCGAATAACGTTCGAACCGCCCTGACCCCATAATGTCATTTCACGGGAGATATCCGGGTCGTTATCAACACGGTTTTCAATTTGCATAGGTCCATAAACTGTTTGGTTTTTGGGGAATCGATACAAAATAAACTCACCATAATGCTCAGGAGCATTTCTCTGCACCAAAAGACCGACCATGTTGTGCTTACCCTCCACAACATAAGGAATCATCAGCACCATTTCATCGGCACCGTCGATTTCCATAATGTTATAATATGGTTCTGCCTTAATCTCATTGTCGTTATATTTTTCTGTTGCAATATCCCAAACATCTGCTCTGTCATAAAACTGGCCGGCATCTTTCACATGATACCGCTGATACATATTTGCCTGCACCTTAAATAAATATTCCGGCACACGAATGTGATTTCTCACAGCCTCAGGCAGCGTGTTGCCTACAAAAATTTCAGGATAAATCTTTTGATAAGCACGGGCAACAGGGTCAGTCTCATCTGTTAAATACAAGCTGACATCGCCGGTATAAGCACTCACCACCGCCGTAATGGAGTTGCGAATGTAATTCACATTGCCGTAGGGCTGCGCATAAGGATATTGGGATGAATGGGTATAGCCATTCACAATCCAATAAAGCGCACCGTCATCACCCACCAAAAGATAAGGGTCATCATCAAAACCAACAAAGGGCACTACCCTTTTCACACGGTCTAAAATGTTACGGTTAATCAAAATGCGGCTATCTCCGGAGATGTTGCCGGAAACAAGCAGACGATAATCTTTGTAATATAACGAAAACATTAACCGCTTGATCGGACTGAGTTCGATGCCACTGTCACCATCATAGGTACATTCAACATCGATTAAGCCCTCAGAATAATCCAGCTCTTTATTTTTCCCGCCTACCACTACATAATCATTGGTCAGCTCACCGTAATAAATGCGTGGTTGCGTAATTTGGGGCATGCCACCCGTTGACTGCGGGGGAATGTCGCGGATTAAAAACTCGGGCTGACCCTCTGCCGTCACCTGATTCACTGGGCTTGCCACTACACCAAAGCCATGGGTATAGCGGAAAATCTGATTAGCATAGGATTTGGCAGAAACGTCCAGATTTTCTTTATTCATTTCCCGAGCTGCCATAAATACAACATTTTGCTTGCCATCCAGTTCATAAGGCGCAACATCCACATCGTAGAAGGTATAATATTTTCGCAAAAATTGCAGCTGATTATAAGCCGTTTGCGTTGCACCAAAGTCCGCAATCCTTGTGCCTGCAAGCCAGGTTTCATCTTCTGCAATATCTTGTTGCGTCAAATCATATTGAGGTGTAAATTCACTCTCTGAAACTTTGTCAAGACCATAGGCCTGTCTTGTTGCTTCCATGTTATAGGCAATGTAAGGGCTTTGCAAATTGCGTTCGTTGGGGCTTACCACCAAGGAATCTGTCACTGTTGCCGCAACGCCGACAGCAAAGAAAGCAACCGGCACAAGTGCCAGTGAAAGCAGTGATAACCAATACTTTTTGCGATATAAAAAATAAACAACAAGCAAAACAGAGGCTAAAACAACAAAGGGAATCACGCCGTAAAAATTCTTCCAAAGGTTAACCTCAACATAACCTGCACCAAAAATCTCTTTTTGCGAACCAAAGGATGAAAAGAGAACATTCTCTGCCGAAAGCCGATAGGTCACCATTGATAAAATGAAATAGGCAATGGCCAGCACAACCACATGAGATAAAGCCTTGCCTTCTTCACCGATCACATCTTTAAGGCTTCTGTGACCTTTCTTAACAAAAATCAAAAAATAAACAACAGCTGCCAGAATGATCATTAAAAGCAGCAGGGCTTTTCCGCCACTGATGACGCTCACAAGCATGGGTCTTATGAAAACATAATAGCCCATATCCTGATGAAACAAGGGGTCTAGAACGCCAAAGCTTTCGCTGTTTAAAGCTAACAATATTTTTTGATATAAGCTACCGCCCAAAAGCCCACTGCACAAAAGTGACAAAACGCCACTCAACAAAACATACGGCCATTTTTTGCTTAAAAACCGATTGTGAAAGTTTGGTTTAATGGCAATGGAACGAATGAGAAAACTGTTTAAAAGCAAGATAGCAAAAATCAAAACAAAACCCACAGCTTGCGTAGCCGCACGGGCAATCAGGTTTGTCCAGAATAAAGATGTATATGCCTGACCAATTTCTTTAAGCTGCCAATACTCCATAATTGTGTTATATAAAGGGGAAACAACAAGGGAAAAGGCTGCCACAATAACGGCTATAATAATCCATAATTTAGCACGCTTTTTAATGTTACCGCCACTCATACCGGCAAATCCTGTGTTTTCATTATTAAAAGGTGAATGATTGAATCCGTTCATAATGTCTTACCTCATTTCCGATAAACTCTATAGTAATATGCCCAAGATATAGAAAAAAAGTGCATAAACTGCACTTTTATTTCTTTAATTATCTGTTTCTGTAAATAATGCCTGGGCAAAGGTTTTTGCATCAAAGGGACGCAAATCATCGATGCCTTCACCAACGCCAATAAACTTAACGCCAACACCTTGCTCACGAGCCAAAGCCAAAATAACGCCACCCTTAGCCGTGCCGTCAAGTTTCGTTAAAACAACACCGGTAATGCCGGCTGCCTGAGCAAATTCTCTGGCTTGATTCAGGGCGTTTTGTCCAGTTGATGCATCTAAAACCAGCAGGGTTTCAACCTGATTGCCGCCGGTTTCGCGCTCAACTACACGGGCTGTTTTTTTGAGCTCTTCCATCAGATTCTTTTTGTTGTGCAATCGTCCTGCCGTATCGCAAATAACCAGGTCGGCGCCTCGTGCTTTGGCCGCCTGAATGCTGTCAAACACAACAGCCGATGGGTCAGCACCCTCCTGATGTTTAACAAGCTCCACTCCGGCTCTTTCTGCCCAGATAGCAAGCTGGTCAATGGCAGCAGCACGAAAAGTATCGCCTGCTGCCAAAATCACCCGTTTGCCCTGCTCTTTGTAATAATGAGCAAGCTTTCCGATGGAGGTAGTTTTGCCCACACCATTAACGCCAATCACCATAACAACCGCCGGCGCACCCTCAAGATGCACTTCTGCATCCTGCTCTGCCAGAATCTCTGTAATGATGTCACGCAACAACGCTTTTAAGGCATCGGTTTCACGAATGCCGCTTTCCTTTGCTTTTTTTTGCAGCTGCTCTATGATGTATGAAGCTGTTTCTGTACCAACATCGGACATAATCAGTACTTCTTCCAGTTCTTCAAACAAATCTTCATCAATTTTTCCCATTGAAGAAAAAACCTGGTCTATTTTATCAGTAAGAGCCGAGCGCGTCTTGTCAAGACCTGCTTTTAAGCGCCCAAAAAAGCCATTACTCTCTTTCTCCGGCTCTTTTGTCGTCATATCTTCCTCTGAAATGGCAACCGTTTTTTCTGTCTTTATAGATTCTATCATTTCAGGCGTTTCTTCCTGATTTTCTTTTTTCTTAAAAATGTGCTTAAACAAGGTTACACCACCTTATGAAATATACCCCGCCGTTTTTTAAACTAACGACCGTTAATCACATCACTCTCTGTCTCATGCTTCCGTTTTCTCTCCATAAGACTCATAACGGCTTCTTTCGGGTCTTTATTTTCAAACAAAACGCTGTAGGCCTGCTCCACAATCGGCATTTCTACCTGCATACGCTTGGCTAAGATCCATGCTGCTTTTGTGGCATAAAAGCCTTCAACAACCATTTTGACCTCTTCAATAGCTTGGGCAGGTGTTTTGCCCTGACCAATCAAAATACCTGCACGACGGTTGCGTGAATGCATGCTGGTGCAGGTTACAATTAAATCACCCATGCCGGAAAGACCGCTGAAAGTGGCAGCATCGGCGCCCATAGCGACACCCAAGCGGCACATTTCAGCCATGCCTCTTGTCATGAGGGCAGCTTTGGCATTATCACCCAAGCCTATGCCGTCTGTAACACCGGCGCAAAGTGCAATTACATTTTTTAAGGCACCGCCCAATTCCACACCGACCATATCTGTACCTGTATACACACGGAAATAATCACACATAAGTACATCCTGCAGCATTTGAGAAACTTCTATGTCGTCTGATGCTATCACATTGGTGGTAGGCATTTTCCGACCTACTTCTTCTGCATGAGAGGGGCCTGACATAACAGCCATTTTAGCCTGGGGAATTGCTTCCCCAATCACCTCTGACAACCGTTTTTGCGACTCCTGTTCCAAACCCTTAGAGGCATTAACAATAACAACGCCATCGCGGACATAGGGCTGCAGCTTTTGGGCTGTAATCTTTGTTGCCTGTGAGGGTGTTACCATAAAGATAATCTCAGCATTTTTTGCTGTAATTTCTAAAGAATCTGTATATTGAATGTTGTCCGGCAGTATAACCCCGGGCAAAAACTGTTTGTTTTCTTTATGGGTGGCAAGCGCTTCTGATTCTTCACGCAAATAAGACCACAAGGTCACATCATGACCGTTGCCTGCCAAAAGGGATGCAATTGCAGTTCCCCATCCGCCGGAACCGATTACGGCAATCTTTTTCATAGCTGCTTACTCCTTTTCTGTCTTTTTTTCACCCAGCTTTGATTCCGTGCCGGATTTTAGGCGCATTATGTTGGCTCTGTGACGATAAACCGCTAAGAAAGAAACCACTAAGGATAACACGATGTAATAAATTGTGGTTTCGTTAGGTTTGCCAACATTAAAGGCAATTACAAACAAGGGATAAATAATGGCACTGGTAATCGATGCAAGTGACACATACCGCGTGGCACAAACAACCAAAATGAATACCAAAAGCAAAATAAGGGCAATGCGATAATCCAAAATCATAATAACGCCCCACGAGGCTAAAATGCCCTTACCACCTTTAAAGTGAAAATAAATAGGGAAATTATGACCAAGCACCGCACCTAAACCCGCCAGATATTCACCATAAAGCGACATCACGGAAACATCAAAGGTGCCTGTCGGCTCTTGTCCAAAGAGAAGCTTTGCAACATAGCGTGCCGCTAAAACTGCAACAATTGCTTTAAGCAGGTCAAACAAAAATACAAAGGCTGCTGCTTTTTTCCCAAAAACGCGCAGGGCGTTGGTCATGCCTGCATTTTTGCTGCCGGCGCTGCGAATGTCAACGCCTTTAAATGTTTTGCTAAAGATAATGGAACCATTAAGGCTGCCTAATAAGTAACCGCCTGCTAAACTGCAGACCAAATATATAATTTGCATGTTACACTCCATTTCTGCTATCACCCATGCTCTGGCTGTTTATTTTGAGTCGCCCCGCTCGCGCAAAACAAAGCGGACTGGTGTACCCTCTAACCCAAACACACCACGAATTTGGTTTTCAAGATAGCGAATATATGAAAAATGTGCTAATTGACGGTTGTTCACAAACAAAACAAAGGTAGGTGGCGCTGTTGATGCCTGGGTCATGTAGTAAATCTTTAACCGCTTACCTTTATCAGAGGGCGGCTGCACGCGCATGGTTGCCTCATTTAATACATCATTTAAGGCTCCTGTGCTGATGCGCATGGTATTTTGCTCCCGCACATAGCCGATCAATTCAAACAACCGGTCAAGACGCTGACCCGTTAAGGCGGAAATGAACACCACCGGCGCATATTGCATAAAAGATAAACCCTCTGCAACTTTTTTGCGGAACTGGTCCATGGTTTTGCCGTCTTTTTCCACCAAATCCCACTTATTCACAGCAACAACACAAGCCTTGCCCTGTTCGTGTGCATAGCCGGCAATTTTTGTATCCTGCTCTGTGATGCCTTCTTGTGCATCAACCATAATCACGCAGACATCGGCTCGTTCTACTGCAGCAAGGGAACGGATAACACTAAAGCGCTCTACCCCTTCTTCAACCTTGCTTCGGCGGCGCATACCCGCCGTGTCAATAAAAATATAGTCCTGACCATTGCGGGATACCCTGGCATCAATCGCATCACGGGTTGTGCCGGCAATGTTGCTGACAATCACACGGTCTTCACCTAATATTTTGTTAATCAAAGAAGATTTACCCACATTGGGTTTGCCCACCAAGGCAACTTTTAAAGTATCATCCTCTTCTCCGTCGTTCTCGTCAGCCGGAGGAAAATGTTTCACCACTTCATCCAAAAGGTCACCAACGCCTAAGCCGTGAATGGATGAAACAGGCATGGGGTCGCCCAAGCCTAAATTATAAAACTCATAGAGTTCCGCCGGCGGCTGACCGATGTTATCCACCTTGTTGACCACCAGAATAACCGGCTTACCCGATTTTTGCAGCATGGCTGCCACATCGGCGTCTGCCGCCACCAATCCGTCATGTACATTGGTCATGAGGAGAAGCACATCAGCCTGAGCAATGGCAAGCTCGGCCTGATGGCGCATACCGGTGACAATCACATCGTCACCCTGCTCAATGCCGCCTGTGTCAATCAAGAGAAACTCTCTGCCATTCCACTCAGCATCCATATAAATGCGGTCACGTGTAACGCCGGGGGTATCATCTACAATGGAAACCCGCGTTCCCACTATTTTGTTAAACAATGTGGATTTGCCCACATTGGGTCTGCCAACAACGGCAACCACAGGTTTTATCATAATCGTTCCCATAGCCTTTCTGTTTTTTGAAAAAGATTGCTGTTATTTTGCATTCTTTTCCACTGCTGTATACTCAAGTTAAAGCATAAACCATTTCTGTTTATTCTTTGCAACCTAAAAGGCAGTTTAAAAATTCGCTGCCATCATTGCCACAAACAACAATACGAGTATGTAAGCTTTGTTCCACATCTGCAATCGTTAAATCATCCAAAAAAACGGGTTCATCTGCCTTGAGCATCGATGCAGTAATCATCAGCCGATCTGCGCAGATGCCTGACAAACCCTCAATTAAATCCTTGCCACCCAACAGACCTGCAACGGTAACACCGGCGCCAAAAAGCCTGTTTTGAACGGCAACAACTTCAGCATCTAAGCCATCATAGCGCTCTTTTGCAAGGTCAACCAGTTTTGTAATAAAAGGATATGCCAGCACACCGGTTGCTATCACCGTTTTGCCGCAAAAGGCAAAAGGCGGGTTTTCCTTAAGTGCCTGCAAAAACTCTTCTTCTAAGCTTGCCTCCATACCAACACCGTTTTCTATCTGCGGAAACCCTTCATAGTCCGCAGCCTCCGGCATAGGTAATTGGGCCAGTAAATAAAATTCGTCACTTAAATAAACAAATCTTGTGCCTAAGGTTTTTAAAAATGTTTCCTGCAGCTTGGTCACCTGCTCCACAACCTGCAAAGCATCTTCTTTGTTGAAAGCCTCAAGGGGATAAAGCCCGTCGCGGTAATCCGTTAAACCCACTGGCACAACGGAAACACTGATGGCTGCCGGATAAAGGCTTGCCAAATCCTTCAGGCTTTTGGTGAGCTCTGCCCCGTCATTAATGCCCTTGCAAAGCACAATTTGCATGTTCATGTCAATGCCGCCATCTTTAAGCATCTGCATGTAGTCCATAACCCTGTCTGCATGGCGGTTTTTCAGCATTTTTTTGCGCAGTGACGGATTGGTGGTGTGCACCGATATGTTCACCGGCGAAATGCGATATTCAATCAAGCGGTTTACGTCCTTTGGCAACATGTTTGTCATGGTCACATAGTTACCATATAAAAAGGATAATCGCGAATCGTCATCTTTAAAATAGAGGGACTCACGCATACCGGGAGGCAACTGGTCAATAAAGCAAAAAACACAACGGTTCGCACAGCTTTTTGCTTTGTCAAACAGCATGTTCTCAAAAACTATGCCCAAATCCTCCATATCTTCATTTACAATTTCATATTCAATCATGCGGCCGTCTTTTTTTTGCACTGTCATGACAAGTTCTTCAGCCGCTGTTAAAAACTGATAATCTAAAAAATCTGCTATCCGGCGACCATTAATGCTGCATATAACATCGCCGGGACAAATATCTAATTCAGAGGCAATACTGCCCGGGATAACACCGGACACCTCCGCATGGTATCGCAAGCCTGACACCTCCCCAAAAAACCGACTTACAAAAATAGAGAAGACAAAATCGCCTTCTCTATTTGCAAGCAAAATCAAGTTATAACAAGGGAAGAAGCTTTCTCGCAGCTTCAACACAACGTTACAATCTCACTCCCGGCAAAATCGTTGCCAGTTCACGAATGAGATTATTCAGCCTTGGCGATTACTTCCTTACCTTTATAGTATCCGCAGGCTTTGCAGACTCTGTGGGGCATGATCGGCTCGCCGCAACGCGGACAAGCAATAATGCCCGGAATTGCAAGTTTCCAATTAGCCCTTCTTGAATCCCGCTTTGCTTTTGAGGTTCTTCTCTTAGGTACTGCCATGTGCTACACCTCCTATTTTGATCAGGCCTTGTGGCTTTTGCCCTCAGGCCAAATTTAACATGTATTTACTGCAAAAGCTTTGCAAGACCCGCTAAGCGCGGATCAATATCATCATCCTTGCAGTTACAGGGGCCTTCATTTAAATCAGTGCCGCACCGATCGCACAAACCCTGGCAATCTGCCTTACACAGATATTTGGTGTCAAGCGCTAAAAAAACATTTGGCCAAATCACAGCATCTAAATCAATGCTTGTTCCGGTAAAAGGTATAACCTCATCGGGGTCAGAAACCTCTTCACCTTCTTTAACCAGCGTTTCGTGAACAGAAACGCTAAAGCGCTGTTCTGTGATTTTCATGCACCGTCCGCAAGGAACCGTAAAAGTTCCCTCAGCACAAACAGATAGTTCCAAAACACCACCAATGTTTTCCAGTTCCCCAGAAAATCTCGCATCTTCACTGAAAACAAAGCCTTCGCCTTGCAGGTTAGATGGCGGTGTCAACGGGCCTTCTAACTGAATGCGCGCCCCGTCGGTTTTTAAAATTGCCATAACATCAAAAATCACAGCACCCACTCCCCTAAGTATTGATTATATCCAAATTTCCTCTCATTGTCAACCTTTTTTTGTTCTTTTTTCGGAATCCCTTAGGTTTTTTACTCAAATCGGCTTTCTTTTACAAACGTAATGACTTTTTTTCACAAAAAACGACAGCATACTTGACATAATTAAGTCATTATGTTATAATACCATGAGTAATATATTAAAATAGTAGGGATTGGAAGTGATAACCATGATTGAAAAGGCAGATATTCAGCGTGTGAAAGAGTTGCTTTCCCAGAATGTCGGCAAAAAAATCAAACTTTCTGCCAAAAAAGGTAGAAAGCGTGTTATCACGCGTCACGGCATCATTAAAGAGACCTACCCCTCTATTTTTCTCGTCACTTTAGACAGCATTTCAGAATTTGCTGACACAGACAGAACTGCGTCTTACAGCTATGCCGATGTGTTAACCAAGTCCATCGAGATTACTGTGGTTGACACAAAGCAGGTTATTCAATAAAACTTTTTAGAAAGGCTTTTGCTTTTCTTTTTTTGTATAGTTTTGAGTTTCAGCCGGCAAACTAACGCAAGAAACCCTATAAAATGCAGAAAATTATGAATTTTTTGTAAAAAAACTCTTTACAAAGCCAGAGTTTTGTGCTAAAATGGTTTCTGTTCCAACATCCGGGCTTTAGGTGTCACCTCAAAAACTGACCTTTGGCGCGGGGTTCGGAGAATTTTAATTTTATGGAGGTTTTCAAAATGAGAACAGATGTTAAACAAGAAATCATCGCAAAGTACAAACTGCACGAAACCGATACCGGTTCTCCGGAAGTGCAAATCGCTATCTTAACTGAGCGTATCAACCACTTGAATGAGCACCTTAAGGTTTACAAAAAAGACCATCATTCAAGACGCGGCCTTTTGAAGATGGTTGGTCAGCGCAGAGGTCTTTTGAACTATCTGACAAAGGTAGACATTGAAAGATACCGTGCAATCATTGAAAAATTAGGCCTGAGAAAATAATTTGTTCACAGCTTTGCCCTGCGAAAAATTTTTTCCGGCGGCAAGGTTAAAAGGTACCACGTTACTGCTTTAACGCTGACGTGGTATTTTTTTGTCAAAATACGAATTTTTCTTTGCTTTTTTGTTAGATGTGTGTTATAATGAAAATGTGTGACCGTGCATCCCGCACTCACACCTTTAAACATCGTCTTTTTGTTGCATTTTAGCCCTTTGCAGCATTGCTTCATTTCCGATTGCAGTAGCAAAAATGATGAATAAACATAAGCAAGAAAGTTACGGTGCCAACCATGATTATTGCATCAAAGTCTCCCTGCCCTGAGTCGGGCAGCTTTCGAGTGCCGGATAGGGTTGCGGATTTGCTGACTGAGGTTGGCTGCCCCACCGTTTATTTGGCCGTCTATTTATATACATTGCGGCAATATCAAGCAGGCAATTTAAACATTTCAAACGACTTCATTGCCGAGCATTTAAAAATCAGTCGTATAGATGTTGTGAATGCCTTTTTGTTTTACAGTTCGCAGGGGCTTTTAAAAATCCATCGTTTCACCAGTGTGGATGATGGTGATTTTGATGTGGAATTTTGCTTTGATACAAAGAATACCGCAAACGGTTCTGTTCCTTTTCGCCCCAGCTATAAAAGTTCAGAAATCAGCCGGCGCCTCCGGGAAAATCCCCGCATGAGCCAAATGTATAACATTGTCAGCCAGATTTTAGGCAAAACCTTAAGTTCTGCTGATGCTGAACTTTTATATTCTTTTTATGATTTTTACGCTTTACCCGTTGAAGTGATTATTGTTTTGATTGAGTATTACGTTTCTAAGGGCAAGCGCTCTATGAAATATATGGAAAAAGAAGTGGGCAAATGGGCTTCTGCCGGTATTGACACAGTAAAAAAAGCAAAGGCATACATAGAAAAGCGAGAAGAGTTTTTAAGCTATGCCGGCCGTGTCCGTTCCATCATTGGCATTCAGGAACGCCATTTAACCGCCCGGGAACTCACCTTGATAAAACATTGGCAAAATGAACTGGCTATGTCGCTTGACATGGTTAAAACCGCCTTTGAATTAACAGTTAATCAAACAGGCAAGCTCTCTTTTGCCTACATGAATAAAATCATGGAATCATGGGCGGCCAACAACATTCGCAGCACGGCCCAGGTAGCAAGTGGCAAGAAACCTGCTGCTAAAAACAGCAAACCGGATCGCTATGATTTCGAGGCGCTGCAGCGTCAGGCTTTTGCAAATGTGAATCGCACAGATAGGAGGAAAGAAGACAATGGCATATGAACGCGCTCTCTATCTCCTTGTTGAAAATGAATATGAAGAAATCCGTCGTCATAACCAAGAGGATTTAACTGCACGGCGTGCCGCAGTCTATCAGGCTGTGCCGGAAATTGAGGCCATCGACCAGGAAATTCAATCAGTCGGTCTTTCCATTATTTCTTTGGCTGTTTCTGCACCGGCAGACATTGAGCAGCGTCTTTTGGCTCTTCGTGAGCATCAAAAGGCATTGCAAATCCGCCGGCAGTCTTTGCTTATTGAAAATGGCTTTGCGGCCGATGAGCTTTCCATGCGCTATATGTGCGAGCGTTGTCAGGATACCGGCACGGATTTAGACAAGCCCTGCGAATGCTATCGTCGTCGCCTAGTGATGAAGGCTTTTGAAAAATCAAATCTTTCTCAACAGTTGCGAAATCAAAGCTTTAAGACTTTTGACTTATCATTATATTCTCAAGAAATCGATCCGCAATATGGCATTTCGCCATACACCGCCATGCAGAACATTCTGACCATCTGCTCAAATTTTATTAACGATTTTGACCGTACAGAAAAAAATCTGCTTTTTTGGGGCCAGTCAGGTCTTGGCAAAACCTTTTTATCAACCTGCATTGCAAAGGAACTGATTAAAAAGGGCTATTCCGTCATTTACGAAACGACTTATCAAATTGTCTCACTGTTAGAGGACTATAAGTTTAAACGCAGCGATGACCTTGCCGGTCTCAAAGCTCAAACCGAGCGTCTTTATGACAGCGACTTGCTGATTTTAGACGATTTGGGTGCTGAATTCTCGACATCCTATACAAACGCTGCCCTCTTTGACATTTTGAATTCTCGTTTAATTACAAACAAAAAAACAATAATCAACACCAACCTTGGCCTTAAGGATTTGGCTGAGCGCTATTCCGAGCGTGTTATTAGTCGCATTTTCGGCAGCTATCAAACCCTGCAGTTTATTGGTGAAGATTTGCGTTTGAAAACCTCGGTTAACCGATACAAACAAGAGGAACAGTAATCCGGTCCTATGGGTGCAGTTGCGCCCGCAGGCTGACTATAAATAAACAAGCGCATGTCGCTACATAAGGGAAAGGGGAATTTATACCATGATTGCACATGGCAAAGACGTTAAAATTTTCACTTGTAATGCCAATCCTGATTTGGCACAGAGGATTGCCCAGTGTTTAGGCTTGGGTGTCTGTGACGCAGAGGTAAACATGTTTAGCGATGGTGAAATCGGCGTTAACATCTATGAATCCGTTCGTGGCTCTGATGTGTTCGTTATCCAATCTACCTGTAATCCGGTTAACGACCATTTGATGGAGTTGCTCATCATGATTGATGCATTAAAGCGTGCTTCTGCCGGCCGTATCACCGCTGTTATACCCTATTTTGGCTATGCCCGTCAGGATAGAAAAGCCAAAGCGCGCGATCCCATTTCAGCAAAACTCGTAGCTGATTTAATCACAGCTGCCGGTGCAAACCGTGTTTTGACAATGGATTTACACGCCGCACAGATTCAGGGCTTTTTCAACATCCCGGTGGATCATCTCTTGGGTGGACCGATTCTGGCCTCAAACTACTTAAACAAATTCCGTGACGAGTTAGAGGATTTCGTTGTGGTTTCACCTGACTTAGGCAGCGTCACCCGTGCCAGAAACTTTGCTTCCCGTCTGAATGTGCCCATTGCAATCATCGACAAGCGTCGTCCCAAACCCAATGTATCTGAAGTTATGAACATCATCGGCGACATTAAAGATAAAAAAGTTATTTTAATCGACGATATGATTGACACCGCCGGCACCATCACCAATGGCGCAACTGCCTTAAAAGAACGCGGTGCTAAAGAGGTTTATGCCTGCTGCACTCATGCCGTTCTTTCCGGTCCTGCTCTTGAAAGAATTAACAACTGCCCCATTTCTGAACTTTTAGTGCTGGATACCATTCCTCTGGCTGCGGACAAGCAAATCGACAAAATTAAATCCATCTCTGTTGCACCGGTTTTTGCTGAAGCAATCAAGAGAATTTATGGTGATATTTCCATGAGTGAATTGTTCCGATAAGGTGCCTATTATGAATCAAAACATCATTGGTATTATTACCGAGCGCTTTGACACTTTAAGCAAAGGTCAAAAAGCCATTGCACGCTTTGTGCTTGACCACTATGACAAAGCTGCTTACATGAATGTTGAACAGCTTAGCCAGGTCACTGGCGTCAGCGAGGCAACCGTTGTTCGCTTTTCTGCTGAGCTTGGCTATGAAAAATATCACAATTTTCAACATGCTCTTTGGGAATATGCCAAATCTAAGCTGACCAGCGTACAGCGCATGGAGCTGACTTATGGTCGTCTGGATACAGAAAACATTTTATCTTCTGTTCTTCATGCAGATATTGATAAAATCCGCACCACTCTTTCAGATCTTGATCAAAAAGAGTTTGATGCTGTTGTTAATGTGATTGCAAAAGCGCGCCGCGTTTACATTATTGGTCTTCGTTCTGCCTCTTATCTGGCGGGACTTTTGGGCTTTTATCTTAATTTGATATTTGATAATGTAACCGTTGTCAGCAGCGTAAGTGCCAGCGAGATTTTTGAACAGCTCTACCGAATTAATGAAGAGGATGTTGTGATTGGAATCAGCTTTCCCCGTTATTCCAAACGCACCATTAACGCTCTGCGCTATGCCAAAAGCAAGGGTGTAACCGTTGTGGGAATTACCGATGGCATTTTGTCACCCATAAAGGCAAATGCCGATTTTGCTCTTTTGGCTCGCAGCGACATGGAGTCCTTTGTTGATTCGTTGGTGGCCCCTCTTTCGGTTATCAATGCTTTAATTGTTGCCTTGGCTGCCCGGAATAAAGATGTTTTGCACACAAACTTTGAGTTGCTTGAAAACATCTGGCACGATTATGATGTCTACGACACAGTTGATGACAACGATTTGGGACATACCGCAATTTTACAACCTGAAGCAGAAAAGTGAGATTATTATGAATGTTAACGATTTTGATTATAACTTGCCGGAGGAGCTTATTGCACAAACACCTCTGGCAGACCGGACGGCTTCCCGTCTGCTTGCAGTTCATAAAAATGCCGGTATTTTAGAGCACCGGCATTTTTCAGACATTATTGATATGATTCATCCCGGTGACTGTTTGGTTTTAAACAACACAAGGGTTATCCCAGCCCGTCTTTTGGGGCATCGCGAGCCCGGTGGCGGTGCCGTTGAATTTTTACTTTTGCGCAGAATCGAGGGCGATGTGTGGGAAACTCTGGTGCGGCCGGGCAAAAAATGCCGTGTGGGCGACCGCGTGTCCTTTGGAAACGGAGAATTAAAGGCCGAGATTATAGAGGTCAAGCCCGATGGCAACCGTCTTGTACGCTTTTTCTATCAAGGTATTTTTAATGAAATTTTGGCAACATTAGGCGAAATGCCCTTGCCACCCTATATTAAGGAAAAATTGCAGGACAGCGAGCGTTATCAAACGGTTTATTCTAAAATTGAAGGCTCTGCTGCTGCACCCACCGCCGGATTGCACTTCACGCAGCCCCTGTTAGAAGCTTTGCAGAAAAAAGGTGTAACCCTTGCCTATGTTACATTGCATGTGGGCTTGGGCACATTCAGGCCTGTTAAGGCAGAAACGGTTGAAGACCATGTGATGCACAGCGAGTTTTACAGCGTAACTGAAGAAACTGCTGCAACCATCAATCATGTTAAAGAAAAGGGCGGCCGCATTATCTGTGTTGGCACCACTGCTACCCGTGTGGTAGAAACATTGGCAGATAGTAGCGGTGTTATTCACGCAGGTAGCGGCGAGACAAGCATTTTTATCTATCCCGGCTACCAATTTAAAATGACTGATGCACTCATCACCAACTTCCATTTGCCAAAGTCCACTCTTATGATGCTGGTCAGCGCGCTGGCTGGTCGTGATTTGATTATGAAAGCCTATGAAGAAGCGGTTTGTGAGCGCTATCGGTTCTTCAGTTTTGGCGACGCCATGTTTATTCAATGATATCATTGAATAAACAAATTGATAACTGAAAATGGAAAGTGGAAAATGAGAATTTACTTTTATAACCACATAAATGAAAGGCATGTATAAACAGTTGGTTTATACATGCCTTATTTTTATGCCTTTTCCATTTTCAATTTGCTTACAGCACCACGCCGTCTTTGAAAATGGAAATTTCTCTATAGTCATTCATTTCATTTTTAGTTTCCACGCCCGACGCCACGCTAACCAAATAGGTTTCCAGTGCATCGGTCAACTCTTCCATGCTTGTGCCGGTTAAAAGAGGGGATGCATCAAAATCAATCCAATTCTTCTTTCTCTCGGCTAAATTATGATTGGTGGCAATTTTCACCGTGGGCACAGGACCGCCAACAGGCGTACCACGACCGGTAGTGAACAAAATCATGTGGACACCGGCTGCGGTCAGGTTGGTAATGGCAACAATGTCGTTGCCCGGACCGTTAAGCAGGGACAAGCCGTTTTTGGTTAAAGCGTCGCCATAGGTAAGCACATCAGCCACTTCTCCACTGCCGCCTTTTTGAACGCAGCCTAAGGATTTTTCCTCTAAAGTAGTGATGCCGCCTTCTTTGTTACCGGGAGAGGGATTTTCATAAATCACCTGATTGTGCTTTGTGTAATAATCCTTAAAATCATTAATGAGTGCCACAGTTTTGTCAAACAGCTCTTTGGTGGGACACCGCTGCATTAAAAGATGCTCTGCCCCAAACATCTCCGGCACCTCTGTGAGCACACAGCTTGCACCATAGGCAATCATGCGGTCAGAAAAAGAACCAACCAGGGGGTTTGCCGTTATACCGCTGTAGCCGTCACTACCGCCACACTTTAAACCAACCTTTAGCTTGGAAATGGGAACAGGCTGCTTTTGAAAAGTCTCCGCATAGGTCTTGAGAGTGTTAATCAATGAAACACCCTCCGCAATTTCATCATCAAAATCCCGGGTATTTAAAAACTTAACGCGGCTGGGATTATATTCTCCCAGCACTTTTTTGAAAACCTCAATATTATTGTTTTCACAACCCAATCCCAGCACCAAAACGCCGGCGGCATTGGGGTGATTAACAAGCCCTTTTAAAATAAGTTGTGTGGTGGTTTGGTCGTCACCTAATTGCGAACAGCCAAAGGGATGCTCAAAATGGCGGGCACCGGTCAATTCGGAAAGTTTCTTTGCCACCTTATTCACACAGCCCACAGTATTGATAATCCATATTTCATTTCGAATACCCACATCACCGTTTTCACGAACATAACCCATAAAGGTTTTATCCGTCTTGATTCGCTCAATGGGGACAAAATCTGGTGCATATGTATAAGTGATATTACCGCTTAAATTTGTTTTCATATTGTGACTATGCACATGTTCACCCTGACAGATGTCACAAAGCGCATATCCAATAGGATTGCCATATTTAATGATGTTTTCCCCTTTTTTAATGTCACAAAAGGCATATTTGTGACCATCAGACAAATTAACCTCAACATTATCCAATCGATTAATCAACATAGCGCATAACCTCTTCTGCTAAAAAGCTGATGTCCTCATCCCACAGGCTCTTATTGGCAAGAATTTCAGGGACCGAGGCTTTTTTTATAACCTCTATAACTTGTGCATCGTCATTGGGTGTGCCTTTTTTATAAAACGCAATCAGTTTTGCTAAAGATATGGTTAAATTCTGTGGCAGGGTGCCTTTTCTCTTTTGATATTCTAAAATGGATGGCAGTACCCGCACTTTAAATTTGCTCACAGAGTTAAGGACAATGGAAGAACACAAATGCTTTATGTAGGGGTTTTTAAATCGCTCAAACACATTGTTTGCATAGTCTATGAGCTCTTCTTTTGGCAAATCAAGAGTGGGAATGATTTCATCATACACACATTGTTTTACAAAGGCACTCATTTTTTCATCCACCATGCAATCGCCCACTGTTTCAATACCCTCCAAAAGCGCGTATGGAATCATGGCGGTGTGTGCGCCATTTAAAATGCGGACCTTTCGTGTCCGGTAGCGTGCCAAATCATCTGTTACAATAATGTTGAGACCGGCCTTATCAAAAGGAAATTCTTTGGTAATCTCTCCAGGACCTTCAACAACCCACAAGTGAAAGACTTCACTTGTGTTGAGCATGTTATCTTCATATCCCAAATCAATTTTCTCGTCTTTAGGATAGCCGGTGACAATGCGGTCAACCAAGGTGTTACAGAAGATATTCTCTTTCTCAATCCACTCTGAAAACGCCTCTTCATAGCCCCAAAGCTTTGCATATTGCAAAATACACTTTTTAAGTGCAGCACCATTGTTATCAATAAGTTCGCAGGGGAAAAAGATAAAACCGGGCAAACCTAACTCAAATCGTCTTTTTAATAAAAGTGTAACCTTGGCAGGAAAACTCACCGTCGGCGCCATATCCGGCTTGTCTTCCTCCTGAAAAACAATGCCCGATTCTGTGGTGTTAGAAACAACAAAGCGAAAATCGGGATTTTCAGCCAACGCCAAGTAACTGTCAAAATCCTGAAAAGGCTGAACTGTGCGGGATATAACATCAATCACCTTTTTCTCAACGGTGGGCACGCCTCTTAAAAGGCCACGGGATATATGAGTGTAAACACAATTCTGCTTTTCCAGCACATCGCACATGCCCTTTTCGATGGGCTGTACCACAACCACACTCGCGTTAAAGTCGGTTTTTTCGTTGGTTGTTTGAATAATCCAATCAATAAAACCACGAAGAAAACCGCCTTCACCAAACTGAATCACTTTTTCACATCGTTTTGTTTTTGTAAGCATGATGTTTCTCTTCCTTTTATGCAGAATAATAACGCATTTACCCATTTTAAAACATTTCTCTCTATGTTCATTGTATCAAAGGTTTTTAGCAAAAACAATGCAAAATTTTGTTTTTTCACTTGTTTTTATTCATTTTTTTACTTTTTAAATATAATTTCTGTAGGCAATCCCTTATAATAAAAAATTGAGCCGGGCGCTTTGCCCGGCTCAATCATGGTTTTAAATTTTAACATTTAAAACAGCTTTCAATTAAACGGTTTTAACATAATCGTCAAAGGGAACGCCTAAGGTTTCACCGATCATTCTCATTTCGGCTAAAGTTTTTTCATTAACCGGAATGCCGTTCACCTGCTTGTCAGCTGCAGATTCAACTTCCTTTTCACCATGAGTGAAAATGCGGTCTTTTCCATCTGCTTTGGGGCTTTCACGAAGCTCCTGCAACAGTGTGGACATGCGAGCTTTAATTTCTTTCTTGTCGCCAAATACGCCATAATCAATGGCCATTAAGCAGAAAGAGGTGTCTGCATTACCACTGTTTTTAACATGGGGAGATGTTGTTCCGCCTGCAAAAATTGCGGTGAACATTTCAACGATAACGCCCAGACCATAACCTTTGTGTGAACCAGTATCTTCATAGCAGCCACCTAGAGGGAAGATGCCGCCGCCAAGTTTACCAATGATGTTTTTGAGCACACGCTCTGCATCATCGCAATCCTGACCGTTTTCATCAGCAACCCAACCCAGAGGAACAGGAAGCTCTTTCTTTTTATAAACCTCAAGCTTACCTCTTGTGATAACGGTTGTTGCTGCATCATACCAAAAGTCAACCGGGTCAGCCGGCATGCAAACTGCAATTGGGCTTGTGCCTAGCATAGCCTTTTTACCGTTTGTGGGAATGGCAATGGCCTCTGTGTTGGTCATGCTGATGCCGACCATATCAGCCTCTGCTGCCATTTTGGTGTAATAACCGGCAATACCATAGTGGTTTGAACCTCTGACGCAAACCATACCAATGCCGGTCTTTTTAGCCATTTCAATAGCCATGTTCATGGCATTTTTAGCTACAACCTGACCCATTGATTTCGGTGCATCAATAACGGCAGAGATGGGGGTTTGATGAATAATTTCAGGCTTTGCATCCGGCACGATGGAACCTTCTTCAATGGCCAGATGATAGCGAATCAAGCGCTGAATACCGTGGGATTCAATACCATATAAGTCTGCTGTCAACAGAACATCAACAATATCAGCACTTTCTTGTGCTGTATAGCCTCTTTTTTGAAAAACGGCTTCACAAAACTTACGAACTTCGTTAACATCAATGTTAATATATGCCATGATTGTTCCTCCCTTTTTTATACGGTTTCGCCTGTGCAGAACATTTCAATGTTCTTGTTGGGGCATCTGTTGAAGCACATGCCGCATGCAACGCAAGAATCCTTGTCGATGCACATGGTGTCAGCTTTTTCAACAAAGGGTGCAAAGTCGCAGCAGATGGTCTTACACAGCTGGCAACCTTCACCGCAACCGCAATTTAAGCAACGGGAAGCTTCAGCCTTAGCTTCTTCTTCTGTGAGTGCACGGGTATAGGTGTCGAAATCGCGATTGCGTTCTGCACCGCTTCTTACCTGTGTATCAATGTTTTCTTTTTCGTCTTTGAAGTAGCCTACGCGTCTTAATACTTTTTCAGGGTCAACACAAACGGTATCTTCTGTGTAAGTAAGTGTTGCATCAGCGCCTCTTACATACTGATCCATAGATACAGCAGCTCTCTTACCCATAGCAATTGCAGAGATAACATTGGCAACCTTAACAGCATCGCCACCTGCATAAACACCGGGGATAGAGGTTGCACCGGTGCGACCGTCTACTTCAATCATGCCGCGGTTAGAAGCCATGCCTGCAGCACTTGCTTCTTCAACTTTCTGACCGATAGCAGAGATAACGGTGTCGCAAGGCAGTGAGAAGCTTGCGCCAGATACTTTTTCGGGTCTGCGACGAGCGTCATTATCAACATCACCCAGCACCTGATTGGTCATGTTAATAGCAACAACCTTGTTGCCTTCTGTTGCGATTGAATCAGGAGCAACCAGATACATAACCTTAATGCCTTCTGCCTCAGCCTCTGCAATTTCTTCAGCTGTTGCAGTCATTTCATCTCTTGTACGACGGTATGCAATGATAACTTCTTCAGCACCCAGTCTAACAGCAGTACGCGCTGCGTCAACAGCAGTGAAGCCACCGCCGATAACAACAACTCTCTTGCCGATGTTAACATCTTTTTCTTCAGTTACAGCTTTTAAGAGGTCAACAGCATCCATAACGCCGTCAGCTGTTTCACCCTCAATACCCAGCTTATTGCCTGCCTGAGCACCAATACCAACAAAGATTGCATCAAAGCCTTCAGCCTTTAAGCTGTCAGCTGTGATATCTTTGCCATAGGTTACGCCGGTCTGGAATTTAACGCCCATATCTTTAAGTGCATTAACTTCTTCGTCAATAACGTTGTTCTGCATACGGAACTTGGGAATGCCATAACGCAGCATACCACCCAGAGCTGCTTCACGCTCAAATACTGTTACATCATAACCAGCCTGGCAAAGATGAGCAGCACAAGCAAGACCTGCGGGACCAGAACCAATGATAGCAGCACGATGACCGTTAGCTGCATCAACTTTGAAGGAACGCTCCCAACCTTGCTCTTTACCATATTCTAAAACAAAGCGTTTGATATCGCGAATCTGAACGGGTCTGCCGTTGATACCTCTTGTGCAGGCTTCTTCACAGGGATGGCTGCAAACTAAGCTGCAAACGCCCTGCAGGGGACCTTTGGAGGTAATGAGGTCAAATGCATCACGATATTCACCCTTGGCAACTTTCTGAATGTAAGCCTGTGCGGGAACATGGTGCGGACAAGCGTCCTTACAGGGACCTGCCAGGTTGGGCTCTTTAATGCGGGCATAACCGCCATAGAGAGTAACCTCTGTTGCTGTTTTTACCTGGGGAACAATGATGCCTCTGAACTGAGACAAATCTGTGTAACCATGTTCATCCATGTAGTTCTTCATGCCGGAAATCATGGGACGAACAATGTCATAACCGCTGATTAAGGTTTCAGCGCAAACACCAAGCAGGTTAGCACCGCACATAACCATTTCAACAGCATCTTTCCAGTTGGTGATACCACCGGCCTGCATGATAGCAGGATCCATGCCATTGACTTTTCTGATTTCATATGTATCACGCTGTGCTAAAGGCTTCAGCCAGGGACCGCAATGACAGCTCATGCTAATTTCGTCCTGCAGATGATAATAAGCCTTTTCTGGATGATCAAGGTTAATAGGCGGAATCGCCATTCTGTTTGAAGTACCACCAACTGCATCAGCACCGGCAGCATATAAGCTTTGAGCAACCTTAGCGATTTTACCACCTTCCGGTGTCAACTTAACAAACAAGGGGATAGAAATGTTCTTTTTGATTTCACGAACGATTTCAGCAACTGCATCGCCCTGCTGACCAAGGCTTGCGCCGGTCTTCTTCTGGCTGGCGCCCTCTGAACCGCTGGTCAATTCAAGGTTGTAGCTCATGTTGGGGCAGCACATGTTCAGCTCGATGATGTCAGCACCAACTTCTTCAAACTTCTTAGCCATGTTAACCCAACCTGCAACGCCTTCGTCACCGGCATAGGTGATGTTTGCCATGAGCTTAAGGTCTGTTAAAACCTTTTTAGAATCTTCCATCAGCTTTAAGCCTTCAACAAAGGTGAGACGCTTTTCTGTTGTGAAAGCCAGCGCATTTCTGTCATTAAACATGGCATAACGGGGCTTACGGTTGATATAGGGGGCGGGGTCGATTGTCAGCTTGATGCTGGCAGCAGCCCAGCCGGTTTCTTCAATTCTCTGAAGCTGTTTTACAGACTTTGTGGTGGGACCCGAAGCAACATAGAAGGGGTTTTTAAAGGTAATACCACCGACTTCAACTGGAATGATAATGTCTTTTGCCATTTTACTTTACCTCCAACTCATCGTTAACAATTTTGATACCCTCACGGGCGGATTTATAAATCAGGTTAATAACCTTTAAGGCTTCATAGCCGTCGATACCGCGAAGACCGATATCGGCTTCTTTCTGCTCTGCAATACAATCCATGAAATGTTCAATTTCATTAACATAACCAAGATTGAACTTTTCGTCAACTGCAGGGTTTGACCAACCGGTGGTAACCTCTGCTTTTTCTACTGTATAGTCAAAGCCGGGAATGCTAAAGCCCTTTAAAGCACTTGAGAATGTGAGGTCAGCATGGAGGCAACCCTTTGTGCCGTAGAAATCAATGATATCTTCCATACCGCCGCTTGTAACAAAGTTTGCCTCTAAAATGGCTGTGGTACCATCGGCAAATTTCATCATGGCGCCTGCCCAGTCTTCACCCTCCATGGTGCGATGAATCAGGTTCTCTTCACCACCGCCGGAGGTAAGAGCAACAAGCTCTTTCCACTGGTTGTTTTTCATTGCCAGCATAAAGCTAACGGGATGCACGCCCAAATGAACCATGCAGCCGCCGCCGCAGAACTTAATGGTTTGTGCAAAGGGGCTGTGAGAACCACAATGACTCTCTCTTGCACGAACAAAAACCAAATCGCCGATTGCACCGCTGTCAACCAATGCTCTTGCCTTGGTAAGAGCCGGGCAACCCAGCCAGTCTTCTGCATAGTAAATGTGTCTGCCCAGTTTTTCTGCCGTTTGAACCATATCAAGGGCATCTTCAACTGTTGTAGCCAGCGGTTTTTCGCAAATAACATCACGACCACGCTTTAATGCTGCGATGGCTGCATCGTGATGTAAAAAGTTCGGCAGACAAATGTCAACAACATCACAATCACACTGTTCAATGGCTGTGTTGAAATCGTCATAGACCTCATAGTCAGTAAAACCATAACGGTCTGCCAGTTCCTTAATCCGTTCGGGTGCCTTGTCTGCAATGCCTACGATTTTTGCTTTGTCACGCAGTCTTGCATACGCGTCAGAATGGAGGTCTGCTGAAAAGGCAGCACCCACCATTAATACCTTGATTTGTTTCATAACAACAAAACTCCTTGCTTATGTATTTTTTACTTTTCAAAAACGAAAAGCTTCCGCTTCTCTTTGCAACATCTGCCTGTGGCGCCGCTGCAAAAAAAGACCGGCTTTTCGGGGCGCATAAAGTGCTGTTTTCCGCTAAAAACAGCATCTTTAATTTGTGTTGCAAAATTTACGAACCAAATGGTTCGGTTTTTCTCTTTTAAATATACCACAAACGCCCCAAAATGTCAACTGTATTTGAATTTTTTTTAAAAATATTTCCTTAAGTTATTGACATTTTTACTTATTTATGTTTACAATATAAAAAAACGAAAGGGAGAGTTTTACACATGATTAGTTTTGATATCAGCGGAAAAGTTGCTGTTATTACAGGCGGAGGCGGTATTTTATGCTCAAGCATGGCAAAAGAACTGGCTGCTTTGGGCGTTAAAGTCGCTGTTTTGGACATCGCTTTAGAAGGCGCACAGAAAATTGCCGATGAAATTGTTGCCGCAGGCGGTGAAGCCATTGGCGTTAGTGTTGATGTTCTTAACATGGATAGTTTAAAGGCTGCCCGTGAAACCGTTATGAAGCGTTTTGGCCGCGTTGACATTTTGATTAACGGTGCAGGTGGAAACAAACCCGCCGCCACCACCAGCCCCACCCAGTCTTTCTTTGACATTCCTCAGGATTCTCTGCAGTGGGTTATGAACCTTAACCTTTTGGGAACGGTTTACACCACACAGGTTTTTGGCGAAGTTATGGTTGAGCAAAAAAGCGGTTCTGTTGTTAACATTTCTTCTATGGCGGCATTCACACCGCTGACAAATACCATCGCTTACAGCGCTGCAAAGGCTGCCATTTCTAACTTCACGCAGTGGATGAGCGTGCATTTTGCTCAGGAATATTCTTCTAACATTCGTGTAAATGCCATTGCACCCGGTTTCTTACACACCCAGCAAAACCACTTCCTGTTAGAAGACGAAAACGGTAACCCCACGCCCCGTGGTCAAAAGATTATTGCCGGTACACCCATGGGCAGATATGGCAATCCTGAAGAGTTGGTTGGCGGTATTATTTATCTTTGCTCTGATGCTGCATCTTTTGTAACAGGCGTTGTGTTACCCATCGACGGCGGTTACAATGCATATTCAGGTGTTTAAGCATGAAAAACGCTGAGCTGAAAAAGCAAAGAATTTTAGATGTTGCTTTAGAAGAGTTTGCAGAAAAAGGGCTGTATGGCGCAAGAATTAACGACCTGGCCGAAAAGGCAGGCGTGAACAAGCGCCTGATTTACGAACACTTCAACAACAAAGAAGAGCTTTATTCTTCGGTTTTGACAATTGTGTATGAACGCCTTGCAAAGTTTGAAGATGCAGCTGTTTCTCAAAATCTTTCCTGCGAAGAAACCATTAAAAACATCATTGCTACATATTTCAATTTCTTTTATGAAAATCCATGTTTTATCAAATTGGTTATGTGGGAGAATTTAAACGATGCTGCCTACATCAGTAAGTCGCAGGCCATTTCGCTGAAGAAAAACGCCTTAGACTTTGCAAAAGACATTTTAATTAAGGGAAAAAATGAAGGCGTTTTCAAAGAGACGATTGATGTTGACGAAGTGGTTATGTCCATTAACATGCTGACTTTTTCATACTATAGTAACACGCATACTTTAACACATATTTTGCACCGTGATTTTGACACGCGGGAGGCCATGGAAAAACGCTGTGCTCATGTTACGGCCATGATTATGGACCACATTTTAAAAAAATAACCAAGGCTCAAAGCCTTAAAAATAAGCACCGGGAAAAACAGCAAGCTGCTTTTCCCGGTGTTTTTTTGTATCTTTTTATTGTGACAAATTGTTTTGGCTGATAATCTCCCGCATTTCTTCTTCAGCAGCTAAAACCTCTGCATAAAGCTCTTTGGCCGACAGACGAACAGCTCCATGACCAAAAATAATAATTTGCTCTAAGCTGTCCGAAGTGGCTACTTTTACATGGTAGTTTTTGCACAATTCCTTTGTTGTTTTTTCAATATAGCAATCGGCTGTTTCAGCCTCTTTTGTGTAAACAACGCTCACGCCGTGCACACTTTCAATTTCCCTTTGATTGCCCTTAACCTTATAAGCATCAAAAACTAGAATTATATTGATGTCTCTCATGGCACGATAGTTTGCAATGCGCTGAATGAGTCTGTCTCTTGCATCTTCCAAGCTGTCTTCTGCCTGTTTTTTTAAATCTTCCCAGGCAAAGATAATGTTGTAGCCATCAATCAACAAAAATTCCGGTCCCGCAGGCACAGCCTTTATTTTATAACTGGAGTTTTTGATGGTTTTAAGCTTTTGGGCAGCGCCGGGCAATCTTCTTTCAATAGGACCGTAAGTACTTTCAAAAATTCGCAAAAGCTCCTCATCGCCTACCTGTTGCACTCTTCTTTCTTGAGGTTTTGCAACCGGAATTTTTTCTTCTGATTTAGGGCGAAGCGCCGGAATATCCATATGAGAAAAAACCTCATCCCATGCCACTGTGAAGCTGCTGCCGTGGGTACAAAAAACGGAGTTTGCCGTGTTTTCAAGGTCGGCATCCGGGTTGTAGCCAATGCTCTTTATAACCTCTTCTTGATTTTGGCACGGCTCATAACCCTTAAAAATGCAGGATAGTCTGCCAAGCCCATGGGTGTACGAAATTACTTCGGCGTGATAGTCTCTTATTTTCGAAATTGGTGCCACGCCCGTGATGACCGACATTTCTTTTTTTAGTTCAGGGGCAGAAAAAGTCGCTTCCATCCGTTGTAAATCAGTTAAAGCTCTGCCCGTTGATGCGGTAGGTACCTCCAAAGTAAAACTGTAATAAGGTTCAAGCAAAAGGCTCTCTGCCTGCATCAGTCCCTGACGCACCGCCCTGTAAGTCGCCTGACGAAAATCGCCACCATCGGTGTGTTTTTGATGCGCACGACCATTAACTAGGGTGATTTTTATGTCGGTTATGGGTGCACCGCTTAAAACCCCACGATGTGTCTTTTCAGACAAATGGGTCATGATGAGCCGTTGCCAGTTTCTTTCTAAAACATCCTCACTGCAATTTGATGAAAAAACAACGCCGCTACCCCTTTTCGCCGGTTCCAAGAGCAAATGCACCTCGGCATAATGTCGCAGGGGTTCATAATGCCCCACGCCCTCAACGCTGGCTTGAATGGTTTCTTTATAAATAATGCTGCCTTGTGCAAACTGGGCAGATAGTCCAAATCGGTCTTCTAAAATGCGCTTTAAAACCTCAAGCTGCACCTCACCCATCACCTGAACATCTATTTTTTGCAAATGCTCGTTCCAGATAACATGCATTTGTGTTTCTTCTTCCTCAATTTTTCTGAAAATCCCCAGAGCAAGTGTCATGTCCGTTTCAGGCGGCAATACTACCGAATAGGTGAAAACCGGCTCTAAAATGAGGCTGTCTGCTTCCGGCTCACAACCCAAACCCTCACCGGGATAGGTTTTTAAAAGACCTGGGACAGCACAAATGCTGCCGGCATAAACTACCTGCTCGCTTTTATATTTCGCGCCGGAATAAACCCTGAGTTCATTAACCTTTTGACTCCACTCATTGCCATTAATAATCTCTTTAACCTGCAAGCTGCCGCTTGTTATTTTCATAAAGGCAAGCCGCTGACCCTTGTCATCTTCCGATATTTTATAAACCTTGGCACCAAAGCTATCACCATATATTTTCTCTTGCGTGTATCCTGAAAGTCCCTCTAAAAAGGTGTCAATGCCATCCATTTTAAGTGCCGAACCAAAAAAGCTGGGAAACACCTCTCGGGATGCGATTGCCTTTTTTAAAGACTCTTCCCCTATTTGCTCTGTTTCTATATATTCTTCTAACAGTTCGCCCGAAGCCATAGCTACATTTTCAAAAAAAGCTGCATTTTTGTTTGAAAAATCGACACAGCCTACATCCAGTCTTTCTGTTAAATCGGCTAAAATAGTCTGCTTATCGGCTCCTTCTAAATCCATTTTATTAATAAAAATAAAGGTGGGAACATCATAATGACGCAAAAGTTTCCACAAGGTTTCTGTATGACTCTGCACACCCTCTGAGCCACTGATAACCAAAATGGCATAGTCAAGTACCCGCAGCGTTCTTTCTGCTTCTGCAGAAAAATCCACATGTCCGGGCGTGTCAACAAGAGTCATTTCCATATCCCCCAAGCTGAGTACAGCTTGCTTTGAGAAAATGGTAATGCCTCTGTCTTTTTCCATTTTATCGGTGTCTAAAAAGGCGTCCCCATGGTCAACTCGGCCAATTTTTTGCGTGTGCCCCGTTTGATAGAGCATTGCCTCAGAAAGTGTCGTTTTTCCGGCGTCAACATGGGCGAGAATACCAATGACTAATCTTTTCATACTCGCATTCCTTACCTATTGTTTGATGAAAACTTGTTTTCTAACTCAATCAATATTTATTGTACCATAAAAAAGGAAACTCTTCAAGATTTATTAAGCGGATTTAATGTAAGAAAAAGCTCTCTGTAAATGAAAGGAAAAAATGCAAAAAAATAATAATAACGCTTGACAGAAGCGGCTTGATGAGATATAATAGGTAAAGTGGTTAGGCAATATGATATGCATATGCCGGTGTGATGGAATTGGCAGACGTAGTGGACTCAAAATCCACCGGTGGCGACACCGTGCCGGTTCGAGTCCGGCCACCGGCACCACGTCGAAGCAAAGTCCGCTTTGCTTCGATTTTTTTTTGCAAAAAATCATTCGCCCGCTCCCTTGCTTCTCCTTTGTCACAAAAAGTCTCGCTCGGTTCACCTGCTCGTTTGCAAGCGCACTCACTACGGTGCACTGTCGCTATCAACTTTTTGTGAGTTGAGTACACACCATATTCACCGCCACCTTAGTCGAGGCAAAGTCCGCTTTGCTTCGATTTTTTTTGCAAAAAATCTAAATCCCACCACCGTCTGCGACGGTCCCCCTCCCTTTAGTCAAGGGAGGCTTTTTTATAAAAAAACAGACCATTTAAAAATGGTCTGCTACAGGACTTTTATTTAATTTTTGTGATGTCATAGGGTGTTACCTGATACACAAAATAGTTAAGCCAGTTAGAATATAAAAGGTTGGCATGACTCCGCCAGGTAACTCTTGGCGGCTGTGTCGGGTCATCGTCCGGGAAATAGTTTTTGGGCACCTCAATAGGCAAGCCTGCATCAACATCCCGCTGATATTCCTTTTGCAAGGTATTTGCATCATATTCTGAGTGGCCCGTCACAAAAATCTGCCGTCCCCGCGCCGTGCTGATAACATAAAGACCTGCCTCTTTTGATGAGGCCAAAATCTTCAGCTCCGGCACCTTTTCAACATCTTCACGCCGAATGGTTGTGTGGCGGGAATGAGGGGCTAAAAACTCATCATCAAAGCCACGGAATAAAATAGATGACTTATGCTCTACCTGATGGTTGTAAATGCCAAAAAGCTTCTTTTCAAGAGGATATTTGGGAATACCAAAATGGTAATAGAGACCGGCTTGAGCGCCCCAGCAAATATGAAAAGTGCTGGTGACATGGGTTTTGCTCCATTCAAAAATCTGGCACAACTCTTCCCAATAGCTAACCTCTTCAAATTCCATTTGCTCCACGGGAGCACCGGTAATCACCAGGCCATCAAAGGTTTCGTCTTTTACCTCTGCAAAGGTTTTATAAAAAGCGAGCATATGCTCTTCATTAATGTTTTTTGATTTATAGCTTTCTGTGTGCAGCAGCGTCAGTTCAACCTGCAGGGGTGTGTTGCCCAAAAGACGAGCCAGCTGTGTTTCTGTTTCAATTTTTGTGGGCATTAAATTTAAAATCGCAATTTTCAAAGGACGAATATCTTGTGTTAAGGCTCTTGTTTCGGTAATAACAAAAATATTTTCATTTGTCAGCGTTTTTGTCGCAGGAAGCTGATTGGGTATTTTAATCGGCATACACTCACCTCTTTTTTTTACAACTATTGAATGAAAACTGACCCCGGCAAACCGAGGTCATAAACAGCACAAATTACTTACTTGCCAATCACTTTATGATAAACCTTTTTGCCTTTTTTAATCACAACGCCCTTTTGCAAGGCATCCTTGGTCAATCGGAAGGTTACATCGGTGATTTTAGCATCATCAACCGAAACACCGCCCTGCTCAATCAAACGACGACCTTCGCCCTTTGAACTGATTAAGCCTGCAGCTTGCATCACATCTAAAAGACCATAATTCTCTTCTGTCAAAGCCATTTCTGTGGTAGGCATGTTGTCTGTGTTGTTAGCACCGCCAAAAAGACTTTCAGCTGTTTGCATAGCCTTGGTTGCTTCTTCTTCACCATGTACAAGCTTTGTAACCTCAAAGGCCAAAATTCTCTTAGCCTCGTTCAGTTCCTGACCTTCCAGCTTTGCCAGACGGTTAATTTCATCCATGGGAACAAAGGTAATCAACTTTAAGCAACGAATAACATCTTCATCGTTGACATTTCTGAAATATTGATAAAATTCATAAGGAGAGGTTTTTTCAGGGTCTAACCAAAGGGCACCGCTCTCGGTTTTACCCATTTTTTTGCCCTGACTGGTGGTAAGCAGAGTAAAGGTCATACCATACGCCTGTTTACCCGTCTTTTTGCGGATGAGCTCAATGCCACCAATGATGTTAGACCATTGATCATCGCCACCCAGTTCCAAGACGCAATTATAATCCTGATTGAGCTTGTAAAAATCATAGCTCTGCAAAAGCATATAGTTAAACTCTAAGAAAGTTAAACCTTTTTCCATTCTGGATTTAAAGCACTCTGCCGACAGCATGCGATTAACAGAAAAATGCACGGCGATATCGCGCAAAAATTCCATGTAGTTAAGGGGCAGAAACCAATCGGCATTGTTAAGCATTAAGGCCTTTCCGTCTGAAAAATCGACAAATTTAGAGAGCTGCTTTTTAAAGCACGCAGCATTATGCGCCAGTTGGTCCACTGTCAGCATGCGACGCATGTCGCTTTTGCCGGTGGGGTCACCAATCATGGCTGTTCCGCCACCTAAAATAGCAATGGGGCGATGGCCGGCTCTCTGCATGTGTGCCATAACCATCATCTGTAAAAAGTGACCTACATGAAGACTGTCTGCCGTAGGGTCAAAACCTATATAAAATGTGACTTTTTCCTTGCCCAGAAGTTCTCTGATTTCTTCTTCATGGGTTGTTTGGGCAATTAAATCACGCTCTTTTAAAATATCAAATACATTCGTCAACGGTCTCTCTCCTTCTTTTTTCGCATGTTCCTCATCATTGTACCATAAAACAAAAACAAATACAAGTCTAAATTACATAAAAGATGCACGAATCCGGGTAACGCAGCAAAACCATATTAAAAAGCCTGAAGCCACTAAGGCTTCAGGCTTTAATCCATAGTTATTTGATAAATCAGTCAGCACGGAAGATGATGACTAACTTAGCATTGTTTGCGCTTCTGTAAACAAAAACTTTATTTGCTTCAGTATTGATACTGTTTCCATCAGTTGTATAGGGGATTACTTCACTGATTTCTGCATTTGTTGAAATGTTTTTCACAGTATCGCCATCCATGGTTACGGCAATTGTGGGAACGCTTTCAGCAGCCACGATGCTCTTTAACAATTCATTATTACCCAAGGTAACTTTATCCCAAACTTCGCCTTCAGTTAAATAGTCAAGAGCAACCATCAAGGTTCCGTCAATATAGCTGTAAACCGTACCGGCCATATAGGAAAGATTTGCTCTGTCTTCTGTGTAGTTACCACCTTCGCGGATTTCCTTAGCATAAGAGCCGCTCTTTTCAACAAAGTCGACCTTAGCACCGCTTATCAGCTGATGTGCACCAACTTTAACATAGTTTGTGCCGTTAAAGATTTCAGATGCAACAGCAACAACCTCAATATCATCAATGACATTCTGATTATCTGCTGCTACACGAATCACATCACCCACATTAATACTATCATAGAAATCGGTGTCATCTTCAAGATAAACCTTTTCGCCAAAGGAACCATACACCGTAATCTTGTCATAGGTATCGTCACTTGATTTTTTAGTAACAATGCCGGGCAGGTAGTTAATCCAGTCATTGGTTGTGATGGTTGAGCCGCTTACATTATAAACAACAACTAAAGAAGGTGTTCCGGAGCTGTTTAAGTCAACGAGCAGCAAATTATAAGTGTTGCCGATAGCCAAGCCGGAATTATTACCGGGCTTTAATGTATACTTACTGTAATCGTTTAATTTATCATTTTCAGGCAACCACAACACCTTTGTGCTGGAGGTTAAGTTGTAAATACCTGCAAGGCCTGTGTAGTTGGTTGTACACTTGATAGCTGTATCCAGGCCTTCGGTATTAACCTTAAGCTCTGCATCTGTTGTGCCACCAATTAAAACGTGAGAAACAGCACCATCTGTCAGGCTGTATTTGATAGGCTGATAAACCTCACCCACACCAGCGCCAAAGTCTTTATCTGAGATTGTGCGGGCAAATTCTGCAGCTTTTGCCTCTAAAAGCGCTTGAATTTCCAAGAAGTCTGTTTCTGTTTTATAGTTTTTGTTATTAATTGAAACAGTGTCAGCTAAAGGATAATTGTCAAACTTTTTGATGGTACCGCTACTTAAGTTAACAACTTCTATGCGAAGGTCTGCATCAATGCCGGTACCTACATTTCTAATCTGAGTCAGATAAGCATAGGAGTAATTAACAGATGCCGCCTGAATCTCGTATTTGGCAATTTTACCGAAAGCATCCAGATAAACCTTTAAGTTAGAACCAACTTCAATGTCTGTTCCATAGGATGTGCCGGCTGCAAAGGTATATTCTTTAGAATTAATGGTCAGTTTGCCTTCGCCACGAGTCATGGCAGAAACACGACCGGTGAAAGGATCAGGACCAATTAATACTTCGATAAAGTTTTCATTGGTTTCTTTGTCTTTTGCAATAGATAAAATCTGGTTTTTAACAACAGCGGAAAAAGCTGCGCTTTTACCATTTTTTAAAATGCTGACAGTTTTGTTTCTGGCATCGTCATCAATTACCATGGATGTAACAGTTGTGCCGTCATCTAAGTAAACAGTCTTGCTTGTTCTGCTGACAGATGTTACTTGATAGTTTTTGTAAGCCGAAATGAAAACAACATCAGCAGCACCGCTGGAACCGCTTGTTGACAGGAAACGGATGTTACCGGAATTGTTGACATTGGCATCTACCAATGCTTTAAAACCGCTAGCGGACAAGCTGCCGTTATATACAATCTTTGCATCAGAATCAACAGCTACTTTTTCCCGATCGCCGTCTTTGTCTTCATAAATGAAAGATGTATCACTTTCTGCAGCAACAACCTCATCTAAGTCAACAACAATTTCATCGTTTCTGCCTCTTTGTTCGTCGATGCCTGTTAAAGTCAGCACATCAACTGCCATCTCGTCCTTATAGTAAGCAACCACAAGTTTACCAAGCAACGAACGCAGGTCATCTTTAATCGCCAGGTTTTCACCATTATAAATTACGGTGTAACCGTCGTTTTGCTTAATTTTAACCTGATACTTGGTCAGAGTGGACAAAGTATCTTCAATGGATGCACCATAGACAGCAACAACCTGACCTTTAACTTCTACCTGCTGATCAGATTCAACTGCAGTGGGATCATCGGTAATTTCAGACAGTTTAACACCCATCATGTTGTCAACCAGTTTGGCAATTGTGCCTCGCTTTGCAGGCTGGTCAAAAACACCATCAATGACATTCTTGGTAAAGCCGTAGCTGTTAGCAACCTTTCTGTAACCTGTGGGATAGCCGCCATTTTTCATAGCTGCTTCGCCCAGTTTGTCATATTTTGCACAAACAGTCATTTTGATTGCCTGGTCATATGTAACAGGTTCGCCGGGCTTAAATGTTCCATCATCAAAACCATTAATGATTTTTAAATCAAATGCTGTTTTAATTGCACCGGCAGCCCAGTGTTCAGGAGAAACATCGGGAAAACCGGTTTCGCTAACCACTGATTCCGCCATGCTGGAAAGACCAATGGAATAAATAATCATTTTACAAAATTCTGCTCGAGTAATGGTTGCTTCTGGTTTGAATGTAAAAGTTCCATTCTCTTCTTCATAACCATTAATAATACCACGAGCTACCAAGCTTTGTATAGCGGTGTAGTAATGGTAACTCTCTGAAACATCGCTAAAATCCGCTGCCATAACTGAAGGCACTGCTAAAGAAAGCATCATGGCCACAGTGAGCAGAATAGACAAAAGTCTTTTTGATTTTTTCATATCTTTCCCTCCGTTTTTATAATTGTTAATTTGCTATAAAATCGGCTACTGCCGTTTTAGTTTATTGTATCATATGAACAATAAAAGGTCAATTCCAAATATTTTACTTTTCTGTTACAGCTTGGCTACTGTTTCACGACAAAAACCAGCCCTCAATACCATAAAAAATGTCTGTTGATGAGGGAATGATGCTACCCTTCACTCTGCCGTCAAGCACCAGCTGCTCATATTCAAAATAGAGGCTCACAATGGGCATTGCCGAGTTAACTGCATAACAGAGTTCATGATATAGTGCTTGCTTCTGCCCTTCTCCTTCGGCCAAAACCAACGCATTTAAGGTTTGGTCAATGTGTTCGTTTGAAATGCCGCAAAGATTTTCATCCGTCTTTAACAAAAAGGACAAATCATAATTTTCAGTCAGTGCTATCTCGCCAATAAACAGGTCGAAATTGCCATTAGCAATTCGCGTCTCATATTCTGCAAAGGGCACTGCCGTCACAGTTGCAGGAATGCCGGCTTCAACCAAAGAGCGTCTGATTTCTTCTGCGGCCTTTCGCCTTGTTTCATTTTCACTGTTCACTAAAATTTCCGGCGCAAGATATGTCAATTCACCATAAACCTCTTTGGTTGGGACACTGTTTTCGGATAATAGCCATCCGTCATCTGTCAAAAGTCCGCGGATTTTTTCTGCATCAAAAGCAGTTCCCTCGCTTTGAGGCTGCGTCCAGAAAGAGTGAGGTGGCAGAGGTAAATCCGTAGCCTCAGCATATTGCACCTTGCAATTTGCAATAACTTTTGTCTTGTCAATACAGTCAGACAGTGCCGTTCTTGTCAAAGCCGATAAAAATGCCGATTTTTGATTGTTAATGCCTAAAAAGGTAAAGGTGCCACCGGAAATATCCACTGAGGACAAATTCCGTTTTGGCGTATATGCATCTAAGTTAATCACATCAGAAGGCAAAAGGTCAATCTGCAAATTCTCCAACATGGAAACGGCTGTTGATTCATCTTTAAGCAGATAAACCCTGATATCAGAGATATAGGGAATGAATGACTTGTGATAGTTTTCATTCACCGACAAAAACATTTCCTTGCTCTTTTTGTAGCTTTGCACCTTATAGCGTCCCGTTCCGTTGGGCACATAAAATTCCAGTGCTGTTTGCAAATCAGCAGCCGACATAATTGGAAAATGTAAAAGTGCAGGAAAATTTGCTACCGGCCAATGTAATGTGATGGTCAGCGTCATATTTTGGCTGCTGATTGAGGCAATAGAGCCCAGTTGCTTGCTATATGGGCTGCCTGATGCCAAAAGCGCTGATAATGTCGCTTCGGCATCAGCTGCTGTCAACTTGGCACCGTTATGAAAACTCACATTATCTTTTAAGCGAATGGTGTATGTGAGTCCGTCAGGTGAAATAGAATAGTCCTCGCACAAAACCTTTTCCACTCTGTGATTAGGAGTTGTACAGAACAAACCGTCAAAAATAAGTTTTAAAACATCAAGATTGTTTTCATTTTGCGCAGTTATGGGGCTCAGTGGTTGTGCACCTGTGACCGCAAGACGAAGAACTCCACCTTTTTGGGGTGTTTCATGGGTATCTTCATACTCAACCACTTTTTTAGGTTGCCCGGAATTTTTCATTGTTACCGGCTGACATCCTGATAAAAAAAACAGAAGGGCGGATAAAAGCAAGGCTATCGGTTTAACACCGCTAAACCTTCTTCTTTTCATCAGATCCACTCCCTTCTGTTACAAAGTCCTTAAGTTTTACTGTAACAAGCAGTCTTTATTCGACATAGCCCTCATATTGTGGTGGGTTACAAAAGGGGCACTGCCTCAATTGAATTTGTTTTACCATGTCCCAGGAAACTGAACTATACTGCACATCCAGCAATTCGGGACAGTTTTCTAAATGATAAGCCGTATCCATAGCCCAGAAAACCTCCGGCGCCTCTTCATCAGTCACAACTTCTTTATTGGAAGAGGGTGCTAAAGGTACAATGGGTTCTGAAACTTCGAGGTCTTCAGTTGCAGGTACCTCTGTCTCAAACCCCAGCTGTGCCTTATCTGCACCGGTAGGGTCATAGCTTTGTTTTTTGCCGCAGGCAGATATAGAAAGCATCAGCATGACAGTCAGGGCAAGGAATAAAATTCGTTTCATAATTTTATTTCTCCTCAAACTTTAATTCACCACGGATCCAGTCCACAGCCTTTTGAATTGCTTCTTCAGCAGGCAGATCAATGCTTTCCTGCTGAGAACGCAGCTTATACTCCACAATGCCTTCTCCGGCCATTTTGCCGGCTGTGATACGCACGGGAATACCAATTAAATCTGCATCTTTAAATTTAACACCGGGGCGTTCATTGCGGTCATCAAGCATCACCTCAATGCCCTGTGCCTTTAATTCGTTATACACTTTTTCTGCCAGTTGCATTTGTTCTTCGTTACTGCAATTTACCGGCACAACAACCGCCTGATAAGGCGCTGCACTAACAGGCCAGATGATACCGTTTTCATCGTTATACTGTTCAATAACGGCAGCCAAGGTGCGATTAACACCAATGCCGTAGCAACCCATGATGGGGGTGGCAGCCTTGCCGTTTTCGTCCAAATAGGTGCAGTCAAGAGCTTCTGTATACTTAGTGCCCAGCTTAAAGATATGGCCCACTTCAACGCCGCGGGTTGTCTCTACGGCCTGTCCGCAACGGGGACAAACATCACCATTGGTAATGGTGCGCAAGTCAGCAATTTTTGCAGGTGTAAAGTCAGAAGCGTTAACATTTTCATAATGATAATCTGTATCATTAGCACCCACAACATAGTTATACATTTCTGCAATTTCCAAATCACAATATACCGAAACAGAAAGACCAATGGGGCCTGCAAAACCTACGCGGGCACCTGTAACCTGGGTAACCACATCAGCCTCGGCCAAAGCCAAATCCTGCTCATTAACACCCAAGAGGTTGGCAAGCTTTGTTTCGTTAACTTCTCTGTCACCACGAACCATAACAGCTATAGGTTCACCAGCAGCCACATAAATCAAAGTTTTGGCAAAATGCTTGCTGTCTGTGCCTAAAAATTCTACCAATTCTTCAATGGTACCTGCCTTGGGGGTATGTATCTTATTCAGCTTTTTAGGTGCTTCAGGCGCCATCTTTTCGGGAACGCAGGCAGCTTTTTCGTCATTTGCTGCATAATTGCAGTGAGGACAAAAAGCAATAACTGCCTCACCGGACTCTGATTTAACCATAAATTCCTGAGAACCGGAGCCACCCATAGCTCCACTATCGGCGTCTACTACAATATAATCAAGACCCAACCGGTCAAACACACGACAATATGCTTTATACATCTGCTGATAGGATGCATCAAGACCTGCCTCGTCACGGTCGAAGCTGTAAGCATCTTTCATCATAAATTCACGAGAGCGCATAACACCAAAACGAGGGCGGCGTTCATCACGATATTTAGTCTGAATCTGATACAGTGTCAGGGGCAGTTGACGATAAGATGAAACCTCACTCTTCACTGTTTGGGTGAAAATTTCTTCGTGAGTGGGTCCTAAGCAAAAGTCACGGTCGTTCCGGTCTTTTAAGCGGAACATCTCGGGACCGAAAACATCCCAACGACCGGATTCCTGATAATATTCTGCAGGTAAAATCGCTGACATAAGAAGCTCCTGCGCACCGGCTGCATCCATCTCTTCACGAATAATCTGCTCAACCTTATGCAGAGACTTAAGACCTAAAGGCAGATAAGAATAAACACCGGAAGCAAGCTTTCTCATAAGGCCCGCCCGCAGCATCAGCTGATGGCTGACGGTTTCGGCCTCTGCCGGTGTCTCACGAAGCGTTTTAAACAACATTTTAGATACTTTCATTGGTAATATCAATCCTTTCAAAATAGCTTGACCCAATATTTAACAGATATCTCACCAAGCCATTTATTCATTTTACAATGACAATATTATGTACATTAAACCTCATTATATATAATAAACCTTAAAAGCCTCTCTGTCAACACTTTTGCGGAAATTTAATTGACAAAGTTGGCGATTTCAGTTACAATAAAATGGATATGAGCAAGGAGTGAGAAAATGAAAATTATTAAAAATGCACACATTGTAACGATGGATGCATCAGAGTATGAAAACGGATATATTATCATAGATGAAAAAACCATTAAAGCCATTGGTCACATGACGGATTTAAAAGCAACAGATGCTGACTTTGAAGAGGTTTACGACGCAAAGGGTGCTATGGCTCTTCCCGGTTTTATTGACACTCACTGCCATGCCGGTTTGTGGGAGGAAGGTGCCGGTGGTGAGGGCGACGACGGCAACGAAGATACCGATCCCATTTCACCTCAACTTCGCGCTATTGATGCCATCAATCCCTTTGACGCTGCTTTTAAAGAGGCTTTAGAGGCCGGTGTTACCACTGTGGTGACAGGGCCCGGCAGCGCCAATGTAATCGGCGGCCAGTTTGCAGCTTTAAAAACAGATGGTCGCTGGGTGGATGAAATGATTATAAAAGCGCCCATTGCTATGAAGGCTGCCCTGGGTGAAAATCCTAAAATGGTTTACGGCGGCAAAAAACAAGCCCCCACCACACGAATGGCAACAGCTGCCATTTTGCGCGAAGCACTGTTTGAAGCAAAAGAATATGTGCGTCTGTGGGATGAATATAAAGAAAATCCCGAAAATGACCGTCCCGATTTTGACTTTAAAATGGAGGCATTGGCACAGGTCATCCGTGGAGAATTGCCTTTAAAAATACATGTGCATCGTGCTGATGATATCAGCACCGCCATCCGCATTGGTGAAGAATTTCAAATTCCCATCACATTAGAGCACTGCACGGAAGGGCATCTGATTCTACCCCTTTTGGCTGAGAAAAAACTGCCGGTTATGTTAGGACCCACTCTGGGTGGAAGAACAAAGCCTGAACTTCGGAATTTGAGTTTTGATATTTATAAAGCCTTTGAAGATGCCGGTATTCCCTTTGCCATCATCACAGACCATCCCGAAATTCCTTTAAACCGCCTTTATCTCTGTGCTGCCCTGGCCTGTCAGAGTGGCCTCTCCCCCATGGCAGCGTTAGCTGCCATTACCATACAAGCTGCTAAGAATGTCGGTCTTGAGCAACGGGTTGGAAGTCTTTCTGTTGGTAAGGATGCCGACATTGTCATCCACAGTGGCGAACTGTTTTCATTAGACGTGAAAATTGAAGCCGTCTTTTTAAACGGAAACAGAAAATTTTAATGCATAAAATCCCGGTTTTTGTCACAAAATAAGGTTTTGTCGAAATGTTACCTCTTTTCGACAAAACCTTTTATTTTTTTACGCAGGAAATAAGACAAGCCCGACGAATATATAAAGGTGCAAAAACACAAGCACTAATTTTTTACATTTTGAAAGGAGAAAAAGCTTTGCAAATTACACTAAAGCTATGTAACAAAACTTTAATTGTCAAGCTAATCGGCGAGCTGGACCACCACGAAGCCGAACCAACACGGATGGTCATCGAAAGAACCATTGCCGAACGGGATGCCAAAAATCTGATTTTTGATTTTTCTGACCTTTCTTTTATGGATAGCTCCGGCATCGGTATGATTATCGGACGCTACAAACTCATTCATTCTTTAGGCGGTCAGGTGGCACTGGTTTGCACAAAGCCGCAAACTGAACGCCTGATTACCATGTCCGGCTTAAAAAAACTTATGACAGTTTATCCCGGCGTTGAAAACGCGCTGAGAGATTTAAAGGAGGCTTGAACATGGAAAACAAAATAAATCTTAGTTTCTTGAGCAAATCAGCAAACGAGGGCTTTGCCCGAGCAGCCGTTTCTGCCTTTGTGGCACAGCTTGACCCCACTTTAGAAGAGCTGGCCGATATTAAAACAGCTGTATCAGAAGCTGTGACAAATGCCATTGTTCATGGCTACGGTCATGGGAACGGAATCGTGACCATCTCGTGCGCTTTATCACTGGATAAAACCGTCTGCCTTACCATTTCAGATGCCGGTCGTGGAATTGAAAATATTGAGCAGGCCTTAGAGCCCATGTATACCAGTGCAGCCGACGACGAACGCTCCGGCATGGGTTTTACCGTGATGGAAACATTCATGGACAGTTTGGTCGTGCAATCTGAAATGGACAAAGGCACCACTGTCATCATGACAAAACAGATTGGCAGTGACAGCACTCTCTCTTAAAGGGAGGAAAGCGCTATGTCAACCGATTTATTTCGCCGGTGTGCCCAAGGGGATGCTGACGCCAGAAATCAGTTATTGGAAAAAAATCTGGGACTTGTACATATGGTTGCCAATCGTTTTTTAAACCGTGGCGTCGATGCTGAAGACTTGTATCAGATTGCCTCTGTCGGCATGATTAAGGCTTTAAATGCTTTTAATCCCGATTTTGGTGTGCAGCTTTCCACCTATGCCGTTCCGGTTATGTTAGGAGAGATTAAACGCTATCTGCGTGACAACACAGCCATAAAGGTCAGCCGTTCTTATAAGACACTGGCAGCAAAAGCTGCACACATGCAAGAAATACTCACAAGGCAAAACGGACGCGAGCCCACCATTTGTGAACTTGCCCATAGGCTGTCCATGCAGCCGGAAGAGCTCAGCAATGTATTAGCAGCAGTGCAGCCAACCCTTTCATTAGATGAACCCCGTGGAGATGCTGACACCACCTTAGGTGAGCAGATTGCGGCAAGAGAAATTGCTTTTGACAGCGTTGATAAGCTGGCGCTAAAGCAGATAATTGGTACTTTGCCTCAGCGCGAGCAAACCATCATCCTCCTGCGTTACATAAAGGGCGAAACCCAAGAGCGAGTCGGCAAACGCCTGGGTATTTCTCAGGTGCAGGTATCACGACTTGAAAAAAGTATTATTACAAGATTGCGCAAGGAATTTTATCTAAACAGCTGATATAAACAAAGCCGCCCGGCTAATGCCGGACGGCTCAATTTTTTCATTATTTACCGGAAACAACATCTTTTAATGCTTTGCCGGCTTTAAATGCCGGAACAACGCTTGCCGGAATTTTGATAACAGCTTTTGTCTGGGGGTTCTTACCGGTACGAGCAGCTCTCTTTCTTGCTTCAAATGTACCAAAACCTACCAACTGAACTTTATCACCTTTTTTCAAGGATTCTCCAACGATGTCAACAAACGCACCCAGCACTTTTTCCGCATCTTTTTTTGTAATGTCAGCCTTCTGTGCCAGTGCAGCAACTAATTCTGCTTTATTCATCTTCTCGCCTCCTTTACATAATATAAAACACTAAATATCATTATACGACATATTTCGCCATTTGTGAAATGTTTTTTTCTTGTTTACATAATCTTCATTTAATATCACTAAATAGAACTACCCTTTTTTGTCTATTTTAACGACCTTTTGCCGCATTCCACAGGGCATCCATCTCGTCTAATGTCATTTCTTCCAGTTTCTTGCCTGCTTTTTGGGCCTCTTTTTCAATAAAAGAAAAGCGGTTGATAAACTTGCGGATGGTCTCCCCTAAGGATTCCTCCGCCGAACATTTAAAAAAGCGGGCAACATTAACAGCCGAAAATAAAACATCGCCCAGTTCCTCGCTGACATGAGTCTTATCCTGCTGCCCTGCTGCTTCAGCCAGTTCTTCAACCTCTTCACGCAATTTTTGCAGTGCCCCATCGACACTTTCCCAATCAAAGCCCACCTTAGCCGCCTTTGACTGCACCTTTTGGGCACGAATCAGCGCCGGCAAATACGAACACACGCTCTCCATGCTTTCGGTATAGCTTTTTTGTCCTCTTTCTTTTTGCTTATTTTTTTCCCAGGTGTCAAGGACCGCTTCGGGCGTTTCGGCAACATCATTTCCAAAAATGTGGCTGTGTCGTGAAATCATTTTATGGCAAATATGATACAGCACATCATCAAGGGTAAAAGTACCTGCATCTTCGCCGATTTGCGCGTGAAAAACCACCTGCATCAAAAGGTCGCCCAATTCATCAGCAAAGGCATCCGGCGTGTCGTGGTCCAGTGCCTCCATGGCTTCATAGGCCTCTTCAATCAAATTCATTTTAATGCTCTGATGGGTTTGCACTTTGTCCCACGGGCAGCCATTTTCACCCCGCAAGGCTCTCAAAATATCGACCAAATCACTAAAGCTATAGTGTTTTTTCTCTTGTTCCATAATCTTTTGCTCCTTTAATTATTACTGCTGCACTTCTCTTTTAAGAAAGCAAACGGAATTTATCCAAAAGACCTGCTAACTTTTCACCTTTGGGCATCATCAAAACATCTTCTCGGCGAATCAGCTTAAAGGCAAAAACCATAATACCATAAAGCAGCACAGCCACACAAATTGCAACTCCAAGGGCGATAATCATTTTGATTCGAATGCCGGAAACCACCGGGGTGATGGGTGGGTTTTGGGGCATGAAGTTTACTGTCAATGCCATAGGAGCAATATTCAAAAACTTCGCTGCCAGTTGATAGGCAAAATATCCGCCAACCCCCATAATACCGCTGGCTATAACAGGACGCAAAACAAAGCTTGAAAGGGGCATTTTTGCACCCATAATGCGCCGTACACTGTTTAAATTCAGCACAGTAATCACCAAGTAGCACAAATTGGTGCTGATGGGTGCACCACCAATATTGATGCCGGGGATGGCTATTAAAATAAAGTTTGTCACAATTTTAACCACGCCGCCAATGGCCATATTCCGCACAGGAATCATAACCTTTCCTGCCGCCTGCAGCATGGCCGTTGAAACAGAAACTAGGCTGACAAAAATAACGGCATAGCCCAAAATGGTCAACATGGATGCCGCACGGGCATTATTATAAACCGCTGTGAGAATCGGTTCGCTTAAAACCGATAAACCCACTGCACAAGGCAGCGAAAACAGCATGGTAATGCGCAAAGTTGACTCTGAAAGTTTTTTCACTTCTGCAAAGTTTTTCGTTGCGAAAGCGCCGGAAATAAAGGGCACTACGCTCATGGAAAGTGACATGATGATGGTGGGCGGCAAATTAAACATGGGGATGGCAAATCCCGAATAAGCACCGTATAAAATTTCAGAGGGTTTAATTGCCATGGCATTCCCAATGATAGCCTCAGCAGGTGACACCCCATAAAACTCGGTCAGAGTGTTAAACATGTCTTGTGTCACAGAAATGGTTTGGAGCTGCTTGCGAATCATAACCACATCAATTACATTGGTTAAAGAAGTAACCGCCGCACCAATGGTGATAGGAACGGCCAATTTGGCAAGCTCCGCAAAAATCGACCTTGCGCTGCGGGACTGGGGGTTATAAAGGATGGCCTGTTTGTTCATGGCTTTTCTGCGAGCAACAAAGGTAACAACCATAATGATGCAAGCAAAAAATGTGCCTGCCGTTACGCCTAAAACCGCACCGGCAGCAGCATTCACAATGCCGCTGGGGAATAAAACATAAGCCAACAAAAGACCGATAACCAGTTTGCCCAAAGCCTCTGCCACTTCAGACAAGGCCGTGGGCAGCATGTCAGAAAATCCTTGAAAATAGCCTCTGAATGCAGAAAGCAGCGATACAAAAAAGATAGCCGGCGCAATGGCAATAATACTCAAATAAGAAGACGGGGAATTCACAACGGAAACCGCAAAAATCTTGGCGCCCAAAAGCAAAACAAGCATACCCGCCAAACCGATTAAAAACAGCAAGGTAATGGCCGCCCGAAAGATTTTCTTTGTTTCAGTATAGTTGTTTTTAGCAACGCTGGCCGACACCATTTTTGAAACAGCCACCGGCAGACCTGCCGTTGCAATAACAAACATGCAGGCATACAGGTTATAGGCGGTGCTGAATATGGCCATACCCTCTTCGTGAATGATATTGGCAAGGGGAATTTTAAACAACGCCCCAATGACCTTAACCAGCGCATTGGCTACAACCAAAATGACTGCACCTTTTAAATAGGATTGTTTTTTCAATCTTGTGACCCCCACTCTTCCAAATTGTTTTGGACAGGATTGACTCTATTAATTCATTGTATTGTTTTAAAAGGACGAATAGACTACTTACCCAGGCAAAAACGGGAGAAAATTTCGTCCACGATTTCCTCTGATACCGTTTGACCATCAATGGTGCCCAAGGCCTCTATCGCTATGCGCAAGTCTACTGATAAAAGGTCAGTAGGCATACCTGCACCCAGTGTGGCAAGGGCATTTTGGAGGGCCGAAAGCGCCTCGCTGATGGCTTGTTTGTGCCGCAGATTGATAACTGCTGCATCTTGCCTTTGGGTGATTTTACCCAAGGAAAATAGCGCGGTTACTATTTCTTCAAGGTCTGAAAGTCCCTCACTATATTTTGCAGACAGCACCACCTGCGGCAATTTTGCCGCTACCCCCGTCAAGCGGCAGGTGCGCTCTAAGTCTGATTTATTCAAAACAACAATTACATTTTTATTTTTTACTATTTCTAAAATGGCTTCGTCTTCAGCATCAAAAGTTTTCGATGCATCCAACACAAAAAGCACAAGGTCAGCCCGCTCTACATATTCTTTTGCCTTTTTAATGCCCATTTCTTCAATGGCTTCTGCCTCATTGCGAATACCGGCGGTATCAAATAGATTCAGCCGCAATTCGCCCAAACGAACAGATTCTTCAATGACATCGCGTGTTGTGCCGGCCTGCTGGGTGACCAAAGCCCTGTCTGTGCCGGATAAACTGTTTAGCAAAGAAGATTTGCCCACATTGGGTTTACCCACAATAACTGTGTTAATGCCCTCACGAATCAATCTGCCCTGTTCTGCCTCACCCTGCATGTCCTTTAGCTTTAAAATCAGTTCCTTAAGGGTGGTTTCGGTTTCTGCCGTGGTGGTTTCTTCAACATCTTCATCAGGATAGTCTGCCATCACATCAAGTCCTGCCGCCAAATGCAAAATTTCTTGTCGGATGGCTTCAATGGGCGCAGACAGACGACCTTTAAGCTGATTAACAGAAAGCGTAACCGCTGCGTCTGATTCCGCCTGAATCAAATCGATAACGGCTTCAGCCTGTGATAAATCCATCTTGCCGTTTAAAAAAGCTCGTTTTGTAAACTCGCCCCGTGTGGCAAGTACTGCTCCGCTAGATAAAATGGCCGACAACACGCTTCGTGCTATGTAACTGCCACCATGACAGCTGATTTCAACCACATCTTCACCTGTGTAAGAACGGGGCGCACGCATAACACCTGCCAACACCTCATCTAAAATTGTGTCGTTTTGCACAATGTGTCCATAGGCCAGGGTGTGACTCGGGCAATCAGCTAACGCCTTTTTGCCGCGAAAAACGCGGTCACAAACAGAGATGGCCTCGGTTCCGCTAACGCGAATCACCGCAATGCCACCTTCACCGGGTGCTGTTGCAATGGCTGCAATTGTTGTTTCTTTCAAAGCTGTCACCACCTGTTTAACTTCTGATAATCATCTAAAACATAGGACAAAGCGTCTAAATAGTTCGCAACCGCTGGGATTTTAATTAACAATTCAAAAGTGCGGCGCACCTCACGGATAAAGGCTTCGTCAATGCAATCAGCCGCTTCGGGATGAGTCAGCGGGCAAAAGCTTGCCCGGGGGTCGTGAATAATCTCCAGGGTTGAGCCTTTTCGGTAAAAGGGAATGAGAGGAAAAATGCGGCAGGAAAGAGGCCGCTCTTCTCTTTTGCAAGGTCCATGACAAGTGACTAAATCCACCGCCTTACCGCCCACTATAAAATCAGTTGATAAAACTGAAAAATTATCTTTCCCGACGAAAAGCTTTTTTTCGCCGGGAAAGAGATACATGCCGCTTTCAGCATCCCCCTCACAGCACAGCTTGCCGCAAAGGGCGCCGCAATCAAAGGGAACGGGAGTCAGGGCGTCAAATCGTTTATAAATTTCTTGGTATAACTTGCTTATATGAAGTCTGCTCATGCTTTATCTAATGCTTCCTTTAACATCTGGCTGATTACCTGCGGATTTGCTTTTCCCTTGGAAACACGCATAACCTGTCCCATCAAAAAGCCTAAAGCTCTGTCTTTACCTGCTTTATAATCCACAATAGACTGCGGATTTTGTGCCATTACTTCCTGCACCATAGCCATTAATGCACCCTCGTCTGACACCTGTGAAAGACCGAGTTGTTCCACGATTTTTTCAGGTTCTTCTGAGCTGTTAAACATCTCATTTAAAACCTTTTTAGCTGCACTGTTGCTGATGGTTCCCTTTTCAATTAAGGCAATTAATGATTTTAACTGTGCCGGTGAAAAAGGAATGTCGCCTGCTTCTAATTCACGGTCATTTAAAACCTTGGCGATGTCACCCATTAACCAGTTGCTGACGGTTTTCGGTGCAGCACCCAGATTCACGGTTTCATCAAAGAAATCGGCGGTTTTTTTAGAAGATGTCAAAAGAAACGCATCATATTCCGGCAGACCATAATCGTTCACATAACGGCTGCGACGCTGCTCGGGCAATTCCGGAATGGTTTTTTTAATTTCTTCAACCCATTCATCTGAAACCACAATAGGCAAAAGGTCCGGCTCGGGGAAATAGCGATAATCCTGAGCATCTTCCTTTGTTCTCATAACAACGCTGGTGCCTTTAACATCGTCCCAACTGCGTGTTTCCTGCACGATAACACCGCCGGCAGAAAGCACCTCTGCCTGCCGCTTCTGTTCATATTCCATTGAGCGAACTGCCGCACGGAAGGAGTTAATGTTCTTCATTTCGCAACGGGTACCAAACTCTTTTTGTCCAAAGGGACGAAGGGACACATTAACATCGCAACGCAGAGAGCCTTCCTGCATTTTGCAGTCCGAAACCTCGGTATATTCCAAGATAGATTTTAAAGTTTCTAAAAAGACTCTTGCCTCTTCAGGAGAGCGCAAATCGGGCTCGGATACAATCTCAATCAGGGGAACGCCGCAACGATTATAGTCCGCTATGGAGCAGTTGGCATAATCATCATGCACCAGTTTGCCGGCATCTTCTTCAATGTGGATACGAGTGATGCCGATGCGACGGGTTTCACCGTCAACCAAAATGTCGATGTATCCGTTCTGACACAAAGGCAAATCAAACTGTGAAATCTGATAGGCTTTGGGCAGGTCGGGATAAAAATAATTCTTTCTGTCCTGCTTGCCGTATTTGGTAATGGTGCAATTCATAGCAAGGCCTGCTTTGATTGCAAAGTCAACCACCCTCTTGTTCAAAACAGGCAGGGTGCCGGGCATACCGGTACAAATGGGACAGGTGTGGGTGTTAGGCTCGCCACCAAACTCATTTTTACAACCGCAGTATATTTTTGTATTGGTCTTGAGCTCGGCATGAACCTCAAGACCGATGACAGTTTCGTAATTCATGATTTGTCCTCCTATAGTGTGGGTCTGACTTTAGAAATGTTTTTTTCTAAAGCATAGGCCGCATTCAAAATTGCCGCCTCGCCAAAGGGTTTGCCGATAATCTGCAAGCCCACGGGCAAGCCGTTTGCATCATAACCGCAAGGCAGAACAACAGCAGGCAGACCGGCGATGTTAACCGAAACGGTACAAATATCCGCCATGTACATCTGCAAGGGGTCATCGGTTTTTTCGCCAATGCCAAAGGCTGTGGTGGGTGTAGCAGGTGTAACCAGCACATCATATTTTTCGAAAGCCTTGTCAAAATCCTGCATAATCATGGTTCTAACCTGTTGTGCTTTTTTATAATATGCATCATAGTAACCGGAAGACAAGGCATAGGTACCAATCATGATACGGCGCTTAACCTCTGCGCCAAAGCCTTCGCTGCGGGTTTGTGCATATAAATCAACCAAGTCGTCAAACTTTTCTGCACGGAAGCCATATTTAACGCCGTCAAAACGAGCCAGATTCGAGCTTGCCTCAGCAGAAGAAATCATGTAGTAAGCCGGCAGGGCATATTCGTTTAAGGGCAGATGCATGTCTTCATATTCAGCGCCCAACGCTTTAAAAGAATCAAGAGCAGCCAAAATGGCTTTTTGCACCGGCTCGCTGATGCCCTCACCCATATATTCGGCAGGAACACCAATTTTAAGACCACAAACATCACCTGTTAATGCCTTTTCAAAAGAGGCATATTTACGGTTAACGCTGGTGGAATCCATGGCGTCATAACCAACAATCTGGTCATAAACCAGTGCACAGTCAGTAACATCTTTTGCCAAGGGACCAATCTGGTCTAAGGATGAAGCAAAGGCCACCAGACCAAAGCGGGATACGGTGCCATAGGTGGGTTTTAAACCAACGCAGCCACACAAAGACGCCGGCTGACGAATGGAACCACCGGTGTCAGAGCCTAAAGTGAAAGCTGCTTCATCCGCTGCAACGCAGGCTGCTGAACCGCCGGAAGAACCGCCGGGCACTTTGGTAATATCATAAGGATTTTTTGTTTTCTTAAAAAACGAATTTTCAGTGGATGAACCCATTGCAAATTCATCCATGTTCAGCTTGCCAAGGAGCACCGTGTCGGCATCTTTCAGCTTTTGCGCCACTGTACAGTCGTAAGGCGGGCGGAAGTTATGCAGCATTTTGGATGAGCAGGTGGTTAAAATATCCTTTGTACAAAGATTATCCTTAAGCGCCATGGGAACACCGGCTAAAGCGCCCACGCTCTCACCTTTCGCAATTTTTTCATCCACCGTCTCAGCGGCTTTCATGGCCTCTTCGGGCAGAATGGTTACATAGCTTTCAACCTTATCTTCCACCTTTTCAATCCGGTCTAAAAAGGCCTTGGTGATTTCTTTTGAGGACATTTCTTTATTTTTTATTTTGTCTCTGATTTCATGAGCCGTTAATGTATGCATAATCAAACTCCTTCTGTATTATTCAACAACCTTTGGTACTGTGTAGCCTCCGTCTTCTGCGCTGGGTGCATTGGCAAGCATTGCATCACGGTCATAAGAAGGCTTCACTACATCCTCACGAAAAGCATTACTCATGGGAATGGCATGAGCCGTGGGAACAACGCCCTCTGTGTCCAGCTCATTTAATTTATTTGCAAAACCAATAATACTTTCCATGTCAGCAGAAAGGGCTTCTGCTTCGCTGTCTGAAAGCTTGAGTCGTGCAAGTTTGGCAACATGTAAAACTTCTTCTTTCGAAATTTTCATTTTTCCGTCTCCTATTCTTCTAAAATTCATTGATTTTAAAATTTATTTATAGTCACTTTGACCTTGTTTACAATGAAAGTTTTCATTGATTATATTCTTCAATAATGGTAATTAAATCTTTCGGTGTTACTGCCAAAAACTGTGCACCGCCGGAGAGTAGCTGCTCTTTGGTGCGAAAACCCCACAAAACACCAAGGGGAATCATGCCGGCTGCAACACCGGTTTGCATGTCCACCTCGCTGTCACCAACAAAGGCAATTTCAGAAGGAGTAAGACCCATTTCCTTTGCAATGGAAAGGGGCGCACCTTTATGAGGCTTCGGGGGAACATTCTCGCGTTCGCCATAAACACAGTCAAAATCATAAGCCCCAAACCACTTTTTGACTAAAGCCTTGGTGGCACCATCGGGCTTGTTAGATAGGACACCGATTTTTATCCGGTGGCTTTTCAAAAATGTCAAAACCGCATTAATATCCTCATAGGGCTTTGTTTTAACGCTTGAATTGGCTCTATAGTCTTCGTAGTATGCTGCCAGACATTTGTCAATTTGTGCATCGTTTTCCTGCTCGGACGCAGGCATACATTTTTTAACATAATTTCTGGCGCCATAGCCAATGGCCTGTTTTTGAAAATCCATATCTTCCCGAGGCGGATAGCCAAAGCTGACCAGCATACGGTTCATGGCAGCCACCAAATCGTCTATGGTATTTAAAATTGTACCATCTAAATCAAAAATAACGCCTTTAATCAATTAAAACCCTCCGACCTATTTCACATCTTCAAAAACCGCTTCTTCCGGCTCTTCTTTAAAAACCCGGGACATCATATATTTATCCATGACATACCATGTATAATAATTCATGGTAAATCCCGTCCAGCTAATTAAAACAACTGCCATAAGCACGCCCCACACAAGCGGTGTATACCACAAAAGCAGGATGTGAACCAGACTGATAATAAGCAAGAAGAACAAATTTTGCGGAAGTTTTGCCACAGTGAAAATCCATGCATTTTTCAAAATATCTTTAAGTTTCATCTGGAAGGTAACCACCATAGGATAGGTATAAAAATTTGCAATTAAAAGCAGTGCTGCCAAAATGGCCCCCAGGGTTAAAACCAAAGGCACAGGCAAGCCGGATTTTAAATAATAAAGCGCTGCCACCAAGAAAACATAGGTAATAGCTGTGCTGATAACACTCAGGCAAAGACCCTGCTTCCAATTCTTTTTGGTGTGCTCAAAAAAGTCAGAGAATATAAATGCATGCTCTTGCCGTGACCAATTCCTGAGCACATAGGTCAGCCCTGCAATAAAGGGACCCATAAACAGAAAAGGAACAAAAGGTAAAACAGGCAATAACACAACCTGACCTTGAAAAAGGCTGCTGACAACTTCTTCTAAGTTAAACAAATAAGGCAAAATCAAAAGGGCTGCAGCAACAAGAAAAACAATGTTACACGCAACGAATAAAAGGTTAAGCTTAACCAAATCCCATAAATGTCTACCTAAAATATCAAAATAGCTTCTTTGTGCCGCTTCTTCTTTACTGATGCCTTTGCCCGGTCTGTCAAAGCTGCCTCCGAAAATACCCATACTGTTTCCTCCTTACAAGGTTAGTCTCTCTTTTTTCGAAATAGCGACATAGGCGGCAACGCCTGCCCAATATTAAGTCGCAATTTTTGACGCGCATGAGGTGCTGCGTCAATCCTGTTCCCAAACTCGTCCCGCAGATTGTCTGCCAAGACTGAAAAACTTGGCGCAAACGGAACAACCGCTTCAATTTCATCGCCACTAAAAAATCGATTGCGCTGTTCAAGCAGCAAATCACCTGTTGTTTCGTCATAGCCCACAACAACGGCAACCACATCATAATTTCTTACATAGGCACTGGTTTCATAGTTCTGCGCCGTATCATCAGGCTTGCCTGTGTAAAAACCCGTGGTGTAATGCCGGTTGCTGACCTTTGAAAGTTCTTGGAGCCACTTGGGGTCAGTCTGATAGGTTTCGGGATTTTCAAAATAGCGGTCAATGGCTTCTCTATAGGTCTTAACCACCGTTGCCACATAATATTCTGTCTTCACGCGACCCTCAAGCTTTAAGCTGTCAATGCCGCAGGCAACAAGCTGTGGAATATATTCAATCATGCAAAGGTCCTTCGAGTTAAAAATAAAGGTCCCCCGCTCATTTTCATAAACGGGATAATATTCCCCCGGTCTTTGCTCTTCCATCAGGCTGTAATTCCAACGGCAAGGGTGAGCACAATTGCCCTGATTGGAATCTCTGCCCGTCATGTAGCCGGAAAGGAGACAGCGTCCGGAATAAGAAATGCACATGGCACCGTGGACAAAAGCCTCAAGTTCTAAAGTGTCCGGCGTTTTTTCACGAATTTCACGAATTTCATCAAAAGAAAGTTCGCGGGCACACACCACACGGCTGGCACCCAGGCGATGCCACGCGGCAAAGGTTTCGGCATTGGTGTTGTTTGCCTGTGTGCTGATGTGCAGGGGAACATTTGGCGCTATGGACTTCGCCATGGAGAAAACACCTAAATCCGACACAATCAATCCGTCGGGAGAAAGGTCAGACAGCTCATTTAAATAACTTGCCAACGCCTCTAAATCTTGATTGTGGGGAATGATATTCACCGTAATATATAGTTTTTTGTTTTTTGCCAAAGTCAATTCTCTGGCACGCTTTAAATCATCTGAGGAAAAGTTTTTTGCGGCAGTACGCATAGAAAAAGCCTCGCCGCCTGCATACACAGCATCTGCCCCAAAGGCAATGGCTGTCTGAAGGCGCTCAAAGGTTCCTGCCGGTGCTAATAATTCAGGTTTTCGCATAGATTTACTCCTGCTTTAGTCTTAGTATAACTTCTGCGGCAATGGTCTTAGCGTCAAGACCACAAGACCGATATAATTGCTCTATTGTGCCGTGGGGAACACATCCATTTTCATGAGCCTTAATCAAAACGGGGATTTTATCACCCAGCATGGCTGCCATTTTTTCACCAATGCCACCGCTTTTCACGCCATCTTCAATGGTAACAAACATAGAATATGTTTTTGCCCATGCTGCAAGGGTTTCCTCCGGCAAGGGCCAAAGGGTTCTTAAATTTACAACGGCTGATGAAATACCCTCTTCTTTTAGGAGCTTTTGTGTCTCTATAGCTTCTGACAGCATGTGTCCTGCCGATAACAGACAAACTGTTTCACCCTCTGTCACCACTTCCGGCTGACCGAAAACAAAAGGTTTTTGGCTGACGGATACTGACTTCTCGCTGCCACGGGGATAACGAACGGCTATGGGACCCTGATGCTCTGTCACGGCATACGCCAGCATGGCAGAAAGCTCTTCATAGTCCGCCGGCGCCAATATGGTCATATTGGGCATGTGGGACAAAAACGACAAATCATATATACCCTGATGGGTTTCTCCGTCCTCCCCCACCAGACCGGCTCTGTCAATGCAAAAAACAACATTTAGATTTTGCAGGCAAACATCATGCAAAATCTGGTCATAGGCCCTTTGCAAAAAGGAAGAATAAACTGCAACCACAGGCTTTAGACCACGGGCAGCAAGGCCTGCTGCAAAGGTAACGGCATGTTGCTCTGCGATGCCTACATCAAAACAGCGCTCTGGATAGTTTCTGCTGAATTCATCAAGACCTGTTCCACACTGCATAGCTGCCGTTACGGCACACAGGTCAGGCTGTTTTTCTGCCAGCTTTGCTAATTGCTGACCAAAAACGGAAGAAAAGCTTTGCCCTCCGCCGTTTCGTTCTCCTGTTTCGACGGAGAAACTGCCAACACCATGAAAAGCTGTCGGCTTGTCCTCTGCAAATTTATATCCCTTGCCTTTTTTTGTTTTAACATGCAAGAGAACAGGACCATTAATCTTCTTTGCCTGCTCAAGCACATGGCACAAAAAAGGCATGTCGTGACCGTCAATGGGGCCAAAGTATGTAAAGCCAAAGTCCTCAAAGACCGTAGAGGTCATAATCAAATGCTTAAAAGCATCTTTCATACGCTTGGTTGTTATCAAAAGCCAGGGGCCGATTTTGGGGATTTTGCTGAACAAACGCTCCAATCGTGATTTCAAGCGAAAATAAATTGGTCTGGTTCGCATGCGGGTCAAATAGTTTGATAAACTGCCCACATTCTCGTCAATAGACATTTCGTTATCGTTTAAAATGACAATAAAATTTTTCTTACAAGCACTGACATTGTTCATCGCCTCAAAAGCCATACCACCTGTTAAGGCGCCATCACCGATAACCGCAACGGTTCTTGCTGTTTTTCCCTGCAAAGCCGCACCATAAGTCATGCCAAGAGCCGCCGAAATTGATGTTGACGAATGACCTGTGTTAAACACATCATATTCGCTCTCGCTCTTTTTAGGAAAACCACTCATGCCGCCAAATTGCCGCAAGGTAGAAAACTGTTCCATGCGCCCGGTTAAAAGCTTGTGTATGTAGGACTGATGTCCCACATCCCAAACGATACTGTCATTTTGCAAATCAAGGCTTTTAAAAAGAGAAAGGGTCAACTCAACAACACCCAGATTTGAAGCCAGATGTCCGCCTGTTTTGGAAACGGATTGAATTAAAAATTCACGAATTTCCTCTGCCAGACTCGCAAGCTCTGCAAAGCTGAGTTTTTTAATATCTTGCGGTGTATGAATGGATTCTAAAAGTCGGTACATATATCTCACTCTTTAAAGACAGGAAACCATCCCTCACCCTTGTTCCTGTCCAATTTTTTACATGCGCATCAATAAACATTACACGCCTATTTAATCATATCATATTTTCGTCTTTTGGTAAAGAGGAAAAAGCCATTTTTCTAATCTTTTTTTGAATTTTTTTCCTTTTTCAATATCTCATAGCTTCCCATGGCTAACAAAAAAACACCAAACAAACGCCTGAGGAGTTTTGCCTTTAAAACGCCAGCAAGCAACGCACCTCCCACAGCACCCAAAAGACCAAACAAAATAATGGGTACACAAAGCCTGAAATTAACAGATTTGTTTTTAATATGCACCCACAGAGAAATTGCTGCCGTGGGCAAAAAATATAAAAGATTAACCCCTTGTGCTTCGTGCTGACCAATGTGCAAAAACATAGTGAGAGAAGGAATTAAAATAGTTCCGCCACCAATCCCCATGCCACTGATAACGCCCGATAAAAGCCCTGCTATGATTGCCCCAATCATGCGCCCACCACCATTCTGACAGCTGCCAAAATCATACAGGCTCCAAAAATTTTTCGAATCACGCTGCCCGATAGTTTTTTGAGAAGTTTTGCACCTACTAAGCCACCGACAACACCACCTGCTGAAACTTTAAGCGCCAGCATGTAATCCAAATGGTTGCGCATGCCGTAAAAAATCAAACTCACCAATGTAAAACACAAAATAATTAAAATGGCCGTGGCATGTGCCTTGTGCTCATCCTGGTCTAAAAACTCTTCTAAAAAAGGGACTATAACAGTACCGCCGCCGGAGCCAAACAGACCATTTAAAAATCCGGCTGTCAGGCCACCGACGGCGGCAATCCACAGTGTACTTTTTTTATTTTTCTTCATGTCACCGCTCCGTTTCTTTAACGCGTATTTAAAAATTCATTTAAAAAATGCAATCTTCTTACGGAGTTAGTATTTTCAAATGGTGACAGTTTTAAACATTATGCTTCAATTTCTTCTAAATTCAATTCTAATAACTTTGAAACACCTTTTTCCTGCATAGTAACACCATAGATAACATCGGCACTTTCCATGGTACCACGACGGTGTGTAACCAAAATAAACTGGGTGTGACGGCTGAACCGCTTGATAAAGTCTGCATAACGATATACATTGTTTTCGTCAAGCGCCGCTTCAATTTCATCCAAAAAGCAGAATGGCGTGGGTTTGATGCGCAAAATAGCAAACAAAAGCGCTATGGCAGAAAGAGCTCTTTCGCCACCGGATAAAAGGGAGAGACTTTGCAGTTTTTTGCCCGGGGGCTGTACATGAATATCAATACCGCACTCCAACACATTTTCATCATCAGAAAGGGAAAGGTCGGCATGGCCGCCACCAAACAACTCTGAAAAAGTGCTTTTAAAGTGGTGATTAATTTTTTCAAACTGCTCTTTAAATTGCTTTTTCATAATGGTTTGCATTTCATCAATGATTTGCAGCAAATCCCGTTTTGCCTTGTGCAAATCATCTCTTTGCGCCGTCAGGAACTGATACCGTTCACTCACAGTAGAAAGCTCTTCAATAGCATCAACATTCACATTGCCAAGCTCACGGATTTTACCCTTTAATTTTGCAATTTGCCGCGTTAGCACACTGTCAGCACCCAAATCCTGCTGCAGCTTTTCCGCCTCAGAATAAGTAATTTCATACTCGTCCCAAAGCCGTGTTATTGCATTTTCCGACTCGCTTTCCAGCTTTTCCTGCTGGCTGCAAAGCCGTTCATGCTCGGTTTTAAGATTATAGACGGTTTCTCTTGAGTCCTTGGCATCGCCCTGCAAGCTTCTCAACTTTTGTTCTGCCGCCTGACGCTGATTGGCTAAATCGCCGATTGTACGGCGTTTTTCTTCTGCCTCTTTTGTATAGGCTTCGTTCCGACCGGTCTTTTCTGCTATCTCTTGCTTGTGGGTTTCGTTTGCCTTATTAATTTCATCGGCTTCACTGCCCCGCAAGGTGATATGCGCCTCTTTTTGATGTAATTCTTCCTCTAAGGCAGTAATCTTTTCGCGACAATTTTCTATTTCCTTTTGGCAGGCGGCTTCTTCAAAGCCTTTTTCCAGAATTTTATCACTAACCTTTTGTTTTTCGTTGGCAAAAGCTTCAACCGTTTGCTCAAGTTCGTTCAGCGCTGCCCGTTTTTCCTGAATGGCTTTTTCAGCATCAGAAAGCCGTTGTGCCGCCTCAGTACGAAGGCTAGAGAGTCCCTCTGTTTCCTGCTCGGCATTTTGAATATCCTCTTTTAAAGCGCGCATAGAGTCCTCTAAAGCAGACATGAGCAAATCCTGATGCTCTTTATCGCGCTCAAGTAGCAGAAGAACCTCTTTGTTTTCTCTGTAAACCAGTTCTGTTTTTTCCCGCTCTTCCGCCGCATCCAACACCCGTTTTTCAAGGTCTTTTTGTTGTTTTGCCAAGTCTTCTCTTTGGCGTTCTGCACGGCTAAGGTCTTTTTTAAGCTCAGCTATTTCCTGCTCTCTGCCAAGAAGCTGACTGCCCTTTTGCTGTGAACCGCCGGCAATGGAGCCGCCGGGCGAGAAAAGCTCGCCCTCTAAGGTGACAATGCGCAGAGACTGCTTGTATTTTTTAGAAACTAAAATGGCCTGGTCGACATTTTGAAAAACCACTGTTTTTCCCAGCAGATTGCGCACAATGCCCTCATAAGCCTTTTCATATGCAATCATTTCGGAGGCAACGCCCACAAAACCGGGCTCATGCTGCAGGCGACTATCGTCTAAACAGGTGCCTGCCACAGCTGAAATGGGCATAAAGGTAGCACGACCTGCGCCCGTCTGTTTCAGGCAATTAATGGCCGCCTTGGCGTCTTCCTCAGTTTCTACCACAATGTTTTGCAGCGCGCCGCCAATAGCCGCACCGATGGCGGTTGCATAGGTCTTATCCACCTGTAAAAGCTTTGAAACAGGACCATGAATTTTCGCTTTTTTCAGCATGCCATTTTCATGTTGTTTCATAATCTCTTTAACACTTTTATAGTAGCCCTCAAAGTTCTGCTCCATTTCCAACAGCAAATGCAGACGCGTTTTCTTTTGGCTTGTTAAAAGCTCCAGTGCAGCGATTTCCTTTTCTTTTTCCTGCAGGTTATTTTCTAAAGCCTGCTCCTCACTTTTTTGCTGGGCAAGCTGTTTTTCTAAAGTTTCAATAAATTCTGTTTTACGGGCAAATTCAGCATCCAAGCTGCCGCTTTTATCCTGCTTTTCAGCCAGTTCTTTTTCACGTTCAGAAAGTTCTGCCTGCAAATTCCTGCGTCTTGCCTGCAAATTTTGCTCCAAAAGGTCCACATTAGACATTTTAATCTTGCTTTCTGAAACAAGGTCAAAAGCCGCTGCAATCTCTTGCTTTAGAGCCTTAATATTGTCAGATTGACCGCCGGCGTTTTCATCCATGTTGTCTAGCGATTCAGCTAATTCTGCCTTTTCAGACTTTAATTGCTCCCATTTCAAAAGCAGACCGTTTATGTTCTCCTGCTCATCGGCGATGTTCTTTTGAATCGATATTTTCCCGTCAATCAAGTCGGCTGTTTCTTGCTCCACGCGTTCTAAAAGGCGCAAGTTACCCTCGATGGTGTTTTTGAGCACTTCAATTTCACGCTGACCGATGACAATGTTTTCTTCTGCGGTGCGCAGCGCTGCATCCTGATCTTTTGTCTTTTCGTCAAGCTCTTCAAAAAGGCTGTAGCACTGCTCTTGCTCGCTGTCAGCCTGCGAAAGTTCCTTTTCTGCTCGTTCCAGCTGTTCTTTTACAGCAAGAAGTTTTTCTGTCAGCGCTGCCCCTTGTGTGCGACTGCGTTCTACAATCCGCAGTGCCAAATTAACATCATAGGTTTTTAATTGGTCGCGCAGATTTAAGTATTTTTTTGCCTTTTCTGCCTGCTGCTCCAAAGGCCCAATCTGCGATTCTAATTCCCCGATAATATCGGCAACTCTGTCAAGATTTTCATCGGTGTGACGCAGGCGACGCTCAGCCTCTTCCTTGCGATAGCGATATTTAGAAATACCGGCAGCTTCTTCAAAAATCTGCCGTCTGTCCTCCGATTTTGTGGATAAAATCTCATCAATTTTACCCTGACCAATCATGGAATAACCGTCACGGCCCAAACCTGTATCCATAAACACTTCATGAATGTCTTTTAATCGGCAAGGCGTATCATTAATAAGATATTGACTCTCGCCGGATGCATAAACCTTTCTTGTTATGGATATTTCATCAAAATCAAGACTAAAATGGCGGTCGCGGTTATCAAGACGCAGAGTAACCTCGGCAAAGCCAAGGCGTTTTCTGGTTTGCGTGCCACTGAAAATGACATCTTCCATTTTGCTGCCGCGCAAAGTTTTGGCACTTTGCTCACCCAGCACCCAGCGCACTGCATCTGAGATGTTACTCTTACCGCTGCCGTTTGGACCCACAATGGCGGTTATGCCATTGCTGAAGGTTAATTCAATTGTATCTGCAAAGGATTTAAAACCTTGCATTTTTAAACCTTTTAAATGCATAAACGATTCCGTACCTTTCTGATAAGCCAAGCCTTTGATTTATCAAATCTGTGTAACTTTTGTTTTGCCCCAGGGCATCGTTTCATCCTGAATAACCTCTAAGGAACGAAGTGAAAGTTCTTTTGTCAATTTTTTTATGTTGCTTTTGCCCTGCCCCTGCAATATGGATATATAGCGGGGATTCACGGATATCTGCAAGGCATTGCCCTTAAAACTCTGTAGTTTTTCTAAAAGTTCTTCATAACAGGCAGCGCTCATAACCAGCTCCCCAAAAGCAGGATGATATGGCCCTGCCAACACATCGTCTGCCGGCATCTCTAAAAGCCCCATGCGAATCACATCAATGTTCTGCTCGGTAAAATATCGGTAGAGAGCTGCACACTGTAAAACCGCTTCATCTATGGTTAAGGGTGCATATTTACCCTTTTCATAAAGGTCTGCAAGCCCTGTCCCACAAATGACTAAAGTGGGATAAATACGGACGCATTCTGCCTTCATCTCGGCAAAAGTCTCTGCTGTTTTCATAGCCTTTTCGGGTGTATCACCCGGCAGGCCAATCATCATTTGAAGCCCCAGATGCAAACCTTTTGCTAAAATCGCCTCCGAAGCCTTTCGGGTTTGATTTGCTGTGTGACCCCGACGGTTTGCATCAAGCACACCATCATCCATTGATTGCGCACCCAATTCTACGGTGCCAACGCCATAAAAAAGCAATCTGTCAAGGACTGTTTCGCTAATATAATCCGGCCTTGTGGAAAGGCGAATATCATCTGCCATTCCTGCACTTACCGCTTCTTGTGCCACCTTTAAAAGCGCCTCTTGTTCTCTTTGGGGAATACCCGTAAAGCTGCCACCAAAAAAACCGATTTCCCAATATTCATCTTTTTTTCTGTTTTGTAAAGACGCCTTTATAATCTCTCTTGCCCGCTGTGGTGTCATGGGTTCCTGCTGACCTGTAATGCGGGTTTGGTTACAAAACAGACAAGCTCCGGGACACCCCAGATGCGGCACAAAAATGGGAATTGTTTTGTGTTTATTTTTCACTGTCAGCACCCAACTTCAAAAGCGCATCTTTCGCTGCCATTTGCTCGGCGTTTTTCTTGCTTTTGCCTTCGCCCATGCCCATACATTTATCGTCTACTAAAACATGCACCAAAAATGTTTTGCTGTGGTCAGGCCCTGACTCACCTGCAACCTCATAACGAATATCAACTGCGCCGTGAACCTGTACCTTTTCTTGCAGGGCTGTTTTATAATCCGTAAAAATTTTACCCTTTGCAGCACTTTCAATGGTGTCATAAAGCTGACCCAAAAGCCACTCCCGCACCACAGGAAAGCCCCCGTCTAAATAAATGGCGGCAATTAAAGCCTCAAAGGCATCGGCTAAAATCGAAACACGGGTTCTGCCCCCTGTTTGTTCTTCACCTCTGCCCAAAATTAAATAATTGCCCATTTCAATATTGACGGCACACTCCCACAAGGAGCGTTCACACACAATAGCTGCACGCACTTTAGTGAGGTCGCCCTCGGGCAGATTTTTATAGTTTTCAAATAAATAATTGCTGACCACAAGGCTCAAAACCGAATCGCCTAAAAATTCCAGTCACTCGTTATATTGGATTGACTTTCCCCTGTTTTCGTTGGCGTAAGAGCTGTGGGTAAGGGCAGTCTGTAACAGCATTTTATCGCTGAATTTGTACCCTATAATCTCTTCAAAGGCTTTTATCTTATTCATTTTCTTCTCCTTTTGCCAATCCCTCATGAAAAGCCAGAATAGCTTCTGAATTTTCATGATATATCGGCTTTATTCACATAGATTTAAAGGGGATGTAAAAAACCACTGTTTCTTACAGCCCCTTTAGGCTAAACAATCTTTTTTTGAATTAAGAATGGGCCTTGATGTAGTTCACAACATCGCCGACGGTTTTAATGCTTTCGGCTTCGCCGTCATCAATTTCCATGTCAAATTCCTCTTCCATTGCCATAATCAGTTCAACCACATCTAAAGAATCTGCGCCCAGGTCATCCACAAAGGATGTATTTGCCGTGATGGCACTCTCATCTGTTCCCAGCTGCTCGCTGATAATTTTTTTTACTTTTTCAAATTCCATTTTTATTACCTCCAATCAAGCCGTGCTCCCCTTTGGAGAGCTCTTACCCATTGCTGCATATTATAGAGAATTTTACAGGGTAAAATTCAAGATAATCATTATTCTTGTTCTTCTTTTTCTTCTGTCGGTTGAGACGCCTCAATCAAGGATTTGATTTTGTCGTTAATGCCGGCAGCCACATAGGCTCTTGCTGCGCCAATACAATTTTTAATTGTCACCGCATCCGAGCTGCCATGAGCCTTAAACACAACCCCGTCGATACCCAAAAGGGGCGCGCCGCCATATTCTGAATAATCCATTTTGGCCTTAACTGTTTTAATGCCCGGTTTTAAAACCGCAGCAGCAAGCTTTGTGCCAATGTTTTTATAAAACACCTTTTTCATCATGGAAAAGAGTGAGCTTGCGGTGCCTTCAATCAGCTTAATCACCACATTCCCTGTGAAACCGTCACAAATAACCACATCAACCTTGCCCGATAAAATCTCTCGGGGTTCAATGTTGCCCACAAAATGAATGGGCTCATTTTTCAATTGCTGATAGGTTTCTTTTGTCAGAGCGTTGCCCTTTGCCTCTTCAACACCAATATTCAAAAGGGCCACACGGGGCTTTTCAATGTGCAAAACATGGGATGCATAAACCGAACCCATCTGCGCAAATTGCACCAAATGTTCAGGACGGCAATCGGCATTGGCACCAATGTCCAAAATAAGACCCGGTTCACCCACTGTGGGTAAAATAGTTGTGAGCGCGGGGCGTTTCACGCCTTTAATGCGTCCCAATGTACGAAAAGCGCCGGCAAGATATGCACCTGTGTTGCCGGCAGAAACCACCGCATCGGCCTCGCCGTTTTTCACAAGTGAAAGGGCCACCATTAAAGACGAATCTTTCTTGGTGCGAATGGCCTCAACAGGCACATCGCCAGTTTCAATAACAGTTTCTGCATGCTGCACGGTAACACGGCCTTCTGGCACGGCTTGTGTTGCTAAAATTTCGTTGATAATATGTTCACAGCCTACTAAAATAACTTCCACATCAGACATTTGATTAGCTGCATCAACAGCACCTTTTACAATTTCCAAAGGAGCATGGTCGCCGCCGAATGCATCTACTGCAATTCTCATATTCACACCTACCTATTCATACTATCAAAAGTATATTACAAATCGGCAAAAAATTCAAGATGTTTTGTGAAAAAAGTCATAAATATTTTGCGATACTTTCTTCGAAATTCCGGGGACAGCCTGCAAGATTTCGGGCGTTGCTTCTTTAATGGCACTAATGGTTTTAAAATGCCGCATCAGTTTTTTTCTTGTCTCTCTCCCCACACCATCTATTTCCTCTAAAGTGGAATGAATGTTTCTTTTTCCCCTCAGTTTTTTATGATAGTTAATCGCAAAACGGTGCACTTCTTCTTGCACAGAGGCAATAAGCCGAAAGACTTCAGAGGTGGTCAAAAAACCAATTTCTTCTCCCTCCTTTGAGATGAGTCCCCGGGTTCTGTGCCGGTCATCTTTCACCATGCCAAAAAGAGGGATGTCTTTGTCCATCATTTCCATCAAAGGGGCGATGGTGTTTACCTGACCTTTTCCGCCGTCTAACAAAATCAAATCAGGAAGGGGCAAAAATTTAGGTTTTTGCAGGGTGCCTGCTTCCATTTCTTTTTCTTCATCCTGCGCGTGTTTAAAACGGCGATAAATAGTTTCTGTCATACTTTGATAATCGTCGCCACCACTTGCCTTTTCAATTTTAAAGCGACGGTACTGGCTTTTTGCAGGTCGTCCGTCGATAAAAACCACCATAGAAGCCACCGGCTCACTGCCGGCTGTATGAGATATGTCATAGGCCTCAATCCGTTTTGGCAAAACAGAAAGACCCAGTTTTTCCTTTAACTCCAAAACCGCTTTGGGAATGTTTCTGCCGCTGTCTTTCAAAATGTGGTCAACAGCATTTTGGCGAGCGTTTTTGCAGGCCATATCCGTCAATTTCTTCTTTTCGCCTCGTTTTGGACAACGAATAATGACCTTCCTGCCGGTTTTCTGTGTGAGCCAATGGGTTAAGAGTTCTTCTTCCGCCGCTTCATAACAGGTGTGAATATGGCGGGGAATATCCCCTGACTCGGCATAAAATTGCTTAATAAACTCGCTACACAAAAGACCGTCTTCTATATCGCCTGTTTTATCCAGCACAGTGCTGTGGCGTCCAATCAGACGACCTCTGCGAACAAAAAACACTTCACCATAGGTTTTATTTCCCTGACGATAAAAGCCGATGATATCTTCATCTGCCTGTTTGTCTGAAATGATTTTCTGCCGTTCATCCAGTCGGCAAATTGCATTAATTCTGTCACGCAAAAGTGCCGCTTTTTCAAATTCCAGCACCTCTGATGCCGCTGCCATTTCTTTTTCCAAGTCACGAAGAATTTCTTCATGGTCACCTTCTAAAAAGCTGCAGGCACGGGCGATTTGGCGCCGATATTCTTTTTGCGACACGGGGTTAACGCAAGGCGCTGCACATTGTTCAATGTGGGCATTTAAGCATTCCCGCCTTTTTCCCATTTCGGTAGGCATTTTCAGGTTGCAGGTTGGCAATTTACACAGCTTGCAAACCATGTCAATGGCCTCTCTCACTGTTGCCGCACTGGTATAGGGTCCATAATATTTCGCACCGTCTTTAACCATTTTTCTGGCCAAGGAAATGCGGGGATATGCTTCTTGAAGGCTTACTTTAATGTAAGGGTAATGCTTGTCGTCTTTAAGCAGAATGTTATAATAGGGCTTGTGCTTTTTTATCAAATTGCACTCTAAAATCAACGCCTCAATTTCACTGTCTGTAATGATATATTCAAAGCTTTTGATGTTAGAAACCATGGCCCGTACTTTAGGTGTGTGATTTTCTATGCCGGTAAAATATTGCTTTAATCGATTTTTCAAAATCTTTGCCTTGCCCACATAAATGATGCGGTCCTCTTTATCTTTCATTAAATAAACGCCCGGTTCTTCAGGCAAATTCAGTAAAAGCTCTTTATCCAAGCAAACACCCCCCTAAAAATTTTTCGTTATACGAAAGGGGGCTACAGCAATCCGATTCAATTCATCGTTCGCTACAGCCCCCATTGTTGTTTTGTTATTGGTTTATGGTTTAATTACGCTTCGGTTTCTTCGTCAAGGCTTGTGCCGATTAAGGCAGCTAAAGCATCCAGCGTTTCTGCCTCATCAACTCCGTCGGCAATTAATGTAATCTGGTTACCTTTGGTGATGCCCAAAGAAAGAACACCCAAAAGGCTTTTTGCATTAACCCGCCGCTGATTTTTCTCAACCCAAACAACAGATTTAAACTCATTGCATTTCTGTATAAAAAATGTGGCAGGTCTAGCGTGGAGACCAACTTGGTTCTGCACAATAACCTCTCTTGATAACATCAATACCGCTCCTTCTCCGAATTACCTACAGTAATTCCTATACTAATAGAATACTAAATTTTCTGCTTTCTGTCAATATAATTTTCAAAAAATGTTTCAGACAGCAACTACCTCATTGATAAAAATTCTTTCCACCTTGCAGATTAAAAGCGCAGGCGTTCTTCTAAATAAGGAATAACCTCATCAATTTTAACGATAACCTGCTCCATTGTGTCGCGTTCACGAATGGTAACAGTACCCTGCTCGGGGCTGTCAAAATCATAGGTGATGCAGAAAGGTGTACCGATTTCGTCTTGGCGACGATAACGCTTACCAATGCTGCCTGCTTCATCAAATTCGCAGTTAAAATGAGCTGCCAGCTTTTGATAGAGCTCCATAGCACCATCGGAAAGCTTTTTAGAAAGAGGCAACACAGCCGCCTTAACAGGTGCAATAGCAGGATGAAAACGCATAACCACACGGCTGTCGTTTTCACCGATTTGCTCTTCATCATAAGCCTCTGTTAAAAACGCCAGCGTCATACGGTCAGCACCCAAAGAAGGCTCAATGCAGTAGGGAATGTATTTTTCCCCGGTTACGGGGTCAGTATACTCAAAGTTTTCACCGGAATGGTTAGCGTGCTGCTTTAAGTCAAAATCTGTTCTGTCAGCCACGCCCCACAGCTCACCCCAGCCAAAGGGGAACATAAATTCAATATCGGTTGTGGCGTTGCTGTAATGAGACAATTCCTCTGCTGAATGGTCACGGAATTTCAGATTTTCGATGTTGATATTTAAAGAAAGCAACCAGTTTTTGCAGAATTCTTTCCAATATTCAAACCATTTTAAGTCTTCACCCGGTGCACAGAAGAACTCAAGTTCCATCTGCTCAAATTCGCGAATACGGAAAATAAAGTTACCGGGCGTGATTTCGTTACGGAAGGATTTACCCACCTGACCAATACCAAAAGGCACTTTTTTACGGGTTGTTCTTTGTACATTTTTAAAGTTAACAAAAATACCCTGTGCTGTTTCAGGACGCAGATACAGTTCTGAAGTACTGTCTTCTGTAACACCCTGGAAGGTTTTAAACATCAGGTTAAACTTGCGGATATCGGTAAAGTTCTTTTTGCCGCATTTGGGGCAAACCACATCGTTTTCATTGATGAATGCCAGCATTTGCTCGTTGCTCCAGCCGTCAACAACAGCCACTTCACCTTTAGCCTTTAAATAGTCTTCAATCAAGTTATCGGCACGGTGACGCGCTTTACACTCGCGGCAGTCCATCAGAGGATCAGAAAAACCGCCAACATGACCGGAAGCCACCCATGTCTGAGAATTCATTAAAATGGCTGCATCAAGACCTACATTGTAAGGAGATTCCTGCACAAACTTTTTCCACCAAGCGCGCTTAACATTATTTTTCAGTTCAACGCCCAAGGGACCGTAATCCCAGGAGTTTGCCAAGCCTCCATAAATCTCAGAACCGGGATATACAAAGCCACGACCCTTACAAAGAGCCACGATTTTATCCATTGTTTTTTCTGTATTCTTCATAATAACCTCCGTATCATTTTGTGACATGAACATACTAAATACCTATTATATTATCTGTTTGTTCAGAATTTGTCAAGCTTTTCCGCGAAAAAACCGCAAAAATACAAAAATAACACCGAAAAATCGGTGTTATGTATGTAAGCAATCCTGTAAGCCGAGTTTTGTATTTGATGATCATCTATCTAGACCGCATATTACTATACGGTTCAAGCCACCGCCAAGTATAAGCATGTCGGGCCGACTCAGCCTATACGAGCCAATACGGTGTTGCTTCGGATGGGGTTTACAGAGCCACAATGTCTCCATTGCGCTGGTGAGCTCTTACCTCACCTTTCCACCATCGCCGCCAAAGCGGCAGTCTATTTCTGTTGCACTTTCCTTAGAGTCGCCTCCACCGGGAGTTACCCGGCACCCTGCCCTATGAAGCTCGGACTTTCCTCATGAGCGCAAAACGCCCCCGCGACCATCTGGATTACTTAAGCTTGAGTATAGCACAATGCCTTTTATTTGTCAAGGCTCTCGCCCTCTCGTTTCATAAGCTCCCGGGCTTTTAGGATGCCAATAACGGTTTTGCCGTCTTCAATCTCGCCGGCCATAATCATGTCGGTCAGCTGAGAAAGTGAAAACTTTTCAACTTCTAAAAACTCATCGGGGTCAAGATGTGCCTTGCCTTGTGATAAGCTCCGTGCCAGATAAATGTGAATCCATTCCTGGCAAAAGCCGGGGGACACCATAAAAGCACCTAAATAATCATATTTCTCGGCAACTAAGCCGGTTTCTTCTTCCAGTTCCCGCTTGCAACAATCGAAAACATCTTCTCCCGGTCCGTCCAACTTGCCTGCCGGTATTTCTAAAATAATTTTTTCAAAGGGATGCCGATATTGACGCACCATATACACATTTTCGTTTTCATCCAGTGCAACAACGGCCACACCCCCGGGATGCTCCACGATTTCTCTTGTAGCCTGACCACCATTTGGAAGTTCCACCGTATCACGACGCACCTTAATAATCTTGCCTTCAAAAATCGGCTCTGTGCCAATGGTTTTCTCTGTCAATTTCATCGCGATGCCTCCTTCTCTGTTTCTGCCAGCCATGTCTCTATCTGCTCTTTTTCTTTCTCCGTTAAATCGGCCTGTTCTAAAAGCTCCGGCCGTTTTTGACAAGTCCTTTTAACCGACTGTTCCCGTCGCCAGGCACTAATATTTTCATGGTGACCCGAAAGCAAAACCGGCGGCACTTCACGGCCTAAAAAGACCGGTGGTCTTGTATATTGCGGATATTCTAAAAGCCCGTTATAAAGAGATTCTTCGCTGTATGCCTCTTCTGAAGGCAGCACTCCGGGCACCATCCGCGCCACAGCGTCAATCACTGCCAAAGCCGGAATCTCGCCACCTGTCAGCACATAATCCCCAATGGAAAGCTCTTCATCCACAATCTCTTCAAGCACCCGTTCATCCACGCCCTCATAATGACCACAAAGCAGCACCAAATGGGACTCTTCTGCCAATTCTTTTGCAACAGATTGGTTAAAAAGGCGTCCCTGAGGGGACATATAAATCACTCTGGGTCGGTCTTTTGCTGTATCCAGCACCGATTGAAAAGCGCGATAAATGGGTTCCGGCTGCATCACCATGCCCATACCGCCACCATAGGGCGCATCGTCTACACGGTTGTGCTTGTTGCCAGCATAATCTCGTATGTCAATATATCGAATATCTAAAATACCTGCTTTTATAGCCCGGCCAATAATGCTTTCTTCTAAGGCTCTGCGCAGCATATCGGGGAACAGGGTTAAGCAATCAATACGCATAATTGTCCATCCTTATGTACATAATGTTTCAGTCGTCCAAAAGACCTGCCGGAATTTTGACCCGCATATAGCCTTCTTCAATGTTAACTTCTAAAACCACATGAGAAAGCGCCGGCAAATAAATGGGCTTGCCCTCACCCCGCACCTCATAAACATCATTGGCGCCGGTTTGCAGCACATCGGTCACCTTACCCAACTCACCATCATCTGTTAAAACCCGAAGACCGATTAAGTCCACAATGTAATATCGTCCCTCCGGCAGCTGTTCATCTCTTTCAACATAAAGGGTCTGTCCACGAAAGCGTTCTGCTTCATTCATGGTTTGAATTTCCTCTAATTGAATGATGGCACAGTTTTTGTGAATGCGAATGCGCTCTACATGCAAGGGTCTCTCCTGCCCTTTATCCATATAATAAAAAACCTCTGTTTCTAAAAGCGCCTCTAAGCTGTCTGTCCATGGATTTAACTTAATTTCCCCGCGAACACCATGGGTGTTCACCACTTGTCCGATTTCAATGAATTTCATAACAATCTCTCCTCTGCATCAAGATAAGGAAAAAGGGCGGACCAAGCCGCCCTATTCATTTATGATACGGATTCATTTAAAACCTTCTGTTTTGCTTTTTTCTCTTTGTAAATCACATCGGGTTTCTTTTTATCTGTAACACAGGCCTTTGTAATAACACACTTGGCCACATTTTCCTCTGAAGGCAGGGAATACATAATATCCCGCAAGGTTTCCTCCATAATAGAACGCAAGCCACGGGCACCTGTTTTGCGGTCTAAGGCCTTTTGCGCAATAGCTAAAACAGCCTCTTCTTCCACATCCAGTTTCACCCCGTCTAATTCAAACAGCTTTTTTATACTGTTTTAAAAGCGCATTTTTAGGCTCGCGAATGATGTTAACCAGTGCTTCCTGGTCAAGCATATCCAGAGTGGTAATCACCGGCAAACGACCAACAAGTTCAGGAATGAGACCAAACTTTAACAAATCCTGAGGCTCCATTAAGGATAAAATTTTGCCAATGTCACGGCTGTTTTTAGAAAGCACTTCACCGCCAAAACCCAAGGTTTTTGTGCCAGTGCGACGCTCAATAATTTTTTCAATGCCCTCAAAGGCACCGCCGCAAATAAACAAAATGTTTGTGGTGTCAATTTGCAGAAATTCCTGATGGGGATGCTTTCTGCCGCCGGTCGGGGGCACAGAGGCCACCGTGCCTTCCAAAATTTTTAACAATGCCTGTTGCACGCCCTCACCGCTTACATCACGGGTGATAGATGTGTTTTCAGACTTTCTTGTGATTTTGTCAATTTCATCAATATAGATGATGCCTCGCTGTGCTTCTTCTATTGAACCATCGGCAGCCTGAATCAGTTTGAGCAAAATGTTCTCAACATCTTCACCAACATAGCCTGCCTCTGTTAATGTGGTTGCATCGGCAATGGCAAAAGGCACATTTAAAATTTTAGCCAGGGTTTGAGCTAATAAAGTTTTACCCGAGCCGGTAGGACCCAATAACAAAATGTTTGACTTTTGAATGTCAACATCGCCTGTCTGCCGTTGATTTTCAATTCGTTTATAGTGGTTATACACGGCAACAGCAAGGGTTTTTTTAGCGTTTTCCTGCCCAATGACATATTGGTCAAGCTGCTCTTTAATATCCCTCGGTTTTGGAAGTCCCGTTAAATTAATATCGGTTTCAATAAAGTCAAAATTGTTGCCCATGTAGTGATTGCACATGGCAATACATTCGTTGCAAATATTAACATTTGGTCCTTTAAAAAGCTTCAGAACCTGACTTTCATACAGACCGCAAAAATTACAACGCGGCTCGTTTTTGCTGCCTTTACTTGCCAAAATACGCACCTCACTTACTTGTTTTTCCCATTTAGACGCAGGCCCGGGCCCTTAACCTATCTATGCTCAATGACCTGGTCAATCAAGCCATAGGCTTTGGCTTCTTCTGCCGTCATGAAGTTATCGCGCTCTGTGTCGCGTTCAATCACTTCAAGAGGTTTGCCTGTTCTTTCGCTCAAAATCTTGTTTAATGTTTCTTTGATTTTGATGATGCGATCTGCATGGATTTTAATGTCAGTTGCCTGACCTTTCATGCCGCCTAAAGGCTGATGAATCATAATTTCACTGTTTGGCAAAGCAAACCGTTTTCCCGGGGCACCGGCCGCTAACAAAAACGCACCCATGCTGGCTGCCATACCAATACAGATTGTTGACACATCGCACTTTATGTATTGCATCGTGTCATAAATGGCCATACCGCTGGTGATGGAACCACCGGGACTGTTAATGTAAAACTGAATGTCTTTATCAGGATCTTCGCCCTCTAAGAACAATAGCTGTGCCACAACAAGACTGGCTGTTACATCGTTCACCTCTTCAGAGAGAAAAATGATACGATCTTTAAGCAGTCTTGAAAAAATGTCGTAAGAGCGCTCACCACGATTGGTTTGCTCAACAACAACGGGAACTAAGCTCATGCTTCTACCTCCGTTTTTTCCTTCTTCTCAGTTTTTTTAGCAGTTGTAGACTTGGTTGCAGTTGTCTTCTTTGCTGCGGTTGACTTAGCAGCAGTTGATTTAGCTGCGGTTGTCTTTGCAGTGGTAGACTTGGCTGCAGTTGTCTTTTTTGCAGTTGTAGACTTCGCGGTTGTGGACTTTGCTGCTGTCTTCTTTGCAGCGGGCTTTTCTTCAGCTTCTTTAGCAGGCGCTGCCTTTGTTGTTTTAGCAGCAGCTTTAGCCTTAGCTTTGCTCCACTTTGCATTATCAACTAAGTATGCAACAGCTTTTTCCATCTTCATGTCTTCTTTAATGTTTTCTTTATCAGCATCGCGCAGATTTTCCTTTAACTTATCCGCTTCCATGTGATACATTTCTGCCATTTCTTTAACTTTATCGTCCAGCATTTCATCTGTAATTTCAAAAGCTTCTTTCTTAACAATAGCTTCTAAAATCAGATTTGCTCTAACCTGCTTTTCTGCATTGGGGCGCATCATGGTCTTGAACTGGTCAAGAGATGTGCCGATATAGGACAGATATTGTTCAAAAGAGATACCCTGCTGAGCCATACGCATGTTGTTTTCACGAATGATAGATTCAACGCGATTGTCAATCATGCAATCGGGCACATCAATTTCAGTATCTTCAACCAGCTTATCAATAACAGCATTTTCACGCTCCTGTTTAGCTGCCTGGTCTGCCTGTTCTGTTAATTTTGCACAAATGTCGGCTTTTAATTCGTCTAAAGTGTCAAATTCGCTGACATCTTTTGCAAACTCATCATCTAAAGCAGGTAACTCTTTATATTGTATGCTGTTAACCTTCACTTTGAACACAGCCGGCTTGCCCTTTAAATCTTCGGCATGATACTCTTCGGGGAAGGTTACATTCACATCAAACTCTTCACCTGCAGTTTTGCCAACAATCTGGTCTTCAAAACCGGGGATGAACTGACCGCTACCAATGGTTAAATCAAAATTGTCAGCCTGACCACCGGCAAATGCCACACCATCAACAAAGCCTTCATAATTGATGTTGGCAATGTCGCCTTCTTTAACAGCACGGTCAGAAACGCTGACCAGTCTTGCATTGCGCTCTTGCTTTTGTGAAAGCTCGCGATCAACATCTTCGTCAGATACAGTATGTACAATTTCTTCCAGTTTTATACCGGTATATTCGCCCAATTCAAATTCAGGCTTAACGGTTACGGTGACAGTCATAACTAAATCTTTGCCGGCACCAATTTCTTTAATGTCTAATTTCGGTGCATCAACAGGCTCTAAAGCTAATTCAGAGATGGCCGCCTCATATTCAGACGGAAAATCAAAATCAATGGCATCATCATAAAAAATTGCTTCGCCATAAGTTTTTTCAATCAACTTTCTGGGAGCTTTGCCCTTTCTGAAACCGGGCATAGCGATGTTCTTCACATTCTTGCGGAAAGACCGGTCAAGGGCTTCTGCAAAGGTTTCAGCTGAAACCGTCATGGTGAAGTCAACGATGTTTTTTTCCTTTTTGTCCAATACACTACTCATCTTTCTTTCGTCCTCCTACTATTCCTCAATTTGATTCACATAAGAATCAAAGGTTTGGCTAAAAAACTTCCTTTTTAACCCACATTTTAACATTATAACACAAACATTATTCCTTTTTCAATAGTAAAAGCAGAATAATTTAACAAAAATTCATATATTTCCTTTATTCAAACTTGCCAAAGAAGAGCCCTACCAGGTCCCCTCTTCGCCAAATCCGTAGGAAAAGACAATTTCCAAATGGGGACTTTTGGCAATATCATAGGGGGTTACCAGCCAACCTTTATCCGCATCTAAATCCAGCCCCGCTTTATAATATGCCTGCCATATTAAATGTGCACACTGGGTTCCGTCAATGGATTCTAGAGCTGACTTATCCTTTTTCAAAATCCCGGTTAGCAGGTCATAGGGCACGCCCAACAGATGGGCGCGGGCATATTCTGTAACCTTGCGGCAATCTTCTTCTGACATATCTTTGGGGCGCAAAACCAAAAGAGTGGGATATGACAGCCAGTTGTCAATAGAAAGTCTTTCAGAAGGGCTTCCAATCATTAAAGATTCGATGGTGCTCCAATTTGGTTCCAGCACAAGTCCTGCGTGACCATGCCTGTATAATAAAGTTTTTGTTGATTTCGTGATTAAAATATCCCCTGCCTTAAGTGGTGGTAATGTAAGATAGCGGGCGTTATCCTGCTCATCTTTTAAAATCTCCGCCGTTGTGGTGGGAAAAAACATAAAGCTTTGTTTATAGCGCAAGGGCTTTTGTTTTTGATTTTGAAAAGCCTGAAGCTCTTTTGCAAAATCTTCTTGTGTCCGCAAAGCATCAACTGCCCCACGACCCAGACCGGTTTGCTCAAAAATCAATTTATATTCTTCTTCTGTAAAAGTTGTTTTTTCAAAAAGTGGTGTTAAATCCTGTAAAACAGGCTGCTTTGTGTTAACCGCGGCAAAAAAATCACAAACAACCCATGCAATCAAAATCACAACGACGCATGTGAAAAAAATAATCTTTTTCTTCATTTTCTCACTCCTGTTACAGCCTATCATTCCCATATATTTATATTTTACTAAAATGCAGAAAAAAAGACAAGCAGAAAGAATAAAATTTCTCTTTTTTTCAAAACCTATGATTAAGAGGGAGGAATCACTATGAAAACAAAACTTTTGCGACTTTGCCTGCTTTGTATTGCTGTTTTAACCTTGTGTGCCGGCATCATCAGAGAATACCGTATGGCAGAGCAGGAATATAAAACCGACGCTGTTTTTGTTGCAGCTTACTGTAAATAATAAAAGTTCATCACCTTGAAAGGAAGTTTTCTATGCAAAACATGACCAAACAGGATTATAAAAAATATATTGATAAAAAAACACCCAATTCTACCCTGGGTAAAGATATTTTCTTTGCTTTTTTATTTGGCGGAGCCATCTGTATAATCGGACAGCTCATTGCAGACGGACTACGCATGACGGCTCTTGATGCTGAAACCGTTTCATCAACCACTTCCATCATCATGGTATTTTTGGGTGCTTTTTTAACAGGTATTGGGGTGTATGACCGCATTGCCAAGGTCGCCGGTGCCGGCACCATTGTTCCCATTACCGGTTTTGCCAATTCCGTGGTGTCACCCGCTATGGAGTTTAAAAGCGAAGGCTTGGTTTTGGGACTTGCAGCCAAAATGTTTGTTATCGCCGGACCTGTTTTGGTTTATGGTATACTCTCTTCCGTTTTGGTGGGAATTATCTATTTTATCATGTCATTATTTTAACTGCATATACCACAAAGGCACCGGTTTTTATCGGCGCCTTTATTTATTCACAGGCGGTGTTTATTGAGCGTTTATGGTATAGCAAAACCCTGCTCCTGCATACACTATTGATGAAAGGAGTGTATCTTCATATGGAACTGCACTATTTTTTAACAACCAATGGTTCAAAAGGACACAAAAGCTTTAAAGAGCATGCCTTTGACAGCTTTCGTGATGTAATTTACTTATCCGGCTTTCCCCGTTCTGTAGCCGCATCCCTGTTGCTTGAATGTTACACCATTGCCAAGCAAAGCCGCATGAACATAGATGTTATCCATAATTGTCTGGACAATTCCATGGAGGGCATTGTCCTGCCCGATTTAAAAACTGCCGTGATGAATGTGCCCTTATATGAACCCCGGACAGATATTACGACACTGTTTAAAAACGATGCACTATCCCTTTACCACGCGCAAATGGAAAAAGCCTATGACGCTTTTGCAGAGGCCAAGGACATCCATGATGAATGGGAGAAAATTTATATAACATCCACGGATTATGCGGCTTTAGACCAATTTTCAAAAGAAACAGTCGAAAGGCTCTTATCCGGTCACAGCACCACCCATCCGGGCAGTATATGTCACCGTTTTTTCGGTTCCGCCACCATTAATGGCTCTGTCGATTTTATCAACCTGCTTTCATCCGGTACAAAACGGTATTTCATTAAAGGCAGACCCGGAACAGGAAAATCAACTTTCTTAAAAAAGGTGACCGCTGCAGCCTGCGACAAAGGTTTTCATGTTGAATGCTACCACTGTTCTTTTGACCCCAACAGTTTAGATATGGTGGTCATCCGCGAATTAAATCTTTGTCTTTTTGATGCGACTGCACCCCATGAATATGACCCCTCTTTACCCAGCGATGAAGTGCTGGATGTTTATGCAGCAGCGGTAAAACCCGATACTGACACAGTTTTTGCCAAAGAAATAAAGGAAATCGCCCGATGCTACAGGGCAGCCATTGATAACGCAATCAAACACATCATTGCTGCAAATGAAGCCTGTCTGCGCGCAGAAAACGATTTTGGCACACAGATTGATGGCGATGCTTTAATGACTCTCCGCAAAAATATCATATCACGGCTATTGCCTTAAACTCAAACACTTTTTAACACCGTTATGGCGGAAATTAATCTACAAAAAAAGGAAGGGAAAACCTCTACGGTTGCACTCTTCCTTTTTCTTTTTTTTAACATCTTAAAATCTTTTTTGCCTCTTTCATAAATTACAAATTACGAAAAAAAAGCTGGAAATTCTTCTTTATATATGATATAATAAATATAATATTAAAAAATATCTGCTCAAAAAGGAGATTCGATATACATATGGCAACTGCAAAAAAGAAACAAACGAAAAAAACAACCAAAGCCAAACAGCAAACTGTGGCCTCCCCCATGAAGAATGAATTTGTTTCACTTTTCATTGTGGTGGCAGGGCTTTTGCTGGGCGTTTTCCTTTATGTCCCCAGCGGCATTATCGGCAGAGGAATAAAGGCTTTGTGTACAGGTCTTTTGGGCCTGCCGGCTTATTTAACGCCCTTGCTTTTACTCACCTTTGGCATTCACCGTGCCATTGGTCGAAAATATGAAGAAAACAAGAAAAAATATGTTCAATGCTCTTTGGTGATTGTGGCCTTGTCTTCCCTTTTCCAACTATTCGGCGGCATGGCGGCTGTGAATCCTTTCTATCTTTCCAGTCTGCAGGGCTATTGGACATACGGAACCTTCGGCTACGGCGGTGGTGTTATCGGCGGTATCTTATGTGATATTTTTGCCAACACTGCAGGCAAGATTGCTGCCGGCATCATATTGATTACCTTCCTTTTGGTGCTCATTATGATATTAACCAAGTGGTCACCTTTAAAAGCCTTACTCCGCTTGATTGTCCGCTGCTTTATGGATGTTAAAGCCGTACAGAAAAAAGCAGCCCAAGAAGTGCGGGCACAAAATAAAACCGGCGAACAGCTGACCGTTGACCAAAAAAGAGGCATGGCAAACTTTAATGATGAAGAGGTTGCACGGACGATTGCCGATGATGTTAAATCAAAAATCATCAAAAAACCCTATGATGACGAAAGCTATATTCCTGAGGCCATTCGAAACATATCCATTGACGAGGATGACTTGGCTGAACCTCCTTATGACTTTAAGGATTTAGACGCCATTTTAGATAAGGTCTTGCTTGAAGAAACAAAATCTTCTCCAGAAACTTCGGCGCCTGCTGTTGTCGATTCGACGATTGACGAAAATACAAGTGATGAATCCGGTGAAAAGAAGCCGGCTGAAGAAAAGGCTGAACCCTTAACTGAAGAAGAACAAGCGGAAATGACAAAGGAATTAGACGAAGCCTTTGAAAAAATCCCTTATACATATCCCGATTTTTCACTGCTTAATGACCCCGCAAACGATGATGATAGCTTTGATTCTCGTGCCGAACTCAAAGACACAGCCACAAAACTGATTGCCACGCTGAAAAACTTTAATGTGGATGCAAAACTTTTGAATGTGAGCAAAGGTCCCACCGTTACCCGTTACGAATTAAAACCAGGTGATGGTGTTAAGGTTAGCAAATTTGTTGGTCTTTCCGATGATATTGCTCTGCGTTTGGCTGCTACCGGTGTGCGTATTGAAGCACCCATTCCGGGTCGCGAAGCCATTGGCATTGAAATTCCTAACAAAACCGTTTCCACCGTCAGCATTCGAGAGGTGCTGGATTCTGATGAATTTGCCCGCTTCCCCTCAAAGCTTGCCTTTGGACTGGGCAAAGACATCACCGGCAAAAATGTTGTTGTTGATTTAGGCAAAATGCCTCACTTGCTGATTGCCGGCGCCACAGGCTCCGGTAAGAGTGTGTGTATCAACACCTTGATTACAAGTCTTATTTACAAAGCAGACCCCAACGAAGTCAAATTGTTAATGATTGACCCCAAGGTCGTTGAATTAAATGTTTATAACGGCATTCCGCACCTGATGATACCAGTTGTAACTGACCCGCGGCGTGCTTCCGGCGCTCTTTATTGGGCTGTGCAGGAAATGACACGGCGCTATGCCATGTTTGCTGAATATAATGTGCGTGATGTGAAGGGCTATAATGAAATGATTTTAGAATCAGGTCAGGAAAACACCATGCCCCACATTGTTATTATCATTGACGAGCTGGCTGACTTGATGATGGTAGCGCCTAAAGAGGTGGAGGATTCTATTTGCCGCTTGGCACAGATGGCTCGTGCTGCCGGCATGCACCTGGTTATTGCAACACAAAGACCCTCTGTTGATGTTATCACAGGTATTATTAAGGCAAACATTCCTTCAAGAATTGCCTTTGCTGTTTCATCGCAGATTGACAGTCGCACCATTTTGGACACCGGCGGTGCGGACAAGCTTTTGGGTCGTGGTGACATGCTTTTTGCCCCCGTGGGCTCTGCTAAGCCCACTCGTTTGCAGGGTGCTTTCATTTCTGACAAAGAGGTGGAGCGTGTGGTTGAGTTTATCAAAAGCGGCTCTACTGCACACTATGATGAGGACATTATTGAAAAAATTGAAAACGGCAAAACCGTTACCATTGCAGATAACGACCACGATGCAGGCGACAACGACGAACTCTTGCCCCGTGCCATTGAAATCGCAGTAGATACCGGCAAAATTTCAGCATCTTATCTCCAGCGCCGTTTAAAAATTGGTTTCTCCCGTGCTGCCCGCATCGTTGATCAGATGGAGGAACGGGGCTGGATTGGCCCTCAGGACGGCAGCAAACCCCGTGAGGTTTTACTCTCGAAAGAAGATTATCTTGAAATGAGCATTCAATCATGATGGGAATAGACGCCGGATTTTTGCCGGTTACCAAAGAAGAAATGGATGCGCTGGGTTGGGATGCGCCGGATTTTTTATATATTTCCGGCGACGCTTATGTTGACCACCCTTCCTTTGCTGTTTCCGTTATCACCCGTGTGCTCACTGGCGCCGGTTATCGCGTTGGTGTTATTGCGCAGCCTGATTGGCACAGCACAAAAGATTTTATTAAACTGGGTTGCCCAAAACTGGGCATTTTTATTGGTGCCGGCAACTTGGACTCAATGGTTGCCCATTATACCGCTGCCAAAAAGCCTCGCAGCCAGGATTTGTATTCCCCCGGTGGCGTGGCGGGCAAACGACCCGACCGCGCTCTTTTGGTTTACGCTAATCTTGTGCGCCAGGCTTTTCCCGGTTTGCCTGTTATCATCGGCGGCATTGAAGCCAGCCTGCGTCGCATGGCGCATTATGACTACTGGCAGAATCAGGTGCGCCGCTCTATTCTGTTTGACAGCCGTGCTGACCTTTTAGCTTACGGCATGGGCGAGGCAATTATTACAGAAATTGCCGATGCCTTAGCGGCAGGAAATCCTGTTTCAAAGCTCCATCACATCAGGGGCACTTGCTATACAGCTGCCTCTTTAGATGATATACATTCAGATTATGTCATGTTGCCCTCTTTCGAGGCTGTTTCAGAAAGTAAAAAACAATATGCCCAGGCAACCTGCACCATGTTTTATGAGCAGGACCACCTGCGTGGAAAAACATTGGTACAGCCCCATGGCAATCGCTATCTCGTGCAAAACCCACCCATGCCGCCTCTTTCGACCAAAGAGCTGGATGCGGTTTATGAACTGCCTTACGCCCGTCGTGCGCATCCTATGTATGACGAGGCAGGCGGCGTGCCGGCACTTTCTGAGGTGCAGTTTAGCATCACCTCGTCCCGCGGTTGTTTTGGCTCCTGCAATTTTTGCTCCCTTGCTTTTCATCAGGGGCGGGCGGTGACATCCCGAAGCCACGATTCTATTTTAAAAGAGGCTGAGCTTTTAAAAGACTTGCCCGATTTCAAGGGTTACATTCATGATGTGGGCGGCCCCACAGCAAACTTTCGCCGTCCAGCTTGTGACAAACAGCTACAAGATGGCCCCTGCCGCAACAAGCGCTGCTTATATCCTGCGCCCTGTAAGGCCATGACGGTTGACCACACAGACTACGCTGCATTGTTGAAAAAGTTGCGTGCTCTGCCCTACATTAAAAAGGTCTTTATTCGTTCCGGCATTCGCTTTGACTATTTAATGGCGGATAAAAACGATGCCTTTTTTAAAGATTTGCTAAAACACCATGTCAGCGGACAGCTCAAGGTCGCACCCGAGCATATTTCTGATTCGGTTTTGGCTGCTATGGGCAAACCAAAACACAGCGTTTATGAGGCCTTTAGGAAGAAATATAAAGTCTTGAATGAAACTTTTGGTAAAGAACAATACCTTGTGCCATATCTTATGTCAGGACATCCGGGCTCTACCCTTTCTGAAGCCATCGAGCTGGCTGTCTATTTGCGAAAGGAGAAAATCCGTCCCGAACAGGTGCAGGATTTTTATCCCACCCCCGGCTCTGTTTCAACTGCCATGTACCACACGGGACTTGACCCCTTTACGCTAAAGTCCGTTTATGTGCCCAAGGGTGAAGAAAAGGTTATGCAAAGGGCCCTGTTGCAGGCGTATTTACCCAAAAATCGAACCACGGTTTATCGGGCACTGAAAAAAGCCGGACGAGAGGACTTAATCGGCTTTGGGCCTTCTTGTTTGATAGAGCCGCCGCAGGCTACCTCAAAAACAGAAACAAAAAAGAGCAAAAAAATCCAAAATACAAAAAGACAAAAATCGTCTTCTATTCATAATCATTCAGGAGGAAAAGACCATGGAAAAAGCAAAAATTCTGGACGGAAAAGCCGTTTCACAGAGAATCAAGGACGAACTGAAGGAAACCGTAAGCAACCTCAAGGCAAAGGGCATTCATCCCGGTCTGGCAGTCATCATCGTAGGGGATGATCCTGCTTCAAGAATTTATGTTAACAACAAGAAAAAGGCTTGTGAATATATCGGCATTCGCTCTGAAGAATATGCCCTTCCCGGCACAACAACACAGGAAGAACTTCTGGCATTAATTCAAAAGCTGAACAAAAGCGACATTGACGGCATTTTGTGTCAGTTGCCCCTGCCTAAACATTTAGATGAAAAGGCAGTTATCAATGCCATTTCACCTGATAAAGATGTAGATGCTTTTCATCCTGTTAATGTGGGCAAAATTATGATTGGTGATTATGATTTTCTGCCCTGCACCCCTGCCGGTGTTATGGAACTGATTAAAGAAAGCGGCATTGATATTAAGGGCAAAGAATGTGTTGTTATCGGGCGCAGTAACATTGTAGGAAAGCCTATGTCCATGCTGCTTCTGCATTCCCATGGCACAGTTACCATTTGCCATTCTAAAACCCGTGATCTTGCCGAGACGGTTCGCAGAGCCGATGTGGTTGTTGCCGCTGTTGGCGTGGCCGAGCTCATTACAGGCGATATGATTAAAGAAGGTGCCGTGGTGATTGATGTGGGCATGAACCGCTTAGAGGATGGCCGTTTGGTGGGCGATGTTGCTTTTGAATCGGCAGCCAAGCGTGCTTCTGCCATCACCCCCGTTCCCGGTGGTGTTGGTCCCATGACCATTGCTATGTTAATGAAAAACACAGCAAAAGCGGCTCTCATTCACGCGGGAAAATAAGATAAAAAAGAAAGCAAGAAATAATTCTCAAAAAAAATGAAAAAACTCTTGCTTTTAGCATAATTTTTTGTTATAATAAACTTTGTCGGTTTAGGCTGATGATAAAAACAGCCTCGACTTCGCAGCTATATAGCTGCATTTGAATGTGAATAATTGTCTTTGAACATATGGGAGGTGTACGATAGATGGCAAAGTGTGAAATCTGCGGAAAAGGTGTTGTCTTTGGTATTAAGGTCAGCCATTCTCACAGAAGATCAAACAGAACTTGGAAGCCCAATATCAGAAAGGTTAAGGCTTTGGTTAACGGAACTCCGAAAACCATTACTGTTTGCTCAAGATGTCTGCGTTCTGATAAGGTAACCAGAGCAATCTAACAAAAAAAGTGTGAATAAAAGGGATACCGTTTCGGTATCCCTTTTTGTCGTTCCGCTATTTTATTAAAGAGCCTATCTTTGCTTTTTCACAACTTCATAGTCGTCACCATTGCGCCAATAGGAGCAGGAAAAAGAACCCCCTGTTAAAAAACGGCGCATTTCATCTTCATCTAAATTAACAGCACAGTAATAACAATCGCACAACTCATCATAGACATAATGAGCACAGGTTTCGCAGCTTGTTTGCGACATAAAATCACACCCTTGGCTTTTATTCACTCATTATTCTACACAAAAGCATACCCTTTGTCAAGGTTTTCCCACTCAGGCACCGGGAATGAGCAATTTTTGTCCGGAGACAATTTGCGTGTTATCCATTTTGTTCAGCTGCATAATTTTATTCTGGTCTGTCTTATAATGTTTGGCAATGCTCCAAAGGCTGTCGCCGGGTTGCACAAAATAAATAATCATGCCTCTTCTTTGTGTATCTTCACTCTCTTCTTCTACATCACAGCCGGTTAACAGAGTCACCTTGGTTTTGCGCATGGCACGGGTGTAAAATTCTAAAATGCATCGCAGTTCAATTTCAGATGCTGCATTTAATGTAAAGCTAACACTCTGCTCTGTCACATTACACTCGCAACGACTGTCGCTATCTAATCCATCAACAGCTATAGCATGCTCAAAATCGAATTCACCCACCAAGCTATACATGGGGTTTTCTGTTTCAGCACAACCATAAAGCACAAAAGCAGCCAATTTTCCATGAATCACCATTTTATCCTGAACAATCTGAATTTCTTTGATTTTGGGCGTACAGGTCAGGCTGTATACAGCACCTGCCGCAGGCATGCCTTCGGGAATGGATAAAACTTCTTTAATGCTTTCGTGGCTCACGCCCTCAGACAAAAGTTCATCAACAAAAAGCTCCTCACATTGAGGATTGGTCCTGCCCTTTGTACTGTAGCAATCTTCAATCACCTGAACATCTTCTAAATGAGATGCGATGATATCGGCTGACAAAACTATATCTAAAGAAACAACCCGTGCCTCTCCGTTTACATCCTCGCTAACGGAATAGTGCACTTTTTTTATGCTGTAATTAACATGGCACAAGCAATCTTCTTCCAGCCCCGCAATATCAGCCATTTCACTGAACATAATTTCATGCTCCATGTGTTCTATACGCCGCTCGGCATCATCCCCGCAATAAAGGGTGTTAACCGCCAGCGTGCCCTTAAGCAAAATTTTGCCCGACATAATTTTGCAATCGCCATGAACAGGTTTTATATTGAGTTTAATGATTTCATCAATATCCGGCTTGGCCGTAGGCACTGAAATGGCATCTGCAATAACAAGTTCACGAGTGGTATCGGCCACAACCTGATAAGCCGTAATGGGCTTTTTCTTAATTTGCACCACGCCCTCCTCTGTCACATCGGTCAAAAGAGAAAGATTTCGTTTTACATATCCGCGGGCAGAAATCGCCACAGCAACCTTCATGTTCAGCTTGCGTGAATTGATCAGCGAAAATTCGATGTGCGCCGTTGATGCACACACATTTACATCAGAAAAATTACCCTCGCCCACATCGAAAGTTTCTTTAAATTCAAATCTGGTTTCAATATTTTTTGGTGCTCTTTCTTCTGTTTCAGGCACATATAAAATGTGAACATCAGAAGCACCCGTTACATAAAGTTTACCCTCGCTAATGTGATGTTCTGTAATGACCGAGCGTGCCTCTGCCAATAAAATTTCACGAATATCCGGCTTGATATCAGGTACAATCACATCTCCCTCTGCAAGCAGCGTTTCGCTTTGACTCCACTGCATTTCACTTAAAGGGACAACTTCTTTTTTAAACTCGATTTGCATGATTTGCTCCTCCTTTATATAATCCATATCAGCATAAACATTTTCGTTGCCGGTTTTTGTTCCTTGCCATGCCGGCATTTTGCTTTCAGTTCAATCTATTCAAAGGCAGAAAGAATTATGCCAAATCGCATAAAAATCTGACATTTTGAAAAACTATTACAGGAATAACGGAATATGGGAGTGTTTACATGGTTACTGTGGCAATTGCCGAAAGGGGAAATGTCATTGCCCAAATGCTGAAACAGGCTTTTTACAAAAAAAATATCAATTTTTGTCAAAGCGCTCTGTTTGGCGATGGGACCTATTGCCTGCTTGACCCTAAAGCCAACAAAAATTGTGACATCGCCTTGCTCCACAATAGCGCCGCTTGTTCTTGCTCTGCTGATTATATGACCCTTTTAAACGCCAACGAGCATGGGTTTTTTTATAACAAAAAGTCAGTTATCATAACCTATGGGCTTAACTCTTTAGCCACAGTTACCGCCTCAAGTATTCATGCAGATGAGGGACAAACTCGTTTTCAATGTTGCATTCAACGCTCTTTTGTGTCTTTAAAGGGGCTTTTGATTGAGCCGCAGGAATTTCCTGTTCATATACCTTTTTTGAACGATATTGACGCATTGTTGGGCTTTGTCACCTTAGGACTCACTCTTTCTTTTCTCCCGGCTGACTTTATTTAAGCAGGGGCGACTTTTGCTGCATACTGCCGATATTTCTCCACGAAAAATTTGTCACTTTATTTGATTTTGCTATTGATTTTATGTCTTTGATTTGGTACAATAAAAGTAACAAATTTTATAAGGAGTTGAAACAAATGCCATTAGTAACATCTAAGGAAATGTTTCAGAAGGCATATGACGGCGGTTATGCCATTGGTGCCTTTAATGTAAACAATATGGAAATCATCCAGGGAATCACAGAGGCTGCCAAAGAGGTTAGCGCTCCCCTGATTCTGCAGGTTTCTGCAGGTGCCAGAAAGTATGCAAACCATACATATCTGGTAAAATTGGTAGAAGCTGCTTTAATCGAAACCGACCTGCCCATCTGCTTGCACCTTGACCATGGTGACACTTTTGAGCTGTGCAAATCCTGCATTGACGGCGGTTTCACATCCGTTATGATTGACGGTTCTCACCACTCTTTTGAAGACAATATTGCTCTGACCAAAAAGGTTGTTGAATATGCTCACGAGCGTGGCGTTGTTGTTGAAGGTGAATTAGGTCGCTTAGCCGGCATTGAAGACGATGTTAATGTTTCTGAAGAAGACGCTTCTTACACTCGTCCTTCTGAAGTTGAAGAATTCGTTACCCGTACCGGTGTTGACTCTTTGGCTATTGCCATTGGCACAAGCCACGGTGCTTACAAATTCAAGCCCGGTCAGAAACCCGAACTGCGCTTTGACATTCTGAAAGAAATCGAAAAGCGCCTGCCTAACTTCCCCATCGTTCTTCACGGTGCCAGCAGCGTTATCCCCGAATATGTTGAAATGATCAACGCTAACGGCGGTAACATGCCTGATGCTATCGGTATCCCCGAAGACATGCTGCGTGAAGCTGCAAAATCTGCTGTTTGCAAAATCAACATTGACTCTGACTTGCGTCTTGCCCTGACCGGCTCCATTCGTAAGTACATGGCTGAAAATCCGTCTCACTTCGACCCCAGACAGTATTTGACACCGGCTCGTGCCGCTATCAAAGACCTGGTTAAGAAAAAACTGGTTAATGTTTTGGGTTGCGACGGCAAAGCCTGATTTTAGAATAATCAACTTGATTTTAAAAAGGTTGCGACAATGTCGCAACCTTTTTTTATGAATATTTGCACTAAAAAAGCGCTTCTCTTTAACATGAGAAACGCTTTTAATCTTATAATTCTGCCGGTTTGCTCAAAGTTTTCTTTTGCGTTCGCCACTTACCCGAAAGATAAAAACTCAAACCAATGAAAAAGGGAATATGTCCTGCCAAAGCATCGCCATACCAAAATCCAAGGCAATCCATTTTAAGTGCAAAGCCTAACAGCGCCGCAATGCCGATTCGCCCAATAATGCCGTCGATAATGGCAACCGCCAAATTCATTTTTGTATTGCCGGAACCGTTAATCAGCGAAAAGCTGACGCTTCGGGTCGCCGAGCCAATGAAGTTTACAATAATGGGCCAAATCAAAACGTTAGCAACAGCCAGCACGCTACCATCGCCGGTAAAGGCCGAAAAGACTTGTTGGGGAAAGAACAATATAACCAGTCCCGCCGCTCCTGATACAACAAAACCACAAATCGTTACAGTTTTTAAAATTTCCGGAATGCGCTCATCTTTCTTTGCACCCAGATTTTGACCAACCATAGCGCTGCCGGCCGTGGTAAAGGAATTGGAGATAACGGCAATCATAAGATTAATTTTATTGTAAATACCCGCCAAAGCGGAATAAACAACACCAAACATGTTAATCCACGACATCAGCACAATTTTGGAAAAATGTACCGCCGCTGCCTGAATGGCCATAGGCACACCCAAAACAGCAATTCGTTTAAAAGCGTCGCGGTCAATTGCAAAGCTCTTCAACTTAAAGTCAAAACAAAAACTTGCACGATGACGATAAAGATAAACAAGTGAAACAATAAAGCTGACCGCCTGACCAATGACCGTTGCCAACGCCGCACCGAACACTTTCATGTCAAAAACGGCTACAAAAAGGATGTCTAAAATCAGATTTAAAACCGCTGCAATAGCCACAAACACAAAAGGTCGCCGGCTATCACCCATACCACGCAAAATAGCACTGACAATGTTGTAGCCATAAATAAACACCAGTCCCACTATGCAGATTACCATATAATCCAAGGTGAACTGATAGGATTCTGCGGGGGTGTTCACCCATAATAAAAGGGGATTGCGAATTAAAAAGAAGATAATGGATATGGATACAGAGGCAGCCAGCAGAAAAGTAAACAGCGTTCCAATCGTGCGGCGGACACGGTCTAAATTACCGGCGCCTACATCCTGTGCAATAAGCACCTGGCCGGCTGATGAAAAGCCCATGGCAACAAAGGTTAAAAGATGCAAAATATCGCCACCGATGGAAACGGCTGACATGCCGGCACCACCAATGTATTGCCCCACCACAATCATATCTACAATGTTATATATCGCCTGCAGAGCGTTTGATAAAAAAAGCGGAAATGCAAATTGCAAAAGAAGTTTTGTCACATTTCCTTTTGTTAAATCCCGAATCATCGTTTGGCTCATGTTAAAAATTGCTCCATTCTCCGTTAAAATTCTGACCTGTTCTTATGTCCACTCGTTAAAGCAAATGGTTTCAGCTGCCGGTTTTCTGATTTTTTCACGCACCCCCGGCTCTTTAGCATGACCCACAGCCACAATCAGGCGAAGAGGAATCTCTGCGGGAATTTTTAAGGCAGATTTAACACCCTCTTCATCAAAACAACCCAAAATGCAGGTGGACAAACCCTTATCTGCCGCCGCTAATGTGAGGAGCATGGTCACCATACCAACATCCATCTGTGCAAAATGCTGTTGATCAAAACAAACGCCTGCACGAAGAACAGCCGGTGTTTCGCAAATGGCTATAAACGCCGAGGCCTCTTCAACAAACTGATTGCGGCCGCTTTTTTGAATCATGGCGCTCACTTCTTTTGCCTTTTCGCCCTCTGCCGCAATCAGACGCCAGGGCTGAGAGTTACAAGCCGAGGGGGAAAGACAGGCTGTTTCCATAATCTCTTTCAGCTCTTTGTGAGAAACAACACTTTCTTTATAAGAGCGACAACTCTCTCTTTTCAGTGCAAGTTCTTTTAGTGTCATAATGAATCATTCCTTTTTTATCTTAAAATGAAAAGTATCAAAAAAAGAATGCCGTCGGCTCGCAATTTTCCGAATCAACGGCAATGCAAATATTGACTTATGCTTCCTCTTCTTTTGTGAGCATTTCTGTGAGTTTTTGATAAACGGCATAAGGGTCTTCTCTGAACCGACGGCACATGGCAAGGGCATGCTTTTTGCTGCCGGCAAAAACAGACATGACCAAAAGAGAATTTTTGCCCTCTTTCAGTTCAAGCTCAACATTAAACTGATTTTCTGCAATTGGCTGCAAATCACAACGAATTGATTTGCGGCTGGTTTCATTTCTATAGTACTTATCAACCGAATGCTTTAAGCTGCTTTTCACGCTGGATAAAAGCTTGTTTTCGAACATGGCAATCATATCCTCGCCCGACTGCGTCAAAACAAATTTATCCATTTCATCCCGCCAAACAGTTTTAATATGGTTTTCTTCCATGAGTTTTTCAAGGACATCGCAAAGGTCTAAAAAATCCACACTGGTGGCCTCTAACATGCAGTGCTTTAATTCCACATCGCTCATGGGAATGGCAACATAGGACAAGGTGAATAAAATGGCCAGCTTGATTTCCACCGGGTCATTCAATCGGTAATATACATTTTCCCAAATGTTCTTCTTCATAATTAACTCCTTTGGGCACATTCATAAAATTCAGGCTGCTTTATATAATCGACTTAAATATACAAAATCCACTTATTTTATCTTAACACATACCCTATCGGAAATCAACAAAAAATGTAATTTCCGTTGAATTTTTTTTCATTCTGTGTTATACTTTAGGCGGATTGTTTTTATGAAATGATTCTACAATCAGCAACACATGGGAGTTGAGCGTGATGATGCAGGAGATTACAAGCGGCGAACATAAACTGATTAAACAAATCGCCTCTTTAAAAGAAAAAAAATATCGCGAGCGCTATGGTGCCTTTGTGGCAGAAGGTGCTATGTCTGTTTTGTGGGCTCTGCAGTCTGACTTTGCGGTAACGAGCATTGTCATCAGTGAGGATTTTGACCTCTCTGCCCTTTCAGGCGCCTCATTTGAGCATATCCCCACCTATCGCGTGCCCCAACGGCTTTTTGCTAAAATGTCCGATACAAAAACGCCTCAGGGCGTGCTTTGTGTCTGTGCTCTGCCTAAAAGTAAGCCCCTGCCCCAAAACGGTTTTTATGTTTATTGTGACAGGGTGCGCGACCCGGGCAATGTGGGTTCTATCATCCGTTCTGCTGATGCCATGGGCTTTTGCGGTGTTCTCCTCTCTCCCGAGAGTGTAGACCCCTATAATCCCAAGCTGGTGCGCTCCACCATGGGCTCTTTGTTCCACATTGAAATTTATACTGATGTCACAACAGAACAGCTTGCCGCTATGCAAAAGCAGGGATTTTCTGTTGTTGCCTCGGCACTGACTGATAAAAGCATCTCCGTCAGAAACTATAGCCCCGCAAAAAACACCGTCATTGTCCTTGGCAACGAGGCAAAAGGCGTTTCTGACGAAACACTTGCCATGGCTGATGTTGTGGTTAAAATTCCCATGACGGGCAGCGCTGAATCTTTAAATGTTGCAGCCGCAGCCGCTATATTAATGTATGAAACAACAAAACTTTCGGGAGGCAATTCATGACCAATCCCTTTATGCAAGCAGCCCTTTCAGAAGCAAAAAAAGCAGCCCAAAAAGGCGAGGTGCCTGTTGGGGCTGTTTTGGTTAAAAATCAAGAAATTATAGCACGGGCCCACAACCTGACCGAATCCGGCAGTGGCATTTTGGCTCATGCAGAAATGTTGGTGCTTTCAGAGGGCTTGCGCCTTTTGGGGAGCCGCCGTTTGTCCGGGTGTTCCCTCTATGTCACTTTAGAGCCCTGCCCCATGTGCACAGGCGCCATTTTGCTTTCCCGTCCCCAGCAGGTTTTTTTTGGGGCTTATGATACCGTAATGGGTGCCTGCGGCGGCAAAACGGATTTGCTTCGCGGTCAGGCTATTGAGGTTTATGGTGGAATTATGGAAACAGAATGTGCTAATCTTTTAAAGACATTCTTCTCTGACCTTAGGGCAAAGTCTTAATTATAAAATCGTTCTTCGCGACTATATTCATAAGAGGCAAGATTAAACCTTCTTTTAACACTCTCGCCAATGCTGCTGATTTGTCTATCCTCAGTTAAAAGCAGGTAAAAGACATAGACTTTTCCTTCTTCAGCAGTGCTCACATGACCGCCAGCAAGACCGCAGCCTTTGGCCGCAGCCAGACCTTGTATGTAAGCAGACATGGCTGATTTGGCCACAGGTTTTTTTGCCCTGTTAAAACAAGGAAAACTAAAGCGATACAAAATCGCTTTTTTATCTCGACCGCTTTTGTCCCGGGATGCCAGATTGGCAAGAGCCGCCAGCACCACAAGCAAACAGGATATCAATCCTGTTTTTTTTGTTCTCATTTTTTCCATATCTTTTTACCCCTATTCAGTAGAATGAAAAAAAATATTGACTTATGTATTATCGATAAACATGAAAGCCGTTACCCACAATTTGTTGTGATTCCGAGAAAATCGTAAATGCGTTTGCATCAACCTCTTCAATCTTCTTTTGAAATTCAGGCATTTCGCGCTCTTTAATGGCACACATGAGCATAACCTTTTGTTCATCAGTATAAGCGCCCACAACATCAAATTTGGTAATGCCTCTGCCTGAGGTAGAAATGAGTCTATGAATGATTTCATCGCCCTTGTCTGTTATAACAAAGGCTATTTTTGAAATGTTCAGTTTTTTAATAAGGTAGTCAATAGAAAATGTGGAGATAAATACCGTGGCAACGCCATAGAGCACCAAATTAATATCGCGAATCATTGTATAACCAATTAAAATAATCAATCCGTCAACAAACAGTAAAAGTTTGCCGATGGAAAGGTGGGGCATGAAATATTGCATGATTCTGCCCACGATATCGGTGCCACCGGAAGATGCCCCTTTGAGCAGTGTAAGGCCAATACCCATGCCGTATAAAGTGCCGCCGAAAACGGTGGCAAGCATGCGGTCGTTGGTAATGGGCGGAAGCCACGAGAAAACCTCTATCAAAAGAGATAGCACAAAAACACAAGCCAGCGTGTGAATAATAAAATCTTTACCCAAAATGCGAATGCCCAAAATAATCAAAACAGCATTCACAACAAAGTTAGTAACAGAAACAGGGATGGATGTTACATAATAAACAATGGCCGAAAGACCCGAAACACCACCCTGAATGATTTTGTTTGGAACAATCAGGGTGCTCACAGCAAAAGCCACCATGGCAAGTCCCAAAAAAATAACAGCATAATCGGCAATCTTTTTCATTGAACGCATAACTCCTTTTAGCAGACAAAATCTAATGTCATTCATAATTTCTTTTTATAATGTAGCAACATTAAAAATGCGGACCGACCAAGAGTCAATCCGCATTTTTATCTTTTGTATCCCCGCCATGCCGTGTATAGGATTAATTTTTACCTGCCTGAGCAGGTGGGTATCTTCCCGCAGGTTTTATATGTCCCCTGGCCGATTACTCGGGGGGCGTACACGCCACGCACGGAGTCAGATTCCCTTATTATAAGTGTTGGTAAAATAAAAATCACTAATCACGCACATCGCAGGGTGAACGAACAAGAAAATTCGTGGTGCAATGAATGCTACCAATTAAATTTTCTTAAGGTATGCATTCATTATACCACCATCCCGGGCAAATATCAACATCTATTCAAAAATTTCTTTTTATTTTCTGCAAATCCATATATTTCCGTGTAGGTGCAATCTTTTGTAATAAAATAAATATCTTGTCAATATATTGTTAGTAACATGTACGATTTGTCTGAAGGAGGAACACACATGGAAAATTATAACATATACCGGGATATAGCAACTCGAACAAACGGCGATATTTATGTTGGCGTCGTTGGCCCGGTCAGAACCGGAAAATCCACATTCATAAAAAAGTTTATGGATTTATTAGTGCTGCCAAACATTGAAAATTCTTACAGTCAGGAGCGGGCACGGGATGAACTGCCCCAAAGTGCAGCAGGCAAAACCATCATGACAACAGAGCCAAAATTCATCCCCAACGAAGCGGTAGAAATCACTCTTGGCGAGCAATCAAAAATGAAAGTGCGCATGATTGACTGTGTGGGCTACATAGTAAACGGTGCGCAGGGTCATTTAGAAAACGACAGTCCCCGCATGGTTTCAACCCCCTGGGCAAAAGAGCCCATTCCCTTTGATACAGCAGCCGAAATCGGCACAAAAAAAGTAATTACCGAACACTCAACCATCGGACTTGTCATCACCACAGACGGCAGCATCACTGACATTCCCCGAGAGGACTATGTCGACGCTGAAAAACGCGTGATTCAGGAATTAAAGGCAATTAATAAGCCTTTTCTTGTGCTCTTAAACACCCAATATCCCGATAAGCCTGAAACAGAGGAACTGCGACAATATTTAGAAGGGGAATACGGCGTGCCGGTTATGGCTGTGAACTGTGCAGCTGTCACAATGGAAGATATTAACACCATTATGCGCCGTGTACTGTTCCGCTTCCCCATTCGCGAAATCACTGTGAATATGCCTAAGTGGATTGATGTTTTAGATGATAACCATTGGCTTAAGAAAGGCTTATATGACTGCATCCTTTCTGCCATGGATGGTCTCTACCGCATCGACAGTTTAGACGCCTTAAAAAATATTCTCAGTGAATATGAGTATATCTCCCATGCCGATATTTCTGAAATTGATTTAGGTACCGGTACTGCCACCATAACATTGTCAACACAGGAAGGACTTTTTTACCACATTGTCAAAGAAGTCTCCGGTTTTGACATTGACGGTGACGACAAACTTATGGCTCTACTCACCGATATGGCTCAAATCAAAAAAGAATATGATAAAATTTCATATGCGCTTCACGAGGTCTATCAAAAAGGTTACGGCATTGTAAATCCCACTATTGACGAGCTTCATTTAGAAGAGCCGGAAATTGTGAAACAAGGCAGTCGCTTTGGAGTAAAACTAAAAGCCTCTGCACCGTCAATTCATATGATTCAGGCAAACATTGAAACCGAGGTCTGCCCCATTGTCGGCACAGAAAAGCAATCGGAAGAATTGGTGCATTATCTGTTAAAAGATTTTGAATCAGACCCAAAAAAAATTTGGCAGTCAAACATTTTCGGCAAATCTCTTCACGAGCTTGTTAACGAAGGATTGCATAACAAACTGTATCGCATGCCTGACGAAGCGCAAATCAAATTACAGGAAACTTTGCAGAAAATTATTAACGAAGGTTCCGGCGGTCTGATTTGTATCATCTTATAATGCTTTTAAAATCTTTTAAAACAACAAGCAGCGAAGCAATAAAGGTAAACCCTTTTGCTTCACTGCTTTTCTTTATGTCTGTAAAACAATCATAATCTTTACTTTCAAGGGCTTCGCCGAACTTTTTCAGATAATCTGCTTCAACAGCAGAATGAGAGAACTTTCTGTCGCCTTTAACCGTTTCAAAACGGCTGGCAATTTTGTCGGTTTTCTCCTTCAGGATGCGGTCCGCTTCAGCCTGTTTCTTTTCAGCCTCACGCTCTGCAACCAGCGCATCCAGTTTCGCCTGAACTTCCTCGGCGCTTTTGCTGTTGGTTTTCACCGTTTCCAGCTCCGTAGTAAGAGTTTCAAGGCTGGTTTTTGTTTCTTTAAGCTCTTCCTCAAGCTTTTCTCTTTTGACCTTATCGGCCTCGATTTCCTTGCTTCTTTCTGCGAAGATTTTTTCGGCGGTTTCTTTATCCACGCCTAATTCTTCAAGATACTTTACTGAGATTGACATATTTCCCTCCTGCGTTTAAGTACTTTTTAAGTGATTTTCTATGCACTCCGCCTGACTGTTTTAAGCCTGATCATCCGGCTAAATTAAAAAAGCATCAGAGGTTTTACCCTCTAATGCTCATTATAAAGTATTCAGTTTTGTTTTCTCTACCATGGCCAAAGAAAAAAGCACCCACAGATAATGTGAGTGCTTTATGATACAATTTAATATTCTTTTTGGTCTATTCTTCCCTCATAAAACTCCGTCAGGTCAATGGCTGTTGTACTTGCATTTGAGGGGAAAATGGTGGTTTGCCCATCTTTCGGCGCCAATATTACCGCCCATTTATCGATAATGCTATCAATCCTTTTAGCTTCCTCCGTATTGCCTTCTGCAATTGCCTCGTCATATGCATCATAAAGAACCATCAATCCTTCTGGTGGCTGCAACATCATTTCCCTCAACTCCTTATTGTATCAATTAAGCCTTTGGCATAGTCACTTGCATCATATACACTAAAGCATTCAGCAACAACTTCCGTGTAATTATGTTGTTTATATTCGAACGAGGCTTTGCGCCCAATTGCATCTGCAAGAGAAACTCCCTCTCCATTTTTTCTATGAATAAATGCCGCTATCAAATCTTCCAAACGACCTTCTGCTTCATTATACCCTATTTTATTCAAATTTGCAATACTTTTTACACAATCCATGTAATATTTATGCCCAAATTCGTGCAAATATGGTGCATACTCTGTCTGATTAGCGAAATATCCAGGGTTTTTTTGTACAAATCCCAGTATTTGTTCAGCATTTTCATATTGACTATTTATAAGCATGTAGCCAGTTTTTCTGTCATATCCCGCTATGGCGTCTACAGTTATTCCGTTCTTTCTGAAGTCTACAACCAAAACATCTGGTAATTCAAACCCTTCAGGCAAAAATTCCGTGCATGCCTTAATGTTTTTCTCTGTTAGTCTCACCGATTTACTTCTTTTAGTTAGTCTATCTTCCGCATATAAGCCAAATTCACTATTTTCTACTCTTCTCACAGTAAACGGCCTATCGACAGCTGTTACAGAGCTTATCTCCTCGGATAGCTGTGGTCTAAAGCTTTTTGACATATAATCTAAACTTGCACCATCTACATCTACAACAATATTTCCTCTCGATACTGGCGTAAGTCTCATCTTCTCCGTCTGTGCTTTGATGCCGGTCTTTTCAGCAATCAGGTTATACTTTTCTTCAATGAGCTGCATTTTTAAGTCAAGGTTCTTGGCGCCGGCAATATCACCTTCGGCTTTTAAGGTTTCTCTTTGCAGGCTGGTGCTTCTCCCCTCTCGCTCTAAACGGCGCATCGTCTGCTTCCACTCATATCCCGTTTTGGAAACACCGTCTATTTCGATTTGTCGCGCATTTTGAGCATTAAGCCGGGCAAGTTCCTCCGGTGTATATGTAGGTTCAGACACGCCGCAAATAATGGGAGTTTTAAAGTGAAGACAGCCATAGTCCTGCAGTGCCTCCAGTGCTTTATCAGCGCTTTCAAAATAAACACCATTTATTGTCCGTGCTTTACCGAGCGCATACTGTTTGTACTTTTTCTACATTGTTTCTTTCAAATAATGATAAAGTCACACCCAGCGTAAAGAAAGTTGTTTAGGCTTCCCCTCAAGGGGAAGGCTTCTTGATCAATTGTTTGTATTGTTCTGAAATATTGTAAAAATAATTTACCTTTATATAAACTCTACTCTGTTGACTGTTCCCCGGTGAATCTATATTGAACCATGCAGACTTAGCGTGGTTTTCTTTATATAATGAAAAGTCCGCAGAAGTATCTGCGGACTTTTGCAAAAAAATTAGGCAGAACATTGTGTTCTGCCTAAAGTTTGTTCCGGCGATGATCTATTTTCCCAGGCAGTCGCCCGCCAAGTATCGTCAACGCAAAGGAGCTTAACTACCGTGTTCGGGATGGGAACGGGTGGGACCTCCTCGCCATG
>JAFYVH010000010.1 GCA_017549205.1 Clostridia bacterium | reverse complement strand
TTGCAACCAATGCATATTTCTCCGGTATTACCAATGCCAGCTATCACTTGAACAATGAGTCAATGTGCAGATATTTCGCTGTTATCTGGCCTTGCGCTCTGAATTCAGCTAGCAAACAATATCTTATCCCCAACGAAAACGGCAGCTTATATTATGCTGTAAACTTCGCAGGTAGATTCTCAAACGCTCATAAAATTAAAGTAAACCGCGTTAAAGTTAACATGAACGCAGGAACTGCTGAGGGCTTTGATGTTTATGTTGATAACGCTTCCGGTATGGACAATCTGAAGAGCACAGGTACAGCTACTACCGGTTATTTAGATGCTAATGTAAATGACTGGACAAAGGTTGCATCTTATGAAGGCCTGGTTAAAGGCACAGACTGGACTGTTTTAGACATTCCGAATTCTTCTTACGGCGGTCAGTGGATGGTAGTGTTCAACAATCCTTCCGAAGATGCTCAGGTTGCTAACATTGAAATGTATCAGATGGCAGAAGACGAACTGGACGGCAGTGCAACCTTAACCGGTGAAGTTACTCCCGGTAACACCGTTACCTTAAAGGGCAATTACAACACTGCTTCTGTTAAGAGTGTAACTGTTATGTTTGGTCTTTATGAAGGCGACAAACTGGTTAACATCGCTAACGGCGGTTCTGTCACTCTAAATGGAGATGGTCAGTACACTGCAAGTTACACCATTCCTTCTGAAGGCGTTGCTGCTGAAGGCTTAACCGTTAAAGCTTTTGTGTGGAACAACTTAGATGCTCTGCAACCTCTGCGGACTCCCGTCACCTTATCTCAGTAAGTTAAGTATTTACAATTAGCACTTAATGCCCAATTTTTAAGAAATGGCAAAGAAAGAATTTCTTTGATATGATTTTTTAAGCGGTCGAATTAACTTTCGACCGCTTTTACTTTTGTAAAATAGCACAATATGTAGTGTGTGTTTTTGTGAATTAAATAGAAAAAAACATCCTATTGAAAAATTTAATAAAAACGATTGCAAGAACTTTTGTGGTATGCTACAATAGAAATGGTTGGTTATACTATTATTTAAATGAAATCAGGAGGAACAGAAAATGAGGTCAAAAAAATATATTTCACTTCTGTTATCTGTTTTGTTCGTGACGAGCTGCTTAATTTCGTCAGGCATCACCTCTGTTTTTGCCACAGGGGAGGAACAGATTTGGAACAGAGCAGACTATTATGAAGAAACCATGACGGCTCACAGCCAGTTTGATGTTTCTGACCCCATGCATGTCACCGATGAAGAGTTTTTTGGCGTGTATGACGGCTCAAAATGGACGACGGAGCCATCTTTTAATTATGCAAAATATCCGGACATGGCCGCAATAGAAAAAGCGGCTAAAGCCGGCGATTATGCTAAATGTAAAGATGAACTGCTAAAATATTATCAAGAGAAATTTGGTAAACTTGACTTAGGAACTGTTGGCGGTCAAGCTCTTGATGAGCGTTCTCGTGTTAAAGCTGAAGCGGTTTTTGACAACATGTTCTTTGCTGAATTCAGCGATACGGTTGCCGGTCGTATCACATTTAATAAAGAGGCAGCCTGGCGCTCGGCGGACATGACAGATGAAATCAAGCGTGTGGCTAAAGGTTCTGTATATGCCGGTGAGAAAAAGATTAAGTATCACTTTGTTGCCGCCAGAAAAGACGGTTATTTAGTTGAGTTTGACAGCCGTGAAACAAGCAACATTCCCTATGTGGAGGTGCGTGCCGGCGGTAAAACACAGAAATATTATGCTATCAGCGATACTTATGTGGTATGCGGACAGCCCAACACCAAGTTTGGCGACAGCACAAAGCTTTTGGTTGAAGAGTCTGTTTCCTCTATCGGTGTGAGTGCCAGACCAGTTGATGAAAACACCAAAACAGCCTTGATTCAATTTGATTTTTCCGATTTGCCGGCCGAAGAGCAGATTGAAGATGCAAAGCTTTATCTTTATGGTCAAATGAAAGAAAGCGACACACCCGGCGGTGTGCGTGTTGAAAGTGACACAAAGAGCCTTTACATTAAATCCTGGCAGGCTTCAACTGATAATTTAAATGAAGCAACAATGGATTATGCTACTTATGACGCTATTGGCATTTGCTATCAGAGTTTTGATGGTGAAGGTTATCCTTATTACACCGTAACCGATGATTTTCAATTTATCGGTCATCAGCATGTTATTGGCATGCGTGAATACTTAAACTATGTATATAACGGATATTTGGCTACCGGTGAAGAAATTTTTGCCTATCATTTCATTCGCGTTATGCAGGGTCTTATTAAATCCGTTGGCGATTATGAAGAGTGGGAGTGGGTTTCAAACCTCAGCGAGAAAATATACTATTATCCTTTTGAAATTGCCTTAATCGGCCATACGGTTTCATCCTGGATTCCCCATATTGCAATGAGCCAATCTATGACACCGGATGCGTGGACCAATATCGTTAAGCATCTTCTTTTGTGCGGCGAATTTTTGGTTAATAACTGGCTTGTTTTAGAAGAAAACGGCAACTATGGTATTCACTCAACAAACGCTTTGGGTATGCTCTCTATGTATTATCCCGAATTTTGTGTTGTTGATGACCCATTGGGCGAAATTAAAAATCCCGAACGCCCTGGCTCGATTGTGGGCGGTTGGACAGAGGTTACCAAATATCGTTTAGCCCATAAAATCTTAGTTGATTTTTATGAAGATGGTCGCAGCACAGAAATTCCCACAAACTATGCTTTAGACAGTGTGACCAGTGCCCTTAATTTTGCGGAGATTGCAAAGAGTTTAAAAACTGATCCTTCCATTTTTTATAGTGATGAATTGATTGAGCGTCTGGCAAAAGCCTGTGAATGGCAGTTGGGTCATTTCAACCCCCGTTTTGGTGATTGGCAGGTTGGTGACTCGGGCACATACAACACTCGCAATCCGCGACTCTTTACCGGCGTTTTAGAGATGATTGACAGTCCCTATCTCACCTATGCAAATTCCTGGAGAGAAAAGGGTGAAGAACCCCCGTATTTAACAAGGGTAGACGATGTGCCCGGCAAGGTTACCTTCCGTAATTCCTGGGAAGAAACCGCTGTGGCAGCGCACATGGAAAACTCCGGTGCAATGCTGGTAGTGGGGGACTATACCCACGGCCATAATGACGATTTAAGCCTTACCTTATATGCTTATGGTCAATATCTCTTGGTTGACCCCATGATGGGCTATTATGATGTTACCGAACCGAAAGAGCGTTGGGCCAGCTCAACCCGCGGTCACAGCACCATTGAAATCAATCAAACCGGCGCAAAGGGTCATAAGTACTATGAAGATGGTGTGAATGTTGACCTGTTTGGCGAAACAATGAATGTGCCGGACAGACAATATGGTGACAAGGAAGGCTCTTTATATCCTGATAATCGTGAAATCAACAATACCTACGACTTTGTACGGGGCGAAACCTTTGGCTATACTGATAATAACGCCTTAGACAGTGATTATCAGGTGCTGCGTGATGTGCTCTTTATGCATGATGGTTATTTCATTGTAACGGATTACATTAATCCCGAAGACAGCGAAGAAGTGAATTCCTACATTCAGCCCTGGCACTTCCTGCCAGAATCAAATGTTTCTGTTGACGAAGCAACCTACACAGCACGCAGTAACTTTGAAGAAGCAGCCAATGTGATTGTGGCAACCGTTCAAAAAGATAATATTGAGGCGCCTGTTTTAAAACGTGGCTTATATGCAAGAGGTAAAAATAAGTTTGGCGAAACACCTTATCCCGTCTTTAAGCAGGAAAATAAAGGCATCACAACCTTCAGCACCTTGTTATATCCCATACCCGCTGGAGAAGATGCTAAGGTTACCACAGAGGCGCTTTCTTTAGACATTCCCGACACGCAGGCAAACGCTTTCCGTGCTAATGTAACAGACAGCAAAAAGGGTACTGTTAAAACCATCAGCTATTACACCTTGTTTGATCAGGCTGTAAAAGCAAACCGCACTTTTGGTGATTATGCTACTGATGGTGAGGTTGCTTTAGTTGATGAAACTGACGGCAAGATTAACTCCGTTGTGTTGAGAAATGGCAGAAAGCTTAAGGACTTAAAGAGCAATGCGCTGCTCATTTATTCTAAGAATAACATTAAAGACTTGGGTGTTACATGGAAAGACGGCGCTATGTATATTTCCAGCAGCAAACTGACAGGTGCTGATGATGCACTGTTAGACGGTCTGGCCATTATGGCAGTTCAATCTGTTAAGAAGGTTTACTTAAATGATACACCCATAAGTTTTAAGCAACAAGGCAAATATATTTATTTCTACAATTAATCGGCGTAATAAAAGCAGTCGGATGCATTAAATCCGGCTGCTTTTTTGTCGTAAAATTATTGCATGTAGGTTTATATTGTGCTAAAATTAAAACTGAAATTATTAGTGCATAATTTAATTTGTATAGAAATTTGATATACAATGTGAGGGTAGTTAACATGAGCATAAAAAAATGGTTTGAAAGTGTTTTGACTTCAAAAAAATACAAAACAATTTGGGAAAGAAAAAAATATTATGAAACATCTATGTTAGCCCATGGCAATTTTGACGTTTCAGACCCCATGTATGTTACCGACGAAGATTTTTTTGGAGCATATAACGGCACAGAATGGACGATTAAACCATCTTTTGATTATGAAAAACATTCTGCTCTTGCAGCGGTTGAAACCGCAGCCAAAGAGGGAAACTATGCCTTGTGCAAGGAAAATTTGCTGCAGTATTACAGAGAAAAGCTTGGCAAATTAAAGCTTGATAAAATCGGTGGTCAGACTCTTGATGAACGCTCTCGTGTTAAGGCGGAAACGATATTTGACAATGTTTTCTTTGCTGAATATACTGATATGCTTGCCGGACGGATTACCTTCAATAAAAAACCAGCCTGGCGCATGATGGACATGACCGACGAGATTAAGCGTGTGGCTGGCGGCGATTTATATGTGGGCGAAAAGAGAATTAAATATCAATTCATAGCTGCCAGAAAAGATGGTTATTTTGTTGAGATTGAAAGTCGTAAAAGTGACCATGTTCCCTATGTAGAGGTGCAATCCGAGGGCAAAACAAAAAAATACTATGCCATTCGTGACACATATGTAGTTGGCGGACAACCAACCACAAAATTTGGTGAAAGCAAAAAGCTTTTGGTGGAAGAATCGGTTTCATCCATCGGTGTGGGTGCAAAACCCGTTGATGAAAACACAAAAGTCACCTTGATTCAGTTTGATTTTAGAGATTTGCCGGCAGAAGACAAAATAAAAAATGCAAAGCTTTTCCTCTATGGATGTATGAAAGAAAGCGATGCGCCGGGTTGCGTGCGGACAGAGTGTGATATAAAGAGCTTATATGTTAAATCCTGGCAAAAATCTACAGCTGATTTAGACGAAACTTTAATGGACTATGCTACATATGATAAAATCGGCAGCTCATATCAAAACTTTGATGGAGAAATGGGTCCCCGCTATGAGATAGACGAAAATTATCATATTGTTGGCCATAAGCACGCCATTGGCATGCGTGAGTATTTAAGTTATGCCTATAATGGTTATCTGGCTACAGGTGAAGAAATTTTTGCTTTTCATTTCATTCGAGTGATGCAGGCGATAATTCACAATGTGGGAGAATATAATAACTGGGTGCGCATTGCCAACCTACATAGTTATATTTATTTCTACACCTTTGAGGTTGCCATGGTTGGTCACACAGTATCGCTCTGGATGCCCTATATCATAAACAGCCGGCACATGACACCAGATGCATGGACTAACATTTTAAAGCATTTTTGGTCATGTGGAAAATTTTTAGTTGAAAACTGGGATGTTCAGGGTGAACATAATAACTACGGTCTTCATTACACCATAGGCCTTGCGTGCCTTTCTATGTACTATCCCGAATTTTATGCTGTGGATGAGCCCTTAGGTGAGGTCAAAAACACAGAACTTCCGGGCTCTAAGGTTGGCGGATGGAAAGAAGTGGTTAAATACCGCCTGGCGTATAAGACACTAGACGACTTTTTTGAAGACGGTCATTGTGTTGAAATCCCCATGAACTATGCTTTAAATAGCGTTTCGATTGCGCTTCGTGTGGGTAAGGTTGCAGAATCCATCGGCATCAATCCAACGGAATTTTATACAGATGAATTGATCAATCGCCTTGAAAAGGCATGCTTATGGCAGATGTATCACCTAAATCCTCGCTTTGGTGAGTGGCAGGTGGGTGATGCCGCCACCTTTAATACCTATCAGCCACGGTTTTTTGAAGATATTCTTAAAATAAAAGAAAACCCTTATCTCAGATATGTTTTTTCAAATAGAAAAAGTGGAGAAGTGCCCCCGGAACTTACGGTGATGAATGATAAGCCCGGCAAGGTCACTTTCCGTAATTCCTGGGATGAGATGGCTGTGGCAGCTCATTTTGAAAATTCGTCTGGTATGGCTCTAAAAGGATATGGCCATGGTCATAATGATGACCTTAGCCTCACATTAGCAGCATATGGTCAATATCTCTTAGTTGACCCCATGATGGGTTTTTATGATGTTGCGGAAATAAGAGAGCGCTGGGCAAGCTCAACCCGTGGCCACAATACAATAGAAATCAATGACGCCATTGCAAAGGGATATAAATATTATGAAGATGAGGTGGATGTTGACCTGTTTGGCGAGCCCATGCATGTGCCCAAAAAACAATATGCAGAGAAGCCAGGCAGTCTTTTTCCTGAAAACCGCGAGATTAATAATATCTATGACTATGTTTGTGGTGAAACCTTTGGTTATAGCAATCACAACGCTCTTGAAAGTGACTATCAGGTGAAGCGTGATGTGCTGTTTATGCGGGAAGGGTATTTTATTGTAACTGATTATATTAACCCTGCCGATAAAGAAAAAATTAATTCATATGTGCAGCCCTGGCACTTTCTGCCCGATGCGAATGTATCTGTTGACAAAGAAAGCTATGTGGCGCGGAGCCATTTTAATAATGCAGCCAATCTGATTGTTGCAACAGTTCAAAAAGATCAAATAGAACCGCCTGCCTTAAAGCCAGGCCTTTATGCTAACAGCCGGAATAATTTTGTTGAAACGGTATATCCTTATTTTAAACAAAAAAATAAAGGAGTGACAACATTTTGCACTTTGTTATATCCGTTGCCTGCCGAAAAAGATGCTGTGGTGACAACCAAGTCGCTTTCGCTGGATGTTTCGGACGCTTTTGCAAATGCTTTCTGCACAACAATCCATAATGTGCAGGATGATACGATTAAAATAATTCATTATTATAATTTATTTGACCAAGCAAAAAAAGCATGCCGTATATTTGGTAATTATGCAACAGACGGCAATCTTGTTTTGGTTGATGAAACTGACGGCGTCGTTAAAACCGCCATAATAAGAAGCGGAGCAGAACTTAAGCGTGTAAAAGATGAAATATATCTTATTTGTTCAAAAACAGAGATTGAAGACTTAAGCGTTACATGGAAAGGGGAGAGTGTGTATCTTTCCGGTAGTAAGCTGAATGAAGCTCTTATGAGCAGTCTGAAAATTATGGCTCAAGAGCCGGTTGCAGCTGTTTATTTAAATGGGATACCCATTGAATTTATGCAATGTGACAATAATATTTATTTTGACAAAGACAAATTTTAATGCGAATTCTTCGGGCTGTTATTAATTGTAAAATGCACAACATATTGTATATATTTTTATATTTATGGCAAAAAATTTCATTTTATAGAAAAATATTACCAAAAAATATTGCAAGAAATTTTGTGATATGTTACAATGTAACTGGTTGTGTTGTAACACAAGCCGACTGAATTTTGGGAGGAGTATGAAAATGGAGAAGCTTTTTAAACTAAAGGAAAGAGGCACGGATGTTCGCACCGAAATTATTGCAGGTATCACGACATTTCTTGCAATGGCGTACATTCTTGCAGTAAATCCTAATTACATGGCTGCTGCCGGTATTCCTATTGCAGCTGCATTCTCGGCAACGGCAATTTCAGCCGGTATTGCAACCTTGTGTATGGCGTTTTTCGCTAACTATCCGGTTGCCCTTGCTTCCGGTATGGGTCTTAATGCGTTCTTTGCATTCACCGTCTGCGGTGCTATGGGCTACAGCTATCAGGTTGCTTTGACTGCTATCTTTGTTGAAGGTATCATTTTTATGTTACTTTCTCTCTTTAAGTTCCGTGAAGCTTTGGTTAATAAAATCCCCAATAATCTTAAATTTGCTATCACAGCCGGCATTGGTCTTTTCATCACCATCATTGCTTTGTTAAACGCCGGCATAGTTGTTTCCAATCCGGCTACAACCGTTTCATTGGGTGACCTTTCATCTGCACCTGTTGTGCTGGCACTGGTTGGTCTTTTAATCATTGGTGTTTTTCAGCATTTTAAAGTGCCCGGTGGCATTCTGTTGGGTATTATTGTAACATGGATTTTAGGTATTGTTGCCGAGTTAACAGGCTGGTATGCTGTTGATGTAGAAGCAGGCGTGTTTTCTGTTATCCCGAAATTCGCCTCTTATTCGTTCTCAGCACCCTTGTTCTGCCAATTTGATTTTGGCTTTGCGCTTAAAAATCTGCCTGCATTTGTGCTGATTGTTTTCACTTTTTTATATACTGACATTTTCGATACCGTCGGCACCTTAATCGGTGTTGCCGAAAAAGGCAATTTGCTTGATGAAAAAGGTGAACTCCCTAAAGCTGGCGGCGCCTTAATGGCTGACGCTGTTGGAACTGTTGTTGGTTCTGCTTTGGGCACTTCAACTGTTACCAGTTTTGTTGAATCCAGTGCCGGTGTTGCCGCAGGCGGCAAAACAGGTTTAGCTTCTGTTGTAACCGGTGCCCTGTTCTTTGTTTCCTTGATTTTAGCCCCTATATTCACGGCTATTCCCGGTTTTGCAACCACACCTGCGATGCTTTATGTAGGTCTTTTAATGCTGAGCTCTATTAAGAAGGTAGACTTTGATGGCGATGCGGCCGATGTACTCGGTGCTTTCATGGCCATTATTATGATGCCCTTAACCTATTCCATTGCAAACGGTATTATGTTTGGTATGCTCAGCTGGGTAATTTTGAAGCTGGTTATCGGCAAAGTTAAAGATATCAGCGGAGTTATGTGGATTTCTGTTGCGCTGTTCGCAATTTATATTGCTTTGAAAGTTATTGGCTTAGCATAAGCCTAAAAGGAGTTAATAAACATGCAAAAATCGTATACTGTTAACATTGCCGGTGTGAACCGGGATTTGCCTTTGTGCCCTGTTAATGAGGATTTGTACATTGGTGCATTTGTAATGTTTGGCGATGTAGAAGTCACAGTTGCTGCGGCCAAAGCGCTTTTAGAAAAAGCCCCCGAGCATGATGTTATGATTACTGCTGAAAGCAAGGGCATTCCGCTTCTTTATGAAATGGCTCGGCAATCAGGCGAAACGAACTATATTGTTGCCCGCAAAGGTCCGAAGCTTTACATGCAGGATATTCATACCACCTATGTTAATTCTATTACCACCGAGGCAAGACAGATGCTTTGCATTGGCGGTCAGGATAGTGAAAGCATGAAGGGAAAGCGCGTGCTCATCATTGATGATGTTATTAGCACAGGTGAGTCCTTAAAGGCTTTAGAAAAACTTATTCATGAAGTGGGCGGCATTGTTGTGGGTCGCATGTGTGTTCTGGCTGAAGGCGATGCCATAGCTAGAGATGACATAACCTATTTGGCACCGCTACCGCTTTTTGACGGAGAGGGCAACCCTAAATAATAGACAGCTCATAAGCCTATATTTTAAAAGAAAAACCCTGTTCAACATCTTTGTTGAACAGGGTTTTTATTATAAATAAATTATGCTTTATTTTTGCTTAAAATCAGCTTTAAAAATGCTTGGGCAGGCAACGACAAGGGGTTGTGCTTTAAATAAGCATAACCAATATTTCTGGGAGGTAGGGGCGGCGAGAGGTTTAACTGCTGTATGGTTCCTTTTTCAAGACTTTCTGCAGCAAATTCTTTAATCACGCACGAAACGCCCAAATGAATGGATGCAAACTGAATTAAAAGGTCATGAACCGCAAGTTCAATCTGTGGATTTAAGTTGATGTGTTTTGCAGCGAATTTTTCATTTAAATAATTTCTTGAAGAAGAATTGGTTTCCAATAAAATAAGAGGCTCTTGTGCTATTTCTGCCCAGGTATATTTATCTTTAGCTTTATACTCAGGTCCACAAACAAAAACATCATGAATAGAAAAGCATGGCTCAATGCATAATTCATCATCTTTTATGGGCAAATTAACAAAGGCAAGCTCGGCTTTGCCTTCTTTGATGAACTGCAACAAGCGAGAAGAATAAGAGTTTGCCATTTCGATGCGAATTTCGGGGTAGAGAGCATGGAATTCTTCAAGATACGGCAAAAGGTAATGTCTGGTTATGGTATCGCCGGCAGCAATAATTAAAGAGCCGCCATCAAGACGATGAAGACGAGCCAGCAGTGACTCGCCCTGTTCAAGAGCCTGCATAGCATTTTCAACTTTTTGAAACAAAAGCACGCCTTCGTTTGTTAATGTGATGCCGCGGCGTGAACGGATGAACAGTTGTGTGTTTAAATCCTTTTCAAGCTGACTGATACATTGAGATATGGCAGACTGAGAGATATATAAATGTTTTGCAGCCATAGAAAAGGAGGCATGTCGTGCTGTTTCATAAAAAATACGATAATAATCCAGTCTTGTTTTCATATTAGCTCTCCTTATTACAGTTGTAAGATATATCTATTTTACTTATGAATATATTTGTATTATAATAAGAATATAAATGAAAGTCAATAGACAGGGAGAATTTTTTATGGAAAGAAGAACAGGTACAATTTCAAGAGGTATTCGTTGTCCCATCATTCGTCAGGGGGATGATATTGCCGGTATCGTTGTAAATAGTGTTATTGAAGCGGCAGAAGCAGAGCAGTTTGACCTTCGTGATAAAGATGTTGTTGCCATCACCGAATCGGTTGTGGCTCGTGCACAGGGAAATTATGCATCTGTTGATGCCATTGCAAAAGATGTTAAAGCAAAGCTTGGTGGCGAAACCATCGGCGTTATTTTTCCCATTTTAAGCCGTAACCGTTTTGCTGTTTGTCTGCGGGGTATTGCCAAAGGTGCAAAGAAAATTGTGCTTATGCTGACTTATCCCAGTGATGAAGTGGGTAATGCACTCATTTCTCTTGACCAACTTGATGAGGCAGGCATCAACCCTTATTCTGATGTGTTAACTGAAGAAAAATATCGTGCTTTATTTGGCGAAAATGTGCATCCCTTCACCGGTGTGGATTATGTGAGCTATTATGGCGACTTAATCCGTTCCTGTGGTGCAGAGGCTGAAATTATTTTTGCCAATGACCCCCGTGTGATTTTAAACTATACCGATTCTGTTTTAAACTGCGACATTCACACTCGTGCACGCACCAAACGCATTTTAAAAGCAGCCGGTGCTAAACGCGTGGCAGGTCTTGATGAAATTCTCACCGCATCAGTTGATGGTAGTGGATTTAATGAAAAATATGGCTTGCTTGGTTCAAACAAGTCTACCGAAGATACCATTAAGTTGTTCCCTCAGGATTGCTTTGACCTGGTTGAAAACATCCAAGCACAGTTTAAAGAGAGAATCGGCAAACACATTGAAGTTATGGTTTATGGTGATGGTGCTTTTAAAGATCCCGTCGGCAAGATTTGGGAACTGGCAGACCCCATTGTGTCACCGGCCTATACAGATGGTTTAGTGGGCACACCCAATGAATTAAAACTAAAATATCTGGCGGATAATGACTTTGCCGATTTAAAAGGCGAGGCGCTTAAAAATGCCATTAGCGATGCCATTAAAAAGAAAGATGATGACCTGGTGGGCAATATGGCATCCCAGGGCACAACGCCCCGTCGTTTGACCGATTTAATCGGCTCTCTTTGCGATTTAACCAGTGGCTCCGGCGATAAAGGTACACCCATTGTGCTGGTACAGGGTTACTTTGACAATATGACAGACTAATAACTTGCTTTTAAAAAGACAGCTGTCGCTGTCTTTTTTTGTTGTCATATATCTGCATTGACTAATTCGACTTTTTATGTTAAAATGAATCAGTATGCGACAAATTAAATAACAACAGAGGTGAGTTCTTGGAAAGATTTCATATAAAAAGAATTAAATTATATGTTTTTTTAATACTTGCATCAATTACATTACTTTTGCCTGATGTTATGCTTCGGTGTTTTTTAAACCCGGGTGTATTTACTCAAAAATATGTTTCATTGGCAACAACCTTATTCTCAGTGGGCTGGGTGCTTTTTTTCGTTTTGATTTGCTGTCTTGTTTTGCCGAAAAAAGTTGGTAAAACGGTCTTTGTTGTTTTAACACTTGCTTTTTCGGTTCTTTCTTTGAGCGAATGTGTTTATTATAAAATCTTTGACCAGTTTTTTTGGCTCAAGGGCATTGCGCTGGCAGGTGAGGGCTCTGACTATTTTGGCTATGCCGTGAAGATGATATCACCTGAGATGATTGTCTTTTTGGTTTCTGCTTTTGTCCTTATGCTTATTACTCTTTTTATTTGGCAAAAGCCGAATGTAGAAAAGAAACAAAAGCGGATTCTTATTTTGTTGCCCGTTGTTTTGCTCATTGCCACTCATGTCGGTATGCAACCGTGGCTTTATGGCGATTCAACAAATGAGTGGGATGTGTGGCGCAAACCGAGAATAGTTTATAAAAATTTTAATGATGTGAACAAAAGCTTAGAAATTTCAGGCATTTATCAGTTTAGCTATTTAAATCTTTATACAGGCCTTTTTCCCAAGGGACACAACCTTTCAAAAGACGACCGTTCAATGGCTGATGAGTATTTTACACTAAAGGGTGAACCCGTACCCAATCGCTATACAGGCCTTTTAAAAGGTAAAAATGTGATTGCGGTTATGCTTGAAAGCGTTGATACATGGATGATTGACAAAGAGCATACGCCAACCTTATATAAAATGATGAACGAGGGCATTCATTTTACCAATTACAATGCACCGTTTTTTGGGGTTGGCTTTACCCTAAGCTCTGAATTTGCCTTTAACACCGGTTTTTTCACACCTGTTTCAGCTAGCAGTGCCTCAAATTTTAGCAGTAATACTTTTCCTTATTCTTTGGCAAATCTCTTTAAAGAAGCGGGCTATACCACCAATTCTTTTCACTTTAACAGCCCAGAGTTTTATAATCGTGGTCTTATGCACAAAACCTATGGCTATGATAAATATAACTCGGCAGAAGATTTTGGTATTATTGGTATTGAGGCAGAGCTTGACAGTAATTTAATTAAAAATGATGCTTTTTATCAGAAAATGGTAGAAAATATGCCGTTTTTTAATTTCTTTATTACCTATTCATCTCATTTGCCTTATAAAGGGAATAGCGCAAAGCTTGAGCTGGCAAAAGAATATTGGCCTGATTTTATTGATGAAGAAGAGCATCTTGAAAAAAATAATGCGCAGGTTCTGGCAAAAGACACGGATGAATTTTTTAGAATTCTTCTTGAAAGACTGGAGGCAGATGGTCTGCTTGACAACACCGTTATTGTGGCATACACTGACCATTTTGCCTATGGCATTTCAGATGGCGATATGCTAAACGAATGGAAAGGTGAAACCCTTTCTTATTGTGTACCGGCTTTTATCTATAGCAAAGGCCTTAAGGCCAAGAAAATTGATAAGCCCATGATGACCATTGACTGGGCGCCCACTTTGGTTAATCTTTTTGGGCTTTCCAAAGAGGCGCGTTATTTAGGGCATGACGCTTTGAGTACGGAAGGAGACGGTTTCGTTTATTACGAAACAGGTGCATGGATGGATGAAACCATGCATTACATCCCCTCTGAAGAAGAACTCTCCGATGAAGAGGTGGTTTACATTCAAAAACAAACCCAAAAGGCAAAAGACACCACAAGAATTAACGATATTGTTGTCTTGGGCGATTATTATAGAAAAAGATAAAAAAGTTCTTGACAAATTGTCGAAATAAGGATATAATAAACACAATTTAATATTGGAGCTAAGTGAAGTGTGTAGGAGAAAGGCGTATGCCTTGCCGAAGGAGTAATGCTCTCAGGCGCGACAGCAGAGACTGCCCACGGATAGCACTCCGGAGAAGTCCGGTCTCATTTTATGAAACCAAAAGGATGCCGAAGGTGTAAAACCCCAAAAGGGTTAATCTCTCAGGCAAAAGGACGGAGAAAAGGTTTTTAAACGGCTTTTTTATGCGGAGTTTTTGTATTTCTCAAAAACTCCGCTTTTTTGCTTTGTTTAGCCCACAAAGGAGGAAAAATCATGGTAAACTTTTTTGAGGCGTTGACTAAATTCAACAACGATGTCAACAGTTTTGTGTGGGGCAAGGGCCTTTATTTGCTTCTTGCCACCGGTCTTATTATGACGGTTATCACAGGTGTGTTTCAGATAACCCATATTGGTCACTGGTTCTCGCAAACGATTGGCAAAATTTTTAACAAAGATGTGTCAGGTCATGTTAAAGGCAAGTCCATCTCGCAGTTTCAGGCACTGTGCACAGCTTTAGCAGCAACCATCGGCGTTGGTAACATTGCCGGTGTGGCAGCGGCTATTGTCGGCGGCGGACCGGGCGCTGTATTCTGGATGTGGATTGCAGCATTTTTAGGTATGATGACCAATTATTCTGAAAATGTACTTGGTATCTACTATAGAAGAAAAAACACCGATGGTGAATGGTCCGGCGGTGCCATGTATTATTTAAGAGATGGCCTTGGCAAAATGAAGGGCTGCAAATGGATAGGTACGATTCTTGCTGTTCTGTTTTCAATTTTTGCTGTTTTGGCGTCTTTTGGTATTGGTGCTATGGGTCAAATCAACAAAATTGTTGTTAACATGGTAGATGCATTTAAAATTCCGGCTTTAGAAGCCATTCCTTTTGGTGATGTTACCGTGTATCACCTGATTATCGGCATTGTACTTGTTGTTATTGCAGCGCTGATAATTTTGGGTGGTCTTAAGAGAATTGCAAACTTTGCAGAGAAAGTTGTGCCGTTTATGGTTGTTCTCTTTGTTGCAGGCAGCCTGATTGTTGTTGGGGTTAATTATGCAAGCATCGGTGCAGCTTTTGTCTCTATTTTCAAATATGCCTTTACAGGCCCTGCCATTTGGGGTGGTGTTGCCGGTATTGCCGTTAAAGAGATTGTAACCCTTGGTTGTAAACGCGGCGTGTTTTCAAATGAAGCGGGTCTTGGTTCATCTGTTATGGTGCACTCAAACACAAATGTAGTTGAACCCGTTCGTCAGGGGCTTTGGGGTATTTTTGAAGTGTTTGCCGACACCATGGTTGTTTGCACAATGACAGCCCTCGTTGTACTTACATCCGGCGTTATTGACCTTGATACCGGCGTACTGATGCAGGGTGCAACGGATGCAAACCTTGTTGCAAAAGCATTTTCAACACTCTTTGGTGTTTGGGGTGAACGGTTTATTGCCATTGCTATCTTATTATTCGCATTCACAACTGTACTCGGTTGGGACCATTATGGCACAAAGGCATGGGAATATCTGTTTGGTACAAAATCAACCAAGCTTTATAAGGTAATTCACCTTGTTATGATTTTCTTTGGTGCGCTTTTAACTTCATCTCTTGCTTGGGATATTTCAGATACATTCAATGGTCTCATGATGGTGCCGAACCTTATTGGTGTTTTGGCGCTCTCGGGTTTGGTTGTTAAAATCACAAGAAACTACATTGACAGAAACTTAAAACATAAAGACTTGAAACCTATGCTTTCTGCGTTCCCTGATGTGCAGGAAGAAGAGGAGAAAAGACTCTAAAATAATAAAAGGCAACTTTTTATGAAGTTGCCTTTGTTCTTTTTTTAAAAATATTTTTTAAAATTATTGTCAAAAAAATTGAAATTTAAGAAGATAGACGGTCGGTATTTTGTTGACTTTTATAGAATTAAATGATATAATTTTCCATAGTGAATGATATTGTCATTAGGGGAGTGGACCATCGTGATAGCATTAGAAGAAAAAATATTGAAAGAAGGCGTGGTTCTGCCCGGAGATATTTTAAAGGTAGATTGCTTTCTTAACCACTCTATAGATGTTCCGTTTTTAATTGAAATGGGCAAAGAGATAGCCACTTTATTTGAAAATGAGTCAGTTAATAAAATTTTAACCATTGAAACATCGGGCATTCCAATAGCCTTTGCTGCAGCCATGTTTATGCATGTCCCCGTTGTTTTTGCTAAAAAAAATAAATCGGGTAACATTTCGGACAATCTTTATTCAGCCCGGGTTGAATCTTTTACGCGCAAAACAGTGTATGATGCTGTGGTGAGTAAAGAATATCTAGGAAAATCAGACACCGTACTTTTGATTGATGATTTTTTGGCAAAAGGACATGCACTAAATGGTCTTATTGACATTGTAGACCAAGCGGGTGCGCGTCTTGTCGGTTGTGCCATTGCCATTGAAAAAGGTTTTCAGGGTGGCGGAGATAAACTAAGAGAAAAAGGCATTAGGGTCGAATCCCTTGCGATTATTGATTCCATGACAGATGATTCCTTAACATTTCGCAAATAATTTTGTATGTAAAGAAACTTTACATAAATAATTTTGCCGAAAAGGCAGGAGGTTTTAAAATGAAAAAGGTTATTTCATTTCTTCTCGTTGCAGTAATGCTTGTGGCATCTATCGGTGTTCTTACAGCTTGCGGCGACAAAAAGGTCAACGCTGATTTCAAAATCGGCTTCATCTTCTTGCATGATGAAAACTCAACTTACGACAAGAATTTCCTCGATGCAGCAGAAGCTGCAACTGCAAAGCTGGGTCTTTCTGCTGACCAGGTTATCTTCAAGACCAATGTTCCTGAAGGTAATGAATGCTATGAAGCAGCAGCAGATATGGCTGATCAGGGTTGCGACATCGTTTTCGCTAACAGCTTCGGTCACGAGCCTTACATGTTAAAGGCTGCCAAAGAATTCCCCGAAGTTCAGTTCTGCCACGCTACAGGTACTATGGCTCACACTGAGGGCGTTGCAAACTTCCACAATGCATTTGCATCAATCTATGAAGGCAGATTCCTTGCAGGTATTGCTGCAGGTATGAAGCTGAACGAAATGATTGAAAGCGGCAAAATTACTGCTGACCAGGCTAAAATGGGTTATGTAGGTGCTTACACCTATGCTGAAGTTGTTTCCGGTTACACCTCTTTCTACCTGGGTGCTAAATCTGTTTGCCCCGACGTAACCATGGAAGTGCAGTTCACCGGCAGCTGGTATGACGAAGCTTTAGAAAAAGAAGCTGCAACCAAGCTCCTTGGCAACAACTGCGTGCTCATCAGCCAGCATGCTGACTCAATGGGTGCTCCCACAGCTTGTGAAAATGCAGGCGTTCCCAATGTTTCTTACAACGGCAGCACTTTGAGCGCTTGCCCCAACACATTCATTGTTTCTTCAAGAATCGACTGGGCTCCTTACTTTGAATACATCATCAACAGCGTTTTAGAAGGAAAAGAAATTGCTGTTGACTGGTGCGAGGGCTTTGAAGCCGGTTCTGTTAAACTGACAGATGTTAACGAAGCTGTTGCAGCTGCAGGCACAAAAGAAGCTATCGAAGATGCTAAAGCTAAGCTCATCGCCGGTGAAATCAATGTATTTGACACCGCTAACTTCACTGTAGGCGGTCAGAAACTTGATTCTTATCTTGCTGATGTTGATACAGACGCTAACTATGAAAAAGATACCGAAGTTATCGCTGATGGTTACTTCCACGAATCTGAATTCCGCAGCGCTCCTTACTTTGATATCCAAATCGACGGTATCACACTTTTAAACAGCGCATTCTAATTAAGCTTTCATATGGGGCGGGGAGTTTCTCCGCCCTATATCCCTATATAAGATTAATTGCCTTCTTTAATAAGCAAAGGGTGTATGTTTATTAAAGAATACAATATTTTACAAATGGAGATTTTTATGGAACAGAATATTGCTCTTGAACTTAAAAACATAACAAAAACCTTTGGCAGCGTTGTGGCGAATAAAAACATTTCTCTCAAGGTAAGAAAAGGCGAAATCCTTTCTATTCTTGGCGAAAATGGCAGCGGCAAAACAACGCTTATGAACATGGTATCTGGCATATATTATCCGGATAGCGGTCAAATTTTCGCCGATGGAAAAGAGATTGTTATCGCATCGCCAAAGGATGCTTTTGACCATAAAATTGGTATGATACATCAGCATTTTAAACTTGTTGATGTTTTTAGTGCTGCAGAAAATATTGTTCTCGGTTTGGATGGTGATAAGGACTTTAATATGTCCAAATACATCGAAAAGATTGAGGCAATAACCAATAAATATGGTTTTGAGCTTGATGTGCATAAAAAGATATATGAAATGTCGGTTTCTGAAAAACAAACAGTTGAAATCATCAAGGTGCTTTTCCGTGGCGCGGATATTTTAATTCTTGACGAGCCAACAGCTGTGCTCACACCCCAGGAAACTGTTAAACTTTTCAAAGTTTTACGCAACATGCGCGAGGCCGGAAAAGCAATTATTATTATCACACATAAGCTCCACGAGGTGCTTTCACTTTCTGATTATGTTGCTGTGCTTCGAAAAGGTGAATATATCGGAACGGTTAAAACATCTGAAACAAACGAAACAGAGCTGACTGAGATGATGGTGGGAAAGAAAATTTCTCTTAACATCGAGCGCAGCGAACCGGAAAACAGTGAAGACCGCCTAGTCATTGAAAATATTAACTGTGTAAACCACGAGGGCGTGAAACTTTTAAACAATGTTTCGTTTACAGCGCGCTCAGGAGAAATACTCGGAATTGCAGGTATTGCCGGCAGCGGACAAAGAGAGCTTTTAGAAGCAATTGCAGGCCTGCAGCATTTAGAAGACGGCAATATTATCTATCATAACCCCAAGACAGGCGAAACGGAATATCTCCGTGATAAAACGCCCCTTGAAATCAGAAAAATGGGCGTGCGGCTTGCCTTTGTTCCTGAGGATAGGCTGGGTATGGGTCTTGTGGGTAATATGGATATTATTGACAATATGATGCTGCGCAGTTATAAGAAAGGTAAGTCTATCTTCTTGCAGCGTAAAAATCCTAAATCCCTTGCTGAAGAAATTATTGAACGGCTCGAGGTGTCCACACCCTCTGCCTATAGCCCGGTTAGAAGACTTTCCGGCGGCAATGTGCAAAAAGTGCTTGTGGGCAGAGAAATT
>JAFYVH010000009.1 GCA_017549205.1 Clostridia bacterium | reverse complement strand
GAAAAGTTGTTCCCTGCAATGGGAATTAGATTTATAGCTATAAATGATAATATAGACTACAGAGAAGATGACAGTCATAACGCTAAGCTTGTTATCGCATTTAAGAACATTCTTAACGACTCGTACATTCGTGATACTTCGATTAAAATTCGCAGTCAGCTTGAAGTGAAAAGACGAAAAGGCGAATACATAGGACCATTTGTTGTTATGGGTTATCAGAAATGTGAGGATGATAAACATAAAATTGAAGTGGATGAATGTGCCGTTGGAACGATTAAAAGAATATATACTATGCGGTTTATGGGCATAAGTGCAAGTGCCATAGCCGACAAGTTAAATCTTGAAAATATTCCTTCACCTGCAGAATATAAAAAAATGAGAGGTATAAACTTCTCGGCCAATACACAGAAAAAACATATTGCAAGGTGGACGGCATCTGCAGTTATAAGGATACTTACTGATGAAATATATACCGGAACCTTAATCCAGGGGCGGTACACAACGATAAATTATAAGGTCAAAAAAATAATTGAGAAAGATAAGAGCCAGTGGATAATAATTAAGGATAACCATGAGGCGATTATTCCGCTGGAATTCTTTGAAAAAATACAACGCATAATGCAACAGGACACGAGAGTAAGTCCTGGCAAGAGCGAACCATATTTGTTTTCCGGCTTTCTTAAATGTGCAGATTGCGGAGATTCGTTAATAAGAAGAACTGCAAAATATAAAGATAAAACCTATGCTTACTATATGTGTTCCACAAACAAGTTGGGTATAGGTTGCACTTCACATCGTATTCGTGAAGAGGATATCTATAAGGCAGTTTTTTCTGCGTTACATTCTTACTGCAATAATGTTGCTGATTTAGCGGACAAGGTTGATTCTATTTCAGTTGATGAAATTAAGGAAATAAGATTGCAGGAATTAAAGAGTATAATTGAGGCAAAACAAAAAGAAATAGATGATTTTACGAAAACAATAAGGGTTGTAGAAAACAGATGTATAGAGGAACTTGAGAACAGAGTAAGTGCTACTGAAATTTGTAATGATATAAGAAAATCTATAAAAGTTCTTGAAAAAGAGATTGAAACATTGCTGATGGAAAAGGTAAACATCGACAGTGAAATCGAAAAGAAAATTGCGTGGATTAAGATGTTGTCAGAAAACAACGAGATAACTTTTCTTAATAGGTCTGCGCTGGCTAATCTTGTAGAGAAAATCTTTGTACATGAAGATAAAAAAATAGTTGTTGTTTTTAATTATCGTGATAAGTACATGGAAATAATTAGAATCTTAGAAAAAATGAATAACGGGGAGGTAGTTTGATGGCAAGGAAAAGCAGGCGAATTAACCAAGTAAACCAAGTTCCGCAAGTCATAACTCCTGAACCGTCTGAAACTATGCCCAAATATAATGTCGCGATTTATTTAAGAGTATCAAATGAAGAAAGTGCAAGAACAGTTGGTACAATAGAGTTTCAAAAACAAATTGCTCTTGAATATATGAAGAACAGGACAGATATGGTTTTATACGATATATATATCGACAATGGAAGAACCGGCACGAACTTTGACCGTGAAGGATTTCAGCAGATGATGTACGATGTATATAACGGCAAAGTAAATTGTATTATCGTAAAGGACTTGTCCCGTTTTGGTCGTGAATACATAGGAATGGGAGAGTATGTAGATAAGATATTTCCTTTGCTCGGTATAAGGTTTATAGCCATAAATGACTGTGTGGATAATATGGTAGCTCCTTGTGATGTAACAGTTCCGATTAAAAATGTTATAAACGCTTTGTACGCTAAAGATACATCACGAAAAATAGCATCTGCATTCAGAACAAAACAATTAAACGGAGAATACACGGGTGGAATGGGACCATACGGATATACTGTATCCGAAGAGGACAGAGATAAGCTCGTTGTTGATCCTGAAGCTGCTAATGTTGTAAAGATGATATTTAAGTGGAAACTTGAAGGGTTAGGTGTTGTAACGATTTGTCGTATGCTCGTAAGTATGGGTATTGTACCACCTGCGAAATATAAGTATGACAGAGGCGTATTTAAAAATAAAAAATTTGCCAATATGAAATTTTGGTCGGAATCAATGATTGTCAGGATACTTGCAAATGAAGTATATACAGGAAATATGGTACAGGGGAGAACAAAGCGTTCTCTGTATAACAATATTCCTTTAAGAAGAGTTGATAAGGAAGATTGGATTATAGTTGAAAATACTCACGAAGCTATTGTATCAAAAGAAGATTTCAATGCTGTGCAGGAAATGATGGCGCAGTACAATAGAAAACCGAGAGTGAGAAAGACAAATAAGAAGGAGAATATCTTAAAAGGGTTGGTTGTATGCGGTGATTGTGGATATAGAATGGTAAGAGGCGACTATAAAGATAGAGAAAAAGGAACTCCTAATTACTATTTTGTTTGCAGACAACATTCTGTATATCCTGAAAGCTGTCAGACAACATCAATCAAAGAGGATGTTTTGAAAAGCATTGTTCATCAGTCAATAAAAATGCAAATTATGACTTTATCAAAAATTGAAGAGTCAATGCTTGTTGCATCTACTGCTCCCGAAACAAAACACGCAATGTATTCTTTGACAAAGCAGATTAGTGAAACCTTATCAAATATTGCTTATATCAAAGAAAGCAGAGTGAGGATTGCAACGGACTTTGCAAGGCAGATGATTGATGAAGAGGAGTATAATATTTTAAGAGATCAGCTTGCTATTGAATTACAAAATGCTGCTGAAAAATTAGAAGTGCTTGAACATAAAAGAGACAAATTTAACAAGCTGTTTTCAGCAGACAGATGGATAAGCGAGCTCAAGCAGTATTCCTCGACGAAAAAACTCTCTGCGGCGATGGTTAATGAGTTTATCAAGTCTATTAAGGTTTATCCCGATAAGAGAATAGAAATTGAGGGGAAGCATCAGGATACCATTGCGGAATATCTGGAAATATTAAACGGAGGTGAATGACATGGCTGAAAATAAATATGTAGTATTAAAATATTTGCGCCTGTCATTAGAAGATGGCGATGATGGTGAAAGTAATAGTATTTCCAATCAGCGTGACTTGCTCGATTTACATATTTCTGCGACATTCAAAGGCAAGAAAATTGAAGTGATGGAACTTGTAGATGATGGTTATTCCGGAACAAATATGAATCGTCCAGGGATGAAACGTCTGCTCGTTCTTGCTGAGATGAACCTTGTTCAGTGTGTTATCGTAAAGGATTTATCAAGATTTGCAAGAAACTACCTTGAGGTAGGTAGATATACTGACAAGATATTTCCTGAATGGAGAGTTCGTTTTATAGCGGTTAATGACAATTATGACAGTCTTGATTATCAGGGCGTTACTTGTGGCGTTGATGTTGCAATAAAGAACTTAACTAATGCAATGTATAGCCAAGATTTATCCCAAAAGATAACAAGTGTAAAACGGCTTCAACAGAAAAGGGGAGAGTGTTATGCGCCATATGCGATTTACGGTTATATGAAATCTCCGGAGGATAAGCATAAACTTATTATTGATCCTGAACCTGCTGAGGTTGTACGCCGTATATTCAATATGAAAGATAGTGGAATGAAATACAGTCAAATTGCTAAACAACTGAATGAAGAAGGAATATTATCTCCAAGTGAATATAAAGTTCTTCTTACAAAAAAAGAGGTTTGGAGAAGGGCCGAAAGACGACTTCCAATGTGGAATAAAAGCACGGTATGTCGCATTCTTGATGATGAAAGATATATCGGGAATATGGTATCAGGTCAGACGCGAGTTGAATATGTGGGTGGTAAAGCAATAAGAGCAAATCGTGAAGACTATGTAATAGTTGAAAATACTCACGAGGCAATTGTTGACAGAGAACTCTTTTATAGAGTTCGCCCCAGAAGAATATCAAGAGACAGAAAAAATGCGAAAGGACTTCTTGATGGACTGTTACGATGCCCGGGATGTGGACATGCTTTTGAAAAGTACGGTACATATCCTAATACAATCAAATTCAGATGTTCTTCTCGTGCTAGTGGTGCGAATAATGAGAACTGCTGCCAGGAAACATTCAAAGAGGAAGAACTTAATGCAATAGTTATACAGGCAGTTAAGATGGAAATAGCAAGGTCGGCAGAGCTTATAGAAGTCAGAAGATGCATGAAAGAAAAAGAAAAGAAGAATGAAAAAAAGATTAATGCAATCATCAAAAAAATTAAAGGATTAAAACAGCAAAAAATTGATGCTTATATTAAACTTACAAAAAACGAGCTGACCGAGGAGGAATTCCTGAAGCTTAAAAAGAAAATAGAAAGTAGCATTGAAGAGTGCAGGGAAGAACTGGAATCCTATAAGGTTAGCGACTTGTCTTCTGCGGATGAAAGGATAATAAACCTCTTTGAAGAATTTGTCGAAGCAGAGAACTTTACAAATGAAATGTTTAAACGCCTTATCAAAACAATCTATGTGTATGATGACAGGCGTATAGAGATTAAATGGAATTTCAAGGAAAAGGTGGTTTAACTTTATGAACAAAAGAAAGAAAAAGAAAATGCAGAATAAAATGAGGGTGGTAATGTACTGTAGAGTAGGAACTCAAGAGAAATTATTACCCGCAGATAAAAAAAATGAGACTTTAATTGTTCAAAAGGACAAAAAAGCATTGATAAGTTGACTTATTTAGGATCAAATCTTGATTATTCAGACCAGTTGTGATATAATTATTAATGTTATAATGAAATAATTATGTCAAATTGGGTTTGAAAAAAATAAGAAATTTTTTTATCCCTTACTTGACAAAATCAATAATATTTACATATACTATCGGATGCGAGAAAATCCAGTATTCTCGCGGGTTCTTAAGAATTTTGTTCAAAAAAAACAGTTGAAAAAATCAGGAAAAAATAGTAGGTCCTATTATTCACTGTTCTCCAGACTTGATACGAACTATATGGATATGTCGAATGTTGTCGAAAGGAGTAAACTACAATGTGGAAGGATTTATATGTAAATGGTGCAATCGGTAGTGAAAATGGCATCATTATTAAAGATGAAGAGTATATGGAATCTTGTAGAATAACTCTGGAAAAATGCCCTAAATATTATGCAATCACTTGTGGAGTTTACGGCGCAATGGTTCATACTGCGTTTTGTGGTCATGACGACTGCAATGAGAAATATGAAAAAATGAAAATGGAATTGCAAGAGTTTATTTGTAGTGACTTAACCGACGATGAAGAATGCGAGTTTTATGAAAATTTTGTTATGAAATATTGAAGGCAGCTTTTGTTCTAACTTAACATAATTTTTCATTAAAAATTAACTGCATCTAAACCTTATGCCTCGCAATATGGATGTGTCTAATTTTGATAAGATTATAAAAATTTAAACGTAAAGGAAAGAAGTTATAACTATGAAAATTTTATTTCAAGGAGATTCAATTATTGATGCAGGTCGTGCAAGAGATAATGATGTTAATGTTGGTGTAATGGATTTTAGTAAGCTTAAAAACTGTATGGAAAAATTTGTACAAGAATATAATATTCCCGGAGTGGACTGTATGGTTTATAAGGATCATGAGGTGATTTTTAGATACTTTACGGGTATGAGTGATATTGAAAACAATAAAAAGATGGCAGGTAATGAACTGTACCTTATATTTTCTATGACAAAAATGCTTACTTGTACTGCAGCATTGCAGCTTTTTGAGAAGGGGAAGTATTTGATGAGCGATCCTTTATCAAAATATTTACCTGAATTTGAAAGAATGAAAATTTCGTCTAATGAACTAAATATAGAAGACGCTGCAAAAATCACAACCGGAGGTGGTTTTGGAGAAATTGTTAAAAACGACCGCGCGGGATATGCAAAAAAACAAATTACAATTAAAGATTTATTTACAATGGGTGCAGGTCTTGACTATGCACTAACGGATGATGCTATAATCAATGCAATTAATGAAGGAAAAACAAGTACAAGGGAGCTAGTAGGTGCAATGTCTGAAAAAAGTCTGGGATTTGAGCCTGGAACAAGATTCAGATACAGCCTTTGCCATGATGTGCTTGGTGCGTTGATAGAAGTGTGGTCTGGTGACAAGCTTGGGGAATATATGAGAAAAAATATTTTTGAACCACTTAACATGAAAAACACATTTTTTGGAGTTGCCAAGGATGAAAATAAGCTTTCTAAAATGGCTGCAAGATATATTTTTGACGAAAATAGAAAGCCTAAAAGAGTACCATTGGAGTGTACGTACAATCTGACTGAAGAGTATGAAAGTGGCGGTGCCGGTCTTACATCCTGCACGGAAGACTACGCGGCATTCCTTGATGCATTGGCTTGCGGCGGAGTAGGCAAGAATGATAAAAGAATTTTGTCTTCAAAAACAGTTGAACTTATGGGAACAAACCATCTTAAAGGAAAACAATGTGATGATTTTTATCAGTTAAGACCGGGATATGGTTATGGATTAGGAGTTCGTATCCATATTGATAAAGCAGCAAGCGGTTCTCTTAGCCCTATTGGAGAATTTGGGTGGGATGGTGCTGCAGGTGCCTTCTCTATGGTTGACACTAAAAATAAAATTTCACTTACATATTTCCAGCATGTTCATGATTGGGATGTCAAAATTCAAACAGAGATAAAGAATGCTTTATATTCGTGTATCTAAACCTTATGCCTCGCGATATTGAATAATGCTTTAAAATCATTTTATATAAAGGAGAATTCAGTATGGGAATTTTCGGATTTTCAAAAAACAAAAAATATAGATTTAAGGTGAGAATTGGTGACGATAGTCTTCGCACACCTCAATATAAACTTCTTGAGGAAGAAGAAAGATTTATTCAGGAATTTTTGAGCAAATGCAAAGCCAACGGTTTACCCTTGAGAAAAATTAAATTTGAAAGAATGTACATTGGTTTAATCAATATTTTTTACAAAGGTCGTTCCAGCAGAGTAGGTGGATTTAATTTTCAGAAAAAACCATCCTATGTTTCATATTCAATAAATGATGAGCTCTTTGACGAAGGTGGATCATTTGAAGGCGGATATGATGACTGCGTTCAAGGAATAGATCATATCATAAAATTTATAAAAGAATATATAGAAAAATAAAAAAGAGGCAAAGCAAGTGGGGAGGCTCTCTTGTCTTGTCGGCTGAGATTATTGCAATCGGAACAAAAGAGCATATAGGGAGATGAATGATAGCGTGACGAATACACAAGAAGAAAAAATAGTACAGATAAACGGCAATCGCTTGCATGTTTGGTATATCGCCATAGGCATTGTTTGCTCAATGCTTACTTTGTTTTCGCTTTTGCTGTTTTTTTCGGCATTGTGGTATATTAAATATTATGGCAACACCGGTTTTGATTCGGTGCTATATACTCTTTTTTCCAATTTAGGTGGCGTGAGCAAAGGTTTATTAAGCGGTTTTTGTCTTGAGAGTGTTTTGCCGACGGTTTTAATCGGTGCGGTGCTGATTTTTCTTGTGTATGGTTTAAACATCAAAAAAGCGTGGGTTAAAAAAATTAAATTTTGGCATAAAACCTTGTTTTTGTTATTACTTGTGATTTTGTTTTTTATTCTTGCGGGAACAAAAGTGAATGTTTTTGGGTACATTCAAAAAATCGCTCTGCAAACAACACTATATGAAGATTATTTTGTTGAGCCAAGCAGTGAAAATATTCAATTTCCTGAAAAGAAACGCAATTTAATTTACATATTTTTAGAATCTATGGAAACCACCTATATGTCAGAAGCAGAGGGTGGCGCGTGCTCTTTAAATGTGATTCCTGAGCTTACAAAGCTTGCGGTTGAAAACACTAACTTTTCCCATAACGAAAGTGTAGGCGGATTTTCAACCCCTAGCGGAACGGGCTGGACTGTTGCAGGCATGGTGGCACAAACATCAGGCGTGCCCTTAAAAGGCTCTGCAGGCGTTTTAGAAAATAATGAATATGGCAAAGATAGCTTTTTGCCCGGCGTAATAACTTTATCTGATATTTTAAATGAAAATGGTTATAAACAGGCTTTGATTGTTGGCTCGGATGCATCATATGCCAACAGAGATGTTTACTTTAAGCAACACAAAACAGATGAGATTTATGACTATTTTTCGGCGCAAGAAGAGGGAATTATAGACAAGGATTATTATGTTTGGTGGGGCATGGAGGACAAATATCTTTTTGACTATGCCAAAGAAAAAATCAGGGCATTGGCAAAGGGTAGCGAGCCTTTTGCCTGCACAATTCTCACGGCGGACACCCATTTCCCCGAAGGGTTTGTGTGCAGCCGTTGTGATGATACATTCAGCGAACAATATAATAATGTTTTGTCCTGTGCAAGCAGACAGGTTGCAGATTTTATCAAGTGGCTTACAAGGCAAAGCTTTTATGATAACACAACCATTGTCATTTGTGGCGACCACCTCAGTATGGACAACCAATATATCGAAAGAAACATCCAAAATGACTATGAAAGAAAAGGTTATAACTGCTTTATTAACCCTATAGCCGAGGGCACAAATTATAAAAACAGAACCTTTACAAGTCTAGATATTTTCCCCACAACGTTGGCTGCTATAGGCTGCGATATAAGGGGTGAGCGCCTTGGACTTGGAACCAATCTCTTTTCAGAAAGACAGACACTTGCCGAAGAGATGGGTTATGAAGAATTTGACCATAAGCTGCTTTACAGCTCAAATTATTACATTAAAAAGTTTATGGTTGCAAATAGCCAATGAAATTGGGAGGAAGATAAGTGGAAAAACTCTTAAAAAGAATTAATGAACTTGCAAAAAAGTCAAGAGAGCAGGGGCTTAGCGACGAAGAAAAAATCGAGCAAAATACACTCAGGCAAGAATATTTAAAAAAATTCAGACAAGGCATGGAAAACACCTTAAAAAGTGTTTACATAATGGATGAAAAGGGTAATAAAAGAAAAGTGGAAAAGAGAAAATAATTTAACGGGGGGCTATATATGGAAATTTCAACTTATAAAGGTATGGTGGTTTTTAAAACGGAGTTTAATGAAAAGTTTGACCTGTTGCAATATTTTCGTGCGATCGATATGGAAGATATAACATATCATGCAGCAACCGATTTTAAAGCAGCTGGTCTGCAACGAAAAGGACACATGGACATTTGGCACATGGACATTGCCTTGGCGGTTTCCACAGATGAATGTCCACCGCAACAACTTAATAAAAACTATATGGGTGGCAACCATGGTGCACCTTTTTGTGTTTGTGTTCAGTCGGGTGATATTTGTGAAGAGGATTACGAAATTGGCTCTGTGTGGTTGGATGATGAGGGTACAAAATGGATGCTGTTAAAAACATTTAACAATGCTCTTGTATTTATTTCAGAGAACCTGGGCACAAAAACCAATTTTCAGTTTAAGAAAAAGATTACAGGCAAGCTTACTGCTTATAAAAATACAAAAAATGTTGAAGCAATCTGTGATTTTAAACAGAGCCTCTATGACTATACCCCGATTATCCGTATGAAAAAGAAACAGCTTGTTGCCACCATGGCAGACGGCACAGAGCTTTATAACACCAGTGTTTCTGATTGTGTTGAAGGCCGTATTGAAGAAGAATATGATGTTTTAAATCCTGCATCTTTCTTTGATGCAAGCACAGATGAATATAAAAAAGACGGCGAAGCCATAATAAATTGCAAAATTTGCTATCGTATTTTAAACGATGGCACCATCACCTGCGAATTTGAAAACAATCTGTTGCAGGATGTGAACTACAGCATGTGTATGGGGCTTATGTTCCAGGAAAAATGCAACTCCTTTATGGGTGGTGTTTGCCGCTATATACCCAAGACCCTGCCTTTTGAAAGCGGCGGTTACCAATACGATTGCAGAAAACCGCACGATTATGCTGTGCAGCCGTTCCCTGATTTAAATCTGACCCCTGAATATTGGGAAAACCCCTTGATGCCGCCGGACCGTGTGGTTGATTATTTCAAAGACTTAAACAACGACAATGTGGCAGGATTTGCAGGCGGATATCTGCCCGTTTATGACGGTGTGGGCGAAGTCAGAAAAGACAATTTAAGATATTCAAACATGGTGGTCGAAACCAACAAAGCCTATCCCATTTTTGCAAATCTTGAGTTTATGAAGCATACACATGGTGTAGGCTACAGAAAATATTTTGATTGCAGAAAAAACAACAGTTCTTTATACACCATAGATTACGACGGTGCTACATATTACTATATTGACTTTTTTGCAAAGGACAGCCTGACCATTGATGTTAAAGGCAAACAGTTCTGTGTGGTTGAAAAGAGCGAAAACATTGCCTCAAGTGAACAAAACGGCGTGTTGACGGTTTCCGGCGATATGGGATATTTCGTCTTAAAAGTTATGCAAGCATAAAAAACAGAGATAAGTTAAAGCTAATAGACAGAATGCATGGGAGGGGATTTGATGCAACAAAAAATATATCTTTGTATAGATTTAAAATCCTTTTATGCTTCTGTCGAATGTATTGAGCGTGGTCTTGATGCCATGACCACCAATTTGGTCGTTGCCGATAACAGCCGGACAGAAAAAACAATTTGTCTGGCTGTTTCGCCTTCTTTAAAATCCTTTGGCATTCCGGGACGCCCACGACTTTACGAAGTGATTGAGCAGGTTAAAAGGGTGAACAAGGAACGGCAAAAAAATGCTCCCTCCGGCAAATTACAAGGGGAGTCTTACGATATCTGCCAGCTGAATGAACACAAAGATATGGCGGTATCCTACCTTGTTGCGCCACCGAGAATGGCATATTACACGGCATACAGCACCAGAATTTACGAAATTTATTTAAAATATATTGCCCCTGAGGACATTCATGTTTATTCAATTGATGAGGTTTTCATTGACATCACCCGATATTTAAAAACCTATAAAAAAACACCTCGCCAGCTTGCCATGACCATGATTTTAGATGTGTTAAAAGAAACAGGCATTACCGCAACGGCGGGTATTGGAACCAATATGTATCTTGCAAAGGTTGCTATGGATATTGTGGCGAAAAAACAAGAAGCGACCAAAGATGGTGTTCGCATTGCAGAACTTGATGAAATGTCTTATCGGAAAATCTTGTGGCAACACAGACCATTAACTGATTTTTGGCGTGTGGGAAAAGGTATTGCCAAAAAGTTAGAAGCAGCTGGGCTTCATACCATGGGCGATGTTGCCCGTGAATCGTTGACGGAATATGGCGAAGATAGATTGTATAAGCTCTTTGGCGTGGGTGCTGAATTTTTGATTGATCATGCGTGGGGTTGGGAGCCCTGCGAACTTGACCACATCAGAAAGTATCAACCGGAAACCAAAAGCATCGGCTCAGGTCAAGTGCTTCACTGTCCTTATTCTTTTGAAAAGGCAAAGATTATAGCATGGGAAATGACAGAGCTTTTAGTGCTTGAACTAGTTGAAAAAAAGCTGGTTTCCAAACAGTTTGTGTTAACGGTGGGGTACGATATTGATAATTTAAAGGACGGGCGTAGCTACAAAGGCGAAATTACTGTTGATGCCTATGGCAGAAAGGTGCCAAAACATGCCCACGGCACTACAAATTTAGACTTTGAAACATCTTCAACAAAGTTAATAACCAAGGCGGTTATGGAGCTTTATGACCGCATTGTTGCCCCCTCTTTGTCAATTCGCAGAATTAATATCACCGCAGGCAATGTTTTGCCTGAAAGTGCCGTTTCAAAAGAGAAAAAAGGCGGTCAATTAGACTTTTTTACCGATTATGAAACCTTAGAAGCTGATGAAGAAAAGAAAACCATAGCACTTGAAAAGGAACGAAAAATTCAAGAGGCTGTTTTGCTTATAAAAAAACAATTTGGTAAAAATGCAATCTTAAAGGGCATCAACTTAGAAGAAGGGGCTACGGCAAAGGATCGTAACGAACAAATTGGAGGGCACAAGGCATGAATCCATATGATGACATTATAAATTTGCCGCATCCCGAGCCTAAAAAACATAAACGGGCATCTTTAGAGAGTCGTGCGGCTCAATTTGGCGCCTTTAGGGCGCTGTCTGGTCATGAAGAGGCGGTTGAAGAAACGGCCAGAATTACAGACAGTCATATTGAATTAAGTGAAAACATGATTGAAATTTTAAATGGCAAAATTTTAATGCTTAAAGAACGCATTGACGAAAAACCGACGGTTTCAATTACATTTTTTAAGCCTGATGAGAAAAAAGAGGGCGGTGCCTATTTAGAACACACAGGTCGAATTAAAAAAATTAATGACTATGAACGGACAATTTTGTTTACGGACTTTTTTCAAGTTGAAATTCCCATGATTATAGACATTCAAAGTGATATATTTATTGATGCTGAAAATTTTTGTGAACTGTAAGTGCATATAAAAAAGGAGGGTTAAAACCCTCCTTTTTTTGTAGTCTGTTAAAAAATAACGGGTTGCCGTTGCGTGCCCATGAGTGCATCATGAACGGTTTCTGTGATTTGTGACATATCAGCCACCAAAGAATTTGTTTTATGAACAGGGTCATCTTGCCCATATGGAACAAAATAAAGATTTTGAACATTTAATAAATGACCTATGTTTTTGCCGCTGCCGCCTAAACCGTCATTTGTGGAGACAGCGACAATCACCGGCTTTTGATTGCGCAGGGTTGCTTTTGCTGCCATGGTCACAGAAGTATCTGTAATGCCACCGGCAAGCTTTGCCAAGGTGTTGCCGGTGCAGGGAGCAATGACGAGAGCATCGAACAGATTTTTCGGGCCAATGGGCTCGGCATCTACAATGGTATGGATAATATCATGGCCTGTTATGGCTTTAATTTCATTAATAAAATCTTGCGCTTTGCCAAATCGCGTGTCTGTTTCATAGGCAATAGGAGACATGATAGGCAAAATGGTTGCACCTGTTTCTGCCAGAATACGAAGTTCATCAATAACCCGTCTGAAAGTGCAAAAAGAGCCCGTCATGGCAAAGCCAATTTTTTTATCTTTCATTCTTTCACCTCCATTTCACCGACGATGTTTAAAACTGTATCACAAATGATTTTTCCCGCTGTTAAAGGAGCAACTTTACCGGGCAGAGATAAGGCATGAATCACTTTAATGCCTAAATTCTTTGCCACATCAATATCTACCCCCGCGGATGTATTTTTAGATAATAAGTTCATATCGCCCTGTTTTTGTACATAAGTTAAATTATACAAAAAGAACGGGCGGTGGAGAGGATAAAAAATCAAGCAGCACTATATTTAAGACTTTCGCGGGATGATGAGAAAAGCGCAGAATCGGAAAGCATTGTCAATCAAAGAGATTTTTTGCTTGCTTATGCAAAAAAACATAACTTTACCGTGGTTGCAATTTTAGCCGATGACGGCTATTCCGGTACAAGCTTTCATAGACCCGATTTTTTAAAGCTTTTGGCCATGATTGAAAGAAAAGAAGTTAATGTTGTGATTACCAAAGATTTGTCGCGTCTTGGTCGAGATTACATTCAAACCGGCTATTACATAGAACAATATTTCCCTCTGCATCGTGTGCGATATATTGCGGTGAATGATGGCATAGATACAGAAGCGGGAGGTGTTGGCAATGACCTTTCGCCTTTTCGTGCTGTGTTTAATGATATGTATGCACGAGATATAAGCTTAAAAGTTAGAACAGCCCTGCAAACCAAAAAGCTAAACGGTCGTTTTATCGGCTCTAAAGCACCTTACGGATACAAAAAATCAGCTTTTGATAAAAATAAATTAGTGCCGGTTGAAAGTCAGGCTCTCATAGTACAAGAGATATATCGCCGTTATAACAGGGGCGAGAGCATGAACATGATTGCACAAGCTCTGACAGAAAAAGGCGTTGAAACTCCATCACTAAGCAGTAAAAACAACAAATGGAACACAACAACCATTCGGCGTATATTATCCAGTCCCACTTATGCGGGACATTTAACGCAAAATAAAAGCCGTAAAATTAATTATAAGCTCAATCAAAAGATTACCCTGCCAAAAGAGACATGGATTACGGTAGAGGGTACGCACGAGGCCATTATAAGCCAAAGGGAATTTGAAACGGCAGCAAAAAGGCTGGGGAACAGGCATTATAATAACAGAAACAGAGGTAAAGAAAATCATCTTTTATCCGGCGTGGTTTATTGTGCTGATTGCGGCAGCAAAATGAGTTTTATGTATAGTGGCAACCATTGTTACATCGTTTGCAGTAAGTGGCGGAAAGGACAGGGGCGGTGCACATCTCATTGCATTCGTGAAGAGTTTGTCGAAAAGTATGTGATGAAGAAGTTAAATCAAATTTGTTATATTGAAAACAGCAGCATAATCAATCCTTATTTCCACGAAATCAAACAGATTTGCATAGATAAAAACAAAGAAATATTCATTAGTTTCAAACCGAAAAAAATGTAAAAATTTGTTACTTTTTATTGTTGCGTCTTGCCATATATAGTGCTATAATATACAAGGTTAGCTTAAATAAGGTTAAGAAGGGAAGACGTAATGTGTCAAATTTTAAACCTATGCTCATAACAGATTTGCGCAAGTACAGCGGTAAGCAATTTGTTCAGGATTTAATTGCCGGTGTCATTGTTGCCATTATTGCGCTGCCGCTTTCAATTGCTCTTGCCATTGCATCGGGCGTTGGCCCTGAGGCAGGTATTTACACAGCGATTGTAGCAGGATTCATCGCAGCTTTATTTGGCGGAAGCAGCGTTCAGATTACCGGTCCCACAGCTGCTTTTGCAACAATTGTTGCCGGTATTGTTGCTAAAAGTGGATTAGACGGCTTGGCTATGGCCACCATATTAGCCGGCGTGTTATTGATTGTGATGGGCTTTTTAAAGCTTGGTAATTTAATTAAATTTATTCCTTTTACCATCACAACCGGTTTCACTGCAGGTATTGCCGTCACTTTGGTTATCGGTCAATTAAAAGACTTTTTTGGTGTTACATATTTAAACAATGAAGCACCCATTGAAACACTGGAAAAAGCTGCAGCCTTTTTTCAAAATATTGCCACAGTGAACTGGCAGGCACTTTTAGTGGGTTTGGTCTGCCTGGCTGTTCTCATTATCTGGCCAAAGATTTATGAAAAAATTCCTGCATCTTTGCTAGCTGTTGCTGTTGGTATCGCTATGGTGAAGGGACTTGGGATGGATGTAAACACCATTGGTGATTTGTACACCGTAACAAGTGGATTGCCAACCTTTAACATGCCGGCGTTTTCTATAGGCAATATGGTTGCCGTTTTGCCCGATGCCGTGACGATAGCCCTTTTGGCAGGTATCGAATCATTGTTATCTTGTGTTGTGGCCGATGGCATGGTACAAAAGAAACATCGTTCTAATGCAGAATTGATGGGTCAGGGTCTTGGTAACATCTGTTCGGCGCTCTTTGGCGGTATTCCCGCAACTGGTGCTATTGCAAGAACTGCAGCCAATGTAAAAAACGGCGGAAGAACACCGGTAGCTGCCATTGTTCATTCAATTTTGCTTTTAATTGTTCTGGCAGTTTTAATGCCTTATGCAGCTTTCATTCCCATGCCGGCTATTGCGGCTATTTTGATTCATGTGGCATATAACATGTGCCAATGGCGTACATTTGTATATCTGGTTAAAACCTCGCCAAAAAGTGATGTTTTGGTCCTTGTTTTGACTTTCTTGCTCACGGTGATTTTTGACTTGGTTATTGCCATTGAAATTGGTTTGATTGTTGCTTGCATTTTATTTATGCGCCGGGAAAGTGAAGAAGCTAAAATTGAAAGCTGGAAATACATTGAAAAGGAAAGCGACCCCGACAGCTTGGAACTGAGACAGGTGTCAAAACACATTAGCGTTTATGAACTTTCCGGTCCGCTGTTTTTTGCTGTGGCAAGTCAGATTTTAGAGATTAAATCAAAGAGCTACACAAAATGCGTTATTTTGCGCATGCGTTCTGTTCCCTCTGTGGATACCGATGCTCTGCGCATGTTAGAACAGTTTGTTAAAAAATGCGAGAAAAAGGGCATCACCGTTGTTTTCTCTCATGTGAATGCGCAGCCCCTGCGCGCTATGCATAAATCCGGTCTTTATAATTTGGTTAAAAAGGAAAACTTCTGTCCCAATATTGATGCGGCACTTTCAAGAGGCGAAGAGCTTGCATAATTTACTTTAAAGTGAAAAAGGGCTGTAAACAGTAGTTTACAGCCCTTTTTTTTATATTACTTTTGTTGTAACCATAAGTCTGCCGAAGCATCTGACGGCAGATGCAAATCCGTTCTTGGTGAAAGGCTCACAGAACCGATTTTGGGTCCATCAGGCAGGCAAGAGCGCTTAAACTGATTCTGGAAAAACCGACGAAGAAATGTCGTTAAAACCTTTTCAATGGAATCAGAGTTGTACTTATCACCAAAAGCGCAGGTGGCAAGATAGAGTATTTTTTCTTTTGAAAAACCAAACCGCAGAAAATAGTAGAGGAAAAAGTCATGTAATTCATAATTACCAATTATTTCTTCTGTTTTCTGTGCAATGGTTTGTTCATTGGCGGGGAGCAATTCAGGTGAAACCGGGGTGTCTAAAACATCTGCCAAAACAGTTTTAATTTCACCTTCGTATTTGTTTTGTGCAATCCAATCCACCAAATGACGAACTAAGGTTTTAGGAACACCGGCATTTACGCCATACATTGAAATGTGGTCGCCGGCATAGGTTGCCCAGCCTAACGCAAGTTCAGATAAATCGCCTGTTCCAATCACAAGACCACCTGTTTGATTGGCTACATCCATCAAAATTTGTGTCCGTTCTCTTGCTTGTGTGTTTTCATAGGTCACATCGGTGACCTTGGGGTCGTGACCAATATCTTTAAAATGCTGCAGGCAGGCATCGGCAATCGAAATCTCACGACTGGTTGTTCCTAAATGGTCCATCAGTTTTTTAGCATTTTGCAAAGTTCTGTCCGTTGTACCAAAGCCGGGCATGGTCAAAGCCAAAATGTCTGTTCTGGGCCTTTTTAAAATGTCCATAGCGTGTGCTGCAACCAAGAGAGCCAATGTAGAATCCAAGCCGCCCGAAATGCCGATAACAGCCGTTTTAGCCTTTGTGTGCATAAGCCGTCTTGCCAAAGCGGTGGCAAGGGTTTGATAAATTTCACTAAAACGCTCATTTTTTGATTGAACATCTTCCGGCACAAAGGGATGAGAGGGAATGGCGCGGGACAGGCACACATCTTTAACAGGGAAGGGACGAAGCTCGACGGTTAAAATGTCTTCTTTAGAAGCGGTGAAAGTGTTTAACCGTTTTCTGTCCCCCTGAATGCATTCAATATCAATATCTGTATAATACAATGCACTTTCAAATTGCATATCCTGTTCATCAAGCAAAAGAGCGCCGTTTTCGGCAACTAAAACATGACCGCTATACACCGTGTCCGTTGTGCTTTCGCTGGGGCCTGCAGAGGTATATACATACGCACAATGAGATAAAAACGAACGATTTTGCACCAACATTTTTCGGGTGTTTCTTTTGCCTACAACAGCATTGCTTGCAGAAAGATTGCAAATAACTTCAGCACCATAAAGCGAAAGATTGCCGGATGGAGAATTGCTGACCATTAAATCCTCGCAAATTTCAACGCCGATTGCAGCCTGGTCATTTTTGAAAATCATTTGACCAAAAGGCACTTTTTGACCGCAAAGGGTTATTTCATTTGAAGTTGCAGCCATCCCTGATGCAAACCAACGACCCTCGCTGTACTCACCGTAATTCGGAATGTTATATTTGGGTACAACACCGCAAATTGTTCCGTTTTGTATGATAACAGAAGCGTTATAAGCACATCTGTTGTCAGATACGGGCATGCCGACAACAACTAAAGCCGACACCTTTTTTGTTGCCGAAAGCAGCTTTGCAAGTGCCTGCTCGGCACCCAGAAGCAGGGAAGAATGCAAAAATAAATCACCACAGGAATATGCCGTTAAAGACAGTTCAGGGAAGAGCACAAGGTCAGCACCGTTCTCAACAGCCGTTTTTGTTAACGAAACGATTTCGTTAACATTTTCATGCGGGTCTGCAATTTTCACTTTCGGCACAGCCATGGCGACTTTTAAAAAACCATGTTGATTCATATTAATCACTCCGTTATATATCCGTAAAATTTAATTATTCGCATTTTCTTTATTTTACCATAAATTTTAAAAAATGTGAATAGCTTTTAAAATAATTTTTGCTAAATTTATCCAATTGTGTCGTCCGCCCCGCCGGGCATTGAGGCAAGGTCAATAATCAAACAATTTTTTGATATGGATTGCAGTGCTTTTCTGTCTAATATAAGCTGGGGCACTGTGTTGAATATAACATGAAATTTATTAAGTTGTTCATTAAAGTTATTGTAGGATAATGGTGTGTAACCATAGGACTTAATCCATGCAAGGTCGCTGTGGCGTCTTGCAGAGACAGTAACGATTGTTCCCATACCCTTTAATGCAGCAGACAAGGCTTTGCCAATTCGCCCAAAACCTATAACCAGAGCATGGGTGCCGTTTAATGTAACCGGCAGTTCATGCAGAGCGATCTCAATGGCGCCCTCTGCTGTAGGAATGGCATTTAAAACAGAAAATTCTTCACGCTTAGTATAGTCGTTATAAGAAATACCCTTTGTTTCTAATTCTGCACAAAAAACTTTATCCAGTTTGCCGCCTAAAATTCTTTGTTTTTTATTTACATGCACTAAAATATCCTGTAATAAAATAGTGCCGTCATATAACGGCGTGTTAACATCGCTACCGTTAATTGAGCAGGGCAGTGGAAGAATAATGTTGTCTGCACAATGTATGGCATCCTGAAGGGTTTTTGCGCGATGCAGCGTCTCATTACACTTAACTTTGTCATCAAAGCCAAAAAGGGTTACTTCATAGCCAAATTTATAAAGTTGTTCTGCTGTTACAAGACTTCTTTGGTCACCGCCGATTACAGAAAATCTTTCCCGGCGTGGCTTGTTTTTATCATATTCATTCATGGATGCTCTCCTTTACATTCATAAAATCAGACCTAAAGCAGCGTGCGTTGTATCTTTTTCATACATCACATTATATAGTATGCCGCCGGCGGCGTAACAGTTCATGGAGTTTTTGACGCAATATTTAGTATATCTCAATAATTATCCACAGTATTTTGCGGTTAGTTTTGATATTTTACTTGAAAATTAAGTAAAGATATGTTACAATGTAATATAATTGTATCATCATGAATTATAATCGATAAAAGACTGTTGCTAAACTGAGCAAATGACAGCTCAAAAATGACTTATATGTCGGCACATCTGCTGCCGGATTGACATATCGGATAGGAGTTAACTATGCAGAAAAAAAGATGGAAGCTGCGCCCGGCACTTGAGCCCCAGGAGCAAATCATAGAGCGAAGTCGCAAGTACGGAATTCCCCCTTTGGTTGCTTCAATTTTGTCAAAGCGTGGCGTTTTGGATTTAAATGAATATATTGTACCGGGACTTGATAAGCTCTATGACCCGTTTTTAATGAAAGACATGGAACAGGCTGTTAAAAGAATTGTAAGTGCCATACAAAATAAAGAAACGGTTTATGTCTATGGCGATTATGATGTTGACGGCATTACCTCAACAGCTATTTTAACGCACTTTCTTCGTAGTCAAGGGGTACCGGCATCATATTACATTCCTGACCGTTTGCAAGAGGGTTATGGTGTTAATTGCAATGCCATTGAAGAAATTGCTGCCCGTGGTGCTACACTTTTAATAACGGTTGATTGCGGCATCAGTTCTGTCAATGAAGTGGAGAAAGCAAAGACTGTTGGTCTTGATGTTATCATAACAGATCACCATGAATGTAAAGATGTACTCCCTGATGCCATTGCAGTTTTAAATCCCAAGCGTCCCGATTGTGACTATCCTTTTAAACAATTAGCCGGCGTCGGCGTGGTTTTTAAACTGTTGCAAGCCCTTTTTATTGAGTTAAAAATTCACATGCAAACCTTGTTTGATGCCTATTTGGATATTACAGCCATTGGAACAGTTGCCGATGTGATGCCCTTAATGAGCGAAAATCGCATGATTTTAAAAAATGGATTAGAACGACTAACATATACAGAAAACAAAGGGCTCAAAGCCTTAATTCAACAGGCGGATATTGGGGCAAATCCCATCACGGCAGGCACAATCGGTTTTGTTTTAGCACCGCGCATTAATGCGGCCGGTAGAGTGGGCGACCCTAAATGTGCCGTTGAACTTTTGCTTTCTGAAGTGGATAAATCAGCAGAAGAGTATGCCTTATTTTTAGATGAGTCAAACCGCAGCCGTCAGAATAGCGAGCAAGATATTTTTAAAGAGGCTCTTGCCATGCTGGAGGGCGACCCGCAGCTCAAAGAAGAAGCCGTTATTGTGCTTGCACACGAAGAATGGCATCATGGCATTATCGGGATTGTTGCCTCTAAAATAACGGAACGGTTCCACAAGCCCTGCATTTTGATTTCACTCGATGAAACCACAGGAAAAGGCTCAGGCAGAAGCATTAAGAACTTTAATCTTTTTACTGCACTTTCAGAATGTCAGGAGCATTTGGTTAAATTTGGCGGACACGAGCTTGCTGCCGGTCTTACAGTGGCAAGAGATCAGATTGAACTTTTCAGACAAAAAATTAATGCCTATGCTAAAGAAGTTTTGCAGCCTGAAGATTATATTCCTGAAATCGTGATTGATGCGGAATTGCCTATTTCTTATTTAAACTTAAACACCATTGATAAAATTGCGGTTATGGCGCCTTATGGCATGGGGAATGCAAGTCCTGTTTTTGTTTGTCGCAATCTGCGGGTTACGGCCGTTCGTCTGTTAAGCGAAGGCAAACATATCAAGCTTACACTTTCAGATGGGCGATGCACCATTAACGCCATTGGTTTTTCTATGGGTGAACTGGGAAAAACGATTGGTACAAAAGACATGGTAGATATTGTCTTTTCGCTTGATTCTAATGTGTATCACGGTGAAAGACAGGCGCAAATTTTACTTAAGGATGTTCGTCCTGCAGCTGCCAAATTATCGTAAAGCAACAGCCTTGAGCCGGTTGGGAGGTTTCTATGGAGCAGACATTTGACAAATTATTAGAAACGATTAAATGTTATAATCCAAATATGGATTTTGATAAAATTGCAAGAGCATACGACCTTGCAAAAGAGGCTCATGCAACACAACTTAGAAACACGGGTGAACCTTACATCATTCACCCCTTGGCCGTTGCGCAGATTTTAGCAGAATTAGAGCTTGATTGTGACAGCATTGTGGGTGCGCTTTTGCACGATGTGGTTGAAGATACCGACTATTCCGTGACGGATATTGCCCGGGAATTTGGTGACGGTGTCGCTATTATTGTTGACGGCGTTACAAAGCTGAGCAAAATTCAATATACCAATAAAGAAGAGCAACAAATTGAAAATCTTCGTAAAATGTTTTTGGCTATGGCAAAAGACATTCGCGTTATCTTGATTAAACTGGCTGACCGTTTGCATAATATGCGCACCATTCGGTTTATGTCAGAAGAAAAGCAGAGAGAAAAGGCAAGAGAAACCCTTGAGGTATATGCAGCCTTGGCTCATCGACTTGGTATGTCTAAAATTAAATGGGAACTTGAAGATTTATCCCTGCGGTATTTAGACCCTATAGCATATCGTGAAATTACCGAATCCATCAGCCAGAAAAGACAAGAGCGAGAACAATATATTGATGATATTATCCAAACCTTTCGCCAAAAGCTGGATGAACTGGGCATACATGCGCAATTGATGGGTCGAGCCAAACATTTTTACAGCATTTTCCGTAAAATGTATACCCAAAATAAAAGCATTGATGAAATTTATGATTTATTTGCCGTTCGTGCCATTGTAGACAGCGTGAAGGATTGTTATGCTGTGTTAGGCATGGTGCACGAGCAGTATTATCCCATTCCTGGTCGTTTTAAAGACTATATTGCCATGCCAAAGCCGAACATGTATCAATCCTTGCATACAACGGTTATGGGTCCTCACGGCATACCTTTTGAAATTCAAATCAGAACACAGGAAATGCACAAGGTTGCAGAATATGGTATCGCAGCCCATTGGAAATATAAAGAGGGTGTATCCGGCACAACGGACATGGATGAAAAGCTTGCATGGATAGGCAAAATTTTGGAAATTCAGAATGAAACTGTTGATTCTGACGATTTCATGCGCACGCTGAAAATTGATTTATTTGCCGATGAGGTTTTTGTTTTCACGCCAAAAGGTGATGTTATCAATCTGCCTGCCGGCTCAACGCCCATTGACTTTGCTTTCGCCATTCACACCGCTATTGGTTGTCGCATGGCGGGTGTTCGTGTTAACGGCAAAATTGCCACTTTAGATTATGCCTTGCAAAACGGCGATATTGTAGAAGTTATGACATCGTCTGCTGTGCATGGCCCCAGCCTTGACTGGCTGAAGATTTGTAAAACCTCTCAGGCTCGCACCAAAATCAATCAATGGTACAAAAAAGAAAAGCGCGAAGAAAACATTTTGCGCGGAAAGGATATGATTGATAAGGAATTAAAGCGTCTTGGCTATACCCACAGCCAGCTCTTTAAACCTGAATGGATTGAACTTTTGCTGAAAAAATATGGAATTCAAAGCGTTGATGATATGTTTGCTGCCGTTGGATATGGCGGTATTACGGTTAATAAGATTTTATCCCGCTTAAAAGAAGAATATCGGTTGGCACACAAAAATGAAGGTATGCAGCATGTAATTGCCAGTGCACAGAAAAAACAAAAGTCATCCTCTAATGGCATTGTGGTGGAGGGGATTGATAACTGTCTGGTGCGTCTTTCGCGCTGCTGTAACCCTGTGCCGGGTGACGATATTATCGGTTACATCACCCGTGGTCGTGGTGTTTCTGTTCACAGAAGCGATTGCCCAAACATTAAGGCTGAAGAGAAACAACCTTCACATAATGGTCGTTTGATTCATGTATATTGGGAGAGTCAGACAGGCAGCTCGTCATATTTAACAGAATTACAGATTTCTGCTTATGACCGTCAGGGTCTGCTTGCAGAAATAACTGCTATTTTGTATGACATGAAGATTTTAATCACATCACTACACACAAAAACCACCAAAGACCAGGTTGCCGTTTTGAACATTACCATCGAAATCAATTCCAAAGAACAACTTGATACGGTTGTAAAAAAGTTTTCCCGTTTGGGTGGTGTTTTTGATGTATCAAGAAGCAATGCCTGAGTATTTGATGCTGTGAAAGGAACAAGGAAATGATCATAGATACAATTGTGGTTGGTTCGATTGAAGAAAACTGTTACTTAGTGGGTGAGCCTGAGGCAATGATTGTGATTGACCCGGGCGATGAGGCTGAAAAAATTATTAAACACATCAACGAAAAAAACTACAAAGTGCGCTATGTTGTGCTGACGCATTGTCATTATGACCATGTTGGTGCGGTGCATGATGTGTTAAGTGCCACCGGTGCAGAGCTTTTAATCGGCGCAGCGGAAAAAGACAATTATTTTGACCGGCATGTGAGCTTTTGCGGCTATTTTGCACCAAAACCAATTTTAGATGAGCCGGACAAACTTTTAAAAGATGGTGACACTTTCACCGTAGGAAATTGCACTTTTAAGGTTATTACAACCCCGGGACACACAAGCGGCTCTTTGTGTTTATTGTGTGATGATACACTGTTTTCAGGCGACACACTTTTTTACCTATCTATCGGACGAGCCGACTTTCCCACAGGCAGCTTGAAAACACTTATAAAAAGCATTAAAGAAAAACTGTTTACCTTGCCGGATTCTGTTGTGGTTTATCCCGGTCACGGTCCTAAAACAACCATTGGATATGAAAAACAGCACAACGAAGTCTATGTATGGGAAAAGCATTGCAATTAAATTTAATGAAGCAGGAGGTTTTACACAATGAAATGTCCCTATTGCGAATATGAAGAAAGCAAAGTTATTGACTCAAGACCTACCGACGAAAATGAAGCCATTCGTCGTCGCAGAGAGTGTCTATCCTGCGGCAAACGATTTACCACCTATGAAAAAGTGGAAAACATTCCTTTGATGGTTATTAAAAAAGATGGTTCACGCCAGATGTTTGACAGCCAAAAGCTTTTAAACGGCATTATGCGTGCTTGTGAAAAAAGACCTGTTTCTGCTGACGAAATGGAGCGGGTTGTTTATGAAATTGAAACAGCGGCTCAAAACTTAATGGAGCGTGAAATTAAAAGTGATACGCTGGGCGAAATGGTGATGGACAAGCTTCGGGATTTAGATGGCGTTGCTTATGTCCGTTTTGCCTCTGTTTATCGTGAATTTCGTGATTTAAACACTTTTGTTGAAGAAGTGAACAAACTTTTAAAGAAATAAATCGGTGATTGCTATGTTTGGAATGAGTCCGGATTGGGAAAAAGTTTTAGAAAACGAATTTTCGGCGCCTTATTTTGCTGAACTGTGGAAACAGGTCGAAGCAGAGTATGATAGGGGTCCGGTTTATCCTGCTAAAGAGAATATTTTTAACGCTCTTCGATATACGCCCTATCATGATGTAAAAATTTTGCTCTTGGGTCAGGACCCATACCATGGTTATGGTCAGGCACACGGCCTTGCTTTTTCTGTTCAGCCCGGTGTGGACCTGCCACCATCGCTTAAGAATATGTACAAAGAGCTTGTGAGTGATGTTGGTATCAATATGCCCCAAACCGGCTGCCTGATTCCTTGGGCAGAGCAGGGCGTTATGCTTTTAAACACGGTTTTAACTGTGCGGGAGTCAGAACCAAATTCACACAAAAAAATGGGCTGGATTCAGTTTACGGACAGCGTTATTTCGGCACTTAATGAGCGCAAAGACCCTGTCATATTTATGCTGTGGGGCGCTAATGCCAAAGAAAAGTTGCCACTGATAACCAATCCGCAACATTATGTTTTATCTGCGCCACATCCTAGTCCATTGTCTGCGTCCCGTGGCTTTTTTGGTTGCCGGCATTTCAGCAAAGCCAATGAAATTTTAACAAGACAGGGCAAAGAGCCTATTTGTTGGCAACTTTAAATTTACATGTGAAAGGTTAAATTTTAATGGATTACATTATTTTCGACTTAGAATGGTCCAGAAACATAAGAAAAGTTATCCCGGGTTGTCCTGATGAAATTATTCAGATAGGCGCTGTGAAATATGACAAAAATCTGCAGTATAAAGGCAGCTTTAACCGCTTTATAAAACCCGGCGTTTATGACCGGATTGATAATCGTGTTGCACAAATAACCGGGATCACGAAAGAACATTTGTTGCGCTTTGGCATTCCGTTTATGCAGGCGTTTCGCGAATTCAAAGCCTTTGTAGGCCATGATGCTGTGCTCATGTCCTGGGGCGTGCAGGATATACAAATTTTGAGAACCAACGCTCAATATTACAATAAAAATGTTAAGCTTTCATTTATGGAGCGGTTTTCTGATTTACAAAAATATGCCGCCAAACGCTTAAATACCGACGAAAAGCAACAAATGGGTCTTAAAACAGCTGCTGATTTATGCCAGATATCCTATGAGCCAGAAACTCTTCACGACGCCCATGTTGATGCAGATATTTCCGGCAAGGTTTTTGCCGATATATTTGATAAAAAATCATTTGTTGAAACGGTCTATAATATTTTAGAAGAACAAAAACCTGTGCCTAAAACCACAAAGATAGATAAATGGCAATTTGCCTTGGCATGTCCGGAATGTGGCAAACCGTTAAAAAATAAAAGTGGATGGTTTCGCAACACAGGCGGCACACAGTTTTTCGCCTTTATGTTTTGTAAAAAATGCAAGAGAGATGTTTTTTCGACTGTTGAACTTTTCCGCAGTAAAGGCGCACGGATTCATTATAAAAGAAGATTGCGGTTTGTTGACAAAATAAAAGACATCAGCAAAATAAGTGAATAATTATTAAAAATATAAAGCGGTGGCAAATGCCACCGCTTTATATTTTTAATCAGGCCTTTTTCTTAAATGACTTACAATCTGTGCACTGCTGGTCTGTCGGGTTGTTTTCATGGGTGCCGACGGTGATTGAATCCAAAGTGCAATACTGTTCTGAACAATCGTTATAGCTGCATTGCTGCACGGTGCATTTAATGGTTTGTTTTCCTGTGTTCATAGTATGAACTCCTTTCACATTCTGTTTCATCTGATGTCCTTTTGTCCAAGAATAGTTTGACCAGGTTTTAAAAAATAATTCAAAAATTTTTTAATGATTTATAAGATAATAAAGCGCATCTAAAGCATAGTCAACCTCTTTTGTTGTGTTAAAACATCCAAAGCTGAATCTGACACAGCCCGTGCCGAGCGTGCCTAAAGCTTTATGCGCTAAGACGGCACAATGCAAACCACTTCTTGTGGCAATACCAAATTCCTTGTCTAAACGTTCGCTGACTTCGACACAGTCCATATCATCAATGTTTAAAGCCACTACATTCACACTTGTGTCGTTGCCGTATACTGTTATTTTTGGCATATTTAAAATACCGTTTTTAAAACGCGTGCATAGAGCTTTATCGTGGTTTGAGATTGTGTCAATTCCTTTGTCTAATATAAAATCAGCAGCCGCACCTAAACCAACAATAGCCGGCACATTCTGTGTGCCGCTTTCCAATCTGTCAGGCATTTCATCAGGCTGTGTTAAAAGCTCTGAACTGCTTCCGGTGCCACCCTCTGTAATGGTTTGCAGACGAATTCCTTCGCGGACATATAAGCCGCCGCTGCCTTGAGGGCCGTAAAGGCTCTTATGACCGGGGAAAGCCAATAAATCCACATCATCGGCACAAATGGGAATAACGCCGGCACTTTGAGCAGCATCGACCATAAAATATGCCTCTTTTTGATGCACCAAGCGACCGATGGAGGCAATATCATACACATTACCGCAAACATTAGAGGCATGGCTGCAAACAACCAGTTTGGTGTTATGATTCATTGCTTTAACAAACTGCTCCGGCTCCATGTTTCCATCTTTATCCGGCTTAACGATAGTGCAGGTGATAAGACCTTTGTGCTTTAGCGCTTCTATGGGTCTTGCCACAGAATTGTGTTCCATACCGCTGATGACAACATGGTCGCCATGGTTTAAAACACCTTTAATGCCGACATTTAAACCCTGTGTAGTATTTGGAAAAAATGCGAGCCGTTCCGGCGTGGCAATTTGAAATAGTTTGCATATTTTTTCTCTTGCTTCATATATTTTTTCGGCAGCCTGCACCGATGCAAAGTGCCCACCGCGTCCCGGATTTGCGCTATTGTAACACATCGCTTCATAGACCGACCTGTAAACACAGTCCGGCTTTATAAAAGATGTGGCGGCATAATCAAAATAAACCATGTAGAATCCTCCTTTTTAATGTATTGTATGATATAAAGTTCAGGCTTGTTACAGTCATGTTTTTTAAGATGCATCATATACTGATAGGGGAGCTAAACAGAAAGGAGAATTGTTTATGAACGATAAAAAAATAGCACAAAAAATTAATAGTCTGTTTAATCAGTTGAGTGATAAACAAAAAAATGCTTTATCCGGCCTATTAAAAGACGAAGAAAGCATTAAAAAGGCATTAAAGCAGGTAGATACACAAAAAATAAAGCAGGTTGCAGAGAAAATGAATTTGGACGGCATTGAACAGGTGGAGAATATGGTTGAAAATTTAAAGAAAAATCCGGATTTAATTCATGAAATCAATCCAAAACAATAGAAAGGTTGGAACAAGCTATGGCAGAGGATGGTAGCAAGCTTTTAGAAAACATAATGGGCATGTTAGGGGATAACCCAACAGAAAAATTAGGTGAAATGCTTTCTGCGCTGACAGAAAATAACAGCGAAGAGAAAAAAGAAGAGCCAAAAACAGAAACCCACGACACAATAGGCACCTTTGATCCTGCCATGTTATTAAAACTGCAAAGCTTAATGGGACAACTAAACAATCAAAATAAGGATGAACGCAGCGCCCTCCTTTATGCCATAAAACCTTTTTTAAGTGAAGAACGCAGACCGCAAATTGACCAAATGATTAAATTTCTTCGGTTATCAAGCCTTGCTAAAACCGCACAAGAAATGGATTTATTTAAAGAACTGCTGTAATGCGCCAATATAAATTTTACAGCAAAGGATGCGATAAATATGGAAATGAAATATTATAATCCGAGCAATCAGTTTAAAGCACCCATAAAGCGAGAGCCCAAACCCTATCGTCCGCCTGTTTATCACGAGGCAGAAATTATTATTCCGCAGGCGCCAAAAGAGTACAAACCGGATGCAGAAGAACGTGCCGAAGAACCGGTTGAAACAACGCCTGTTTGTAATGAAAAAACAACGCCTTTTAATAATCTTATCAACAATCAGGATGACTTTTTGATTTTGGGTGTGCTTTTGATTTTATTATTAAATAACTGTGATGATTATTTTATGCTGCTCATATTGGGATATTTGTTTCTGGCGGGTAATAAAAGGTAAATAAATTTCCCAAAGTGCCGATATACCTTGACATTTACGATAAAAAATGGTATACTGTGAGTAATGAATTGTCGGAGTTATGCCTATGTCAAAATTTTTTGTTAGTAAAAATCAGATAACAAATAAGCATGCAGTCATAAAAGGTGCAGATGTGAATCATCTTATTAAAGTTTTGCGTGCAAATATTGGCGATTCCATTACCATTTGCGATGGAGAAGGGACAGACTATGAAGCCACCATCGCATCCTTTAATCGAGATGAAGTACATGTGGATTTATTGCGGTCTGCTGCCTGTCTTAATGAGCCTAAAACCAAGGTAACGCTTTATCAGGGTTTGCCGAAACAGGGCAAAATGGAATGGATTATTGAAAAATGCGTCGAAATGGGCATCGATGCCATTGTGCCTGTGCAAATGGAGCGCAGCGTTGTGCAGCTTTCTGCCGAACAAGCTGTTAAAAAACTGGAGCGGTGGCAAAAAACAGCCGAAGCTGCCGCCAAGCAGTGTAGTCGTGGCAAAATTCCTGAAGTGCACATGCCGATTAGGCTTTATGACATAACAAAAGACATAACGCCCGAATTTTTGTTACTGCTTTATGAAGGGGAATGCTCTCAATCAATAAAACAGGCATTAACCGGAAACAAGGCCGGTTCAGTTGGTATTTTCATTGGTCCCGAGGGTGGATTTGCACCGGAAGAGGTTGTGCATTTAGAAGCGTTAGGTGCACAAAGTGTAACATTAGGTCCTCGCATTTTACGAACAGAGACAGCAGGACTTGTTGCTCTTTCTGTTTTGCTTTATGAATGGGGCGATTTGACTTGTTAAAAATTCACTGCTGTTTGCAGTGGTAAACATTTATACATAGGAGCGTGTTTCATCATGACAAAAGAACAAAAAGAAAAATTATCCAATCGTTTGGTGCTTAATTTTGGCATTTTACTGGCTGCAGGTTTGGTTTTACTTTATGTTAATTCAGCACTGCGCGGCGGTTTCAGAGCTGCAGGAATTACTTATACAATAATGCTTATTGTTGCTGTTTTATGTGTTTTGCTTGGAATTTTCCTCTTTGTATGGGGTAAAAAGAAAAAACCGGCTGTAAAGAATTACAGCGCTGTGTGTCTGGGTGTTTTCATTGGTTGTGCCATGATTTATTTTTCCGGCTTAAATCTGGTTCCCGCTTACACAAAGACCGTGGCTGTTATTTCGGTTTACATTGCCATGGCTGTATATTTTATTGTGCTTTCAATCATTACATCCATTCAGCTGCGTAAACCCACCATTAAGTCAGAAGCAGAGCTTTTAGCCCGCGCAAAACAAATGGCCGGTAAAAAGAAGAAAAAAAGAAAATAAAAACATTTTTAATCACAGAAGAAAAGGAGTTAATAAATATGTTTTCATTTGACGACATTATGAAGCAAGACCCGCAAATTGCCGAAGCGATTACTCTGGAAATCGGCAGACAAAATCAGAATATTGAATTGATCGCCTCTGAAAATTTTGTTTCACCGGCAGTTATGGCAGCTATGGGTTCACCCTTGACCAATAAATATGCTGAGGGTTATCCTGGCAAGCGTTATTACGGCGGTTGTCAGTTTGTTGATATTGCCGAAAGTATTGCAATCAATCGTGCCAAAGAGCTGTTTGGCGCAGAACACGCCAATGTGCAGGCTCATTCAGGCGCACAGGCCAATCTGGCTGTATTTTTTGCTGCTTTAAAACCCGGTGATACTGTATTGGGTATGAACTTATCCCATGGTGGTCATTTATCTCACGGCAGCCCGGTTAACATTTCCGGTAAATATTTTAACATCATTCCTTACGGCGTAACAGAAGACACCAACACCATTAACTATGATGAAGTTCGCCGTTTGGCGCAAGAACATAAACCCAAGCTGATTCTGGCAGGCGCCAGCGCCTATCCCCGTGTAATTGACTTTGCTAAATTTGCAGAAATCGCAAAAGAAGTAGGGGCATATTTCATGGTTGATATGGCGCACATTGCAGGTCTTGTGGCAGCCGGTCTTCATCCCAATCCGGTTCCTTATGCCGACTTTGTGACAACCACCACCCATAAAACCCTGCGTGGTCCAAGAGGTGGCTTGATTCTCTGCAAAGAAGAGCACGCAAAAATGATTGATAAGGCCATTTTCCCCGGTATCCAGGGCGGACCGTTAATGCATGTGATTGCGGCAAAAGCTGTTTGCTTGGGTGAAGCGCTGCAAGATGATTTTAAAGCATATCAAAAGCAGGTGGTAAGCAATGCAAAAGCATTGTCTGAGGGCTTAATGTCCGAGGGGTTGAATCTTGTTTCCGGTGGCACAGATAACCACCTGATGCTTGTTGATTTAACAAATATCGGTGTTACCGGTAAAGATGCCGAGCACATGCTGGATGAAGTGCACATTACTGTTAACAAAAACACCATTCCTTTTGAAACACAAAGTCCCTTCATCACAAGCGGTATTCGCATCGGCACGCCGGCATCCACAACCCGCGGCATGAAAGAAGCAGATATGGCCGAAATTGCAAAACTGATTTACATGACCTTAACTGACTTTGATGCCAAGAAAGGTGAAGTGGCAGACCGCGTTGCAAACCTTTGCAGCAAATATCCCTTATACAAATAACTAAAAGCAATAAAAAAGCGTTGTTTCAACTGTTTAAACAGAGAAACAACGCTTTATTTGTTATAACTCTCATGCACCGCAAAACCAAAATTTTATAATGGCACAACATTCACGAAGATAATCGGGAATAACAGTCAATATGGCGTTTTGGGCGTGGAAACGAGCGGAAATAATACCAGCATTTTTAGCAATTCGTCCGGCACGAAACACATGAAAGCTGTTGGTGATATAGGCCGTTTTATAAGGGGTAGTGAACCGCTGGTCCAAAAGTTCTTTGCTAAATTGAAAATTTTGAAATGTGGATGTGGCTTTTTCTTCACGAACAATCTTTTCAGGCGCAGCACCACGGGAGACGAGATAGCGCTCCATGGCTTTTGCTTCTGTTATCTGTTCCTGCGGTCCTTGTCCGCCGGAAACAACTAAAAGCGCATCAGGGTTCATTTTGTGATACATAAGAGCGGCATCAAGCCGATAGGCAAGGGCTTGTGAAACTGTTTCTCCATGAATGCCAGCGCCTAAAATGATAACTGCGTCTTCTTTGTATGTAACCGTATCATTTCTTCCAGAAACAGTGATTAAAGTAGCAATAAAAAGGAATGCCGCCGCCCCTATAACCAGGCAGACTCTTATAAACGCACCAAAAGGATTTTCAAACAAAGGATGTATCCAACGGTATATAAGAGGATAAATAACCAAAAAACCGCCTAAAATCGTGGTTAAAAGCAACCCAAGATTATAATTTGAAACAAGCCACAGATAGCCGGCATTACCGAGAAGAACTAACCCCAGCATTATGAATAAAATTTTAAAAAACTTTTTTATCATATCTATATCTAAAATATCCCTTTCTCGTCCTGTTATTTTAACATGAGTATATCACATCATTTTATAAAATGCAAATAGGAATATATATTACTCATATTTTTCCTTTATCTATTGCATTTAAAGGGATTTTGTGGTATACTATTGCAGTATACAAGTTAATGTATAATTATTCATAAAATATTTAGAATGGAGTTTGACTATGATTATCTATCCGGCCATTGATTTGCGTGGCGGCCAGTGTGTGCGGCTTTTACAAGGTGATTTCAATCAGACCACAGTTTATTCTGATGCACCGCTTGAAACTGCAAAAAAGTGGGCAAGTTGTGGCGCTTCCTGGCTGCATCTTGTTGATTTAGACGGCGCTCGGCAAGAAGCCGGTGATAATCGTGCCATTATATGTGATATTGCAGGCAAATTATCCATCCCTGTGCAAACAGGTGGCGGCATTCGCACCATGGGTGATATTGACGAATTGATAAGCCATGGTGTATCTCGTGTTATATTGGGCACCATTGCCGTAGAAAATCCCGATTTTGTTGCCGAGGCTGTTAAAGCATATGACGATAAAATTGCCGTGGGCATTGATGCAAAAGATGGTTTTGCTGCTGTTTCCGGTTGGGAAGCTGTAAGCAAGTGGAAAGCAGTTGAGCTGGCAAAACTGATGAAGAAAAACGGTGTGAAACACATTATATATACCGATATTGCCACAGACGGCATGCTCACAGGACCAAACCTTGCGGCTATGACCGAGATGGTTGCAGCTTTTGGAGAGGGCGTTATTGCCTCCGGTGGTGTTGGAACTTTAGAGGATTTAAAAGCCCTGACAAAAACCGGTGTGAGCGGCGCCATTGTGGGCAAGGCATTATATACCGGCAGTGTCGATTTAACAGCCGCCGTACAGTTAGAACAGGAGGACGCTTCATGCTGACAAAGAGAATTATACCGTGTCTTGATGTTCATCGTGGGCGCGTTGTTAAGGGAGTTAACTTTGTTGATTTGAAAGATGCAGGCGACCCTGTGGAAATTGCAAAAGCATATGACGAAGCAGGGGCTGACGAGCTGGTTTTTTTGGATATCACTGCCTCGTCTGATGCTCGTAACATCATTGTGAACTTAGTCGAAAAAACGGCTGAACAGGTTTTTATTCCCTTTACTGTGGGCGGTGGCATTCGAACAGTTGACGATTTTAAAGAGATTTTAAAAGCAGGCGCTGATAAAATTTCCGTTAATTCTGCAGCTATAAAACGGCCCGAACTCATTTCAGAGGCCGCATACAAATTTGGTTCACAATGCGTGGTTGTGGCCATTGATGCTAAAAGAAAGCCGGATGGCAACTATACCGTTTATTTAAATGGCGGCAGAGTGGATACGGGTCTTGATGCAGTTGAATGGGCAATGAAAGCCGAGGCACTGGGCGCAGGCGAAATTCTGCTTACCAGTATGGATGCCGACGGCACAAAAGCAGGTTATGATCTGACCATTACCAAGGCTATTTCTGATGCGGTTTCTATTCCTGTTATCGCATCAGGTGGTGCCGGCACAAAATCTCATTTTGCTGATGCTATCACAAAAGCAGGTGCTGATGCTGTTTTAGCAGCTTCCTTGTTTCACTATAAAGAATTAACAATACACGAGCTTAAAGCGTATTTGCAGGATTTATCAATTCCGGTGCGCTTATAATATGAAAGGATGGATTTTATTATGCTGAAGTTTGATGAAAAAGGCTTAATCCCTGCAGTTGCACAAGATTACATATCCGGCCGCGTTTTAATGCTAGCTTATATGAATGAAGAATCTTTGCGACTGACACTTGAAACCGGAAAAGCAACTTTTTTTTCTCGCTCTCGTCAATCTCTGTGGGTAAAAGGTGAACATTCCGGCAACATTTTATGGGTTAAAGATATTTTAGTTGATTGTGATGAAGATGCTTTGATTATTAAGGTTGACCCGGCAGGTCCGGCTTGTCACACAGGTGAAAAAACTTGTTTCTATCGCAAAATGGAGAAGGATGGCTCTTTAGTCGACTGGAAAAAAGAAACCGTTTCTTTATCTGTTTTAAAAGATGTTTTTGATGTGATAACAGATAGAAAAGTTAACCCCAAAGAAGGCTCTTACACCAATTATCTTTTCACAAAAGGTATTGATAAACAGCTTAAAAAGATTGGCGAAGAATCAGCTGAGGTTATTATTGCAGCTAAAAATCCCGATGTGAGCGAGCTTGAATATGAAGCTTGTGACTTGCTTTATCATCTCATGGTTGTCATGGTAGAGCGGGGTTTAACCTGGGAAAACCTTATGTCTGAACTGAATAAGCGTCGGTAAGCAGGTGAAACCATGAAAATAATGGCAGTGATTTGTGAATATAATCCTTTTCACAACGGACATGCCTATCAGCTAAACGAACAAAAGAAGGCTTTGTCTTGTGATGGCGTTATTTGCCTCATGAGCGGTTCTTTTGTGCAACGCGGCGAGCCTGCCATTTGTGATAAATGGGCACGGGCTGAAATGGCGCTTGCCTGTGGATGCGATTTAGTCCTTGAACTGCCTGTTATTTACAGTTTGCAATCTGCTGAAGGCTTTGCCCGTGGTGCAGTGACGCTTTTAAAAGAGCTTGGTGCCGAGGGATATCTTGCCTTTGGCAGTGAATGTGGTGATGTTAAGCTGCTGCAGGATGTTGCAGCATATAGTGAAACAGAGAGTTATCAAAACAGCCTTAAAAATGCCCTTTTAAGCGGGTTAAGTTATCCGGCAGCATGTTCTTTGGCTTTTGCATCAAATCCCGAATTATCTGCCAATTTAGCCGAACAACCAAACGATATTTTAGGCATTGAATATATAAGGGCAATTAACAAGGCAAATGCACCTCTTACGCCGCTTGCCATCCGTCGCATTGGCGATTATAACAGCCGGGAGCCTGTGGATAACTTTTTAAGTGCGACAGGGATACGCCAAAAAATTTCAGCAGGGGAGGACATTCGTCCCTATATGCCCCCAAAGGCACATGCCATCTTGCAACAGGAAATAAAAGAGGGGCGTGCACCGGTTACGCCTGATGGTCTCACAAAACTTTTACAATATGCACTTTTGCGTGCTGACAAGTCTGACCTTTGTGACATTTGCGGCATTTCGGAGGGGCTTGAAAACAGAATTGTTGATGCAGCAGCAAAGCTGCACGATTTTTATGAGGTTGCACAAGCTGCTAAAACCAAGCGATATCCACAAACACGCTTGCAGCGGGCGATGATAAATATACTTTTAGGCATCACCAAAGGTGATGCAGCTCTTTCACCCGCCTATGCCAGAGTGCTTGGCATGAATGAAAATAGCGGAGCTATTTTAAAACAGCTCCGTGAAAAATCAGCAATTCCCATTATTACCAAAACAGCTGATGCATCATTAAAAGATGAAAATGCAAAGCGAATGTTTGCTTTGGATTGCACTGCAACTGATTTATACAGTCTTTTATATCCTGAAAAAAATAAAGGGAAGAACGGCATGGATTTTTACCGTTCCCCCATGGTGATTCAATCACAACCTGAATAAATCAAGCAATTCTTCTTTTGTTAAATTTTTGAATATGTTTTGATCGTCTGGCAGAACAGCTTCTGCCAGACTTTGTTTTTTATTAGCCAGTGCCATAATTTTTTCTTCGATTGTATCTTTTGCAATGAGCTTATAAACCGAAACGCTTTTCTTTTGGCCAATTCTGTGAGAACGGTCTGTCGCCTGATTTTGTACGCTTTGGTTCCACCACGGGTCATAGTGAATGACAACATCAGCCCCCGTCAGATTCAGCCCTGTACCACCAGCCTTTAACGAAACCAAAAACACCGGCGTTTCGTCTTGATTAAAGGCATTTACCTGCGCCAGACGGTCTTCTTTTTTGGTTGCACCTTCAATGAGATAATAGGATAAATGCCTTTTTTTAAGCTTTAAAGCTATGCGCGACAGCATAGAAGTAAACTGTGAAAAAATTAAAATCTTATGACCTGCTGCAACAGAGGTTTCAACCAGATTCATACATAAATCCAGTTTTGCACTATCTTCTTTATAATTTTCATACAAAATAGCCGGGTCGCAACAAAGCTGTCTGAGGCGCATGAGCATGGCTAAAATAACCAGTTTGTTCTGAGAAGTATATCCTGACAGTTCCAAATCTAAATCTTTTTGCATGGTTGCCAAATTTGCGGCATAAAGCTTGTGTTGTTCAGGCGCCATATTGACATATAGAACAGATTCATTTTTTTCCGGCAGCTCTGTTAACACATCCCGTTTTAAACGCCTTAAAATAAAAGGTGAAACCATTTTTTTGAGTTCTGAAAGAGCAATGCTATCTTCATCCCTTAAAATAGGAATTTCAAATCGCGTGCGAAAACGGCTGTATTTATATAAATAGCCGGGCATTAAATAGTCAAAAATCGACCAAAGTTCAGAAATGGTGTTTTCAATGGGCGTGCCTGTTAAGGCAAAGCGACAACGCGACGCGATGGCTTTGACCGCACGGGCATTTTTTGTGCTATGATTTTTTATATATTGTGCCTCATCGATAATTTCATAATCAAATTCTAACGCACGATAGCTTTCAATATCTCGCTTTAACAAATCATAAGAGGTGATGAGCACATCATAATCCTTTGACTTAGATAATATAGCCTGGCGCTCGGCATTACTACCCATAATACATAAAGTTTTAAGATTTTGAGCAAAACGCCTGGCCTCTTGTTCCCAGTTTAAAACCAAAGAAGCAGGGCAGACCACCAAGGCAAAGCAACTGCCATGGGTTTCTTTGTGTAAAGTTAAAAGGCTTAACACCTGAATTGTCTTTCCTAGACCCATGTCATCAGCTAAAATACCACCAAATCCACAGGAAGAAAGGGCATGCATCCATCGTAAACCATATTTTTGATAATCTCTTAAAACATTTCGAAAACCTGATGGAATCTGCATTTTATCATGTTGCAGGTTGTTAAATACCTCCATTAAATTTGTAAAGCTATTCTCCTTTACAATTCTTATGTCAGAAACGGCATCTAAGTATAGCGCTCTGTAGGCAGGCAAGGTAAAGGTTGTTTTTTTCAGGTCCGAAGAGGAGATATCGACGCCGTCAGCCATGTGGCTGAATCGATGGATTGCATCGTTTGTCAGCGTTAAAAAGGACCCATTTTTCAGCCTGATATATTTCTTTTTCTGTCTATATGCACTTAGGGCTTCAGCCAGAACAGACGGAGAAAAAACATCGCTTGAAACATCCATTTCCAAGAGATTCGACTTTACACGCAAGCCAATTCGCGGCATGGAAAACGAATGCATGCGAACATCCTTTAAAGATGAGCTGATGTATAAAACTGCATGGCGGGAAAGCCGGGGAATGCCTTCTGATAAAAGAGTATATAGCGATTCGTCATCAGCTTCTAAAAGCGCTGTGCCCTTTTCTTTTGAAAGCTTTGGAAAATAGTCTTTAACCATGTTTTCGATTAGTGTTTCCTCTTCAATATCCCACACGGTTTTAAAATCACGCTCTTGCGAAAAGGCATAATACATTTGCTCATCATAGAAAAACTGGGTACGGGCAGATATGATTTTGTCAACCATATCCAAGTATATTTTTGTCTTAAGAGCAGGGGGAATGAAGCTGTCATCTTCACTTTCTGTGTGAATGAATTTAGATGCCGGTCGCAAAACCAAAGTATAAAATGACGGCATATCACTATCTGCCACAATTAAATCAGCCTTATTTTGTATGAACCCATAAAGCAGACCACTGCAGGCATCTGTGAAAGCCTCATGGCATACATGTAAATTTCCATCCATAATGATATAACATTGCTTTTGTCCGCGTATCACTTCAAAATCGCGTCGACTCAAACTAAGGCGATAAAACCCTTTTGCCTGTTTAATCCAAACACTAAGAGTGGGTAAGGTATCTGTTATGCTTAATATACCGGAACTGGTTGTAATTTTACCTTGTGAAAACACATAAAAAAAGGCATCAATTGCTTCCGGTGTCAAACGCATGGTCTTGCTGTTTTCTTCACTTCGGCATAAGGGATAATAAGCTATGAAAAAGCGGACAAACTCTTCATTTTGAAAGTTTTCAGGTGCATACAAAAAGGACTTTGCTTGTCCGCAAGGAGCTGTTTTTCCGTAAAGAAAAAGCTGATAAAGCTCTTCCAAATCCCTTACAATATAACCGCGACCCACACCAATTTTTAGACCTAATTCAAAACAGCCTTTTTTAATGTGAATTTGAGGGGATAATGTTGCTTTTTCAAACATTGCTCTCTGTTTTGCCCTTGCCTGCAAAAGAGAAGTGCGTTCAGATAGCAATTCACGACAACTATCGTCTGTTTGCAGTGTGAATTTTCGGCTATCCGTTCTGCCAAAATCTACACTAAAGAAATCATTTTCTATTTTCAAAAGAAGAGCAACAAGGTGTTCACAAATTGTACCTTTTTCGGTAAAATAATCGCAAGAACACGAAAAGTTTTCAAACCACTCATGCGCATTATCAATTTCAACAAATGAACGACATTTGTCTTGTGAAAAGTCCGCTGAAACAGAATATAGTTCCGTAAACCTTAATGGTTCAATCTGATAGGAAAAGGGCGTGGCATGTAATGACAGACCACGAGAGTAAACCTGGTCATTATCTGCCAGTTTTCTGATAAATCCTCTTGGAATCGACATAGAAAACCCTCCTTTCACTACGCATTGCATATCTGCTTATTATAACATAAAATTTTTGATTAAACAAGTTTTTTGCAAAAGAATTATAAAAAAATAAAACCCACAAAGAGATTTAACTGTTTTTTCTCTTGTAGTTTTTATTTAAATCATGTATAATATATTCGTATTTTTATAAAAACAGAGGTGCTTTTGTGATTCGTTTTCAATCCTTTTTAAGTGGTTCCTCCGGCAATTGCACTTTCATCACTGACGGAACAACGCATCTGTTGGTTGATTGCGGAGCAGGGGGCAAATATATAACTGAATGTATGCGTCGGATTGGTGTTACGCCCAAGGATGTATCCGGCATTTTAATAACCCACGAACATAGAGACCACATAGCCGGTGCAGGTATCATTTCACGAAAATTTAATTTACCCATTTATGCAACGGCAAAAACCTGGCAGGCCATGGAAGGTGTCTTGGGTGTAATTAGTCCCGAAAACCATAAAATAACTAAAAAAAATATGATGATTAAAAGCCTTGTGGTTCAATCTTTTCCCATTCCTCATGACGCGGCAGAGCCTGTGGGATACAGCTTTTTAACTGACGATGAAAAGCTTACCATTGCAACGGATATCGGCTATATAACCGATGCAGTGATGAATGCTTTAAAAGGCAGCATATCTGTTATTATAGAGGCAAATCACGATGCACAAATGCTGCAAAACGGACGCTATCCTTACCCGCTGAAAAAGAGAATAGCAGGGGATAAGGGTCATTTATCTAACGAAGGATGCGGTGACCTTTGTGTACGGCTTGCCGAAAGCGGAACAACCGATTTCTGGCTGGGACATTTGTCGGCAGAAAATAACACACCCACGCTGGCTTATGAAACAGTGACGAACATATTGCGTTCCAATGATTTTCAGGTAGGAAACGGCATAAATGTAAATGTTTTACCACGATATTGGATTGAGTCTTAAAGCAGACAGTTTGTTAAAAAAAGGAGCTCTGTTTATGCAAATTGAAATCATATGCGTCGGAAAATTAAAAGAAAAATTTTGGACAGAAGCCTGCAATGAATATGTAAAGCGTTTATCGCGGTTTTGTCATCTGCACATAACAGAGATTAAAGATGAAGCGGTGAACGAGCGTGCATCAAACACCCAGATTGAGCAGGCACTAGAAAAAGAAGCAGAGCGTATTGCGGCATGTTTAATGCCCCGTGACTATATCATTTCTCTCTGCGTTGAAGGGAAAATGCTTGCTTCTGAAAAACTGGCTGAAAAACTTGCCAACATACAGCAAATCGGCTCAGGGCGGATGGTTTTAATCATTGGTGGTTCTCACGGCTTATCTGACAGCATTAAAAAGCGTTCTGATTTTAAACTTTCTTTTTCACCCATGACTTTTCCCCATCAATTAATGCGTGTTGTTTTGCTTGAGCAAGTGTATCGTGCTTTTAAAATTAACGCCGGCGAAAACTATCATAAATAATTTAAAATTAAGTTAAAGAGCAGAGTGGTGCCCAATAGGGACATTCGGGGTCTTTTTCCTCAGCCTCATTTGCTGCTGACATCAGCACGCTGTCACAGCAACATTTTCCATCTTCTTGAAATTGACAGGGCTTGGAACAATTTATATTTGTCAAAAAGATACATCCTTTCATTCTAAAACATAAGGAGGCCCCATAGCATAACTGTGGTGGCCTCCTGTTTATATAAACGGCAAAGCAACGCTTTACCGGTATATAATATTCTATGATATACACAAATAGACGGTGCCCTGATTGATGCTCTATTATAAAATATTTTTAATACTCAGTTGTTCTCCGCTGGGCAATCGCAGAAGCAGTTCCTGTAGCTTTTTATTTTTTAAAAGAAAAATGTCTTTATTTTTCATTTCGATGCACCGGTTTAATTCATAAATAGCTTGATTGATTATATCCAGGTCATTGTGATACATAAAATATGACAGTTTAGGATAAGCCGTCGTCCATTTTTGATTAAAAAACCCTAACATTTCACGGCACGAAGACCAATCATCAGCAAAAATATAGGCATCCATTACCTTTGCCATATCAAATAATTCATAAACTTTTGTTTCTAACCACTGAGCATAAAAATATGACCCGCCAACCATGACGCTTAAAATAAGCATTGCCACAATAAACGCTTTCATTTGTTTTTCACCTTTGCTTTCTCCTTTTTTTGTACAAATAACTTGCCGGATGAGTCCAAGGTGACTAAAAAAGCATCTGAAATGTCATAAATATCATATTCTTTCAGTTTATCTAAAAGCCATTCGAATGTCACCTCGGCATAGTCCATATTTTTTTGATTGATAACACCATCGATAACCAGTACATATGGAATGCCTTCATATGCCGGACATATGTTTAAATCATCAGGTGTTACAGCCCGCTTATTCGACTTGGGAAAAACACTTAAATTGCCGTTTGACTCAATGATGGCATATTCTACATCTAAAATATCAGCAAAACCGCTTGTGCGCAATTCTTCAAGCAAATCATCGATGTTATATCGAAGTCGTTCCAGCTCTTTTTCCTGAATTTTTCCCTTTTCCACCACAATGGTGGGAACGCCTGAGAGAATTTTGCGGATTCGACGGCTTTTTAAAGTCAAAAAAGAGAAAGTTGTTTCGGCAACCAAAAGAGTGAGAACTGGAATAATGCCTGTTAAAAGTGGCGTTCCGTTGTTTTCCAAAGGGATGGAGGCAAGTTCAGAGAGCATCATAGCTACTACAAGCTCAGAGGGCTGCAATTGACCGATTTGACGCTTGCCCATAAGCCTGATCGCTAAAACAACCACTATGTAAATAATTAGTGTTCGAATTAAAATTACCAGCATTTTATTCACCTTTTGATAAAATTTATTTGATAGTATTATGAGTCAAGCAGCAATTTTTATGTATTGACAACGGAATTTCATATTTTTGTAATAAAATTATGATATACTGAAATCAAATTCTGCAAAAAGGAGAAAATTATGCTTAAAATCAATAAAAATTTCTTGCGGATTGTTGCCATTATATGTGCAGTTGCTATGCTTTTTACCGTTCTTTTTTCTGTTATTCTCGGCATTTATGGTTTGCTCTGACAGATATACTTTAAGATATTTACAGATTTTCTAAAAAAATTGAAGATTTATCGGTTTTTTTTATAATTTTTCTGTACAAATGTCGCTTTATATGTTATAATTATTATGTTATTTACAAGAAAGGTTAGCGAGGAACCGGTATGGAAGCAAGAATTCACATTATTGTCGGTCATTACGGCAGCGGAAAAACAGAATTTGCCATTAATTATGCCTTAGGCTTGCGTGAGTGTTATGCCCGTGTTTATCTTGTGGATTTAGACATTGTGAATCCTTACTTTCGAACAAATGATGTTAAAGAGAAGTTAGAAGCTATGGGTCTTTCTGTTATTGCTTCGCCTTATGCCAGCAGCAATGTTGATGTTCCCTCTTTGCCGTCAGATATTCACCGTGTTTTTGCTGACCGGGATGCTGCAGTTGTTTTTGATGTAGGTGGCGATGATGATGGGGCAATAGCCCTGGGGCGCTATAAACAGTTTTTTGATAAAGAAGAGCCTGAAATGCTTTTTGTCATGAATGTATTTCGCCCCATGACAGCCACAGCCGAACAGATTAAAGATATGGTAGCCGATATTGAAGCCACCAGCCGTCAAAAAGTTACGGCACTTGTCAACAGTTCAAATCTGGCAGGTTTAACCACCAAAGAAGAGGTTATTAAAGGGCAGGGAATAACCAAAGAGGCCTCGCGCATTACCGGTATCCCTCTTCGATATACAACCGTGACAAAAGAAGTGGCAGAGACGCTGCCTGAAGAAAACCGTGAGTCACTTTTTATCATTAAACGGTTTATGGCATTAAATTTTTAAATTGCATACATGCAGCAGGGTAGCTGCTTATATATTTTATTTAGCTTGTGCAGCAGCACAGGCAGAAATGGAGAGAATCATGGCCAAGGTAGTCTTTTTTGAAGAAAAATGTAAGGGCTGCTATTTATGTGTTACAGCATGCCCAAACAAAATTATCAAAATTGCTGAAGACAGAATGAATGCAAAGGGCTTTCGTCCTGTTGAAGTTTTAGAGCAGGATAAGTGCATTGGTTGCGCTATGTGTGCTACAATTTGTCCTGACTGCGTTATTGAAGTGTTTAAATAATAGATTGGAGTGTAAAGCATGGCTGAAAAAGTATTGTTAAAAGGTAACGAAGCCATTGCCGAAGCAGCAATTTTATCAGGCTGTCGGTATTTCTTCGGTTACCCGATTACGCCACAGACGGAAATTTCCGCCTATATGGCAAAGCGCATGCCGAAAATCGGTGGCGTTTTTCTGCAAGCCGAAAGTGAAATTTCAGCTTGTAACATGGTGTATGGTGCCGCTGCTGCCGGCGCTCGCGTGATGACCTCATCATCAAGCCCGGGTATCAGCTTAAAGGCCGAAGCCATTTCATACATTGCAGGTGCTGATTTGCCTGCAGTGGTTGTTAACATCGTACGTGCGGGCCCGGGTCTGGGCGGTATTCAACCTGCACAGTCTGACTATCATCAGGCTACTAAGGGTTTAGGTCACGGCGATTATAAAATGATTGTTTTAGCGCCTTCTTCTGTTCAGGAAATCATCAACTTAACAGCAGAGGCTTTTGACCTTGCTGACTTTTACAGAATGCCTGTTATGATTATCGGCGACGGCATGCTGGGTCAGATGATGGAACCTGTAACATTTGAACTGCCCGAAGGCAGAAAACTACCTGAAAAAACATGGGCAACCAACGGAACAGGTATGAAGCGTCCTCATAATGTTGTTAACTCTCTGTACATTCAACCCAATGATTTGGAGAGAATTGTGCTTGAGCGTAATAAAAAGTATCAGCAGATTCAGGAAACTGAAGCAAAAGCTGAAACCTACTGCATGGAAGATGCAGAGTATATGATTACCGCCTATGGCTCAACTGCCCGTATTGCTAAAAACGCAGTGGATGAACTGCGCGAGCAGGGCATTAAGGCAGGTCTTATTCGTCCTATCACTCTGTGGCCTTTCCCCGAAGAAACATATAAGCAGTATGTTGGTCAGGTTAAGGCTATTTTAAGCGTTGAAATGAGCTTAGGACAAATGGTTGACGATGTTAAACTTGCCGTTGAGTCTAAAGTTCCCGTTCATTTTTACGGCCGTTGCGGCGGTAACATTCCGTATCCCAATGAAATTATCCAGAAAATGAAGGAAATCGCAGGAGGTATAGCATAATGAAACAGGTATTTAAAAAGCCCGCAGCTCTTTGCGATGTGCCGCTTCATTATTGTCCCGGTTGCACCCATGGTATCGTGCATCGGTTAGTTGCCGAGGTTATTGATGAATTGGGTATTGAGGGCAAAACCATTGGCGTTGCACCTGTTGGTTGCTCCGTTTTTGCTTATGATTACTTTAATTGTGACATGGTAGAGGCGGCTCACGGTCGTGCTCCGGCTGTTGCAACAGGTATTAAGCGCACAAATTTAGATAACATTGTATTTACCTATCAGGGTGATGGTGACTTGGCTGCCATTGGTACAGCCGAAACCGTTCACGCTGCCGCCCGTGGTGAAAACATCACCATTATCTTTATCAATAATGCCATTTATGGTATGACTGGCGGACAGATGGCGCCTACAACCTTGCCCGGTCAGGTGACACAAACTTCACCCTATGGCCGTAACACTGAAACACAGGGCTTTCCCATTCGTGTCAGTGAAATGCTTGCCACATTAGATGGTCCCGCTTACATCGAGCGTGTTGCCGTTGACTGTGTTAAAAACATTAACATGGCAAAGCGTGCCATTAAAAAAGCGTTTACCTGTCAGGTAGAAAAGAAAGGCTTTTCATTGGTAGAGGTTGTTTCAACCTGTCCGACAAACTGGGGCTTGTCTCCTGAAGAGGCAATGAATTGGCTGCGTGAAAACATGCTGCCTTATTATCCCTTAGGTGTTTATTGCGATAAGACATCTAAATAATATTAAGAAACAGGCTGTTGCCGAAATGGACGCACCCATCTGCCTCCTGATTGGCAGCAGTCTGTTTTTTTATCATGCGGGGTGAGTGTTCTTGATTATCACCAAAATTGAATCACAAAAGAAAAACAAAGGTCGCAGTTCTGTATATATTGATGATTCCTTTGCCTTTGGTTTATCAGATTTTGATGTGCTGCGCCTACATTTAAAGGTTGGAAAAACATTGACAGAGGCTGATGTTGCAGCCATTCGCCAGGATATTCTCCTTGCAGACAGCCGCCAATATGCCCTGCATTTATTAGACCGCCACAGTTACACCGAAGCCGCCATGTGCCGCAAATTGCGCGACCGTGGCACTGATGAAGAAACCATTTTAAATGTCATTTCATTTTTAAAGGGATACCATTATATTGACGACGAAGATTATGCCCGTCGTTACATAAAAGCCGCCCTCCATGCAGGAAAAAGCGGTTTGAAGAAGATTCAATATGACCTGGTAGGCAAGGGCGTTGACAAAGATATAATCGAAACGGTCATCTCGGAGCTATCAGAAGAAGAATTTGATGAAATGGTCGCCATCATGCCCATTTTGCAAAAAAAACTAAGGGGCGATTATTCTTTTCAAAACAAAATGAAAGCCAAGCGATATCTGCTGTCACGCGGGTTTTCTGTCGATAGCATTGACCATGCTATGCAAAAAACTGAAGAAGAGAGTAGCAGTAACGAGACGATATAACGCCTGCTGCCATACAATATATTAAAAAGGGGTGATAACCATGAAAATTGCAAGAGTGATTGTTAATAAAACAGCAAGAGCAGTAGACCGTTTGTTTGATTATATTGTTCCTGAAGCATTAAGGGATGTTTTGCAAATCGGCATGGTTGTCAATGTGCCCTTTGGAAAAGGCAACACGCTCATTGAAGGATATGTTGTTGATTTTCCCGAAAGTTCAAATGTTGAAAATTTAAAAGAGATAGCATCATTACTTTCAAATGAACCGCTGTTTGACCAGTCTCTTTTAGATTTAATCTATTTTATGAAAAAGCGGTATTTTTCTACCTATTTATTAGCCTTAAAAACCGTTGTACCATACGGCCTTGGCTTGTCAACAAGGCAGGATGCAGGCAAACTTTTAAAAGGCTCACAGCTTGCCATTTCACAAGATGATGCCTTTGATGTTTTAGAAAACATTCGTGATAAGGCGCCCATGCAGGCCAGAATTATCGAGCTATTAATGCAAAACGATTTTGTGGCAAATTGCGATATTCAAATGATTTTGGGATGTGGAATTTCTGCCATTAAAAGCTTAGAAAAAAAAGGCGTTATTGAGTTAACTGAAATTGAAGTTTTCAGAAATCCGGTGGATTATTCAAAAATCGAGCCCACAAAAGCTCTTGTGCCCACAAAAGAACAAGCAATTGCCATAAACCGCATTGCCAAATCACTTTCCGACTTTCATGTGTTCTTGCTCCATGGCGTTACAGGCAGCGGTAAAACAGAGGTATTTTTGCAATGTATTGATATGGTTTTGTCAAAGGGTCAATCTGCTATTGTCTTAGTACCTGAAATCTCATTAACCCCGCAAATGATTAGTCGTTTTGCCGGACGATTTGGCAAAAAAATTGCCGTATTACATTCAAGACTATCGCTTGGTGAACGCAACGATGAATATAAGCGTATCAAAAGCGGAGAAGCCAAAGTTGTGATTGGTGTGCGTTCTGCCGTTTTTGCTCCGGTTCAAAATTTAGGACTGATTGTGATGGATGAAGAGCATGAAACATCCTATAAATCACAAACTGTGCCGGCTTATCATACCCGGGAAATCGCCGCTGTGCGTGCAAAGCAGAGTGGTGTGCCGCTGGTGCTTGCCTCTGCAACACCCTCGGTTGAGAGCTATTATAAGGCCCAAAAGGGCAAGTATGAATTATTAACCTTAAACACCCGAGCCAAAGAGTCGGCATCTATGCCAAATGTTCAAATTGTTGACATGCGGCGCGAACTGGCTGACGGAAACCGCTCTTTATTTTCACAGCAGCTTGCAAATGAAATCAGGGCGAATTTAGATGCCGGACGACAGACCATTCTGTTTTTAAACAGGCGCGGTTTTTCCACCTTTATATCATGCCGCAGTTGCGGTTATGTGGTTAAATGCCCTCGGTGCAATATTGCGCTGACATATCATAAAAACAAAAATCACCTGACCTGTCATTATTGTGGCTATACACAGCGAAATCTGAATGCCTGCCCCGAATGCTCCAGCAATTACATAAAACATTTTGGCACAGGCACACAGAAAGTGGAAGAAGAGCTTTTGGCTTTGTTTCCCGAGGCTTCGATTCTGCGCATGGATTTGGACACCGTTTCTGCCAAAAATTCACATCAAAAAATTCTGGAACAGTTTGAAAAAGAGAAGATTGATATTTTAATTGGCACACAAATGGTTACCAAGGGCCTGGATTTTGAAAATGTGACGCTGGTTGGTGTTTTAGCTGCCGATATGAGCCTCAATCAAGACGATTACCGTGCTAACGAAAAAACCTTTGACATTATCACACAGGTTAGCGGAAGAGCGGGCAGGGGTGCTCATGCAGGCCGAGCCGTTATTCAGACATATATGCCTGAAAATTCGGTTTTAAACCTTGCTTGCATGCAGGATTATTCTGCATTTTATAAAGAAGAAATTTCACTGCGGCAAGCACTTTTATATCCGCCGTTATGCGACCTGCTTTCCATTGTTTTTACTTCATTTAATGAAAACGCTGCAACAAGCTGTGCTAAACAGTTTGCTACATTTTTACAAAAAGAATTTAAAAAAGAGCAGGCCGATATATTAGGACCAAGCCCTTGCAGCTTTTATAAAATCAACAACAAATACCGAAAACGAATCTTGATAAAATGTAAATTAAATGATACAATAATACGGACAGTATCAGATTATCTCGCCCGGCATTATAAAAGCAAAGAGAGTAAATTTGTTACTGTATCAGCTGAAACAAACCCGGTACATATTTTATAATATACTTTACGAAAAATGAACAGGAAAGGATAAAAAAATGGCACTGAGAAATGTTTTAATCAGAGATGACGATAATGAAACCTTGCGCAAAAAATCCCGTGAAATTACCGAGATAAACGAGAAAATTTTAACACTTATTGAAGATATGAAAGAGACAATGTATGCCCAGAATGGTGTTGGTTTAGCAGCGCCTCAGGTTGGCGTTTTAAAGCGTCTGATTGTCATTGATATAGGCGATGGACCTATTGTTTTAATCAATCCCGTTATTGTCTATCAGAAAGGCTCACAAAAAGAGATGGAAGGCTGCCTTTCCGTACCTGGTGTTTGGGGTATTGTAGAGCGTCCCACCCATGTAATTGTTCGTGGCACAACACCGGAGGGCGAGGAGGTTGAAGTAGAGGGTGAGGGCTTGCTTGCCGTTGCGCTTTGCCATGAAATTGACCACTTAAACGGCACATTGTACACAGATAAAGTGATTGAATATGTTGACCAGGACGGTGCAGCAAAGGGAGGTAAATAAAATTGAAAATTGTTTTTATGGGTACTCCCGATTTTTCAGTTCCATGCCTTGAGGGACTGCTGGAAGATGGACATGAAGTGGCTTTGGTTGTAACACAAGCCGACAAACCAAAAGGTCGCGGTCACAAACTGACGCCGCCGCCGGTTAAGGTTTGTGCACTTGCTCATAACATTCCTGTTTATCAGCCAGAAAAAATGAAAGACGATGAAACATTTAATGTATTAAAAGATGTCAATGCCGATGTTTTTGTTGTAGTGGCTTTTGGTAAAATTTTGCCGGAAAGAATATTAAATCTGCCCACATATGGTTGTATTAATGTCCATGCATCGCTACTGCCTAAATATCGCGGTGCAGCACCCATGCAACACTGTATCATGGACGGTGAGCGCAAAACCGGTGTCACCACCATGCAGATGGATGTGGGACTTGATACAGGCGATATGCTCATAAAAAAGGAAATTGACATAACGGTTAAAGATACAACTGAATCCATTCATGATAAACTTAGTATTTTAGGCAAAGAAGCCCTGTCCGAAACCTTAAATGCTATCCAAAATGGAACATTAACCCCCAAAAAGCAAAAAGATGAGCTTGCTTGCTATGCTACAATGATTACAAAAGAGACAGCAAAAATTGATTTTACCCGTTCTGCCGATGAAATTGCAAGACTTGTTCGCGCCATGTATTCCTATCCAATGGCACAGACGACTTATGAGGGAAAATTGATGAAAATTATTAGTGCAAAGGCTTTAAAAGGCGATTTTATTGGAGAAACTGGCACGATTTTATCCGTAAAGAACGGCTTTTTAGTGGTTAAATGTGGAGAAGACGCTCTGTTAATCGACGAGATACAAATGGAAGGCAAAAAACGAATGTCTGTCGCAGAATATGTAAAGGGAAACAGCTTTACAATCGGCGAAAAGCTAATTTAAGATAAAAATAGGGGAGTAGTGCTATGAAACTGATATCCTGGAATGTAAATGGCTTACGAGCTTGTTTAACAAAAGGTTTTTTAGATTTTTTTAATCAGGAGCAGCCTGATATTTTTTGTGTGCAAGAAACAAAAATGCAGCCTAATCAAGCCGAAATAATCCTTGATGGTTATGAACAGTTCTGGAACAGCGCTGATAAAAAAGGATATTCAGGCACAGCTATTTTTACAAAAATAAAACCGATATCTGTCATCTACGATATCGGTATCGAGGTGCATAGTCACGAAGGACGCACCATAACATTAGAATTTGATAATTTCTATTTGGTAAATTGCTACACACCAAATGCACAGTCCGAGCTTAAGCGCCTTTCATATCGCATGGAATGGGAAGACGATTTCAGAGCCTATTTAAAAGAGCTTTCAAAAAATAAGCCTGTAATTTTGTGCGGTGACTTGAATGTGGCTCACAATGAAATCGATTTAAAAAATCCAAAAGCCAACCGCGGAAATCCCGGTTTTTCCGATGAAGAGCGCGAAAAAATGACAGCACTTTTAAACGCAGGGTTTACCGATTCTTTCCGTTATTTATATCCGGATGTAACCGATGTTTACAGCTGGTGGTCCTATCGTTTTCGGGCACGGGAAAAAAACATTGGCTGGCGCATTGATTATTTTATCATTTCAGATTGCCTTAAAGATAAGGTGCAGGATTCTGTTATTTATACTGATATTATAGGCAGCGACCATTGTCCCGTTGGCTTATTATTAAAATGATTCAGTCAATATCTGCAAGGGGATTGCTGTCAGCTGCCGAGCGCAGTTGTTCGCTGTCTAAATGGGTATAAATCTGGGTTGTAGCCAGGTTTGTGTGTCCCAGGATTTCCTGCAAAACACGAACATCCACATGGCCATGTTGATACATGAGCGTGGCAGCTGTGTGTCTTAATTTATGCACTGAGAACTTGCTATCATCAAGACCAGCTGCCTTTAAATGTTTTTTAACTAAAGCCTGAATGGTTTTAACACTGAGGCGCTGCTTGTGACGACTAATAAATAACGCCTGCTGATGAGGGGGTTTAATGCCTTCTTTGGGGCGTTCATTTTGTACATATGCCTCAATAGCATTTAAACAAGCTTTATTTAAATAAATGACTCGTTCTTTGTTACCTTTACCAACAACAGTCAGTTTTCCATCACGGATATCTTTTAAGTTAGTCGCCGCTAACTCGGATAATCGCATGCCGCAATTTAAAAATAAGGTAATAATAGCGTAGTCACGCAATTTATCATTACCATCAATGTGCGAGAGTAAATCGCGGCTTTCGTCTAATGTAAGATATTTAGGCAACGATTTTGGGATTTTAGGTGAATCTAAATCCTTGGCAGGATTATCAGGAATGAGTTTTGCTTTAACATTCATATATTTAAAAAACGAACGAAGCGCAGCAACTTTACGCGCGCGAGAGTTTGCATTGTTTAATCGCTCTGAAGAAGTATACGCTAAGAACTCATACAAATCATGCAGCGTGATAGATTGAATAAATTTAATATCAATATCATCAATTGTAATTGATTCAAAATCATCTAATTGAGCTTGGTTTCGTAAAACCTTCATGTAACGAAAGAAAGTACGCAGGTCAAAATAATATTCTTTAACGGTGTTTTTTGATTTTCCGCGGATTGCCTCCATATAGGTAATAAAGTCTTTTAGAAAAAAGGGGGCCTCTTGATGATTTATATTCATTTTTCTCCTCCTCCCAGTTATACAAAATTCTTATTTTGTATAACTCATTCTATTGAAATTATAGCACGTTAATGAGAATAAGTCAAGCCCTACTCTTATAAAAAACGAAAAAATATGCCAAAAAATAGTGTTTTTCATTCTTTTTTAATTTTAAATGAATTCTATGCTCTTGCGAATTAAATTAAATTGTTGTATAATGATATGAGATTATTCCGATTTATTTAATTAGAAATAACTTACAGGTGAACTTTTATGACTAAAAAAGATAAAGTTTTAAAAATTAAAGATTTTTTTGATGCAGCTTATCCTGATGCAACCTGTTCACTTCGTTACCGTGACCCGTTTCAGCTTTTGGTTGCAACGCAGCTTGCTGCACAATGTACCGATGCCCGTGTGAATTTGGTAACCCCTTCTCTATTTGCTAAATTCCCTACCATTAAGGCCTTTGCAGAAGCCGATACCATCGAAATGGAAGAAGCCATTAAATCTACCGGCTTTTATCATAACAAAGCAAGAAACTTAATCGCCTGCGCACAAAAGCTGCTATCTGACTTTGGCGGCATTGTGCCGGACACCATGGAAGAACTGTTGTCTCTCCCGGGTGTTGGTCGCAAAACCGCTAATTTGCTGCTTGGTGACGCCTTTGGAAAACCGGCTATTGTCATTGATACCCATGCAAAACGCATCACAAATCGTTTAGGGCTCACCAAAAACACCGACCCAACGAAAATCGAAATGGATTTAAGAAAATTTGTGCCGGAAGAAATTGGCAGTGATTTGTGCCATCAATTTGTATATCACGGTCGTGCTCTTTGCACAGCAAGAGCGCCCAAATGCTCTTGTTGCGGTTTGCAGAATCTATGTGATTACTATCAGAAAACTGTGAAATAATAAGGAGAAATGCATTGAAAAAGCGTCTAGATATCATCTTAACTGAAAAAAATATGGCAGAAAGCCGTGAAAAAGCCAAAGCCATTATCATGACCGGCATTGTGTATGTCGACAATCAAAAGTGTGATAAACCCGGCACTATGATTGAAGAAACACAAACAGTCGAGATCCGCGGCAAAACGCTGCCCTATGTGAGTCGTGGCGGCTTAAAGCTTGAAAAAGCACAAAAGGTATTCGGCCTTGATTTTAGCGATTTGGTCTGCATGGATACAGGTGCATCAACCGGCGGTTTTACCGATGTTATGCTGCTTGGTGGCGCCAAAAAAGTTTATGCTGTTGATGTGGGTTATGGTCAGCTCGCCTGGAAACTGCGAAACGACCCCCGCGTTGTGAATTTAGAACGGACAAATATACGCTATCTGACCGATGAGCAAGTCCCCGAGCCTTTAGATTTTGCATCGGCTGATGTTTCTTTCATCTCTTTATATCATGTCATCCCTATCATTTATAATCGTTTAAAGGATGGTTGCTCGGCGGTTTTGCTGATTAAACCCCAGTTTGAAGCCGGTCGTGAAAAAGTGGGGAAAAAAGGTGTTGTTCGTGACCCTGCGGTGCATGTTGAGGTCATTGAGAAAATTATGACCCTTGCCACAGATGCCGGTTTTGGCGTTTTTGGTCTTGACCACTCCCCTATTAAAGGTCCTGAAGGCAATATTGAATATTTAATTTATTTAAAGAAAAATCTGCCGGGAACAGTTTTAGAAGAATCTATTAATGAAGTTGTCAAGCGCGCCCATGGTGCCCTAGACGCTTAACAAAACAAAAACCCCTTAGTCTTGTGGCTAAGGGGTTTTATTATGTTTACACGCTGTAAATCAGGTCATTATAAGTAGGAATTGGCCAAAAATCTTTATCTACAATGGTTTCTAAGCTGTCGGCATGTGTTCTGATTTCATCCATCACTGCCACCAGGTTATCACGGGCAAATTCAGCATGGCTTATAAAGTTTTCATTAAAGTTCTCTGCCTTGTGAACGGCTTTTTCAAGCTTTTTCATGGATTTATAAAGAGCTGCAATGCCGTTTGTTAACTGTCGCAGGCGCTCTTCAGCCGGCAAAGTGTTACAATTAAGAGCCGTTGCCTTAATGTTCACGATACCCTGTGCAATCTTATCGCTATATGCCATGCAGGCGGGAATGATTTGTTTGTTTAGCATCTGCAGCATGGTTTGTGCCTCAATGCCTACAATTTTGCTGTATTTCTCCATTTTAATCTCATACCGTGCACGAAGCTCTGTTTCAGAATAAACATGATGTTTTTCGAACATGGCAATAGACTCAGGATAAATAAAGGCTTTGTAAGAGTCAACAGAGTTATTAATGTTAGGCAAGCCGCGGCGTTTGGCTTCTGCAATCCATTCTTCACCATAGCCGTTGCCATTAAAGATAACGCGCTTGTGCTTTTTAATGATTTTAGCCAAGAGTTCATTGAGTTCTCTGTTAAAATCTTTGGCATTTTCTAATGTATCGGCAATATCGCTGAGTGCTTCAGCCACAACTGTGTTTAAAACAGTGTTAGGTCCTGCGATGGATGCAGAAGAAGGCACCATTCTAAACTCAAATTTATTTCCTGTAAAGGCAAAGGGAGAGGTTCTGTTGCGATCGGTTGTATCTAATGAAAGATTCGGCAACCCGGGCACGCCGATATCAAGGACACCGCCAAAGTGTGTGGGGCGCTCTTCTCCGCTTTCGATTTGTCCTAAAATTTCGGTCAGTTCATCGCCTAAGAAAATGGAAATAATGGCAGGTGGTGCTTCTAAAGCGCCTAAGCGATAATCGTTACCGGCATTGGCAGCTGAAGCACGAATCAGGGCTGCATGGTCATCAATAGCGCTGATAACTGCACACAAAAATACTAAAAACTGTGCATTTTCCCGTGGAGTTTTACCCGGATTTAAAAGATTAACGCCGTCCGGTGTTGTGATGGACCAGTTGTTATGCTTGCCGGAACCATTTAAGCCGGCAAAGGGTTTTTCATGTAAAAGACATACCATGCCGTGATGGTCTGCAATCTTTTTCATCAATTCCATGGTAATCTGATTGTGGTCACAGGCTATGTTAACAGTTTCAAAAATGGGAGCAAGCTCGTGCTGAGCCGGTGCTGCCTCATTGTGCTTGGTTTTTGAGGGCACGCCTACCTTCCAAAGTGCCATGTCTAGCTCCTTCATATAGGCAGAAACACGCTCTTTTAATGTACCAAAATAATGGTCATCCATTTCTTGTGTTTTTGGGGGTTTAGCACCCAGCAGTGTGCGACCGGTAAACACCAAATCAGGACGCTCTTTCCACATTTTTTTATCAATTAAAAAATATTCCTGCTCAGCACCGCAGCTGACAGATACGCGATTTGTCTCTTCATCACCAAACAGACGTAAGATGCGGACAACTTGTTGGGACAGCGCTTCAACAGAACGCAAAAGCGGTGTTTTTTTATCCAGTGCTTCTCCGTTATATGAACAAAACGCTGTGGGGATACACAGGGTTAAGCCGCTTGAATCTTCCTTTAAAAATGCAGGAGATGTACAATCCCACGCAGTGTAGCCACGAGCCTCAAAGGTGGCACGCAAACCGCCCGAGGGGAAACTGGAGGCATCAGGCTCACCTTTTATGAGTGCTTTGCCTGAAAAGTCAGATAAAGCATGTCCATCTTTATCAATGCGTAAAAAGGAGTCGTGTTTTTCTGCAGTGAAGCCATTTAAAGGTTGAAACCAATGGGTGTAATGGGTGGCACCGTTTTCCATAGCCCATTCCTTCATGGCACCTGCCACAACCTCTGCAACCTTAGCAGAAAGCGGTGTGCCTTTATCAATGGTATTTTTCAATTCTTGAAAAATATCTTTGGGCAAACGCTCACGCATAATCGTTTCACTAAAGACATGACAACCAAAGTTTTCATGAAAATTTGTGTTTAACATATGTACCTCCTGAAGAAATCATCTTATCATAGCGTATCTTTAATAGCATAAAGCTAATTATTAACAATATTATTTTTATGTTTTATTCTGCCTGTAATGATAAGAGCCAGTCCAATCAAAACGCAAAGCAGAGCCAAGATTTGCGAAACGCGTACAGGTCCCCACATCAAGCTGTCTGCACGCATGCCTTCAATAAAAAATCGACCAAGTCCATATAAAGTAATATACACCAAAAACAGCTCGCCGTCAAATTTTTGATGCTTTTCATAAATATTTAAAAATATAAACAACAAAAGATTAAAAAATGATTCATATAAAAATGTTGGATGAACGGTGATGCCCTTTTCAACAAGTTTCATTCTGAAAAGTGCGGTTTCTGTCCGGCTGCCATAGGCCTCGGCATTAATAAAATTGCCCCACCGCCCCACTATCTGACCAATGAGCAAGCCAAAGGAACCGACATCAAAAACACTTTTAAAGGAAATTTTCTTTATATGGCAATAGATCAATGTGGAAATACATGCCCCGATAATAGCGCCATAGATGGCAATACCGCCACCCCATATTTTAAAAACATCCAGCAAATTATCCTTATAGCTATCCCAACTGAAAACAACATAATATATTCTGGCACAAACCACGGCAGAAGGCAATCCCCACAGAACAACATCTAAAAGTGTATCCTGGCTGATGCCTCTTTTTTTTGCCTTTTTGCTTGCAAATAAATAAGCAAGCACAAGACCAAGTGCAATTAAAATGCCATACCAATGAATGGTTAGTCCAAAAAATTTAAAGTTGTTTTTGATTGATAAGGGACCAATGCCCAGACCGGGGAACAAAACGGTGTGTCTCATGTTTTTTTGCTCCTTTAGTTGTCAATTTATGCGTTTTTAGGGCGAACAACTGATAAAACCGAACGATTTTCATCGAAATAAGACCTCAATCGCGCATTAATATCCTCTAAAGTTATCTCCTTAATAACTTCTGAAAAATCAAACAAACCAATATTATTAAACACCTGACTCATATATTGATGTGCCACGGCATTTAAATTGTTAAATTGCTTGATATACTGACCGCTCATAGCCCGGCGCTCCCGTTCAAAATCCGCTTCATTAAAGCCGGTTTCCTGTGCTTTTTTAACGCCTTCTAAAATGATTTCTCTCACTTTTTCAGGCTCACAGCTATCGCCGGATAAAGCAACAAAGCCATATTCCCTTTCGCAGGTGAGTTCTGTTTCCATGCCACCTAAAATATAACCTTCATCATAAAGCTTTGCATATAACGGTGCACTTTTTCCAAAAAGAAGCTCACAAATAATAGAAAGCTCCGTATCTTTCTTTAAAAGCTTTTTGCCGTCATATCCGCAGTCAGGGTCTTTAAACCCAAACATGAACATAGGCACGCTGACATCAAGCGAGCAGCTTGTTTCACTCTGATAAACTGTTTGTGGCTCTGTGCCGTAAAAGCGCTTGATTTCGCCTTTTGCGCCGTCTTTATTAAGCAGATGACCCTCAATGAATGTGCCAAGTGACTCCGGCTCCACATCGCCAATAATGAACAGGCACATGTTAGAAAGATGATAAAAAGTATTATAGCAATTATATAGGGTTTCTTTTGTGATATGCGAGATGGATTCGGTTGTGCCGGCAATATCAATCCGTACAGGATGACGATGGAACATAGCTCCTAAAAAGCCCATCATTAACCGCCAGCCCGGGTCGTCATCATACATGCCGATTTCCTGGCCAATGATACCCTGCTCTTTTGCCACATTTTCATCAGTAAAATATGGCTTTTGAACAAAATCAAGTAAAATGCCTAAATTTTCCTGAATGTCTTGTGTGCTTTCAAACAAATAAGCAGTCACATGAAAGCTTGTGTAAGCATTGGCGTTAGCGCCGTGGCGAGCATAGCTTTCAAAAACATTGGAGCCATCGGGCTGTTCAAAAAGTTTATGCTCTAAAAAATGAGCAATGCCGTCTGGTAGATTTATTTTTTTTGTGCTGCCTGGGGCAATAAATTCATTATCAACCGATCCAAAGTTTGTGCCAAAAACTGCATAGCTTTTGCTATAACCTTTTTTGGGCATAATGGCAACTTTAAGACCGCTTTCATGGGTAGCGCAATATATGGTTTCGCGCAGTGTTTCGTTATATATTCGATTAAACTTCATCAGTTATCTCCTCTCATTACATAAACCATTTCAGGTTTAATTTCCTGCGCAACAGAAACCACATCGTTCTTTGTGACTTTGCTGATTAAGTCGCACTGTTCCTCTAAGCTGATGGATGTGCCACTTACAATCTGTCCTAAATAATAATCAGAGAGATAGGCTGCTGAATCCTGCAAAGAGCGAAGTGAATTAATGATGCTCTTAACTGAAACATCAAATTCATAATCAGAGATATCTCCCACCTTCATAGCAGAAAGCTGTGCTAAAATTTCATCTTCGGCCTTTTGTTTGTTTTTGAACTCAATGCCGGAAGAAACCAGCATCATTCCCTTATAACGTTCAAGGCGTGATGCCGCATAATAAGCAAGGCTCAGCTTTTCCCGAACATTATTAAAGAGCTTAGAATGTGCTCCGCTGCCAAAAATGCTGTTAAAAACCATCAAGGCACTATAGCGGGGGTCACAAGGTGCGATACCGGTATAAAAACCCATCGAAAGCTTAGCCTGGGTTATATCATACTTTTCTTCAACTTCACGATAGGTGTCTGCACTCTTATAGAGAGTCGCTTTCGGGTATTCTAAAACATCGGGCGTGACATTGACAAAACGCTTATTCATCATGTCTAAAATAGCGTCAATATCCGTGTTGCCAGTTACAAAAATATCGATGGGGCTATGATGCAGAACCGTGTTATACTGCTCAAAAAGGCTTTTGGGTGTGATTTTTTCGACCGATTCCACATCACCCAGTTCATAAACACTGTAAGCATCGCCGGTGCACATGTTTTCAATCAAGCGCCACAAAGCATAGCTACGTTTGTCATTCATTATAGCTTCAATATCGTTAATCAGGTTAACCTTTTCCTGCTTAACATAATCAGCACGAAAAGCATTATCTGCTACCTGAGGGCATAGCACCATATCAAGCAGTGTTGCAACTGCCTTTAAAACACAGGTGTCGCCATCCGGCAAAAAAGTATCTTCAACCGTGCTGATGACAAAAGACAAAATCTGGTCCTCGCCTTTTCGTCTGATGTCAGCATCAAAATAAGCACCATATAATGCCTGCATGTAGCGGTTGATGGCTGCCATGTCCTTCAATTTGCTGCTGCCACGCTGCATAACATCCGTAAGCAAAGCATTGGATGCTGCTTCGCTTTTTGTTAACTGTCTGTGAAAATGAATGCCAACAGAAACAGTTTTAAATTGTTCTGCAGGAATATGATGAAGGCGAATGCCCGGTTTAACTTCATAAGTTTTTATTGCGTTCATGCTTTCCGTCCTTTCAAGTGACCCATGGCTTACTTTTCTTCTTTTTCTAAAAGTGCAGCGGCATAAACTTCCCGCTTACTAATGCCCCGGTCAGCTGCCACGGCTTTTTGTGCGGCTTTAACATCTAATCCCATGGCCGTGTAATGATTAATATGCTCTAAAACAGATAAATTATTTAAATCATTAAATTCTTCCTCTGCCACTTGAGCACCCTCTAAAACAAGAACATACTCCCCTTTTGGCTCTTGTTTTTCATAAAGTGCTATAGCACCGGAAAGAGTTGTGCGAATCATTTCTTCATGAATTTTGGTTATTTCTCTTGCTAAAACAATTTTGCGGTCACCTAAAAAATCACGCAAATCCCGCAGTGTACGCCGCAGCTTGTGAGGTGCTTCATAAAAAATCATGGTGTGAGGATTGTGTTGAATTTCAAGAAGATGGTCGCGTCTGCTTTTTTTATTCACGCTTAAAAAACCCTCAAAAGAAAACCGTCCGGTTGGCAGACCTGAGCTAATCAATGCAGAAATAGCCGCCGTAGCACCGGGAACGGGCACAACGGGAATGTTCTTTTCGGCACAAAGCCGCACAAGCTCTTCACCCGGGTCTGAAATGGCAGGTGTTCCGGCATCAGAAACCAAAGCAACGGCTGCTCCCTCTTTCAACTTCTCAATTATAAAGGCACCCTTGATCTTTTCGTTATGTTGAAAATAGCTGGTTAAAGGGGTTTTAATGCCTAAATGATTTAAAAGCCCGGCAGTTCTGCGGGTGTCTTCTGCTGCAATCAAATCAGCATCACGAAGAACGCGAATGCCGCGAAGAGTCATATCTTCCAAATTACCAATAGGCGTGGCAACCAAATAAAGCGTGCCACCAGTTAATGGCTTTTCGGCAGATTGACACAGTTGCCCGTCAAAAGCCTGTTCTTCATATGTCATTTCTTCTGTCGTCATGATTTTTCTCCTGTTTTTAGCTCAACAATGAGGCCACTGTTTCTATTCTTTTGCCCCTCAATTACCAAAAGCCGAGGGGGTCTGTTTTTGGCAGCAAATAGGGTTAAACGCTTTGGCTCGATACGATAGGCACGCATCGATGCAATGATATCGGCAAGCCTTTCGGGGCGATGAACCATGCAAAGTCTGCCGCCGCTGGGCAATAAATATGCGGCTGCACTAATGCAATCTTCCAAGGTGCAGCACACCTCATGGCGCGCAATGGTCACAGCATCCAGCTCATTTTGCTTGCCCGTTGCATCTTTCATATATGGTGGATTGCAGGTCACAACCTGAAAGCTTTCTGCCGGAAATAGTGACCGAATTTGACAAAGGTCACCTTGCATGATGGAAATATTATCTGTTAAGTTATTTAGCTTTACACTTCTTTGAGCCATTTCGCACATTTGTGGTTGCAGCTCAAGTCCCGTCACATGAATGCCGGGTGCCTTTTTATGTAACAAAATGGGAATGATACCTGTACCAGTGCATAAATCCATAACGGTATCTGTCGGTTTAACATTGGCAAAATCGGCCAATTTAACAGCATCGGTGCCAAAACGGAATTCAGCTTTGCCCTGAATGAGAAAATAGCCATTGCCTAAATTTTCAATGGTTTCGTCACATTTTTCTGAGCTGTAATCAGTTGATTTCATGTCGGCCCTCCAACGCACGCGTTAAGGTGACCACATCGGCATACTCCAAGTCGCCTCCAACAGGAATGCCGTGAGCCAGGCGGGTGACAGTTACATCAAACGGCTTTAAGAGCTTTGCCACATACATAGCTGTGGTCTCACCCTCTAAATTTGGATTGGTGGCCATGATGACTTCACGCACGCTGCCATCCTGAATACGATGCAAAAGCTCTTTTAAACGAATGTCTTCCGGTCCTATGCCATCCATGGGTGAAATGACCCCGTGCAGCACATGATAAAGACCTTTAAACTCTCTTGTTTTTTCAATTTTAATAACATCCTTCGGTTTTTCAACCACACAAATGACAGATGAATCCCGCTGTGCATCTGAGCAAAGGGCACAAGGCACTGTCTCTGTTAAGGATTGACAAACAGGGCAAAAAGTTATTTTCTCTTTTGCACTCATCAATACCTTGGCAAATTCAGCCACCTCATCTTTGGGCAGCTTTAAAACATAATAAGCTAACCGTTCTGCTGTCCGTTTGCCGATACCGGGCATTTTTGCAAATTCTTCTATCAGGCGGGCGATGGGAACTGCATACATAATCTACTCCATTCTGTCAATCAATGTTGACATGGTTTTAAAGGAAATCGCTCAGACTTCTCTATTCTTCGCTTGCATTTGGTTCTTTAATCACATAGGCGCCAAATTCTTTAGCTGTTATTTCGCCATATTCATCTGAGCGCACAGCCGGTCTGCCGGCATAATGGCTAATTGCATATTCAAGCAAATCAATGTCTTTAATATTAAAGCAAACAGGCGCTGCACCGGGGCGGTTAAACAATTCTAACGCCTGTAAGAGCTCATCATCGTTTTCTGTTTTAATTTCAATCAACTGTTTGTTTTGGCTGACAATTTTGCCTTGAAAGTCCAAAAACATAATCTCATTCTGAGAGCAAATGGCATGCACCATGGGAAAATCAGGCGCAAGAGGTGAAAGCTGCCATGTGGCCTTTGATGCTTCTGCCACATAGGCGGGGCTTTTCTTTTCTATGCCAAATAATGCACATTTTTGATTAACAAAAGAAGCAATATAGACCCCATACATATCAGGGCTTAAAAACATGCCGCCTTTTGTTAGTGCATAAAATGGCACAGTGGTAAATGCCTGTAATTCACTCAAAACTTCCAAGGCGTCGTCAATGTCCATGTCTGTACAGCCAAAAGCACAGATATTAAGAGATTGCAAGGTGATTAAGATGGAAAGCGCTGCAGGGATGTTCGTTGTTGAAATGCCGGCACAAATCGGCATATCCATATCCGCTTCCCGAACGGCATATGCGGCACATTTTGCTGTGCATGCATCGAAAAAGCCGTTTAAAAAAATCATGGAAACGCCCTGGTCAGAAAGCCAGGCTGCCTGCTCCATTACCTCATCATAATAAGCGTCGTAAATCAATGTGCCGCCCACTTCTGCAAGAGAATCGCAAGGCGCAGCAATCTGCCCGGCAACAAAGGCTTTGTCAGATGCCGCCTGCATAAGAGTTTTTAGAGTTTTTTCATCTTCTTCGTCCATATTGTAGCAAACGGGCGCCAACAAAATGTGAGCACCTGCCTCAACATAGTCAGATGAATTCTCCGGTGCATCTTTGCCTGCACCGGCAATAACAAGCAAATTGGATTTTAAAATTTCGCGTAATTGTGAAGCTGTCATAAGTCACCGCCTGTTTACTGATTAGATATGGTTTCGTCAAGCTCATTAAACATGTTTTCAACTTGTTTTTTTCTTGAAAGGAAATTACCCTTTCCGTTAACCTTAATTAGATAGTTTCTGTCGTTATAGTCTAAACATTCAACCTTTGTTTCGGTGCCGTCATGTTTAATATACCGAATGGTTACAGCTGTTTTGCCTGCACCACTTCCCATGATGAAATCATCAAGGGTAAGGCCTATAACAAATTTATATGCGTTTTTAAATTTTGATTCGGAAACAGGTTTATCATTAATGCTATAAGCTGTGATACCATCTTTGTTACTAATGGATAAATGATAAAAGTGGCCCAGACCATTAATATAGATTTCGGAAACATCTTTAATGTTTTCAAGATGAATCAGCTTATCAGCCAGGTCAAGATAACCCAAGGAAATAAAATCAAGGGTTTCTGTGGCTACCAGATAAATGGTGTCATCGCCGACCAGCTTTATATAGGTGTTTTTTCCCTCTTCTTTACCAACTAAAACATTGTAACGCTTTGTGTTGTCCAAAGACCATAAACTGTATGAAGCCCGCGGTCTGCCAAAACCATAGTCAAAATTCTTCTCCGGGACGGGAATAATCTTTTCTGCGGTCTGGCTGACAATATTCGGCAGCAATTTATCATCAACTGAATATGAGCTGGCCATCTTCTGCAGCGGCTTTTCCATATACCACTCATAAACCGGCTCCCCTGCCTCATCTTCGGCAGTTTTAATACAGTTTAAATGAATGCTGTTCGCACCGGTGCGATTTAAAATAATGCCACCTACCTCGTCTGCATTCATGCTGTAAATGGTTTTATCCATCAAATCGGATAAGGAACAGACAAGGCTTTCACAACCCAGGGCGGACTTTAAATATACTCTTGTGTCACCCTCAAGCATTAAATAACGATCTGTTCCCTCAAGCACACTGTTGCCAATCAACACTTTCACAGTTTCACCGTTTTGCTGTTTAATTAAAACGGTTTTTTGCGGTGCATCCAGACCATATTGTGCTATGTCATTAACATTTTCTGCAACAAGCTCTTTTGCAGAAATAATGGCACATTCATATAAAAAAGTTTCCACACGCGATTGATTTATTTTAACTTGAGGATTATTTTCCACACGCCATGTGTTATCATTTAAATTTTTTGAAATGGTAAAGCTTTCATCCGGCAAGGTCACTGTTACATCCGTAATACTTGTCATGTCTGTTTTGTATACAGAAACAGTAGAAACCGATATTTGCGGCGTTTGTGTTTTATCAACCGGCTCAAGTTTTTGCACAAAATAAAAACCGCCGGCTAAAACAGCAATAATGCCTGAAATGATTAATATATTTCTGATGGGTTTCATTTTTTATCCATCCTTTCTATTGTGCAATAATTTAATTGTACACAATGCAAGGGTTAAATGCAATGATGGGGACAAAATCGTCATAAAAACTTTACAATACCGGCCTTAAAAGCGTTATTTCACCTGAATCAAGCGTAATATCATTGCCATCATCATCACGAACAATCAAACGAGCCTCATCATCAATGGAAACGGCTGTGCCGTTCATGGTTTTTCCTTGCTTTTCATAACGAACTTTTTTGTCTAATACAAAAGCATGCTTGCGATAAATTTGTAAAAAATCACGATTTGGCAGCCCTTTATAAATGTTTGCAAACTGTCGGACAATTTCGGCACAAAGCTCATTTCGGTCAATGGTGCACTCCGGGCATGCATCAAAAAGCGAAGTGGCTATCTGTCTGATATCTTCAGCATAGCCTTCTTGGGGCGGGTACAGATTAACACCAATGCCCATTATTACATAAAGGGGCTTGCCTTGACTGTCAAACTGACCCTCTGCCAAAATGCCGCACAGCTTTTTGCCGTCAAAATATAAATCATTCACCCATTTAATATCAAGGGCAACATGATATAGCTTACAAATCGCCTGATGCACTGCAACGGCTCCACAGGCTGTCAACAAGCCCGGAGCAAATGATTCGCCTTGTGGACGAAGCAACAAACTCATATAAAGCCCATTGTTTAACGGTGAATGAAACCGCCGTCCCAAGCGACCTCGACCAGCCGTTTGGCTTTTTGCAATAACCAACGAGCCCTCTTTAGCGCCTGAAGCTGCAAGTTCTTTACAAATATCGTTTGTGGAGGTCACTGTATCATAGCTGTATATATCCGAAAAAAAGGCACAATCCGCCAAAGTGAACCGCAAAATTTCTTCGGTTTTATCGTCACAAATCATGTCGCTGCACCTCATAGTCATACATATATATATATTACTACAAAAGCCCTTGTTCGTCAAGGAGTTTTAGGCATATTTAGCCCGCTTATTGCATAGGTTTTTAGTAAAATATAACGGGAGGATTTTTAACATGAGAAGAAGCAGAAAAAGATTTTTTGGACAAGTTTTGTCTCTTCGTAAACACATCAATCATTTGCTTATATACTTAGCGATGTTTATGACAATTATCATCTTAATTCTACGTTCCGGTTTTACATTGCCGCAACTGCCTGCGTCCTTTGTTTTAAACAGCATGCAAAATGCCGTTGTGGCTTTTAGCACAATGCAAAAAGTGACATGGCAATATTCGGCATATGATATTTTATCTTCGTCTATTCCCAGCATTCGTGCCTCATACATAATGAGTAAAAAATATGCCGCCAAATATGGCGGCGTTTTAAAAAAAGAAATCAATTCACCCATAAAAAATGTAAATGATATGGGGCCTGTTTTAGAGACCGATGTCTCGGCAAAAGGGCTGTCCTTTATAAACAGCCCGGGATATGATATTGATGCAGATACCCTTTTAAATGCTCCGCTTAAATTTTCGTCACCCTACAACGGACCAAGAGTACTCATTATACACACCCACACATCTGAAGGATATGCTGAAAGTCCCGAAAGCCGCAGTGAAGATTCGAAAATGAATGTGGTCAGCGTAGGCAAAGAAATTGCCGATGCACTCAAAAAAGAAGGGATTGAAGTCATTCACGATACCACACAAAACGATTATCCGTCATACAATCAATCGTATAAAAAAGCCATGTCTTTAATCGAAAAAAATCTAACCACCCACCCCACTATTGAAGTTATTTTGGATATCCACCGGGATTATATGAAAAAAGACGACGGCACATTGGTAAAGCCAACAATCACCTTAAAAAACGGTGAAAAAGCAGCACAAATCATGTTTGTAGTGGGAACAGATAACATGAATCTGTACCACCCCGATTGGCGCCATAATTTAAGTTTTGCGGTTAAAATCCAGAATGAATTGAATCATCAGCAACCGGGACTGTGTCGCTCGATTAATCTTCGGACCGAACGGTTTAATCAGCATGCAACAAAAGGGTCATTGATTATTGAAGTGGGCACCGGTGTCAATACGCTGGCCGAAGCAAAAAATGCCGGACGGCTTGTGGGAGAGGCTGTTGCCAGTATGCTGATTCAGCACGGAAAAGGGTGATTTAAGATGGATTTATGATGCTGACTGCATGGGCAATGCCCGGCATGGTTTCACCTTGTTGCACACTTAAAGTGCTCTGCAGTGCACCTGTTGCCACAAAAAGCAGCTTGTTGATTTTTCTTTCTAAAAGCTGTTTATAAAGGTAGCCGCAAAAGGTTAATCCTGCACAGGCACAACCACTGCCTCCTGCATGAGTGTCTTGTTTTTTGCGGTCAAAGATGATGAGCCCGCAATCATTATAATTGTTTGTCATGTCATAGCCCGATTCAGAGAGAAAGTCAATGACAACAGAGTGACCCACAAAGCCCAAGTCGCCTGTAACAATTAAATCATAATATGACGGGTCACGGTTTGTATCTTTAAAATGAGTCAAAATGGTGTCACCAGCGGCAGGTGCCATAGCAGCGCCCATATTGTTGGCATCGGTGATGCCCATATCCACAATTTTGCCCGTGGTGATACATTCAACCCGGGGTCCCTCTCCTGACTCGCCCAAAACGGCGCAGGCTGAGCCGGTTACTGTCCATTGGGCACTGGGTGGACGCTGTCCACCATATTCCAACGGAAAACGAAACTGCTTTTCTGCTGAACAAAAATGGCTGGAAGTAACGGCAGCACAATAATCAGCATAGCCACCATCAATAAAGCTTGCTGCCATGGAAAGACTTAATGCCATGGTTGAACAGGCGCCATAAAGGCCAATGAACGGAATACCAAAATCACGAATGCCGTAGCTTGTTCCCGTGCATTGATTAAGCAAATCACCACCAAATAAATATTTAATTTGTTCTGCCGAAATTCCGCTGTTTTTAAAAGCCTCCTGTCCTGCTCTTTTGGCAAATTCGCTTTCTGCCTTTTCCCATGTATTTTGCCCTAAAACATTATCTTTTGCAATCACATCAAAATAAGAAGCGATGGGACCCTCACTTTCTTTTTTGCCTGCCACTGTACCTGTTCCTAATATTACCGGTTGTTTTTCAAAAAAAATCGTTTGTTTTCCCCTTCGTTTCGATTGGCTCATTTCCATCTTCCTTTTCATTTTTTATTTAGTATTGATAATTTACACTTTATTATGCTCAAAATAGCAATTCATCTATATTTTTAGTAAAAAATAGTAGACAAACACATAATTTTGTATTATACTAAACTTGATACAAATTGAATAAATAGGCAGAGTAGGTTTTGATGCGTTAAGTGACAGTTGGACGGGAAGTTGCCACTGTACGAAAAGCATGTTTCATGCTTGCGGTATCATCACTGCATTCCGCTGCCACGAAAACAGAGAAACACCTCTTTTTTGTGGCGAAGTTGCCGAAGGCATTGTGTCACTACATGAAAGGGCGTGTTATTTTTATGCAAAAAAAGTTTAACAAAACAAAAACATTGGTGACAGTAGCTGTTTTAATTGCACTGAACATTGTTATTGTGCGGTTTCTGTCAATCCAAACCGAAGTAATCAGAATCAGCTTTGGTTTTATTCCCACATCACTTTGCTCTATGCTTTTTGGACCATGGATTGGCGCTGTTTCTGCCTTTATGTCCGATTTTTTAGGCATGTTGGTTAATTCAAAAGGTCTTGCCTACTTCCCCGGTTTTGGCATCAGCGAGGCCCTTTATGGCTTAAGCTATGGTTTCTTTTTATTTAACCGAAAAAAAAGCTTTATTTCTATTATTCTTTGTGTTTTGCTGCAAACTGTTATTATTGATATTGGTTTGGGAACATTTTGGCTCCACATTTTATATAAAAATCCCGTATGGCTCATTTTAAGTGCCCGTTCTGTCAGTGCCCTTGTTATGTTGCCCATTAAAATTTTTGGCATTAAATATACATGGGAAATGATTGGCAAGCGGTTAACATCGCAAAATGTTTTATAAATTTTTGTATATTCTCTGAATTTTTGCTGATACTAACGATAGCACATATCCAAATCCCTCATACGAGGAACACAAAAATTTAGGAGGATACAACCATGAATAACAAAAATCAGAACAACAATCAGCAGAATAACCAGCAGAACAACAATCAGCAAAACAAAAACCAGCAGAACAATCAGCAAAATAAGAATAACAACCAATTTAACAACAACAAATAATGTAGGTTAACGATGCCAGACTTCTATGAGATGGCACAAAAAGAGGATGCAAAAGCTAAAGCTTTGCATCCTCTTTTCAATATCCTCCACAATATAAAGGGAATCTATGTAAAAATCTTGATTTTTTAATTATAAAGTGATATACTATTATTATACAGATAAAAGGAGGTTATTCGTTATGGATGAAAATAAAGTATATACCGATGGCAGTGCCGTTAAAATTTCTGATGAGGTTGTTCAGACCATTGCCGCTATGGCTGTTTCAGAAGTTAAAGGCGTAAGCCTTGCTACATCACTTGCCGATGGTTTTGTTGAAAAGTTTGTTAAAAAGAACTATAATAAAACTGTCAAAATTGAAATGACCGAAAAGGAAGTTTCACTTGAGTTACATGTTACTGTTGATTACGGCGTAAAAATTCAGGCTGTTTCAGCCGAACTGCAAGAAGCTGTTAAACGCAATCTTGAAAACATGACTGATTTAACAGCAACCAATGTGACCATTTATGTTGAGGGTGTGAATCCGGTAAAAGAAGCTGAAAAAGCGTCTGCACCTTCAGATGCAGAATAATACTAAAAACCATAAGCCGTGCCTGCATTCCGTAGGCACGGATTCATTTTAAGAAGAAAGGTCGTGAAACAGAAATGAAACTTGGTTTTATTGGCGGCGGCAACATGGCTTATGCAATTTGTGGTGGTGTTTTAGCTGCCGAGCTTTGCACCGAAAAAGAAATATTCGTCTCTGACCCCAATCAAGATGCTTTAAAGAAATTTAAAAAATTAGGCATATCTGTTAAAGATTCAAATGCAGGTGCCTTGCAGGCAGATTATATTATTTTAGCTGTCAAACCTTACATTTTGCCTTCTGTTTTGACGGAATTGCGAGAAAAATATGCCTCTAAAATTAAAGATAAGGTGTTTATCACCATCGCTGCGGGAGTTGAAATTTCAGCAATTAAAGATGTGCTTGGCTTTGATGCTAAAGTGATTCGTGTAATGCCCAACACGCCGGCTATGGCGCTTTGTGGCATGAGTGTTATTGCTGCAGAGCACATGCCTGCCTCTCCTGAAGAATTTACCTCTGCTGTAAACATTTTTAAAGCTGTTGGCGAAACTGAAATTTTACCCGAATCGCTATTAAACTCGGTTATTGCTGTTTCAGGCAGCAGCCCTGCCTATGTTTTCATGATGATTGAAGCCATGGCTGATGCTGCTGTTCGCGACGGTATTGCTCGAAAATCTGCTTATCGTTTAGCGGCTCAATCTGTGATGGGTGCTGCTAAACTTATGCTTGAAACAGGCAAACATCCCGGCGAATTAAAAGACATGGTTTGCTCACCAAAAGGCACCACCATTGAAGCTGTTAAACGATTGGAAGAATGTGGTTTTCGTAGTGCAATTATGGCTGCTATGCAGGCCTGCACCGAAAAAGCCGATTTAATGTAACATAAATCTCCGCATAAAAAAACCAACACCTTCACATACTATGAGTACGAAAATGAAAGGTGGAGGCAAACATGATGAAATTCGGTTTTTTAGGTGGCGTTATCGCCGGTGCAATCGTTGGCTCAGCATTAACTATGGTGATGGATCCCATCAGTGACAGACAGCGTCGAAAACTGCATAAAGGAACCCACTCTGTTTTTAAAACAATGGGCACAGTTTTAGATGCTATGATTGCAAAATGAATCACAAATGATATTTTAATAATTAAAATGCAAACAGCCCAACGCAAAACTGCGTTGGGCTGTTTTATAATCTTTTAATTATTTATTTGATAAAATCATAATGGAGTTAGCTTCAAATACGCCTACATTTTCAGAGCCGGCCACGGTTACATTCTGACCAATTTTTAACTGACTGATAGTTTTAATTTTACCGTCATTGCTGTCTAAAATCTTAGCAGAGCTCTTGATGAATACAGTCGCATCTTGCATGTTACCGTTATAATCTGCATAGCTTACGCGAATCATGTCATAGGCTGTATTAACCAGAGTGATTTGACCGGTAATCTGCATGGGAGCTGCAACAGATTTAACTTTAATAGCTTTAACAGTCGAACTTGAAGTTTCAATTTCAACTGTATATCCAAGACGAAGGTCGTACAATGTAGCTGCTGCACCATCTAAAGTGACTTCAACACCCTGACTCACGGTGTAAGAAGTGCTTGATGAACCGGTATTAATAACTAAAGATGATGTCTTTTTAGAAATTGTGATCTCTTCAATTTGACCGGTGATTTTCTTGGATGTACCAATAGCAACCACAGCAGAAATCTGGTCATATTCAAGTGTTAAATCAACCTTATCGCCAATAGCCAACTCAGAAAAATCAGTAAGTGAGCCATTTTTGCGAATGATAGCACCGGAACGGATAGAATAGTCAACCACATCACCATCTTCGGTGCGAACGGTAATTAAAACATCGGGATCAAAACTAATGCTTACAACAGAAGCACCTGTAACCTGCTTTGTCTTTGCTTCAGCTTCAATAACAACAATTTTACCGCCTTTAATGGTAACTTGTAAATGATCACCCACAGACAGACTGCTTATGGATGCAGATGCATTATCATATGTAATAATCACATCATCTGCCAAGGGATAAGAAATGGTTTCTTCAGAATCCATGGGGTTAATCTTAATCGTTGTACCTGTGCTGCCGGTAGATTTGCCTTTATAAACAGCTTCAATCTCATCGTCAACAGCGTGTTCAACAACATCGATTGAATAAAGAGCATCATTTGAGAATGTAACAATTGCTTCCTGACCGACAGAAAGTGATGCAAGCTGAGATTGTACACCATCTAACATAACAGCAACATTCTTATTGATAAGGTAAGACTCTGTTGAATCGTCATTTGCGCGCAACACGATTGTGTTTGATGTGGTGTTAATTTGAGAAATTACACCTTTTGCATAGGAGTAAGACATACGCTCAAAAATTCTGTGAATCATGGTTGCAATCTGTGCACGGGTTACATTGCCCATGGGCACAAACTTGTTGTCTTCCATGCCTTGAATAATCTTTGCTTCCGATGCAAAATAAACATAGCCTTTAGCCGCTGCAGGAACGCTGGATGCATCAGCATAGCTTAATGTAATATCAGGGTTGCTCTTAAGCCATACCTCGCCGCCTAAGCATTTTGCAATTAAAATTGCAGCTTCATAGCGCTTTAAAGGCTGACTTTTGTTGGATGAAGAGATATAATCTGACAATTCATCTTCAGAAAGCACTTTTTTATAAAGTAAATAAGCCGCTGCTTCTTTTGCATATGTATCATAGCTATCTAAAGCATCTTCATATAAAACATTTGCTAAAGAAACAACCGAGTCATTTAGAGTTTCGCTTGAACCTAAAGCTCTGGCAAATAATGAAATAGCTTCTTCTTTTGTAATATTATTGCCGGGTTTAAAAGTTCCGTCGGGATAGCCGTTAATAATGCCGTTTTCTGCTAAAGTGTTAACAGCCTCCTCTGCCCAACTATAGCTGCTGGTCATATCACTAAAATCGGCTGCAGATACCATTGTTACGAACAAAAGCAGCAACATACCCAGCATGAGAGACAACGCTTTTTTAAGCATAATAAAGTCCTCCTTTGTAAATACATATTTTTCTGTAAATATTATATCTCTTTTTGATAAAAATTTCAACAGCTTTTTGCATTGTCACAAAAAATTAATATAAGCAGCCCATAAAAATGTGAAATATGACCTAATTTAACAAATATTTACGCTTTTTGGCAACGTTTAGCCTCATATTTTTGCTTTGTTGCCAATCCCCCTCTGATGTGTCGGCTGGCTTTGTTTTCAGCCAATACTGCTTGTGCTTCCTGCGCCAAAACGGGATCAATTACCATTAACCGTTCCGTTATATCTTTGTGAACAGTGGATTTTGAGATATTAAATTTCTTTGCGGTTGCCCGTACTGTACACTTGTTTTTTATTATGTAATTTGCAAGTTCTATGGTTCGTTCTTCAATATAACCTTTCATACTCCACCCCAAAACATATAGTTTGTATATCTATATGCAAAGAAAAGCGGAAATAGAAATGGAAAAAAAATTAAAAATTGACAGAACAGCATTTTATAACACAAAAAGGGAATCCCGAAGGATTCCCTTTTTATATACGGAAATATTTAATTATTTCGCAAGGACATCAAGAAGTCTTACAAAAAGTGCTGCTGCTTCTGCTCTTGTAGCATTCTTCTTGGGTGCAAAGCTTCCGTCTGCATTACCAATCAAAATGCCAAGCTTGTTAGCTGCTTT
>JAFYVH010000008.1 GCA_017549205.1 Clostridia bacterium | reverse complement strand
TTCGAGTCCCTTTTAATAAAACAAAACAGAGCACACCCTGACGGGTATGCTCTGTTTTTGGTACACCATCAGGGACTCGAACCCTGGACACCCTGATTAAGAGTCAGGTGCTCTACCAGCTGAGCTAATGGTGCTCGTTTACGAAATCTCTTCAACAGGGATAGATTATATCACACGAAAATCGGTTTGTCAACACTTTTTTCAAAAAAAGACCCGCCCTGATGCCTCAGCATCCGGGCGGAGTTGTTTTATTACTCTGTCTTTTTTCCTTTTAATAACGGACTCAATCGTTTATAAAGTATCATCGTCAACAGGCTGACTAAAATCGCCTTGATAATGTTAAAGGGCGCAACACACAAAAGAACAAACTCAAAAACCGAATCAATTGCAGGCCAAATTGCCGCTGCTTGAGCAATAATGGCATCCAGTGGCATTAATGTACTGTATAACGGAAGCATCACATAAGCATTGATGAAGCACCCCAATATTACCATGGTTAAACCGGCTGTTATCAAACCAATTACAGCGCTTTTCTTCGTTTTATTTCTATGATAAATAATAGCTGCAGGTAAAACAAATACAACACCCAGCAAGAAATTGGAAAATTCCCCAACTCCACCTGTAATACTGCCATTCATGATAAAATTCAACAGAATTTTTATTGCTTCAATGCAAACACCGGCCCATGGACCTAAGGCAAATGCACCAATAAGCACAGGCACTTCGCTAAAATCTAATTCGTAAAAACCGGGGGCAACAAACGGCAGCGGAAACTCCAGCAGCATCAAAACGCTTGCCATAGCTGATAAAATTGCAACTTTTGTGATCCATACGATTTTCTGATTTTTCATAGTTGACTCCTTTTTTAGTTAAAATAAAAAAACACCGAAGACCATGGTCTTCGGTGCTACTAACGAACATGAACCGATATAAATCGGCATCTTCTTTCATCCAGACTCGCTTTCGCTCACTGTCGGCTTTGGAATCGCACCAAAATCTGCCTTTCGGCTCGCGGGCTCGATGGAGAAATACTTCTCTATCATTACCGCCGGTCGGGATTTTCACCCTGCCCTGAAGACTATGTATGAGATTATACATCATATTGTTACAAAAAGCAATACTTTTTAAAAAATTTCTCACCGTTCTTTAGCATTTGCTATTCATTTTTCCCCGCCTGCTTAATCATCTGATTTACATAAACACTGGCACCGGCAGTTAAAATGCCCTGCACAATACCCGAAAAAACAGCCAACAAAATCGCCTGCCACGAGTTTAGAGCACATGTCGCCAGCACCCAGACAAGCGATAAAAACACACCGGCAGCACCCAGAATCCAGGGGATGTGTCTGTCACTTAAATTGCTCTTTTTTAAAGCAATGCCCAACAGATATAAAACAGGTACTAACACAAAAAGCTCGGGCTTAATCATTTCTTTCAATAACTCATACATGGTTTAACTCCTCCCGCAGTTCGTCAATTCTGTGGTGGGCAGACTTGGCGCTGTCTTCCACCTTATACATCCTCTCAATCAGCTTATTATGCTGCTGCACTTTGTCTTCAAGCTGTTCCAGCCTGTAATTGGTTAATTTAGATGACACCAAAATGCCCCCAAATGTTCCAATCACGCTGGCTGCAAAGCTGAAAAGGCCAACGATAATCGTGCTGTCTATCATCTGTTCCACACTCCCACATTGTGTATTCTTCTGTTTTCACCGGTAGCAGCCAGCACTTTGCCGTCCTTTAGAATGAATGAGCCACCACCGTCAAGCTTAATAGCATCATAAACACCAAGCGCAACCAACGCCCAACACATAGCATCAAAATCGCATTTCATAGCCACATAGCAAAGTTTACCATGACGAATACCCAAAAAGCCGTGCCAGGCATCATAAAGTTCGTTACCAAAATATCCCTCGCTTGTTATCTTGTTGTAGGGCACATACTTCCCGCCTACAATAATCGGAACGCCGCTGACTGCCGCTTTTAAGCCTTTTATAACCTCCAGATTATCCGTTTTCAAAATGCCACATTCACCCAGATTGGTGGTGTAAATCGTGGTCAGAGCTTTGCCGGAAAGATTAATCCACTCTGCGTTATCCTTTGCCTGTGTAATGATTTTTCCGTCACTTGCAAGATTTCCCACCGGAATGGTTTTGCCGCCTTTTTCAGTTGCAAAATAGCCACAATTAAAATAGCTTTGCCCGGGCACATCGTTTTTTGCAACATCACACACAACGACCCTAAAATCCTTGGGCTCAATCTCCTGGACATAAACATCCTTTGGCAACTTCATAACCGTTTGCACTAAACTCTCTTCCTCCTTCAAGCTCTCGCCACAAATACCACTAAAGATTGCTTCTGCAAATATTTTTTGATTGTTTTTCAAAAGGGCAGCATCGTCCTTGTTGTCAATAAACGCTGTTTCAATCAAAAGCGCAGGGGCATTTGTTTGGCGTAGCACAACCAAATCCGGCCGTTCCTTAACGCCTCTGTCCGCTGTTCCCAATCGCTTCACAACGGCCGTTTGCACTTTTTCCGCCACGGGATATGCGGCACTCTTTTTGCTGTAAACAAGGGTTTCTGTACCCCGTGCCTTGCGGTCAAAGGCGTTACAATGAATTGAAATAAAAAGTTCTGCATCCCAGTCATTTGCCATTTGAACACGCTTATAAAGGCTGTCACTCTCTGTTTGACCTATGCTGTCTGCCTGTTCGTTGCGACTCATTTTCACCTGATGCCCCCGGGCAACAAGCTGCGGCCCCAACGCCGCTGCTATCTGAAAGGTCACATCCTGCTCACAAAGGCCGTTTCCCACGGCACCCAAATCGCAGCCTGCGTGGTTATGGCCTGCATCAATAAAGATTTTCATTTGCCTGCCCCTTTCCTCTGTTTAAGCCCAGTATGCCGGATATTCAGCCGGCGACCAGGTGCACACCTGACCCAAAGGCGCTATGCAGACAAATTCTTTGCCCTCAAAGGTCACCTTGTCACCATTATAATACCATTTACCCGGTACATATTCAGCAGGTGCGGTTGTTTCTTCAGGCTGCTCTTCGGATTCTTCAACTGTTTCTAATGCTTTCACTCTTTCATCAAGCTCTTGAAGTTTTAAAAAAATGTCAAAGCTGCTTTTAAAATCAGCTTTTTCCTGCGCCAGCACAACAAGCTCGTCTTTTTGCTCTTTTGCCAAACTTCCCTGCACCCATAAGGTGTCGATTTTAACAAGCAAGTCAGAAAGATTGAATCTGCCCTCATTAATTACCTTTTTAATAATTTCATACATGATTTTATCCTCCTTAAATGTTATTTACGGTCGCCGCTTCCAGCTGGGCAACCCTTGTCACCAGTTTATTAAACACCTTGGTTGTATCGGCTATGTATGTCACCACGCAATCTGCATCACACGCAACTGCGGTATCAGGACAATAAGTATAAAGAGAAAGCAACGCCTGCCCTACCTCTGTGTTTGTTATGTCGGTTTCGACAGGCTTAATAACATAGTAAAGCTTTGCACCTATGCTCTTTAAAAAGGTGTTGGCAGAAGCAACAGCTGCCCCAACACTCGTCATATCTAATCGTGAGGCTTTTAATGAAACATATGAATAACTGTAATATGCTTTATCTGTATGCAACCAATAAAATTCCCCTTTATCGTGACTGCCACTTTCACTGATTGCACCTACGCTGAAGGGAAGAGATGAACACAACGAGTCTTGTTGATTAGATATAAAATTTCTATTATATACCGGCAAACAGAAAAACGGAACACATTTTTCTGTTTGCACGAAATGGTTATTATTGGGGTATATATTTTTAACAGTAACGTCTACTTCATGGACATTCTTAATGAACTTTACTGTTCCGGCCTTAACATCCACCACAATCTCGTCTCTTGCCGCCCACGCACCGCTTGCATCTTTTAATCCACGAAGGGTAATGCCGTCAAGGGTGACCTTTTGCTCATTTGTGCCGTCAGAGAAAGTCACTACCGGATTTTCTACACTCATGACTTCAATAGGCGCATCAGGTGTTGGCACACCATCTTGCAAGCTTTCGCCCAAAAGTCGCAGACCGACAATCGGTTGCCTTGCGCTGTCATCTATGGCATGCTCTTTACCGGCCGCCCCGGTAGAAACCGCCAGCGTCGCATATCCTGTTGCCTCTGCCGCTATCTGTGCCTTTTGAGCCGCCAAAGAGGCATAGGTGGCTTCTAACACCGCTGCCGCAGCCTCATTCTTTGCACACTCCGCTTCTGTCACAGCCTCTCCTGCCGAGCGGCTTGCTGCTTCAGCATTTGCCATCACAACGTCCATGGCTGCATTTCGTTCTGCCTCCGCCTGCACACGATTTGCCTCTTCTGCGGCGCAGTTTTTTGCAACATCGACACAATCATTTTTAACAACTTCTGTTTGGTTGATTAAAGTCGTCATTTGTGTCAATAAGGGGGTAACATCTTCTTCTGAAAGTTCCCCGTCGCCATGGCCCTCATTAACAAAAAGCAATAGCTCCTTTGTTGTTAAGTAAGCACCTATATCATTCGTCAAAGCAAGTTCAAGGCTTAAAGCACCTGCTAAAGCACACATGCTGCCACTGATATCATAATATGCGGTTCCGTCTTTTTCGGCAACACCCCTATCCGCAATCACGGTGCTGTCAGACCGTTTTCCTTTAATGATGAGATTACACGAGGATATATCATATGGTTTCCCATCATCATAAAAGAAAAATCTAAGCCGATAGGCCAGCACATCGCCACTGGTCAGTTCCACTTTAGTGTCTACCGTACGAGGCCCCTTAAGGTCAATTCTGATTTTATATTCAATCATCCTCATGCACCCCCTAACAAAGAATTGCCGTTACACTTCTTGTGCGGACATAAGAAGTGCCACCTATTGTGGTTCTGACTAACTTTCTGTAGATGCGCAAAACACCATCTGCTTCCAGCGCCGGTCTCAAATATAAATAGTGCCAATTATTATCTGTATTAGAGCTTTCAATACCCGCTAAAATACATCCCTCATTATTGGTCAGGGAAAAGCCGCTGTACCCACTTGACCAGCCGGAGTCATATGTATATCGGCACATAACCGAAAACGCTTCTTTGGTTTCTATTTCCACCATGCCGCAAAATGTCTGCCAACCATTTTGTCCGGGAGAATACAAAATCACACGATTATACCCTGTTTGCGCTGGCTTAAATTCATATAACAGCTTTTCTTCTGCCGAGCCACCACCCTCTAAGGAAAAGGTAAAGGTTTCGGTCTTATTGCGTCCTAAAAAACCGTTTTTCATGACCGCCATCTCAGGCGTTACAATGACCTCACCATCAACTGTAATTCTTCCCAGCAAAACATAGTCGCCTTTCGGTGCTTCCGTTGTGCAGCAGGGAGTCACAAGGCCGCTGATTATATCATGGGAAAACCACACATAATAAGCCGTTCCTGCCATAAAGGGTAACACAATACCCTCTGCATCAATCTCTACCCTTTTTCCATCAGACATAAATAACACGCCCTGCCCAATTTTAATGTGGCTCTCTGCATCTTCGACCAACTGCAAAACTACCAAATCACAACCCCGGCTAACGCCCTTATAAATTAAATTTTTTGAAATTCCGTTAAGTGCGTCAACACCATATAGAACGCCATCTTTAAACGCAGATGCTGTACCACCCATTTCTGCTGCAACAGCATTTAAGTCTGCTGCATTAACTTTTTCATTATCTAAAAAATTAACGCGATAACCCATTTTTCTAACCTCCCTAATCTAAAATTGGCTCTTCGCCGCTTCCTTCGGTTTCATACCAAAGATAAACGCCCAAAACCTTCTTTGTCTCTTTTCTTTGCACGCCACCTTTATCCAGCTCGACAGAAAACCAATCCCCCGGTGCATAATCCCGACCAAAAACAATGCCGCGCATTAAGGCCGTCACCGTTTGGTTGCGTTTTTTCTCTTTAAGCTCCTTCTCTGCCGTCGCTTCCGTATCGCCGCCCAGCACACAATCCCACTTATAGATGCCCATTTTCGCCTCGCCACCATCCAAATAAGTGCGCACAGTTTCTACAGCGTCGTCACCTTCCTGCTGTGCCTGATACCATCCACCACTATAATAATTCAAAATATCTTCTTCGTAGGCACTTTCATGGGCAGTTCGGTTGCTTTCTGATAAAATCAGCTTTTTCTCTGTGCCGGGAATCACCTGAAACACCCAGCGCTTACCTGAAACATCAAACCAGAGTCTGTGTCCCAGATTGCCTTGCTCCAAACAGGACTGAACTGCATCAAAGGTTGACTGGTCATATCGCAGACCAAAGCACACCTCTGCTAAAATGCCCTGTGCCTCTTCTAAGACGAACTCTGTCACATCACCAAAGGCTTGCGCCACAAAAGAGCGTACCAGATTTTCTGCTGTATCTGTCACTTCCTCGCAAGCTGGTGTAACCCGCCTTGTCAAAAGCCAGTTACATGTGCGTCCATATAAAGTACACTCATCTTTTAACTGCCACCCGGTGATGATGGCCTGCTTTTCCCCTTGCAGCGCCACAATGTATGGATGCTCATTCAGCATGGTGATAACATCTTTGCGTATGGGCAGATGCATTTCAAAGGTGCCAATGTCATTCCACATAATCTTCCAATTCACCGAGGCTACATCGTGGACAATCAAAAGCGGATTAAATGCAAAATCATAAAACCAGATGTTTTCCATTTACATCACCGCCTCTAAGTATTTTTCCGAATAGCTGCAGGTCACAATAACCTCGCTGCCCACACTGTAATTTGTTGCCGTAAACTCGTTATCTCCCACTGCAAGATATATATCATTTAAAAATGTGTCCTTTGACAGAAAGCTCATGAGATTTCCATAATTATTTTCTTTATTTTGAATGTTGCTCACAATTTTCCGGTTTGGAATGTCCACCGTGATAATCTCATCTGCCTGCATAACATAATCCAAAAAAAAGACATTACCTGTTGTTTGATTTTCAATGCGAATCCCCTGTGTCTCTCCAGGCGACCCCACCCCAACACAGGCAAGGGTAAAAACGGGCTCTGTTTCCACATCGCCATTGTTAAACACATTGGCGCCGGTGATTCTCTCGGTAAACACACAAGGCGTTTCAAATGAACTCATCACCAAATCTCTGCGGTCATACAGGGCCGCCTGACTGGGTTCTGCACCGGTAAAATATGGGTCATCACAGGTGAACTGTATAATAAATTCTGTATACACTCCATGTTGATTCTGAATTTCAAAATGACTGCAATATGCCTCAATACATCTCGTTTTTTGCATGCTACTAAAAGTGAGTCTGCCTTTTTTATTCAAAATCCTCATACCTTCTGTAAAGGCCCCGCTCCCACCGCAGCAATCGCCACGCATGGTAATCACGCGGGGCTCCGCCTTTTCGGCGATTGTCAGCTGACCGGGCATATTGGCATAGCAAATGCTTTGAAAGGTTTTTTCCGGCAAGCCAAGACCGCTAATTTTTGTTAAATTCCAAAACTCACTACCGTTGCCAAAACAGAGCTTGCCTATTGCATTTTCATACTGTACCATTTTCATCCCTCCCTCATTTGTGTAACCGCTGCATAATTTCTGGCACTTCTAAGCTGCTGGGAAACTGTTTCACCGGCGCTGCTTAAAACATAGGTTGTTGTGTAATTATTATGATGCACCACATTGCCTGCCGCCTCTCCCGCAGCAGCCGCCTGTACCACGCTGCCTGCCATAACCGATCGGATTGCATCCTGCAGTGTTTCCTGCAGACTCATCATTTTTTTAACAAACGCCTCTCCAAAAGCATCTGCTGCCAATGTTCCCTCATTAAAAAACCCATCGGGAATGGTGCCATACCATGCCTCAAGCTCCTGCTCAATCGTACCCAACATCCTTTGTGTATCAATAGCATAGCTTGCCTGCGAGCTTTGGTCTGCCAGTGCTTCTATGGCCTTCCAGTCAGAGAGATATGCCTCTCTTTCTTTCTCACCCAATCCAAGAAGTGCCTCTTGGTATAAAAGGGCTTCCTCAATGGGTAAATCGCGAATCCTCTCGAACATAGAAACGGGAATGTCGCCCTGATTTTGAATGATCTGTAAAAGCTCGGCATATCTTTCTAAATCTTTTCTTTCCTGGGACAAATCCAAAATGGTATGTTCAAAAACTTCCTTGGTCCCTTTCGGTCCCGAGTTTAAAAAGATTTGTCTTTTGCTATCGTACAGACCGCCAAAGTCAATCATTTTTTCTGCCATTTTTGTTCTGGCTTTATCAAGGGCCTCAAGGCTTTTCACGGCACCTGCCGCAATCTGGTTAAAAGACTCGGTAATCCTGTCTTTTTCCACTTCAATCCGCATTTCCACCGTTTTTAAATGGGCTTCCAATGCATCAATATATTCCTGATTATATTTCTGCTGCAGCCGAAACTGTTCGTTTTGTCTGACGGTTTCCGCCTGCTGTTCTGTTTTTGCTTTCTTCAAACGATTATAGTAAGCTTGCCGGTTTTTTGCCTCTTCAGCCGCCTCAATTTCTTGTTCCAACTTTGATTTTTCGTCGAAATATCGTTGTTGACTCTCAAGCAGCTCCTCATTTATCTGGTCCATGGCATCTGTCGCCTGCCCGGCGCCCTCGGAAATGCCAAGACCCAGACTTTCTGAAAGCAGTCTGCCGATTTGTTTAAAGGAACGGCTCAACTCTTCTTTTTTGTTTTCAAGTCCGGCCATTTCTCTTCCTCCCTTCCCTAAAACAGACTTTCAAGAGTGCGGGAAATTTCTGCATCCCGCTCACTCTCATCCCGCGTATCACATAGTCTGTATAGCGCTTTCATCCGTCTGTAATATCGCTTTTCTTCCGGATTTTGTAATCGGGAAACATCTGTGGTTCGATAGCAAATTACCTTTGCCAGCTGTGTCTGGTCAGACAATCCGTGAAGCAGGGCCTTAAATTGCCACCAGTGCAAAGCAACACTGGTCAAATCAATGCCATATTGCTGATAAAACGCCGCATAAATGAGTACCTCATCCTGCACAAAGCTATAAACCGGCCTTGCCTCTTTTCCACCCGATTGTTTTGTGCTGCTGCCCGGTCCTTCATAAAAAAACACCATACCTTCCACAGCCTCTTCAATGGTGTCCGGCAAAACCGGATAACACAACCGGAGCAAAGAGGGGAGTTTTGATAAAAAATCGCCCTCTTCCTCAAATAAAAGACTTTCTAATTGAATCCAGTGCCTGAAATCTGTATAAACCGCATAGCTTTTTCCGCCCAGCATCACGCTGGTGGGCAGTGACCCCTGCAAAAGCGACTTTTTCATTTTATCCTCCCCTTTTTTTGCTTATTTTTTAACAAATAGAGGTTCCGCCGCAAACGGATTGCCTGCGGCGGATTTGTTTTTAAAGCTTTATAAAACTGCAGGTTTCCCAACTATCCACGCTGGTTGCCACGCCAAACACCTTTTCGCCTTTCACCTTTAAAACACCTGCATAGGTATAGGCATCCATTGAATCGCCTTCACTTTCACAAAGCACCACAAAATCGCGTTTAACCGCAGAATAATCTCCCTCCGGATTTCCGTCGGTTAAATCAACCATGATAATAGAGCGTACTGCGTCTTCGCCAACCAGTTCACGATCTGCAATTTTTACTAAATCCAGATGGACCTCATTATCTTCAAACTGGTCAAAGGAGTAGGATATGCTGGGGCTGTAGCCCACAACATCAGACTGCTCAAATTCCTGATCCACATATTGTCTTGAATATTCAATGGGGCCTTTTTGAGTGGTAATTTCATTAAAGCCCTTCATTCTGTGATAGGTCACCGTCCCCGTGGGACCCTTCACGCCAAAAAAAGCCAGCTTATCACTTCGTTTAACAATTTTATTCATCTCTCTCACGCTCCCTTTTGATAATATATCAGCCTGCACACAAGCTCATATCGTGTGCTGCTGTAATCGTGCTCGTCCGGTGCCGCCGAGTTCACAATTTCAAACCGCTGGGGTGTCTGCCCCTGCGCCAAAACCGGCAACCCCTCTTTTAACCTTTGCACCAAAGCTTCATAAAACGCTGCCGACAGTCCGGCATCTTGCCCCGATTCTCTTGACATAACGGAAAATGTAAACTGGCGCAAGCTGTCTCCGTCTGCATAGCGATGCAAGATGGGATTGCATGCCACCGTCTTAACTGCCACCGCATCGTCATCAGTACCCAAAATTTCCATGGTGATATGGCGGTTTTTTAGGGCAGTGCAACCCCGCAAAAATTCTGTAATCGACTGTAACATCTCTTTGCCTCCTACTGCTTGCACACAATTTTCCAATGAAAAGATGCTCCGTCCGGACGGACATGCCGTCTGATTTCTGTCACGGTGTACCACACCGAACTTCCGGCCGGTCTTAGGTGGTCACCACAGGAAAAAGGCAAGGTTTTAAGATTAAAAATCCGCACCGTCATTTCACCGTTTGGCGCAAAACCGCCTGCATCTTTAGAAATGGCCTTTTTCTCTGTGCAACAGGCATCGTTCAGCACAAATTCCTGTGCATATGTCCCGCCGGAGCGAACAACCACCTTGTCGCTTCTTCTCATAAACGACGCCCCCTGTAAAGCGCGCCGCTTTCTCCAAAATTCTGGCGGACAAGCTGCAAAATCTCATGACCAACACTGCCGGAATAGGTCACATTATAACCGTCAACGCTCTCCTGACTAATGCCGTCCCGACCATTTTCCCGATACAATCTGTCACAAATTTCACACAAAACGCGTCCTGCCGCATCTTTAGAAATCTGCTCTTTTTTATGGCGCAACATACTGCCCAGCAAAACAGATGCACGGTTTGCAAAGGTATCAAACACCTCCCGGGGGATTTCAGTGCCCCCATAAGTACAGCTGTAAAAATCATAATCCACTGTAAACATGTTTGCCCCTCCTGACTTTCTCCGGGGCAAAGATGCCCCGGAGAATCATTTTCTTAACCATTGGTGATAAGTCTTGCAATGGGAATCGCTTTCGGGTCAAAAGATACAGACCAGTTAGCTGATGCTGCAAGCTGTTCGTCAGTGGGGCTGTTTGTCCAGCCGGCGCTGGGCGCCTTAAAGGAAAAGCCGTTGGGATGAATGGTTTCACGAATTCTGGTGTAAAGAGTGTCCTGACCACCGTTTGTAGACGGGTCACGATAAACCTCAGCAGGAACATCCACTCTGCCACGGGCTGTTCTGATGGCACCTTCACCCAGTAAGTATGTGGTGTAAGCGGTCAGGTCTTTGTTGTCGCCGTCGCCGCCTACAGCAGCTGCCGGCACGCCATCATCAATAATAACGGTGTAGCCATTGGCAGATGCCAGCGCTGTCGGTCTTTGAATGCCGTTAGCATCGGTATATTTCCAATATTCTAACATCTGCAGATTCTCAAGACTTTTAGCAACATTCGAGTGCATAATGGCTAAAGAGAATAAATTCTTGTTATCACCCAAAGCCTTTGTTGCCAGATTGTTTAAGTCTGTAGCCTCAATGATGTAAGGATTAGCAGATGCAGAAGTCAAATCCACGCTGTGATTATCCTGCCATTTTTTTGCGTTGCCGCTGGCACCGGTAATACCAAAGATTGCCTGCAAAATGGCAAGCAGCGATTTTTGTCTCTGCTTTGCCCAATATTTACCAATGGTAGCAGCAATATGACCCATGGGGTCGGCGCCGGAAAGCTCCGCTGCAAAATTACGGGCTGTAAAGCCTTTGCCGCGACCATAAACAACACCGGTCTGGCTACCGCCAGCAGCTTCTGTTGCCTGAATGTCGGTAACGCCGTCATAGTTGTCGGGCGCGCCATCTAAAACGCTGTAAAAAGGAATGGTGTAAAGACCACCGTCATTTTGAATGCGTGATGCAATCATGGCATCTTCAACCATGGCACCGCTGTCAATCATTGCTGTTTTTGCGGGATCGGGCGCGCTGTCCCAGCTCTGCACAAAAACTTCTTCATCAAATGGATAATTTAAATACATAGACATAATTATTTACCTCCTATTTTTTGAATCATTGCCCGGTATAGTTCCGGCTGCTCCCTTTTCAGTTTCACCCGTTCCATATACCCCAGCTTTTTAAACTCTTCGTCGGCGATGTCCGTCTGTCCCTTTGCCGCCGGCTGAATAAACTGAATATCCTGCTTGTTTTCTAAGAACAAATAGCTGTTTTCTTTCTTTAAGTCCCAAAGCTGCTCATTAAGACCCGTCAGTTCGCCGTTTTTAAAGGCGATTTTTTCTAAATCAAGCAGGGCTTTAACAGCAATCAGGTTACGAGCTCCCGCCTCAGATAAGGCCTTATCCAAAGCAGATTTCATCTGTTTCTTAGCTTCCTGTTCTGCATACGCCGCCAGTTCATTAGCATGCTTTTCTTCAGTCTCCTGCAACCTCTGGCGCAATTCTTCTGCCAAAAGTACTGCCTCACGACCTGCCAAAAGCTCTTCTTCCATGCCGGCCACCTGACTCCGCAGGTTTTTCAGTTCTTCGTTTCGCTGGTTAAAGTCTCCCTTTGCAACAAATCGTTTTCCCAGCTCTTCATTGAAAGTGGACAAACTTTCTTCTGTCACGGCCTCGCCATAAAGCCGTTTTAAAACTTCCTGCATTTCTGCTCCTTTCTGTGTGCTTTCCTTTAGCATTTGATGAATGCCCTCTTGCCATGTGACCCAAAGTGTCAAAACGCCCATGGTTACATCTTGCCACCAATCTTTCACACAGCGGCAGCCAGTCCTGCCTTTGCACCGTCGATTTTTATTCCGCCGACTCAGGCGGTTAGTTTGTCTTGACAAGCAAGACATAGGTCTGTTTAGCGTCTGTTACCCAAAGACAAGCCCCTTTATGCCGGGGTATTTTCTTCGTTCTGATTCGCCTCTCTGTTTGCCTCTTTCTGCTCACTTTCTAAAATTCTTGCCTTTGCCTGCTCCTCTGTCTCACCCAAATACCAGGTTCTAAATTCCCACTTTTGCAAAACCCCTTGATTAACCAGCTTTTGCATTTCCTCAAACTGCGTGCTTCTGTCTGTCACAATGCTGTCATCAAATTCAAAAGTAACTTCGCATTTCCCCGGAGGCAAAAGGGCAAAAACCGTGGCCAGCTTGTCAAGACCCTCCACCAGCTGTCCAAGCGCCCTCTGCAGCGACTTTTGAATGTCAGACACCGTTGAATAAGAGCGTTGGCGCAAAAGTTGTAACTCTGTTGCCGTTCTTGCCACATTGTTTGTGTTTGAAACAGTTCCCCTTGCAAGCCCGCACAAATCCTCAACCCGAATTAAAATTTCGTTTAATCCGCTTAAATAGGAGTTATCCCGCAAAGCCGGTGCAAACACACTGTATAAGTCACTATCCCCTGCATCTAAATCCAGTGCACGAAATAACCTGCGATTTAAGGCGGGCATTTTCATATCCCCGTTTTCCAAAAGAAGTGCATCAACACTTGCATCAATGGCCAGTTCGCCACCTTCATATTCCCAAAGGAGTCTTGAAAATTGCAAATCCGCTTCCCGAATCATGTCGGTGCTACGGGCATAGGCCGATGCTCCCATAGGCGAGCTTGGGTCAACCGCATTGGCCATAGGCATCTTAAAGTAGGCAAATAAAGGCTTTGTAACGCCGGGCAGCGTCACGCTTTCCGCCAGATTCGCCCATTCCGGAATATCTTTAAGGGGAATTTGCTTGCCCAGTCCCCAAAATCCGCCGCCTATAAAAGCGCGATTGGTAACCGTAACACCCTGATGATCCAAAATGTGCTCTTCCAATCGGCTATACACTCGGCCATTTCTTTTAAACCTGTCCAAAAACACCGCCGAAACAATCTCCCCTCGGCTATCTACAGCCAAGGGGAAAAACCGATGTGCCTGCACATATTCCACCGCCAGCCGATTTCGGTCTGGGTAGGGCTTAAATACAACGCCGCCTAAAGCACAGGCAAGCTCTGTCCATCGTCTGATGTCAAAAATCACATTTTGATACACTTCGTCGTTTAAAATTTCTGCCCGACGGCTACCGGATATGGTAGATTTAAAATCCAGCGTTGCCTGACAGGCAAGCTCGCTGGCAATAGCCGAAGGCAGATTCATGCTTTTCGCATCTTTCTGAAGCCACGATGGTTTGTTGCGATACATCTTGTCCCATAAGGTCATGGCTTCACACATGTCCTCCGAAATCAGCACCTCTCGTCCCAAGGCATTTTCAATGCTTTTTACCATTAAAAAATTATTTGTTTCCATTTCTGTCATTGTCCTCTCCTCCTCCAAACTTCCTCCATTGCATAGCGCACGGCATCAATGGAATGATTATCTTTATCAGGATATCCGCTAACCACTTCTCCAAGCTCTGTTGTTTCATACTCATAGTGCATAAATTCTTGAGCAGCATTGGGGCACCTTTTGGGGTCTATCACAATCTCCTTTAGTGACGAAAGCCACTTCATAGAGTAAGCGATACTGCCCGGTCCTTTTTTGGCTCGCCGTATCATGAAACCCTCATCACGCAAGTCGGCAATGGATTTTGGCCCCTCGCCCGCCGAATCGGCTGTGATTTTATCCCGACTGCCAATGCCATGTATTTTAAGAAGCTGGCCAATTTCTCTGTTTGGCAGCTTATGACCGCTGATTTCATCAAAAATATAAAGTCTGCTCTCTGCCGGCAAATATGCCATACGATGAAAACGAAACGGGTCAGGATACCAGCCCCAGTCAATGCCGTTATAAATTCTGTCAAAAGAATTAATTTCGCTGTCGCCAATTTCCCGCAGGCTCACATTTGTGAACACGCTGCCGCCCTCATCATTGGGCATGCCCTCATATTCGTGTTCATAGGCAGCGGGATTTATCTCTTTTAGGTGCGCCGCCTCCTCCAAAAAGACCTTGCCAAGCCACTCCGGCGGAATATCCCGATAACAGCTTTTGCAAAGATACCGACTTTCCTTTGGCACCTTCACAAATTGATTGGCCCAGTTCCCCGTTGTGCGCGGCGGATTAAAAGATTTAAAAATAAAAGCCTCATCACCGCCACGAATCACCGATTGTTCAATGCTTCGAATTTCCTCTTCACCACAAAACTGGTCAAGCTCTTCAAACCACAAAATGCCGATATATCCAAAAGGAACTTTAATTGATTTTAATTTTGCCGGGTCGTCCGCCCCACGAAAATAAATTTTTTGCCCCGTAGGCTTATAGACCATTTCCATGGGATTGACCCGACATTCAAAATAAGCATCCAAATGCAGCTGGCCAATGGCCCACTTCATTTGTGCATACACGCTGTCCCGCAAGGTGTCTTTCACTCGTCTGCACAAAACTGCATGCAGCATGGGTTTTGACAGCAAAACATCCAAAATTGCCAAGCTGATAAAGGTCGATTTGGCGCTACCGCGGCCGCCGTATAAAACATATTCCGTGTGCCCGCCCCGCTTAATATCCCGCCACACCGGCAAATACTTTTCTGTCATCATTTTGGCGGGCATTTCAAATGCTTGCATTTCATCGCCTTGTGCAGTTTCAGCTAAGTTCCGCACCTCTTTAATGGCCTGCAAGTCTCCGCTCTTTGCTTTTTCCACCAGGGCAACGGCAATGGCCATGGCGTTATCTTTGTCAGCTGTTTTTTGCGTCTCATCCAAAAGGTCATCCGAAGATTTTTTGAGTAGCAACTGCACATACCGCGCCATACGATTATCGTCTTCCTGCACACACTCACCTCCCAAGCAGATTTTATGCTAACACAAAAATTTTTCCCAAAGTGCAAATTGCAAATTTAGTGACAAACATTAAAAAAACTGTCAGAGAACACAAAAAATTCTTAATGTAATTAAAAAAATCCATTGACAAGAAATTTTGACTGTGCTAAAATGATGTAGACAAATAAATATCGGGGAGCCCAAAAGGCTGAGAGGAAATTCGATTTCGACCCGTAACCTGATTTGGATAATGCCAACGTAGGGAATATTTCATGCTTGCTTTGCAACGGAAACAGTCTTTGTTTGGCTGTTTCCGTTTTTTTGTATCTCTGCAAAAAGGCAAGCACAAGGTAATTTCTGTTCGCCAAATCACCTCAGATTTTTATTTGTGAATAAAAAAAGGGGGTACCCAACATGAAAACAAAAAAATTAGTCATCTCTGCCATGCTCATCGCGCTCAGCGCTGTTTTGTCTGTCTTCCAGCCATTTCAGTTGCCCTTTGGCGGTGGCATCACCCTGGCCTCTATGATGCCCATCATCATAATTGCCTTTTGCTTCGGCACAAAGTGGGGGCTTTTATCTGCCTTCATTTTCAGCCTGCTGCAACTTCTTTTCGGTCTTAAAACCATAACGGCCTTCTTTTTGCCTGGTGAAAGCCAAATGCTGGTTTGGCAGGCCCTTGCCATTTGCCTTTTAGATTACATAGTGGCTTACACCGTGCTGGGTTTTGGCGGCATCTTTAAAAACCGCATCAAAAACCCGTTTTCTGCCATTTGTATAGGCTCAATCGTCGCTCTTTCACTTCGCTATCTTGTCCACACCGTTTCCGGCGCACTTTTCTTCGGCGCATGGGCAGAATGGTTTTTTACACAAGAGGGCTTTTATGCTATCGGCGCCAAAATTATGGAAATCGGCTCAGGACCTGTGCTATCCGTCATTTATTCAGTGTTTTATAACGGCACCTACATGATTCCTGAAATCATCATAACCACCATAGTCACTCCCATCGTCTATAAAGCATTAATTGCAGCAAAGCTTACAGACTGAAAACACCCATAAATCCTATCTTTTTCCGCAAAAATATAGCAATAAAAGGATTGACAAGCCACAAAAATAGGTATATAATGTATAGATGAGTATATTTAAGTAATGATCACGAGAGGTAGACATGAATAAGAGAGAAAAAGCAATGGCGTTCCACAGCCAGGGTTATAATTGTGCACAGTCTGTTTTTCTTGCCTTTTGTGATGATTTGTCAATTTCTGCTGTCGATGCGGCAAGGCTGTCCCTCCCTTTTGGTGGAGGCATGGGGCAAATGCGTGAAACCTGCGGCGCACTCACAGGTGCTTTCATGGTTTTAGGCATGACCGATGCAGCCGGCACACCGCCAACCCATGTCGAAAAGGCCGCTTGCTATGCGCGGGTCCGCCTTTTTGCAGAAAAGTTTCATGCGCAAAACGGCTCTATGCTCTGTCGCGAGCTGTTGGCTAAAGCACAAGCAGATGGCCGCGCTAAAAATTGTCATGAACTTGTGGGGAGCACGGCAGAAGAGCTTGAAAAGTTTTTAAATCAGGCAGAGGATTCTTTGTCTTGATAGTCTTAGTATATGGGAGTTTTCATTATGTCTTCTAAAACCTATGGTATCGCATTAATCGGCTGTGGCTGCATGGGCGAGGCGCATCTTAACGACATGTATTTCAAGGAGAATGTCTCCATTGAATATGTTTGTGATTTAGATGAGGCCCGCACCCACGACTTTGCCAACCGCTTCAATGCAAAGCACACAACTTTAGATTATCACCAGGTGCTGCAGGATCCGGCTGTAGACATTGTTATCATTGCTACATATCCAAACACACATTTAGAAATCTTAAAGGCGTGCATTGATGCAGGCAAGCATGTTCTCTGCGAAAAGCCTCTGGCTTCCAGTTTAGAAGAGGGTGCAGAGATGGTTCGACTGGTCAAAGAGCATCCCGAGTGCAAGGTCTTAATCGGCTACATTTTGCGCCACAACAAAACCTATCAAAAAGTGGCAGAGATGATTCAGTCCGGTGCCATCGGCAAACCGGTTATCATGCGCATGGTGCAAAACCATCACACTATGGATTGGAATAAATATTTAAGCCTTATCAAATCCACCTCTCCGTTGATTGATTGCGGTGTTCATTATGTTGATGTTATGCACTGGTTCACCGGTGCCACCATCACAGAGCTTAACGCCATTGGTCTAAAAACCGAGGCGGATGTGCCTGATGGAAAGTATAACTTCGGCATGCTGACCGCCAAATTGTCTGATGGTTCTGTTGGTTATTACGAGGTTGGTTGGAGTAACACCATGGCCTCCTGCAACACCAAAGAGTTTGTTGGTCCCAAGGGCCGCATCTCCATCACCTATCAGGATAACCGCTTTAACCATCACGAAGAAGGCGATTTAATTGAATATTATCGTTATCCGGAAAAGACATATGAAATGATCAATCTTCTTTCAAAGCGCAAACCCACCGGCGACCAGCTTGAAGCACTGATTGACATGATTGAAAACAACAGCCCCGGCACTCCCACCATCGACGATGTGTGGAAGAGCTATGAGCAAGTCTTTAAGGCAGACGAAATCATTAAAAAAGGTTTATAAAAACATAGACGATACTATAACAACAATAGGAGGAATCTTTCATGAAAGTTTTAGCCTTTGGCTGTCATCCCGACGATATAGAAGTTGCATGCGCAGGCACCCTGGCGAAATATGTAAAAGAGGGTCATGAGGTTACCGTTTGCCATGTTGCTAACGGCAATCGCGGTCACGCCATCATCATGCCCGATGAGCTGCGTGCTATGCGCCGTGAAGAAGCAAAAAAAGCCGGAAGCTTAGCCGGCATCAAAGTTGTCACCTGCGACATTGACGATGTTATGGTATATGATAATAAAGAACAGCGCGACCGTGTGGTAGATGTCATCCGCTCAGAGCAGCCCGATGTTATCATCACCCACAGTCCTAACGACTACATGCCCGACCACACAGCTGTCAGCAAGCTGGTTTTCGATGCAACCTTTGCCGCCAGCGTTCCCCATTACGAAACCTCTGTGGGCGGCGCTGCCGAGCTCACCCCGCTTTATTATATGGACACATTAGCCGGTGTGAACTTCATGCCTACTGAATATGTTGACATCACTTCCACCATTGATTTGAAATTAGAAATGCTGGAATGTCATGTGAGCCAGATGAAGTGGATGCGCGACCATGACAACATTGACTTTGCTGAATTTGTTAAAACCTGCGCCCGTTTCCGCGGTCTGCAGTGCGGCGTTGACTATGCCGAAGCTTTCACACAGGCATATGCTTGGCCCAAAATTAAACCCATGAGAATGTTGCCCTAGTCGGCTATCAATAATTTTAAAAATTAGGAGGAAAATCACATGAATTTTTCCAGTACTGTAAAAGGCTCCCTGTTAGAGGGCTTTTATCCTGCCGGTTGGGACATGGACAAGATTGATGCTTGCTGTTCCAACGCTCCCGAATCCATTTACGAACCCCAAAGCTTCTGGAATAAGGATTTCAGACCCATCTCCTGCAAGTCTGTTGAAGAGTTTGACACTTTAATGGGTCACGAAATTGCTCTCACCATTAAAAACGCCCGTGAAAAAGGCGAGAAGCTGATTATGATTCTCCCCGTTGGCCCCATGGGTATGTATAAATGGGCTGTGTTCTTCTTAAAAGAGTGGAACATCAAATGCGACCATCTCCATTGCTTTAACATGGACGAGTGGAGCGACGCTGAAGGCAATACCTTAGCTGCCGACGACCCCGCCGCTTTCACCAATGCCATGAAAGAAGCATTCTATAATCCCTTAGGCGAACTGACCGTTCCTGAATCTCAGAGAAACTTCGCCACCAAAGACAATCTGCCCCAATACCCCGAAAAGATTGCCAAGTTAAAGGCTGAAGGTGCTAAAATGGTGCTGATTTTCGGTATCGGCAGAATGTGCCACATTGCATTCTGGGAGCCCCAGTTTGCAGCTGAATTTGCCAGCGAAGAAGAATGGTTAAAACAGCCTTATCGCATTGGTGCAAAGCTGCATCCTTTAACCATCGAGCAAAATGCTATCACAAGCTTTAAATCAAGAACCACTCTTGTTCCCTGCCGTGCTAACACCATCGGCCCCGGCATCTTCATGCAGGCTGACCACATCATCGGTGGCTGCGACGGTGCTCTGTCCCGTGGTATGCAGTGGCAAGGCATGAGCCTGTGGATGACTCTGCGTTATGGTCCCACTCCGTGGATCACTTCCAGCTACATCCCCACTCTGCCCGGCAAGCTCTTCTTCTTAAACGAGCTGGCAGGTCCCTTAGTTGCTGAATGTAACTAATCAATAAAAAGCATATGAAAAGGCCACCCGAAAGGGTGGCCTTATTTTTTATTCAAAATACTTTAACTTCTCTCTATTTTTGCATATTCCTCTGATGCTCATCGTAAGTCTTGGCAAACCGATGCACGCCCTGTGAATCCAGCACAAAGAACAAATAATCCGTTTTCGTAGGATAAAGAGCTGCCTCAATGGCCTCCAGTCCGGGCGAAGCAATAGGACCAATGGGCAAACCGGGATTTTGATAGGTGTTATAGGGCGAATCAATTTTCGTATCCGCAATGGATAAAACAGTTTTTCGTTCTTTCAAAATATATTGTACCGTAGCGCATGATTGCAGATAAGGATAACTGTCGCTCTTCAGCCGATTATGAAACACGCCGGCAACCAGCTTTCTGTCGGCATCACCCATAGCCTCCCGCTCAATCACCGAGGCAAGGGTAATCACTTGGTCGTCGGTCATAGAAAGCTCCTTGGCACGATTTTTATATTCTTCTGTATAAACCTCATCAAACCGCTTTAGCATGGTGTTAATGATAATAGCCTCGCTGTCGCCCTTTCGGAACTGATAGGTGTCGGGGAACAAATATCCCTCCAGCCTGTTTTCTCTCTCCGGCAACCCCTTTAAAAACCAATAATCAAAACTTCCGTTTTCAACTTCCTTATAAAATTCTGCGCGGTCTATCAGCCCGGCTTCTTCCAGCTTGTCCGCAATCTGCCGCAGCTCATAGCCCTCCGGTATGGTCACCCACACAAGCCCTGCTGTGCTGTAACCGCTTTCTAAGGTCTTAAAAATGGTTTTGTATCCAGCATTCTGTGGCAGCGTATAAACACCTTGCAAATATTTCCCGTCATGACCGCCCAGCTTCGACATCACCCGAAACCAAAAAGGCTTTTTAATAATGCCCTTTTCCACAAGCTCTTGTGCAATATCGGCTGTTCCGTTTCCGGTTTCAACCACAACTTCTTTGGTTGCACCGCCCATGTGTCCGCGATAATCCCGCCACACCGAATGGGCGTATAAGGCGATTACAGTTGCCAAAACAATGAGAATCCACAGCTCATATTGTTTAATTTTCTTCTTTCTCTTTTTAGCCATAAAACTCTCACCTTCCTTTTACAACTGTTTTACTGCCCTTTTTTCACAACTTTAAGTTAGGCACTGCATTTAAGCGACTGTCTGCAAACCGTCCCTCCTGATAGGCGAAATAGCCGGCGCAACCAATCATGGCAGCATTATCAGTACACAAAATGAGCGGAGGATAATAAAGACGCATGCCCTCTTTTTCTGCCGCTACAGAAAAAGCTTCCCGCAGAGCACCATTGGCGCTGACGCCGCCGGCTAAAGCCACCACAGAGCAGCCCTTAGCTTTCGCTGCCGCCATGGTATGACTCACCAAAGCCTCCACTACAGCACGCTGAAAAGACGCTGCCAAATCAGCTTTGCAAATTCCCTCACCCTTTTGCTCTTGCTTATGTACATAGTTAATCACTGCTGTCTTAACCCCGCTAAAACTAAAATCATAGCAGTCCTCACCAAAGGTAACACGGGGGAAAGGAATGGCCTCGCTGTTGCCCTCTTGCGCTAATTTTTCAAGCTTAGGTCCACCGGGATATCCCAGTCCAAGCACCCGAGCAATTTTGTCAAAGGCCTCACCGGCTGCATCGTCTCTTGTGCGACCCAAAATTTCAAAATCGGTATAGTCCTTAACATATAAAATGTGACTGTGTCCACCCGATGCCACCAGACACACAAAGGGCGGCTCCAGGTCTTTATGTGCAATATAATTGGCCGCAATGTGCCCATGAATATGGTTCACCGCAACCAATGGCAGTTTTCTTGCTGAGGCTAGTGCCTTAGCCGCTGAAACGCCGGTTAAAAGCGCTCCCACAAGGCCGGGACCATAGGTTACCGCAATGGCTGATAAATCATCAAACCCACAGCCCGCTTCTTCTAAAGCTTTGTCAATCACACCCGGCAGTTGCAGCACATGGTTTCGTGATGCAATTTCCGGCACAACACCGCCATATCGTTCATGAATGGGAATCTGTGATGAAATCACATTGGAAAGCACCTCTCTGCCGTCACGAACCACAGCAGCGGCCGTTTCATCACAAGAGGATTCTATGGCTAATATTAAATCATTCATGCTTGTTTTCTCCTTTAATCAACACAGCTTGTCCAAAAACAAGGTCATCAGTAGTGCATCTTCTCTGTTTTCATAATATTTCTGCCGACGACCAACCTGTACAAATCCCATTTTTTCATAGAGCCCGATGGCCGCCTCATTGTGTTCCCGCACCTCTAAGGTGAGCAGCGTTAACTTGCGCTCACTGGCAAGCTTCACAAACTCATTTAAAAGCGAAAAGGCCAATCCCTTGCGTCTGTGCCCCGGGTCCACAGCAATGTTGGTAATTTGCCCCTCATCTGCCACACACCACATGCCCATATAGGCCACGGGTTTGCCCTCACACAACACAATTCGATACACAGCGGCATCATTTTCCAGCTCACCGCAAAACATGCCCTCTGTCCAGGGCACCGAAAAGCAGGCACGCTCTAACAAAACCAAAGCCGGAATTATTTCTTTTGTCAAAGCCACTGTTTCATAAGACATGACTTTTCCACCTTTATGTAAAAATTATTTTTGCACAAATCTCACACAAGCTCTGTGCGATATTCTTCCGCCTCTGTCATCACACGACCGCCTGCCGCCTTTAACATGCGGTTTTTGAGGGCCGGCACAATACCACCGCTGTCTTTTGGCAGCTCTGCCACAATAAAGGTTGCACCCAGCTCGTCCATCTGCCGCAGGGCATCAAAAAGATTTTGGGCATAGGCCTCGGCATCATCGCCGCAATCAATGACAAAGTCCGCATCATAGCCTCTTTCACCGCAACACAAAACGCCCACTTTTCCGCCGGCACATTTTGAATCAGCCAAAAGCGCCTGCACCCGTTCGCTACATTCGGCATCCACCAAAACAAGCTCTCCTTTTGGTGCATAGTGGCGATATTTCATGCCCGGACTCTTCGGCACGGTGCGACTGTCCTTAAGAGCCGGCTCATAGGTTACCTGGCCCAAAACCTGCCTAAGCGCCTCTAAGCTGATGCCACCGGGGCGTAAAATCTGCGGCACCTCACCTGTCATGTCAATCACGGTGGATTCAAGACCCACCTCACAAGCACCGCCATCTAAAATGTAATCCACTTTTCCCGATAAATCTTCAATCACATGGCTCGCTCTTGTGGTGCTGGGTCTGCCTGATATATTGGCGCTGGGCGCCGCCACCGGCACGCCGCTTTTTTCAATGAGCCGCAGTGCCACAGGGTGTCTGGGCATGCGCACAGCCACCGTGTTAAGACCTGCTGTCACACAGGTGGGAATTTTATCTGATTTTTCTAAAATAATGGTTAAAGGTCCCGGCCAAAAGGCATCCATCAGCTTTTCTGCCGCCTCCGGCACCGATTTAACCACGCACTCCAGCATATCCTTATGGCTTATGTGAACAATCAGCGGATTGTCCTGGGGTCTGCCCTTTGCCAAAAATATATGGCTTATGGCTTCTTCGTCCAAAGCATTTGCACCCAGTCCATAAACGGTTTCTGTGGGCATTGCCACCAGTTTACCTTTTGCCAGGGCCTCTGCTGCCTCATCTACAACCGATATATCATCTGTAACCCGAACTATTTTAGTCATCCTCTTCATCCTCATTTGTCTTGCAAATCATAAGGGAAAGACAGGTCGGCAAAACACGCCGCCTGTCCTTTTTCTTACAAGCTCAAAACGCTTGCCATGTTCAAAATGTCTTCCTGCATGGTTTTTTTCATAGCAAGACCCTCTAAAATGTCATAGTCAACAATGGCATTGTTTTTAATGGCCACAATCCGATTGCCCTTGCCCTCATGCAAAAGCCGTACTGCATGCATACCCATGCGGCTGGCCAGCATTCTGTCGTTTACTGTGGGACTGCCACCTCTTTGAATGTGACCCAACACGGTGGCTCTTGCCTCAACGCCAGTAACTTCCTCAATTTTTTCTGCAATTTCAATGGCACCACCGGCGCCCTCTGCCACAATGATAAGGTTGTTTTCCTTGCCTCTTTTTTTACCTTCAATAATCGGCTCTAAAATGTCCTTCTCAAAATTATATGATTTTTCAGGAATCAAAACGGCCTCTGCACCGCAGGCAATGGCCACATATGCTGCAATATAGCCTGCACCACGACCCATAACCTCAATCACAGAGCATCTCTCGTGCGACTGTGCCGTATCTCTGATTTTGTCAATGGCATCTTTAACTGTGTCAAGAGCCGTATCAAAGCCAATGGTGGTATCAGTGCACCCGATGTCATTATCGATTGTGCCGGGAATACCCACCGTGGGCAAGCCGGCTAAAGACAAGTCTCTGGCTCCTCTGAAAGAGCCGTCACCACCAATAACAACAACACCTTCAATGCCCATTCTGTGCGCCATCTCCACGCCTTTTTTCACGCCGGACATTTCGCGGAATTCAGGACAGCGAGAAGACTGCAAAACAGTGCCGCCCCTGTGCAAAATATCAGACACACTACGAGCATTCATTTCCATAAACATGCCATTAATCAAGCCGGTGTAGCCCTTGCGAATGCCGCAAACTTCCATGCCGTTTGATAGTGCCGCACGCACCACCGAACGAATAGCCGCATTCATACCCGGGGCATCGCCACCGCTTGTTAAAACACCAATTTTACGCATAAGGATCCCTCCTTTAGAAGCCTTTTAGAGTTAAATAACGGCCTCAATGATAACATTGTGTGCCTCCGAAAGTTCTGCCTCCGGCACCAAAATCTCATAAGAGCCAAACTGGTCATTTCCGCTTTGGTTCACGCTACGCACCTTCACAGGCAAGCCGGCCTGCTGCAAGAGCGTTCTGATTTTCTCCGATGCTTCCTTGCTCTGCGTAATATAAACAACCATCCACATAGAAATGCCTCCCGCTTCACACTTTTAATGCGTTCTCTTAATTATTTTACCTCAATCATGCTGTGTTTAGTATAATTTTTGGCCTTTTTCAGTTTTTACAAAAACCGCTTTTGCAAATAATCCGTCTTTTTGCTGTCAATCCTTCTTTTTAGTCTTAATTTCTTCTAAAAAAATATCACAAAAAGCTTCTTTTGTCATAGCACCCAAATCGGCTGCACGACGGGCACGAACCGAAACGGTTCCTCCTATTCAAATTCCTTCGTAACATCAGCTGCCGCCATGTGACTTACATCAAAAGCCACAATGCGATCGCCAATCGGCATAAAGCGAATCTTTTTATATAATGTAACCGGTTTTTCTCCGGCATAGTGCGCAAAATAAAGTTTCACCCTTTCGGGCTGTTTTAAAAACTCAAAAGCTGCGGCTTTCAACCTGTCACCATTTTCCATAAAGCTCAGCGAATCTCTGTGCCGCAGACAATAATCATAAATAATCCTGTGGGTAATCTCATTGTCTCCAAATTTTTCTTTTTCAAAGCAACATAGGGCCTCATAAAGAGCCTTGTGCCCTTTTGGCATATCATTTTGGCGGACAAAACCGGCCATTTCAGAAAAGAAATCAAATTCCCGTCCGGCATAATATGTCTTTAATACATAAGATAAACTTGTTTCAAACAATCCACTGTTATAATACTGCTCTAAAATTTCTTCCACGGCCTTTAAGTGCAACAATTCACCATAGGTCATCTTGTCGCTGTGAATCACCTCATAGGGCGGAAAATCACAAAAATGACTCCCCGGTGCCATGAGTTCTGCACCCTTTAACCGTTTTAAAAAGCCCAGCTGCAACATTTGGGGACGAAGCGCAAAAACCTGATTAAAAGAATGAATAAATTCATCAAGGCTCTCTCCCGGCAAACCGGCAATCAAATCAAGATGAATGTGCATGTTCCCCTTGGCCTGCAACGCCTCTGTAACCTCACAAAGCTTTAAAAAAGCCGGGCGTCTGTTAATGTTTCGCAGTGTGGTCTCATTCACACTCTGCACACCAATTTCCAGCTGAAACATGCCTTTTGGTGCCTCTTGCAAGCTGCGGATTAAAGGCTCCGTCATGGCTTCGGCCCTGATTTCAAAGTGGTAAGTCGTGCCACCACCATGGCTTTTAATCATTTCGATGATTGAAAGCGCACGCTGGGGGTCAGCATTAAAGGTGCGGTCCACCAGTTTAACCAAGGGCACCTTGTACCTTGCAAAAAACGCAATGGCTTTTTCTACTTTATCCAAAGGTAAATACCGCAAAGTTCCGGCACTGCCGGATAAACAAAAAGCACAACGATAAGGGCAGCCTCTTGATGTTTCAAAATAAACAATCCTATTTTTTAAGGCTTTAATATCCGCCTCTGTATAGGCAAAAGGCAAACTGTCCAAATCCGCTTCCCGAGAAGGAACTTCACTTTTAAAAATCCCGTCATCTGTCCGATACCAAAGCCCCGGCACTCTCTCAAATGTACCCTCTTCCAATGCATCCAAAAGATGTGAAAGAGCCGACTCACCCTCTCCACACAAGATAAATGACAAAAAGGGGTGCATGAAAAGCTGCTCCTCAGGGTCAAAGCTAACCTCAGGACCGGCTAACCCCAACACAAGTCCGCTATCTGCCTTTTTTAAAATTTCACAAACCTGATAGATAATATCAATGTTCCAAATATAGCAGGAAAAGCAGAAAACCCTCTCCCCCGTCTCAAACAAAGAGGCGGCAATGTGTTCTGCCCTGTCCTGAATGGTAAACTCTTGAAAATTGCAACGGCTGTCAACTTGAGCCAGGTAGCGAATTGCCAAATTGCTGTGAATATATTTTGCATTAACACCCACCAAAAGCATTTGCCCACACCCCTGCATCTTCGTCAAGCACACAGCTATCATATTTAAAAAAGGTGCGGCGGAGAGGTTCATCTCAGCCGCCACACCCTTTTGTGACAACTCTCTGTTGTCAGGTTATTTTACCACAGATTTAATTCATTCATTGCATCTTTACGGGAAAGATTAATGCGACCCTGTCTGTCAATTTCAACAACCTTAACCATAATTTCATCGCCAATGTTAACCTCATCTTCAACCTTTTCAACACGCTTATTGGCAAGTTTGGAGATGTGCACCATGCCGTCTTTACCCGGCAGGAATTCAACAAAAGCACCAAAGGGCAAAATGTTAACAACCTTACCCTTATAAATAGAGCCGATTTCAATGTTGCCTGTAAGACCCTTAATGATTTCCATTGCCTTTTGTGCCATAGCTTCGTCAGCTGTTGCAATGTAAATCTTGCCGTCGTCTTCAATGTCGATTTTAACGCCGGTTTCAGCAATAATTTTCTGAATGGTCTTACCGCCGGAGCCGATAACATCACGAATCTTATCCGTATCAATGGTCATGGTGAAAATCTTCGGCGCATAAACAGAAAGTGATTCTCTCGGCGCTTCAATGGTCTTTAAGAGCACTTCGTCAATAATTTTAATGCGGGCATCTTTTGTCTGTGACAAGGCCTGCTTGATGATTGCCGGTGTCAAACCGTCAATTTTAATGTCCATCTGAATGGCTGTAATACCCTCTTTAGTACCCGCCACCTTAAAGTCCATGTCGCCATAAAAGTCTTCAAGACCCTGAATGTCAACCATGGTGATAAAGCGTTCGCCTTCGGTAACAAGACCAACAGAAATACCGGCAACCGGTGCCTTAATGGGCACGCCTGCGTCCATCAGCGCCAAAGTGCTTGCACAAACGCTGGCCTGTGAGGTACTGCCGTTAGAACTCAAAACTTCAGAAACCAAACGGATAGCATAGGGGAATTCTTCTTCGCAGGGTACAACCGGCTCTAAGGCGCGTTCTGCCAGAGCACCGTGACCAATTTCACGACGACCCGGGCCTCTTGAGGGACGGGTTTCACCAACAGAATATGAGGGGAAATTATAATGATGCATGTAGCGCTTCTGGTCATCCAAATCAATGCCGTCCAGTGCCTGTGCGTCACCCATAGCACCTAAGGTTGCCACGGTCAAAACCTGAGTCTGTCCACGCTTGAACATACCGGAACCATGAGTTCTGGGCAGAAGTGAAACATCAGCAGATAAGGGACGAATGTCCAAAATGCCACGACCGTCAACACGCTTGCCTTCGTCTAAAATCCAACGACGAACAATGGTCTTCTGCAGTTTTTCCATGGCTTCTGTTACGGCTGCGCCGTCTTCAGCATCAGAATATTTATCAGCAAAGTGTGCATAAAACTCTTCATAAATCACTTTTAAGTTCTTTTCGCGAATGGTTTTATCGTCTGTATCCAGAGCAATCTTCAGCTTGTCTTCAGCAAAAGATTTAACATCTTCATACAGGTCAGCATCAACCACATGAGGCTCATAGCTGAACTTTTCTTTACCAATTTCAGCCTGAATGCCGGAAATAAAATCGCAAATCTTTTTAATTTCTTCATGTGCCAGCTGAATGCCTTCAAAAACCACATCTTCAGAAACTTCCTTGGCACCGGCTTCAATCATAACAACCTTTTCCTTTGTGCCGGCAACAGTCATAGAGAGCAAGCTCTTTTCACGCTGTTCAGCTGTGGGGTTAATCACATGCTGACCATCAACATAACCCACAACAACACCACCGATAGGGCCGTTAAAAGGAATGTCAGAAATGCTGATGGCGCAAGAGGTACCAATCATGGCTGCAATTTCAGGGGAGTTATCCTGCTCAACAGACATAACGGTATTAACAACGCCAACATCATTACGCAAATCTTTAGGGAATAAGGGACGAATCGGTCTGTCAATCACACGAGATGCCAAAATTGCTTTTTCTGTGGGACGACCCTCACGCTTGATAAAGCCGCCGGGGATTTTACCAACAGAATAAAGTTTTTCCTCAAAGTCAACACTTAAGGGGAAGAAATCAATCCCGTCTCTGGGTTTTGCCGAAGCGGTAGCTGTTGACAAAACAGCTGTGTCGCCATAGCGTACCATAACGGCACCACCGGCCAATTCAGCAAATTTTCCGGTTTCAATAACCAGCGGTCTGCCCGCCAATTCCATTTGATAGCATTTATACATAGCTAACCTCCAAAAAATTTTTTCGGTAGTCAGGCCAAAAGCAAGAGATAAGAAATAAACCATAAAGTGCCGCTTTATCGCTTATTTCTTACTTCTTACCTTGCGACCCAATACATACCTTTATATATTATACCATACTATTACAATAAAATAAATAGAAAACAAAAAAGAAATTTTGCACAATTATTATTTCGTTTTTTGCATTATAATTGTTAAATATATCCAAGTTTCATTCAAAAATATAGGTCACAAACAAGAGTAAACTCTAATAAAATCAAAAAAAGACAAAAGCCGTCGTAAAAGAGTAAAAAATCATACTTTTGTGCAAAGGAAATTTTAAAAGCTCGATTTCTCTCGTAAAAGCATTTTTAGAAAAACATCATGCAAGTTTTATTGACACTTTTCGTGTCGATTGTTTCCAATTTTATAAATATTTAACGCTTTTCCGCTGTTTTCATGAAACAATTTTACGAACTTCCAAAATTATACAATAAATGGTAAAAATTAGCTTGCAATCTGTTATAAATTGGTGTTATAATATCACCAACAAAGCAAAATTGTAAAAATTTGGTATTTTTTATTGTTAATTTAAGGAGGAAGTACAGTATGAAAAAAACAACTGTTGTCATCATCGACGACAATAAATCCTTATGCCAATCCATTCAAAAGGATTTAAACGAAACTTGCGATTTAGAAACCGTGGGCATTGCCTATGACGGATTAGATGGCTACGATTTAATTGTTGAAAAAAAGCCCGATGTAGTGATATTGGATGTTGTCATGCCAAAAATGGATGGCTTGGAACTGTTAGAGCGTCTCCAGCAAAATCCCCTGCCCAAAAAAACATCTTACATCATGATTTCTGCCGTCAGCCACGACAACATCATCTGCAAGGCCTTGCAGCTTGGTGCACAGTATTATCTGGTTAAACCTCTCTACAGCAACGAAATTCTCATTAAGCGAATCCGACAGGTTACGCAAAGCAAAAGCGAACCTGCTGCAGATATAAGCGCCATTGTTAAAACAGGCGATGCCTTTTCTCTGGCTGATGGGGCAGGCTACCATCAACTGCAAACCATCACCCCCAACAATCTTGAATCCATCATCACCGATGTAATTCACGAAATCGGTGTTCCGGCACATATTAAGGGTTATAACTATCTGCGCGAAGCCATCAGCTTGTGCATTCAGGATAAGGAGTTTATCAACTCCATCACAAAAATGCTTTATCCAACTGTGGCGCGCAACTACCAAACCACTTCCTCCCGGGTAGAGCGCGCCATCCGCCACGCTATTGAGGTAGCATGGAACCGTGGCAGAGAGGAAATTTTAAACGGCATTTTTGGCTACACCATCGATACCAACAAAGGAAAGCCCACCAATGGCGAGTTTATTGCCATGATTTCTGATTCTATCCGATTAAAAATGAAAAATACCGTTAACTATTAAGCTATTTATTGCCACGGCAGTAAATATACAATCAGGCACTGTTTTATGCCCCCTAAAACAGTGCCTGATTTTTATTTTTAATTAACTTTTAAATCAATTACTTTTGCGATTCGTTGCAGCCGCAAAATTCATCTTCAAACAAGCTGTCGTCATTTGAAATCCAGCGCGCCACAGGAATAATCCGATAGTCCGTTTCCGTATCACGAATCACAATCTCTTTAATGCCGGCATTAATGATAAGTCTTTTACACATGCTACAACTATCAGAGCCCGGAATCAACTCACCTGTTGCAGGGTTCTTGCAGGCAAGATAAAGAGTTGCCCCCAGCATATCCCGTCTTGACGCACTGATAATGCAGTTGGCTTCTGCATGCACCGAACGGCACAATTCGTAGCGTTCCCCCGAGGGTATGTGCATTTTCTCACGCAAACAATGTCCCAAATCAATGCAGTTCTTGCGGGACCGGGGCGCACCGTTATAGCCGGTGGATATAATTTCATCATTTTTAACCAAAATCGCACCATAGTGTCTCCGCAAGCAAGTGCCTCTTTCTGCCACAGTTTGTGCAATGTCTAAATAATAGTTAATCTTATCCCGTCTTTCAACCATGTAAAGACCCCCTCTTTCACAAGCATCAAAGCAGAGCGAAAAGCCGGCTCTGACCTCTTTTTAAATTTATTTTTCCAAAGCATGAATTTTGTCAATTCGCATCTGGTGGCGTCCGCCCTCAAAGGATGTATTCATAAAAGCATCCAAAATGTTTTTGGCAAGGTCAGGACCTAAAACGCGACCGCCCAGGGCAATCACATTTGCGTTGTTGTGCTGCTTTGCCTTTTCTGCTGCATATTCTGTGTTAACCAGGGCGCAACGAATACCGTCAATTTTATTGGCCGCAATGGAAATGCCAATACCGGTACCGCAAAGCAAAATGCCAAATTCATAATTGCCACTGTTTACCTTTTCACAAACAACCTGTGCCACATCGGGATAATCAACGCTTGTGGCATCAAAAACACCGCAGTCACAAACCTCAACACCTTTTGATTTTAAATGCTCCACCAAAACGCTCTTCAGTTCAAAAGCGCCATGGTCACTTCCGATAACAATCATTATGTAAGCCTCCTGTTTATACAATCATAAGGTCACTGGGCCTTATGTTTTTCTGCATATTCCCTCTCAGCCTGAGATGCCCGCAAATAAACCGGCGCCAAATCGCCATAGGGTATCTCTTTTCCCGCGATAGCCAGCCGATAGCCAAGTTCAGCCACTGCGCCGCCGCAAATAGAATGAACGCGGCCTGCTTCTGCCACCGCACCTTTCCCCAGCTTTTCTTCAAACTGCTCTTTAAACATAATGGCGCCGCTACCAACTATTTTACACTGCTTGTCGGATAAGTAGGCGATTAGTTCCTCCACCGTCATAACCGTTGGGGATAGCACTTCCTCGCCACTGGGTCCGAAAGCTGCACAATAAAGCTCATTCACCCGTGCATGAATGGCGCTCACCTTGAGTCCATCATATCCTCCCAGATTTTCTGCCAAAACCGCAAGGCTCGAAACGGCCACAACCGGCTTTTTATGTGCCTGAGCAAAAGCCTTAACCGTTGCCGCACCAATGCGCACACCGGTAAAAGAGCCGGGCCCCACACCGCAGGCATACACATCAATATCACAAAAATCCATGTTCACCTCTGCCAGCATGGTTTCAACCATAGAAAGCAAGGTCAGGGAATGATTTTTCCCATTATGAATGGTATATTCACACAAAAGCGTCCCGTCAGAAACAAGTCCAACTGCCACCGCATCCGAAGATGCATCCAGTCCAAGCACAATCATATTGTCCGTTCCTCCATCACGATTCGGCGACCGTTTTCGCCCATGCGTTCTATCGTAATATCCAATCTTGCAGAGGGCAAAAGTTCGCCGGCCTGCTCCGGCCATTCAATGAGCACAATCGCATCACTGCTGATCATCTCTTCAAAACCAATCTCATATAACTCTTCAGGCTCTTCAATTCTATATAAATCAAAATGAAAAACCCGGCATCCTTCTCCCTCATATTCATTCACAAGGGTAAAGGTAGGGCTGCTCACAGGCTCACGAATGCCCAACTGAGCGCATAGACCCTGGGCAAAAACTGTTTTTCCAACGCCCAATTCTCCCCGCAGACACAGCACATGTCCCGGCAAAAGCTTCTTGGCTAAAGAAACAGCAACCTCTCTTGTTTCCTGCTCACTTTCCGTCACAAATTCCCGCACGCTCATTCTGCCACGCCTGCCTCTCCTGTGGGTGCCTCTGTGGGCGCAGGCGTCTCTGTGGGCGCCTCTGTGGGAGCTTGTGTGGACGCAGGCGTCTCTGCGGGCGTTTGCGTTGGTGCCGTTGCAGGCGCCGAAGTCGGCGTTTTGGTAGACGCCGGGGTTTCAGCCGGTTTTTCGGCAGGCTGTTGTGTAGCCGATGAAAGGGGCTGATCAATCGAAGAGCCGTTTCTATATCTTTCCAGCTCCGCTTCTAAATTTTTAATTTTCTCATCCTTTTCCATAACCAGCTTTTCCAGCTGCTCATAGGTGGGTTTTGTGGTAGTTTCAGCAAGATTTTCCTGCTTAGGAATGTTGGGTCTTTGATTAAACTGTAATACCAGACTTGTTACCCAAAAAGAAATAAAGAACAGGGCAATCAAAAGAATAACAACACCCAAAGCTCTTGCTGTTTTGTTATTTTTTCTGTTTTTTGCCCCGGCTCTTTGTTTATATTGTCGTCTCATATCAATTACCTTATCCCTTCCGCCCATCACAACCTTGATAATTGCCACGAGCCTGTATAATCCAGCGGCTTTGAGCTTGCTAAAACCCTTCTTGCAAAGCCGTCATAAAATCACCAATCACCTGTATTGTAACACAAAACAAAAACAAAGTAAACCCCTATTTTATCACAAACACTCACAGCTTACTGCCTTTTTCCTGCCCTTCTATCAACGCCTTAAGAAATGGTTTCATGGCTGAGGGAAGTGCAACACTTTCCAAAAGTTCATCAAGAGAGAACCAGGCAAATTCCCGGGGCTTGTTTTCAGAACAAACCAAATAGCTCTGCATGTCCCAAATCAAATGGGTAAACACATGGCGACTGTCAATAAACCGATGTTTTTCCCCGCTGATGCTATGCTCTTTCAGCCAGACATCCACTTCTGCTAACGAGCCGTGTCCCTCCATAGCCGGAAACTCCCACATGCCTGCCAAAACCCCTTTTTCTGCCCGCTTTACAAGAGCAAACTCTTCGCCGTGCCTTAAGAGAAAAATGGTTCTTGCCACCCTCTTCTTTTCGGTTTTAGCCTTTCTTACGGGCAAAAGCTGCTCTCGGTTTCCCTTTTTAGCCAGACACAAGTCTTTTAAAGGACAAAGGTCGCACCGAGGCACACCGGGAATGCAAACCATCGCTCCCAGCTCCATTAAGCCTTGGGTCAAGTCACTGCAATCCTCCGCCAAAGGGTACACCAAAGATAGCGCTTTCTTCACATCCTTTTTCACCTGAGGCAGCATAATATCCCGCTCATCGTCACAAAGCCTTGCAAGCACCCGCAAAACATTCCCATCAACTGCGGGCATGGGCTGTCCAAAGGCAATAGATGCCACAGCACCCGCTGTGTAATCACCAATGCCCGGCAATTTCTCCAGCAGCGCTACATCTTGAGGAAACTGTCCGCCATATTCTGTCACTATCGTCTGTGCCGCCTTTTGCATGTTCCGCACACGGCTGTAATAGCCCAAGCCCTCCCACAGCTTCATCAGCTGTTCCTCCGGCGCATCCGCCAGCGCCGACACCGTGGGCAACGCCTCTAAAAACCGCTGATAGTAAGGCATTGCCGCTTCCACCCGTGTTTGCTGCAGCATAATTTCCGAAACCCACACTCTGTAGGGGTCGTGATTTTCCCGCCAGGGTAAAATCCGCTGATTCTCTTTATACCATAAACAAAGCGGCGCAACCATCGCCGCTAAAATCTCCTGACAGTCCACACCGCTTCACCTCTTTAATTACTCTTTATTTTTCCATGGGCACGCCCAACAACTGATAGGCATTTTTCCACAAAATTTGTTCTTTCTCTTCTTCTGAAAGAGCTAACTTATCAAAAATGGCAAGCTCCTCTTTGTGCAGAGATAGGGGATAATCCGTTCCAAAAAGCACTCGCTCTGTTCCATAGGCCCGAATGACACGGGTTGCCTCCTCCGGCTCTAAAAACCGAATGGCGCTGGATGTATCCACATAGAGATTTTCTAAGTCTGCAAGGCATTTTTGCGCATGCCAATAATCGTGATAGCTGCCCAGATGCGCCGCCACAACCGTCAGCTTGGGGAAATCTGTCATCACATGCAAAAGCCGCTCGGGCGTTGCATAGTCAACATTTACATCCCCCATATGCATCAGCACAGGCAGGCGCCCTTCTAGCTGTTCATAAATGGGATACATGCTCGCATCATCCACCCGAAATCCCTGAAAAATAGGATGAAACTTAACACCATGCAGTCCTAAATCGGCAAATCTATCCAGCTCTTTCTGCCACATGGGATAGTCAGGGTGCAATGTGCCAAAGCCAACAATATGCGGTGCCACAAGCCCTGCCATATAGTCGTTAATCACCGGCACTTGCTCCGGCTTCGTTGCCGTTGCATGCACAACCAAAGTGTCAATATGATTTTCCTCCATGCTATCTAGCAAAACCTGAAACCGACCGTTGCCCGCCAAAGGAATCCCGTAATATTCATTTAAATTTTTTGCCGCCTTTTCTGCAATTTTATCGTGAAAGGCATGGGCATGAAAGTCCACAATTTTTCTATACAACGGTTATTATCCTTCTTCCCTGTAATCGCAATTTATTAAATAATTTCTTTTTTAATGCCAATATCACGGCGATAATGCATCTTATCAAAGTGTATCTTTCCCACCGCTTCATAGGCTTTTTTAATGGCGCCATCTAAGTTTTCACCCACAGCCGTCACACCCAAAACGCGACCGCCCGCAGTTAAAAACTCTTCGCCCTGTTTAACAGTGCCGGCATGAAAAACGCTAATCGCCTCATCTTGTTCAGCCGCATCGATGCCGCTGATGGGCAGTCCCTTTTCGTAAGCCTTGGGGTATCCGCCAGATGCCATAACAACGCAAACTGCCGCATTGTCAGCCCAGCAAATGTCAACTTCGTCGAGTCTATCTTCTGCCACAGCCAAAAAGATTTCCAATAAATCGGTTTTCAGTCTGGGGAGCACAACCTGGGTTTCTGGGTCACCAAACCGGGCATTATATTCAATCACCTTAACGCCGTTTTTGGTCATAATCAAACCAAAGTATAAAACACCTTTAAAGGTGCGACCCTCTTTGTTCATAGCCGCCATAGTTGGCATAAAGATTTTCTCCATGCATTCAGCATGAATTGCTTCAGTGTAAAGCCGACTGGGAGAAAAAGTACCCATGCCGCCTGTGTTTAAGCCCTCGTCGTTATCATAGGCACGCTTATGGTCCTGGGCGCTCACCATGGGGCACAGGCTTTTGCCATCAGTAAAGGCCAAAACCGAAACCTCTTGCCCTGTCAAAAATTCTTCAATAACCACACGGCTTCCGGCATCACCAAAAACCTTATCACACATAATGTCCTCTACAGCTGCCTTTGCCTCTGCAAAATCAGCCGCAATAATAACGCCCTTGCCTAAAGCCAGACCCTCCGCCTTAACAACGGTAGGATAGCTGACGGTTTCTAAATAAGAGATGGCCTTTTCGCTGTCGTCAAACACCTCATAGGCTGCCGTAGGAATGCCATATTTCTTCATCAAATCCTTTGAAAAAACCTTGCTTCCCTCAATAATTGCTGCATTCTGACGAGGTCCAAAGGCCTTAAGGCCCTCTTCTTCCAGCCGGTCAACCATGCCCAACATCAAGGGGTCATCGGGCGCAACCACCGTTAAATCAATCTGGTTTTCCTTGGCAAAGCGCACAACACCCTCAACATCTGTGGCCTTAATGTCCACACAGGTGGCAAGCTGTGAAATGCCGCCGTTGCCCGGTGCAGCAAAAAGCTCGGGCTTAAGGGAGCTTTGTGCCAGCTTCCAGATAATTGTATGTTCACGGCCACCGCCGCCAACCACTAACACTTTCATAAGCTATAATCCTTTCCTCTGTCTGTATTTTTATCCGTCCACATTCAAATTAATGCTTAAAGTGACGCATACCAACAAACACCATTGCAATGCCGTGCTTATCACAAGCATCAATGGATTCCTGGTCTTTTTTCGAGCCGCCCGGCTGAATAATGGCCTTAATACCCGCCTTGGCAGCTGCCTCAACAGTATCGGGGAAGGGGAAGAATGCATCAGATGCAAGGCTAGCACCCTGTGCACGCTCACCGGCATAGTCAAGGGCAATTCTGGCGGCCATAACTCGATTGGTCTGACCTGGTCCCACGCCTAAAGACATGTTGTCCTTTGCCACAGCAATGCCGTTGGATTTTGCATGTTTAACAACCTTCCATGCAAACTTCATGTCGCGAATCTGTTCTTCTGTAGGCTGGGTTTTTGTCACAACCTGCCAGTTTTCTTCATCATAAAGCTCTGTATCTCTCTGCTGCACCAAAAGTCCGCCCATAACCTTTTTCATGTCAAAATCGTTTTTGCCGGGGCGCTCGGAAATGGTGGGCAGCTCCAAAAGACGAATGTTCTGCTTCTTTGTTAAAATTTCAATGGCTTCTTCTGAGAAAGAGGGTGCAACAATGATTTCCAGGAAAATCTTGCTCATCTCCTCTGCAGTTTTGCCGTCGATTTCTCTGTTTGCCGCAATAATGCCGCCAAAGATGGAAACAGGGTCACCCTCATAGGCTTTCATATACGCTTCATAAATGTCAGCGCCGGTACCCACGCCACAGGGGTTTGCATGTTTAGATGCCACAACTGTCGGCTCTGTAAATTCCTTCACCAAATCAAGAGCACCGTTAGCATCGTTAATGTTGTTGTAAGAAAGCTCTTTGCCGTGCAGCTGTTTTGCCGCTGAAAGAGTGCCGCTGCAAGGACCCACTTCTTTATAGAAAACAGCCTGCTGATGCGGATTTTCGCCATAGCGCATATCCTGCACCTTTTCAAAGGTCAAAGAAAGATTCTGGGGGAAGAGTTCCTTGCCGATGGTCTTTCTCAAGTAGGTAGAAATCAAAGTGTCATAAGCCGCCGTGTGCTCAAACACTTTATACGCCAAATAAAATTTGGTCTCACGGCAAACAGCACCGTTTGCTCTGTACTCAGCCAAAACGGTTTCGTAGTCTGCAGGGTCAACCACAACGGCAACATCTTGATAGTTTTTAGCTGCTGCACGAATCATGGTGGGACC
>JAFYVH010000007.1 GCA_017549205.1 Clostridia bacterium | reverse complement strand
GTACTATTCTCTATCGGTCATCAGGTAGTATTTAGGCTTGGGGGGTGGGCCCCCCGGCTTCCCACGGGGTTACTCGTGTCCCGTGGTACTCTGGATTCTGCCATGTCAATCAAGTTTTCGCTTACGAGACTTTTACTCCCTCTGGTGTGGCTTTCCAACCATCTTCTGCTAACTCTCTTGAATCAATTATGCAGTCCGCAACCCCGAAGGTATTGCTACCCTCGGTTTGGCCTCTTTCCTTTTCGCTCGCCGCTACTAAGAAAATCGATTTTTCTTTCTCTTCCTCCGCCTACTTAGATGTTTCAGTTCAGCGGGTATTCCCCCATACGGCTATTTTATTCACCGCACAGTACTTGGGTATTGCCCAAGTGGGTTGCCCCATTCGGAAATCTACGGATCGATACCTATTTACGGTTCCCCGTAGCTTATCGCAGTTAGTCACGTCCTTCTTCGGCTCCTGATGCCAAGGCATTCGCCCTGTGCCCTTATTAGCTTGACCTTTCTTACGGCCTCCGGTTCTCTCGACAATTATATGAGTTCTCCTTTTGAAATTGTTTACCCTTTCGGAAAAACTTCTTTGTCTTTACATTGTTTAGTTTTCAAGGTTCCTTCTCTCTGTATCTTCTAACAAGATACTTCCATAACATTAATCCCTTAATGTCATGAAACTAGCTTGTTGGTGGAGATGAGGAGAGTCGAACTCCTGACCCCCTGCTTGCAAGGCAGGTGCTCTCCCAACTGAGCTACACCCCCACATTCTAGGTGCATTCACTTTATTCTATTTAGGGCTACCAAAAAATCTAAAGTTTTTTGGGATTAAGGAGCAACACCGAAGCTTTGAGCCTTTTGTGCTCTCGCACAAAAGCGATTCGCGTAGGTTGTTGCGACGTTTTGGTGGGCTTAAGTGGACTCGAACCACCGACCTCACGCTTATCAGGCGTGCGCTCTAACCACCTGAGCTATAAGCCCACATTCCGGCAAATTTGCGCCGACCTGAAATATTATAGCACAGACAAACGACGTTGTCAACACTATTTTTCATTTTTTCATTAAAAACTTATTAAGTTTCTTGTGAGGCAGGCGTTTATTATAACACAACCATTTAATTTTTGTCAACACCTTTTTTGGATAAAGTAAAAATTTCATTTAAATAATACGCCAAGAATTGAGGAATATGTTGACAAGCGCAACGCATTATATTATAATAAGGAATAACGTCATAGCGTTGTTTGATAACGTAATAATATGAAGGAGTGGCCGGATGATGGCAAAGAACATATGCATTTCTGCAGATACCACTTGTGATATGCCAAAGGATTTGCAGGAAAAATATAACATTCGCATTATTCCGCTTTATATAACTTTTGGCGATAAAAGTTATCTTGACGGCATTGAAATGACGCCGGATGAATTATATAAAAAATATGAAGAAGAAGGCGTTTTGCCGAAAACTTCTGCGGTTTCGATTGGTGATTTTACTGAATATTTTGGAAAACTACTTGAAACCCATGATCAGGTGATTCACTTTTCTCTCAGCTCGGGTCTTTCTTGCACTTATCAGAATGCAATTCTTGCAGCTGAGGAATTTGACGGCCGTGTTTTTGTTATAGATTCAAAAAATCTTTCAACAGCCCAGTCGTTATCTGTCATTTATGCTGCCGAGCTTTTAGCGGAGGGCAAAACGGCAGAAGAAATTGTTGAAATCATGCCCGCTTATATCAATCGTGTAGATGCAAGTTTCATTATTGAATCTTTGGAATTTTTGCACAAGGGCGGCCGCTGCAGTGCTGTTACGGCATTGGGTGCTAATCTTCTTAACATCAAACCCTGCATCCAGGTGCAAGACGGCAAAATGGATGTGGGCAAAAAATATCGCGGAAAATTCAAGGTTGTGCTGCAAAAATATGTAGAGGAAAAACTAGCCGACGGCGAATTTGACACAAGACGCATTTTCGTGACCCACGCAGGTTGTGATGATGACGTGGTGGAAATGGTTTATCAGGCAGTGAAAGACACCGGCATTTTTAACGAAATTTTGCTGGCTCGTGCCGGTTGCACCATTTCATCACATTGCGGTCGCAACACCTTGGGCATTTTGTTTGCTCACAAGGGTGAATAAAGCATACATGCTTTTGCTTTTTTAAAGCAGAGCTTATATTCGGGTATAAAAGAGGATTTTTTTCGTTGATGTGTGCTTGTGGTCTATGCCCGAAGGCCCGGCACAAAATTATTTTGAAAGGATTGTTATTATGAGCCTAATCGTCCAGAAATTCGGCGGTTCTTCTGTGGCTGATGCAGAGCGTGTGTATAACGTGGCAGACATTGTCACCAGCACATACAAAGCAGGCAACAGCGTTGTGGTTGTTGTTTCGGCGCAGGGTGATACCACTGACGATTTGATTGAAAAAGCCAAAGAAATTAATGAAAGCCCCTCTAAAAGAGAAATGGATATGCTGCTTTCTACCGGTGAACAGATTTCGAGTGCATTGCTTGCCATGGCTATTGAAAAACTGGGTTTCCCCGTTGTTTCATTAAACGGCTGGCAGGTGGGTATTCACACCGATTCCAATTATTCCAATTCCCGTATCAGAAAAATTGATTCTGAACGCCTGCAAAAAGAGCTGGATAAGAAAAACATTGTGATTGTGACCGGCTTCCAGGGCATTAATCGCTACGGCGATATCACGACTTTGGGTCGCGGCGGTTCTGACACTTCGGCTGTGGCTCTGGCTGCTGCCTTGCATGCAGACCTGTGCGAAATTTATACAGACGTTGACGGTGTTTACACCACTGACCCCCGTATTGTTAAAAACGCTGCCAAGTTAAAAGAAATCACCTTTGATGAAATGCTTGAACTGGCAAGTCTGGGTGCAAACGTTTTGCACAATCGCTCTGTTGAAATGGGTAAAAAATATAATGTAAACATGTGTGTTCGTTCCAGCTTAACAAGAGCTGAAGGCACCATTGTGAAGGAGGTTGTCGATATGGAAAAGATGATGGTTAGAGGTATTGCAAAGGATTTAGACGTTGCCCGCATTTCAATTTGCGGCATTGAAGATACACCGGGTAAGGCTTTTCGTGTGTTTACCCTGCTTGCAAAGCACAGCATCAATGTGGATGTGATTCTGCAATCCATCGGTCGTGACGGT
>JAFYVH010000006.1 GCA_017549205.1 Clostridia bacterium | reverse complement strand
TGCTTGTTTTCCATAATCACATTGTGTGGCATTCTTTTTTCGTCCATTTTCGACATCCTTTCCGCTTTTGGGACTCCGGGTTTAACCATTCATCCCTTTATTTGTTACGATTTTATGAAGATTACGGCACTATTATGACTTTTTAATTGACTAAAATGTGTCAGAATGATACAATAATAAAAGTAGATGAAATTTTTTACAATGAAAACAATTGACGGCATCATCCGTCATTACAGGAAGGAAATTATACATATGTGGTTATGTGATTCATGGAAAGAATATCAGATACTGGACCTCGCCGGTGGCGATAAGTTAGAAGAGTGGAACGGGGTACGCGTGGTGCGACCTGATCCGCAGGTTATTTGGGAGAAACGGTCTTTCCCAAAGCTCTGGGCATCGGCTGATGGCGTTTATCATCGCAGTCGTTCAGGCGGTGGCAGCTGGGAATTTCGCACCTCTCTGCCAGAGCGTTGGCCTCTCACCTTTGAGCCTTTAAATTTAACCTTTCACATAAAGCCAACAGGGTTTAAACACATGGGGCTTTTCCCTGAACAAGGCGTGAACTGGGAGTGGATGCACAAATTAATTAAAGATTCCCACCGTCCTGCACGGGTGCTGAATCTGTTTGCCTATACAGGCGGTGCCACTTTGGCAGCAGCTGCTGCCGGTGCACAGGTGGTGCATGTCGACTCTTCAAAGGGCGTTGTCACCTGGGCTAAAGAAAATCTGACACTTTCCGGCATGGCTGATCGTCCGGTTCGATTTATTGCCGATGATGCCATTAAATTTGTCGAGCGTGAAATTCGCCGTGGCAACCATTATGAAGGCATCATTATGGACCCACCCTCTTACGGCCGTGGTCCCGGCGGCGAAGTGTTTAAGCTGGAAAAAGAATTGCACAACCTCATTGAACGGTGTGCATTGTTGCTTTCAGACGAGCCCCTGTTTTTCCTAATTAATTCATACACCACAGGTCTTGCCCCCTCGGTGCTTTCTAACCTGTTGCATTTAACTGTTCAGAAAAAGCGGGGCGGCAAAGTGAGTGCCGATGAGGTTGGTCTGCCGGTAGCCGGAAGCAAACTGGTACTGCCCTGCGGTGCATCAGGGCGTTGGCAAGTAAAATGATTTTTGACCCTTTGTGGTGCGCACAGACCGCATAAGGTTAGGAGGTAAAAACATGCATAATCAACGAATTTTAGTGGTTGACGACGACAGAAACATTTGCGAATTAATTCGCCTGTATCTTGAAAAAGAGGGGTTTGCCGTGACTTTGGCCCATGACGGTCAAGCGGCTTTAACACTTTTTAAAGAAAGCACACCTTCTGTTGTTTTGCTGGATATCATGCTCCCGAAAATGGACGGCTTTCAGGTTTGCCGCGAAATCAGACGCATCAGCAATATTCCCATTATTATGCTAACGGCCAAGGGCGAAACCTTTGACAAGGTGCTGGGGCTTGAACTGGGGGCAGATGACTACATGGTTAAGCCTTTTGAAAACAAAGAGCTTGTCGCCCGTATCAAAGCTGTTCTGCGTCGCTATGACCCAAAAGACGACGCCGAAAAAGAGGTGGTATACCCTAACCTTGTCATTAATCTTTCAAATTACGAACTGAAAATAAACGGAAACCAGATAGACATCCCCCCAAAAGAGCTGGAGCTCTTATATTGCCTGGCTACCAATCCCAACAAGGTGTTCACACGGGAACAGCTATTGGAAACTGTTTGGGGTTTTGACTATTTCGGCGATTCTCGAACTGTTGATGTCCATGTTAAGCGGTTGCGTGAAAAGCTAGAGCTTGCAGGCGAGGGACAAAACTGGCAGCTGAAAACCGTTTGGGGCGTCGGATATAAATTTGATGTAAAGTAAGGGATGAACATTGGCTAAGAAAAGCATTTTTGCTCATTTGTTTTCAATGACCGTGCTTGTTATTTTGTTCTCTTTCTTGGTGATGGGCATTTTAATGTATGGTCTTTTGGGAAATTATTTAACCAATCAAAAAGAAAACGATTTAATTTTTGTGGCTGAAAACATGGCAGAGTTTACGGTTAAAATGGCTATCCAAAATCCTAACTATGCCAAAGAGAACTATCAGATAAATTTAAACGCCTTAAGTCAGACCACTGAAACGATGATAGCCGTCGTAAACACAAAAGGTAATGTGATTGCCACCAGCACAAACCACGGCAACATAACCCTTAAACGCGAATATTATGAGGATGTCATGAAGGGCAATCGTGTGCGTTTTTTAGGTACATTGGGCGGTGTTTTTAATGCCCCGACTTTAACGGTGGGCATTCCCATTCGCTATAATGAAAATAACATTATGGGCGGTGTTTTCGTCAGCCTGCCTGTTCCCGAAATTCATCAGCTCAGAACCGGTGTCTTTCGCATTTTGCTGTTGCCGATTTCCCTTGTTTTACTGGTGGCATTGGTGATAATTTATGCCATGTCCTTAAGAATTACAAAACCAATCAAGGCATTAAATCGGGCAGCGAAAGCCATTGCAGATGGTCACTTGGAGCAGCGGGTGTCGTTGAGTGAATCTAACGAAATTGGCGAACTCGGCGAATCATTTAATAAAATGGCAGATTCTCTGCAGCAAATTGAGAACATGCGCAGCAGCTTTGTTGCTAATATTTCTCATGACCTGCGCACACCTATGACCACCATAACCGGCTTTGTACAAGGCATTTTGGACGGAACCATCTCGCCTGAAAAACAAAACCAATACCTTTCCATTGTTTTAGATGAAACCAAGCGTCTTTCCCGTTTGGTCACCGATTTATTAGATATTTCCAAATTGGAGCAAGGTAGCTTTCCTCTGGAAATGCGGGAATTTGACATGAATGAAACCATTCGTCTTACCATCATTAAACTGGAAAAAAGGCTTGAAGAAAAAAATATTGGTTTAACGGTTAATTTTCAATCGGACAGCCTGCGGGTTATCGCTGACAAAGATAGCATTCAGCGTGTTTTAACCAACTTAATGGATAATGCCTTAAAATTTACTGACGACGGTGGATTCATTGACATCAGCACAGGCTTGACCGACCAAAGCAAAGCCTTTATTTCTATTCAGAATTCCGGCATTGGCATAGAGGAACAGGACTTAAAGCACATTTTTGACCGTTTTTACAAATCGGATAAATCCCGCAGCCTTGACAAAAACGGAACAGGCCTTGGGCTTTACATTGTGAAAAATATTATCAAAAGCCACGGTGAAACCATTTGGGTCGAGAGCACACCCAATGAATTTACACGCTTTAACTTTACCCTTATGCCTGCAAAAAACAACGGAGGTTATAGATGCTAAAACGCTTTATCATTTTACTTTTGTGTCTTTTTTTGCTGACAGGCTGCTCTGCTTCGGTTTTTTTGCCGCCTGAAAAGGACAAGCTGCAAATTGTGGCAACGCTGTTTCCTCAATATGACTTTGCAAAAACGATTGCCGGCGATTTGGCTGATGTAACTCTTCTTTTGCCCCCCGGTGCAGAAAGTCATTCATTTGAGCCATCGCCTGCCGATATCATTGCCATTAATCAGGCGGATTTGTTTATTTACACCGGCGAGTCAATGGAGGCCTGGGTGAGTCCCATTTTAGATGCCTTAGAGGGTGAGCCGGTTTGTTTGGATATTTCGGCAGAACTCCCCATCCACAGCACCGTGCACGAAACGGTTCAGGGCGAGGCTCACCACGACCACAATATTGACCCTCATGTTTTCACAAATCCCGTATATGCTATGAAAATGGCAAATAGCATTTCGGATGCTCTATGCAAAATTGACCCTGATAACTATGCAGTTTATGAGATGAACGCCACCCATTTGCATCAATCTCTTGCAGCTTTAGACCAAACCTTTCGCTTAGTTATCCAAAACGGAAAACGGAACAAACTCATATTTGGCGGGCGTTTTGCTTTTTCATATTTCACAGAGGAATATGGTTTGTCGTATGATGCAGCTCTCAACTCCTGCTCTTCTGATGCAGAGCCTGCTGCAGCTGACATTGCACGGCTGATCGAAACCGTGCGCAAAGAAAACATTCCGGTTATTTATTATGAAGAGCTTTCTGACCCCAAAACAGCACGCTTAATCTGTGAAGAAACAGGTGCTAAGCCTTTGCTTCTCCACTCTTGTCACAACATTTCTAAAGAGGAACTGGCACAAGGGGCAACTTATCTTTCATTAATGCAAAAAAATGCAGAGCATCTCAAGGAAGGACTGAATTAACATGAGTTTACTTCGCTGCGAGGATTTGTGCATGCACTATGACAGCATCAATGCCGTCTGTCATGTAGAATTTACAGTTGATGAAGGTGATTATCTTTGTGTTGTGGGTGAAAACGGCTCGGGCAAAAGCACATTAATGAAAGGTCTGCTTGGTTTGTTGCCTCCCAGCCATGGTCGTGTTTCTTTTTGGGGATTAAAACAAAACGAAATAGGCTATCTGCCACAGCAAACACAGGTGCAAAAGGATTTTCCTGCCTCGGTTTATGAGGTAGTGCTATCCGGTTGCCGCAGCCGTCGTGGTTTGCGTCCCTTCTATACAAAAAAAGAACACAGCCGTGCTGATGAAATGCTGGCTCTGTTAAACATTACCGACCTGAAACGGCGCTCTTATCGCGAGCTTTCAGGGGGACAGCAACAACGGGTTTTGCTTGCACGCGCCCTTTGTGCAACAGAAAAGTTGCTGCTTTTAGACGAGCCAGCTGCCGGTCTTGACCCCACTGCCACAGCCGAGCTCTATCAGATTATTAAGGATTTAAACGAAAACCGTAATGTCACCGTGATTATGGTTTCTCACGATATTAAAAATGCCGTGGAATATGGCACAAAAATTTTGCACATGGCAACACATGTACAATTTTTTGGTACAACAAAGGACTATATAAAAACCGAAGCCTACGCCCGCATGATAGGAGGTGGAAAGTGTGTTTGATGCCTTGAGTGCCGTTTTTTCTTACACTTTCATGGCTCGTGCCTTAGCCGTGGGATTTTTGGTTTCACTTTGCGTCGCCCTTTTGGGCGTTTGCCTTGTCCTAAAGCGCTATTCCATGATTGGCGATGGCTTATCTCATGTGGGATTTGGAGCTCTCTCTGTTGCTATGGTGCTGAATGTGACCACTTTGGCTGTTTCAATGCCGGTGGTTGTATTGGTCGCCTTTTGGCTTTTGCATCTTTCCGAAAGCGGTAAATTAAAAGGCGATGCTGCCATAGCCTTGGTATCCAGTAGTGCCTTGGCTTTTGGTGTTATTGTGACTTCTTTGACCGGCGGCATGAATGCCGATGTACATAACTATATGTTTGGCAGTATTTTAGCCATGAGTCAGGGAGATGTGATTTTAAGCGTTATCCTGTCACTTGCCGTACTCTTACTCTTTGTGGTATTTTATAATGACATTTTTGCTGTAACTTTTGACGAGGCCTTTGCCCGTGCCACAGGCATGCGTGTGCGGCTCTACAACATGCTGATTGCCCTGCTCACTGCCGTGACAATTGTGGTGGGCATGCGCATGATGGGCGCCATGCTGATGTCCAGTTTGATTATTTTCCCCGCCCTCACTGCCATGCGATTGTTTAAAAGCTTCAGAGCTGTTGTCCTGTGTGCTGCTATTTCAAGCCTTTCGTGCTTTTTCATTGGCATGCTGCTTTCCTTCTTTTTCTCCGTGCCTACCGGAGCATGTATTGTGGCTGTGAGTTTATGTCTGTTCCTGCTATTTTCACTTTTTGCAAAAATCAAATCATAAATTAAAACCCCCGCTTGCAAAAAGCAAGCAGGGGTTTTGCATAAAAAAAGCCGTCGTTTTTTCAGTCTAAAACGACGGCTTTTTTTATTATGTTTAATTATGCCAAGAGATTAATAACCTGATTATAAGTATCAATAAAAGCGATAATGCCTTCAACAGCATCCTCGCAACCGGCAGGCACATAGAACACTTCCAAATTGTCACCGTTTTTTACCGGGAAACCAATCATGCGGCCTTCTGCGTCTATCACTCTGTCTTTAACGGCTTTATCTTTAAGCATGTTAACAACCTCAGGATTGTGTGTCACAACATAAGGTGTTAAATCCAGCAAACCTTTTTTCATTGTTTCGGTCAATGTCCATGCTTCGTTGTTAAACACAACCACATCATCACCTGATTCAATACATGCAACTACCCAAGCCTGATAATCAGACGGGTCGCCAAAAATAGCACGAACATCAGCATTTGAAATTGCCGCTGTTACCTGAAAGACCTTGACAACATTTTCATCACCGGGGAGTAAAATATTAAAAGCAGGTCCCTGATACAAATCTACCAACGCAACAGAAGCATATACCGAACCGTCCTCGCCATATTCCTGTTGAAAGTCAACCTTGCAACCCATGGTTTCAGCCAGAAAACGCACCGGCACATAAAGCTCATTACCTACCGAACGCGCTACCACATCAATGGGGATTTCAATGCCGCCCATGTAGCATGCCGCTGCACCGTCTTTAAAAACAATAGCATCGTCACCAATGGAAAAAGTACCACTATTATAAGTATAGGGCAGATCTAAAACTGCGCAAAGAGCCTGTGCACTTGCCATCAAGCGATCATTTTCAACAAACAATCCGTTTTCGCATTGAACTGCCACATTGCCAACAATCAAATTCCAGCCGGCAGAAAGCTCGGCAGCAGGCGCCGCAGTTTCGGCCATAACCGGCAGGGGAAGCAAGCACAGGCACAACAAAACTATACATAATTTTTTCATTTTTCTTCTCCTTACTGTTTATAATCATGTGATATGAACAAGCATATTAAGGCATAAAACAATATCACATTTTTATTGTAATACAATCTAAATCTGTTGTCAAGTAGGATGTTTTCTCCAAGTGCTGCAAATAGGATTATAATTATAAAAAAGCCGCATGCCTCTTGGCATGCGGCTTTTATTAAACTTTTTCTGTAGCTTTTATGCTCCATGATTTTATTTTTGAATCATGGTGACATTTCGTTCAATAGGCTCATTAAAAATCATATGGTGATATACCTCTTTTTTCTCGCCCTCAATTAAAAACTGCACTTTATCCACATTTGAAAGCTCTGTCAAAGAATTGACAATGGAATAAATGGTCAGTTGCTCCGCCGAAGAGCCTACATTGTTTTTTGAAACAAACTCAGATGATAAGTTAACAAAGCAGACCTTATCTTTTGTCTCAACAGAACGAATCTTAGTCTCGGCAGGCATGGTGCGACCGCTGTTTGCATTTTTGGGGCCCTTAATCAGTTCGCTGACTACGAGCTTTTCTACAGATTCACCACGGGGAACCCGAACTCTGCGGACTTCTCTCACCAAATATTCTGCATTCATATCAGAAAAATATAATGTAATGTCAGTTTCATCTGTCATTAAAGTGTCTGCATCAAAAACCACATCTGTCTCTTTTAAAACGCCTATCGGTGTGCCGTCGGCTGTTTCCATGGGCTTGCCTTCAATGGTAATCATAACACGGTCGTAAACCCGAACAGAGCAAATGGACTTAACAATGGCCGCCTGCGCTAAAACATCATAAATGCTGGTCTCATGGTAAAACTCTTTGGACAAATCAACATTTACCTGGCTGCCTTCTGCCTGAATGGCCAAAAGCCGTGTTCCTGCCCGAACGGCTCTGGTTAAATTAGGATTGGTCGGACCATCCAACAATTTTTCCATAATGTATGCAGGTACAACCTCAGGGTCTTTATCTTTAATGTCAAGGCTCTCTGCAATTAAATCTGTTCCGTCCTGATTGCCAAAATATAAAATGGCTGTTTCAGGAATTCCGTCATTTGAAATAGTAGGTGCAAGTTTTCTTAAACTGCTGCAACCTGTGAGTAATAACAGGACTGCCAACCATAAAATAAAGAATCTTTTTTTCATATTCATTACCTCCCCATCTAACCGCGTGAGCACTGCACAATCGACAGTGCGAAGCACAAAACACCACATTTTGATTTTACATCCGCAGTTGCACAAAAATAACTGTTTGGCTCGGTTTTTTATCTGTTTCTTTTAAAACGCTTAGGCTCTGCTGCTGCCCGGGTCAAAAAATATCTTTTAGAACAAACACTTATTTATCCCAGTTCACTTTCAACAATCTCATCCATCATAGCTTCAATTTCGTGTTGGGTTTTTGCCTTTGCCACAACCAGCTCACTCACTAAAATCTGCTTTGAGTTTGAAAGCATTTTGCGTTCACTGGTGGAAAGGCCTTTCATTTTATCGCGCAACATCAGGTTTTTTACAACATGCACAACCTCATAAATGTTGCCGCTTTTAATACGGGACATATTTTCTCTATGCCGCTTATTCCAGTTGCTGTCCATATCAGCAGCAAAGGCTTTAAATTCTGCTAAAACCTTATCCGCCTCCCAGGCATCAATAACATCACGCAGGCCAACCTCTTTAGCTGTTTGCATAGGCACCATGACTTTCATATCACCCACAGGAATCCGCAGAATGTAATACTGCTGCTTAACACCCATGATTTCTCGTTCTTCAATTGACTCGATCACGCCCGCACCATGCATGGGATAAACAACTTTAGAGCCTATCTGATACTGCATTACCAATGACCTCCATTTACCATGTAGCCCGGCAGAAATAATACTAGGTTTACACTTTTATTGTAATACAATTCACAAAAAATGTCAAGACTTAAAGAAAAAAAGCCCCCTCTCACTCCCATTGGTTTTTCCCGCCTTAAAGCGGGGATTTATGACAGAAAATACTTGACATTTTTGCCACCTATTGCTATAATATTTTTTGATTGCTCAGGCTTCTCAAAGAGCAGGACAATATATAATAAAAAAGGAGCTGTACGATGGAGGTTATTTTTGAAAATCTCATGTTAATCACCTGGCAACAGGTTGTAATGTGGGTTATTGGTGGTATTTTGATTTCCTTGGCAATTAAAAAGGAAATGGAACCAACCCTTCTTTTGCCCATGGGATTTGGTGCAATTTTAGTCAATCTGCCCATGTCCGGTGCGGTTACACACTTTTTAAACGGTGTGCAAATCGGCGAAGAGGGTGCCATTGATGTTTTATTTAAAGCCGGTATTGCAAATGAATTGTTTCCCTTGCTCTTGTTCATCGGCATTGGTGCCATGATTGACTTTGAGCCCATTTTATCCAATCCCAAGCTTTTATTCTTTGGTGCCGGTGCACAGTTTGGTATTTTCTTCACTTTCAGTATGGCTGCTCTCTTTGGATTCAGCATTAACGACGCGGCATCCATTGGTATCATTGGCGCTGCAGACGGTCCCACCTCTATTTTCGTTGCCAACACCTTAAAATCAAATTATATTGGTGCGATTGTGGTAGCTGCTTACTCTTACATGGCGTTGGTACCCATTATCCAGCCTGCTGTTATTAAAGCATTGACAACCAAGAAAGAGCGTTTGATTCGCATGGAATATAAGCCTGGCACTGTTTCACAGCCCGTTAAAATTTTATTCCCCATTATCATTACTATTTTAGCTGGTCTGGTGGCTCCCACATCCGTTTCATTGGTTGGCTTTTTGATGTTTGGTAACCTGCTTCGTGAATGTGGCGTTTTAAGGGGACTTTCCGAAACCGCGCAGAATGTTTTAGCTAATCTGATTACTCTGCTTTTAGGTCTTACCATTGCCACAAAAATGCAGGCAGAACTTTTCTTGACTCCGCAAACCTTGTTAATTATGGGCTTAGGTCTTTTCGCCTTTATTTTTGACACAGCAGGTGGCGTTGTCCTGGCTAAAATCATTAATCTGTTTGTTAAAAAGAAAATCAATCCCATGGTTGGTGCAGCCGGTATTTCAGCTTTCCCGATGTCTGCCCGTGTTGTTCACAAAATGGGACTAAAAGAAGACCCGCAGAATTTCTTGCTGATGCATGCAGCCGGTGCCAATGTAGCAGGTCAGATTGCTTCTGTTATTGCTGGCGGATTGCTGCTTAGCTTATTAGGTTAGGAGGAAATTTATCATGATTAACATAAATGGTTTATTAGAAAGTCTGCCTACCTCCGGTTTAGGCATGTTAGGTGTATTTGTTGTAATGGGAGCTATCTATGTCAGTATAAAGCTTTTGTGCTGGTTGATTCGTCCCAAAAAAGAACAATAAGACAATTAAAGGGGCAAGCCTATGGCTTGCCCCTTATTTTTGTTATAGCTCTTTATAGGGCTAAAATGATACATCGCTCATATTTTTAATAACCTATATCATGCATACAAATGCCATGCGGCTTTCTTTACGCAAAAAGGCGATTAGACATTTTGTCTAATCGCCTTTATTCATCTTAAAAACTTTGATTTACGCATTTCCCTCTAAACTGTCAATGGTGTCTGAAACATGATGCTGAATGTCTTTCCAGGTAACATTTTTAAACAATGCTGTGATGGAAATGGGAATGTAAGTCAGCATGAAGAACGGGAAAGTGAAAAACGACTTTATCTTTTTAAAAACTGAACAACGAATGTTCTTCCACTCATAAATGCCACTGATAGCACCCACAAACCAAAGAGTGAGATAAATGCTGATGAAAGTTATTGCACATTCAATAAGAACAGGCACAATCAATTTTGTGTTAAAAATCAAGGCATAAGCAAGTGCGCCTGTGTTCACAACAATTGTAAGGATTGAGGTAACAAATGCCGGTGCGATGGTCATTAACATGTCATAGCACGAGAACCGCTTTTCTTTAACACAACCCCGCAACAGCTTACTGCCATAGCACCGCCAGACCTGCAGAAAGCCCTTTGACCATCTAAGACGCTGATTCCAGGACTGCATAAAGGTCACCGGCTGCTCATCATAAAATTGAGCTGCATCGCAATAGGCTACGGATTCACCTTGAATCACCTGATCGGTGGTGAACTCGATATCCTCCGTCAACAGAAAATGCTTCCAGCCGTTCTGCTTTTTAATAATGTCACGATGGACCAAAAAGCCGGTGCCTGAAACGGCACAGCTTGTGCCAAGCAAGGTTCTGACATTGTTTAAAAAACGGGCTTCTCTTAAAAACCAAAGGGAATATCCGGCACTAATCCAGTTTGTTCCGTAGTTTTTAGAATTTCTGTAGCTGGTGACAATTTTGTTGCCGGCAGAAAGGCACTTATCCATTTCTGTGATATACCTGGCATTTAACAGGTTATCCGCATCAAAAATGAAATAACCATCATAATAGTCAAGAGTCTTTGTTTTTTTAATGATATTCAGCAGAAACTCCAAGGCAAAGCCCTTGCCCACTTTAAGCTTATTCTGGCGCTCATACACAATGGCACCGCTTGCTTCTGCCACTTCTTTTGTTTTGTCGTCGCAATTATCCGCCAAAACATAAATATCTAAAAGTTCAAGTGGATAGTCCTGCTTTTTAATAGAGTCAATCAGTTGGCCGATAACTGCCTCTTCGTTTCTGGCGGGAATCAGCACAGCATACCGGTTTTTCGGCTCAACCTCCGGGTATATCTTTGATTTTTTAAAACATCCGTATACAATATAAAACAATTGGTACGAATAACAAAGAAGAAACAAGGCGGCAATTGAGCAGTTAAAAACATGTAACCAAGTCATATATATTCTCCGTAACTTTCAATCCGTATTTTTTACTATACTACTATTGTAATGCAGGGATGTACCTTTTATGTCTTGCTAAATAGAAACAATTCCATTTCCCTAAACAATTATACACATTAAACATCGCATAGTCAAGTATTAATTATTTTTTTATAGCAAAATAAGAAATAATATGGCAAATAACAGAATTATTCCGCTACATAATGTTTGCTTTTTATATTAAAAAAAGAAATTTCTCTTTACAAAACAATCTGTTTGTAGTATGATGGATAGGTGCAAGGCTGCTTTTTTAGGATGTTGCAGCAAAGAACAACTGTGAGCGAGGATGCCATATGATTATTAATTTTGATAGAACCGCTGCATACCGCTGTCCCGGTTGCGGTGAAATTGCCTTTGGTGATTTTTCAATGTTTGAACTTTCGGGCAATAAAAGTGTTAGCGTGCAATGTAGTTGCGGTCAGTCTTCTCTTTTAATTGCACCTGAAAATAAAAATAACTTCATTATAACAATACAATGCATGGTTTGCGACGATGAGCACAAATTTTCTCTGCCCTTTCAAAGCCTTGCAAAAAAGGACTGCACGGAATATACCTGCCCCAATGTGATGGTTGGTCTTGTGTTTATCGGGCGCAGCGAGGCGGTGCACAGCGCCGTTATGCACAGTGAGCACTACATTGAAGAGGTGATTGCTGCCTGCGGACTTGAGCACACCGGCAAAAACGGCGTAACCATGCTCAAGGCACTGGATAAAATTCAGGAGCTATCTGACAGAGAAAAGCTCTTTTGCGAATGCGGCTCTAACATGATTGATGTAGAGGTGCAAGAGGATAACTTAATTTTAGAGTGTTGCATGTGCGGCGCTTCCGTCACCCTCACTGCCGACATGATTCGCAACAGCGATTTTTCACATTTAGAGCAATTAATATTGAAGAAAAAGAAATAACAGAATTTTAAAAAGGGATGCTAAGCAAAAGCTTCAGCATCCCTTTTTGATTTTTTTATATCCGTTCTTCTTTAGCCACAACCTTGTGGGTTGCTTTCACGATTGAATTGTCAGGATAAACACCTCTGAGTGAAACCAAGGGATAAACTGCTGTGTTTTTGCCAATTACCGTTCCCGGATTTAAAACACAATTACATCCCACATCACCGCCGTCACCAATGATGCCACCCAGTTTGCGAAGCCCTGTTTTGATTGGCACTTCCCCATGAATGACCACAGGTTTTTTATCGGCCTTTAAGTTAGAGCAAACTGCGCCGGCACCCATGTGAGCACCTTCGCCCAAAACAGAGTCTCCCACATAATTATAATGGGGCACCTCTACACCTTTAGACAGCACACAATTTTTTAGCTCGGTGGCATTGCCGATGACGCAATCGGGACCGGTAATCACAGTGCCACGGATATAAGCCCCCGGTCGCACCTGGGTCCCCGGTCCTAAAATGGTCGGTCCCTCAATAACAGCTGTGGGATGCACGGTCACATTCTCCCCCACCAGTACATTGTCCTTAAGTTTTGTAAAACCGGGCATGCCCTTTTGAATTAAATCCTCAACATAATCTTTAATTTTCGGCAATATCTCCCATGGGTATTCGCCCATAGCAAATAGGGGTGCTAAGTATTCTGTTTTACAATTAAACAGCGCAGCTGTTTTTAAAGTATCAGCCAAAGGTATGTCCTCCTTTTTTTATGGCATTTACAATCTCTTCTGCATAAGCCCTGCATTGTTCTTCGTTGCCGCTTTCAATCATCACGCGGATAACCGGCTCGGTGCCGCTGGGGCGCAAAAGCGCTCTACCGCAGCCGTTAATCTGTTTTTCCACTTTGGATAGTACTTCTATAACAGCAGCATCTGCTAAAACGGCCTCTTTATCTTTCACACGCACATTCTGTATATATTGTGGATATAAGGTAATATCCTGCTTAAGCTTTGAAAGAGAAAGCTTTGTATCGCAAATTTCTTCCATGAGCATGACGGCAGTTAAAATACCATCGCCTGTTGTAGCATATTTTTTCAAAATGATGTGACCCGATTGTTCTCCACCCAAAGCATAATCATTTTCTTGCATACATTCATAAACAAATCGGTCGCCAACTGCCGTTTGCTCACAGGAAATTCCCAAAGCTGCAAGGCTTGACAAAAGACCGCTGTTGGTCATGACCGTACCCACTACCTTATTATGATTCAGCATACCTCGGGACTTGAGCCTTTTGCCTAAAATGTAAAGCATCATGTCTCCATCGACAATATTGCCGTTTTCATCAACAGCAATGCAACGGTCTGCATCGCCGTCAAAGGCAAAGCCCACATCCAGATGCTGCTCTTTCACTAACCTGCAAAGATTTTCTATATGGGTTGAACCGCAACCTTTATTAATGTTTAAGCCGTTTGGCTCGGCACCAATCACCACCGTTTGTGCCCCCAGGGCATCAAACACCGATTTGGCAATCATCCAGGCAGCGCCGTTGGCACAATCAAGACCGACCCGCATGGTTTTATAAGAATGTGACGCCAGGGAAATGAGATATCCCACATAGCGATTTCTACCGGAAACATAATCCACAATGCAGCCGATTTTTTCACGGCTCGCTAAAGGCAAATCGCCACTTTTAAGGCCTAAAGCTTTCAGGTTGCCGTCTAAATATGCTTCAATATAAGCCGTTGTGGCATCATCCAGCTTTTCACCATGGCGATTAATGATTTTGATACCGTTGTCATAATAAGAATTGTGAGAAGCCGTTATCATAATGCCGCAATCAAATTCTTCCTGCCGGGTCACATAAGAAACGCTTGGTGTTGTGGTCACATGCAGCATATAGGCATCGGCACCCGAGGCAGTAATGCCGGCCACAATGGAATATTCCAGCATATAGCTCGAGCGCCTTGTGTCTTTACCAATCACAATGTGGGGACGATAACCCACCTTGGTACAACCGGCCAGCGATGAGCCATAATACCAACCTAAAAATCGTCCAACCTGATAGGCCTGATAAGAGGTCAGGCTCACATTAGCCTCACCACGAAAACCATCGGTACCAAAATACTTATTGGGTGTTTCGGTTTCTTTTTGACTTTCCTGCAGGGATATGCCGTCGTACAACAGCGCATCTGTTGTCACATCAAACAAACTGCAAAGCAGAAGCACCTTATCAATTTGCGGCAGGGCCTGATTCATTTCCCATTTTGAAACGGATTGTCTTGAAACTGACACCTTTTCTGCCAGTTGCTCTTGGGAAAACCCCGCTAAAGTACGCAGTTTTGAAATTTTTTCCCCAATTGTCATAACCAATGCTCACTCCTCACCGGATTTATAAAATTAAAGATGTTTTTAAATTCTCATCTTGCATTTATGTATTACATCATATCAATTGAGGTAAAGGGATGCAAGCAACTTTGGTTGGTTTTTAAAAGCAACTGCAGGTTGCATTTTTTTCACATTACAAATAATTTTTCTTATTTATTATTCATTTTATCATACAATCTTCTTTTTTGCAAATTGCACTTGTCATGTTTGACAGATTTCACCCAAAAGGCTTTTTTGCTAAAAAGAATTGCAGCAAAGCATAAACGCCGCTGCAATTTCTCTTTGGTTATTGTTTATTGTTGTTTTCGTTAAATACCCTCTTCAATTAACGCCTTGGTTAAGGCAACGACCTGCTCTAAGTCCTGCTTTGAGAGCATTTCTCCCGGGGTGTGTACATAGCGCAGAGGAATGGAAATACATCCTGAGGGAACACCGCCGCCTGTCAAATGAATAGCGCCTGCATCGGTGCCACCTCTTTCAAGCACCTCGGCCTGCCACAAAATATCCCGCTCTTTGCAAAGATTTTGTAAGCGCTCTTTAATTATGGGATGCGCCAGCATGGAATGGTCCATAATTTTAATGGCGGCACCGCCACCCAAACGAACCGACATCTTGGGTCCGCTGGCTGTATCACCGGTTCTTGTAACATCCAACGCCACAGCATAATCCGGCTTAACGCTTTCGGCAACAGCCTTAGCACCCCGCAAGCCCAATTCCTCGCTGACTGTGAAAACGGCATAGATATCATTCTTATTCTTTTTAGCTTCTCTAAGTGCCTCAATCAGCGCATAGCAACCGGCACGATTATCCAGCGCCTTTGCAATAACGGTGTCGCCTTGCTCACAGTAAGCCCCAGCAAAAGCCGCACCCTCGCCCAAGGCTACACGGGCTTTCGCCTCTTCTGCATCTTTAGCGCCAATATCGACATAGAGCTTAGACAGCTTTAAATCCTTAAGCAAATCTGCTTCCTGGCCGTCCGGCACCAGCACACCCTCAGCACCGTTTTCAAACCGAACACGCTGATAAAGAGCCGTGTAAGGAAAAACGCCGCCTAAAGCCGAAACATAAACCTGCCCTTTTTCGCCGTGGCAGGTGGCCACCAGACCAATTTCATCCATATGGGCGCAGAGCATCAGCTTTGTGCCGTCACCTTTTTTGTGCACAATTAAATTGCCCAAGGCATCTTGCCACACCGCATCGGCACAGGACTCGATTTCTTTTTTAATGAATGATGCCAAACTTCCCTCACAGCCGGAGGGACTGTTGACATCACAAAGCGTTTTAAGCAAAGTCAGCATGTAAAACCTCCTGAATCCATAATCGTGTTAACTCTTTCGCCGCCTGATAATCTTTAAGTGAAATCACACTGACAGGCGAATGTATATACCGTGCCGGCACCGAAACAGCTGCGGTTACAATGCCGCCTGCCGATACATGAATGATACCTGCATCATTGCCGCCGGTGGCGGTTTGTTTAAACTGCACGGGAATATCATGTTTCGCCGCCAGCTGATATAACTGTTGTGCAATCTTTCTGTTATAGCTGGTGGCACCATCTATTAAAGATATAGCTGCACCTTTTCCCAAACGGGTGGAAACGGCTCTTTCTTCGGTTTCCGGCAGGTCTGAGCAGGTTGTTCCCTCTATCACCAAAGCCATGTCGGGTTTTATGCGTCGGGCACACAGCCGTGCACCACGAAGACCGACCTCTTCCTGCACGGTAAAGGCAAAACAAACATCCCATGGGCATGACTCCTGCGCTAACTCAAGCAAAATGGCACAGCCAAGGCGGTCATCCAAGGCTTTTGCCTTAACCAAACCATCACCAAAGGGAACAAAAGCACTTTCAAAGGCGATATAGTCCCCCACAGCCACCTTGCTTTCTGCATCGGCTTTATCCTTGGCACCAATATCCACATAGAGCTCTTTTACCTTGGGTGCTTTTTTGCGTTCCTCCGGGGTGAGCAGATGAATGGCTTTTCGACCAATCACGCCGGGAAGACCGGCAGCACCTACCGACACCCGCTTGGATATTAACACACGAGGGTCAATGCCCCCCACGGTTTTAAACTTTAAAAATCCTTCCTCGGTGATGCGGCTCACAATAAGACCCACTTCGTCCATATGTGCGCAAAGCATCAGGGTTTTGCCGCAATTGTTTGTGCCTTTTTTAAAAGCCATTAAATTACCCATTGAGTCGATTTCAATCCGCTCACAAAAGGGCGCTATTCTTTCTTTAATAAAAGAACGCACGGCGTTTTCATTGCCGGATACGCCGGCAAGCTTCACTAATTCTGAAAGGTACATGCCAGCACCTCCAAATCCAAGTTTTGCAAAATGGCAGCAAGCAGGTCACCAACCGCCTGCACATCATCAAAATGCAGGGTTTCCACCGTGGTGTGCATATACCGGAGTGGAATGGATAAAAGCAGCACGGGAATGCCCCCATTGGCAACCTGAACAGCCCAGGCATCTGTGCCCGTATCGCCGCCGTCTGCATCAAAGCTTGCTGCAATATTTTCTTTTTCAGCAACCTCTTTGGCCAGTGACGATAAATAAGGATGAATGTTGGGACCAAAGCTGATAACAGCACCGCTGCCCAGCTTGAAAATGCTTTCTGACCCGGCATCCGGCGTGTCACCATGGCAAACATCCACCACAAAGGCGCAATCGGGGGAAAGTCTTTCGCTGACCATGGTAGCGCCACGCAAACCAACCTCTTCCTGCACCGCCGCCACCACATAAATTGTAAACGGCAATTCCTTGCCCTTTAAATTTTCTAAACACAAAAGCAGCGAGATGAGTCCGGCACGGTCATCAAAGCTTTTGCCCGAAAAAACATCATTACAAAGTGCTGCAGGCTCTTCGGCAAAGCAGACCATGTCACCCACCGAAACCTTTTGGCGAACCACTTCACCACAAAGACCCAAATCAATATACATATCTTTAATTGCTGTGGCTTTATCCTGCCCACCTGTTTGCAAATGAGGGGGCTTGGCACCAATGACGCCATACAAAACCTCTTTGCCCCAAACCCGCACCTCCGCACCGGGCAAAATGGCAGAATCCACACCGCCCACTGGCACAAAAGACAAAAATCCCTCTTCGCTGATGCCGGATACCATAAGACCAATGCCGTCAATATGCGCTTCCAGCATAACACTCTTTGCATCGGGATTTTTGGCAGGAATGACGCCTACCACATTCCCCATGGGGTCTCTTTCTACAGAGGCACAATAGGGTGCAAGCAGGTTGCTCACCACCTCTGTGAGAGAAAACTCAAAGCCGGACATGCCGTCTTTAGCTGCTAACTGTAACAATGCGTTTTTCATAAACGATTCACCAGTTCCTTAAATAAATTACCGCGTTCTTCAAAGTTTTTAAACAAATCAAAGCTTGTGCTGGCGTTGGAAAGCAACACCACATCACCGCTTGTTGCCGCCTCTTTTGCTTTTAACACGGCATCATCATAGCTTGTGGCAAACACAACAGGAACATCGGGCGCTGCCTTTTTGCTAACCTGGGCAATGGTATTTGCCGTGGCGCCGATTAAGACCAAGCACTTAACATGGTCACGGATGGCAGGACCTAATTCATCATAAGGAATGCCCTTGTCCTTGCCCCCTGCAATCAGAACAACAGGCTCTGAAAAGACCGAAAGGGTATTAATGGTACGGTTGGGAGAAGAGTCAATGGAGCTGTTATAATAACGAACGCCCTCAACCTCGCGCACAAACTCAATGCGATGTGCCACACCGCCAAACTCGGCTGCACAGTTTTGAATTTTAGCGACACTCGCCTCAGGATACACGGCCCCAATAGACGCCATATAATTTTCTATGTTATGGTTACCGGGGATTTTAATAGTACGCACATCCAAGATGGGCTCGCCTTTGTAAACAATCTCTGTACCTTTGAGGCAGATATCCGCCTCTTGCTTTCTTGAAAAAGTGAGTACCTTGCCTTTTGTTTCAGAAATCATACCCCGGGTGATATCATTATCTAAATTTAGTATTGCCAGATTCTCCCCTGTTTGATACTGCAAAATGTTTTGTTTTGCAGCGATATATTCGGCATAGTCTCTGTGATAGTCTAAGTGATTGGGCGTTATGTTAGTGATAACGGCCGTTTGCGGACTGTGTGTCATGGTTTGCAGCTGAAAGCTGGATAATTCAAGCACCACTCTGTCACTTTCGGCAATTGAGTCAATCACGGGGAGCAAGGGTGCACCGATGTTGCCACCAACACGGGTTTTAAAGCCTGCCGCTTTTAACAGTTTATAAATCAGTGTAGTGGTTGTGGTTTTGCCATCGCTGCCGGTTATGGCGGTCACGGGAGCGGGGCACAAATCCATAAACACATCCATTTCTGATGTGACCAAAATGCCTTGCCCTTTAGCATCTAAAAGTGCCGGCACATCCGGGCGCAAACCGGGCGTTTTAAAAATCACATCGCCGGATAAATGGGAAAGATACCCGTCCCCCAACTCAAGTCGAGCACCCATTTCGCGTAGTTTATGGGCGGTTTCACCCAACTCACTTTCAGTGCGTTTGTCGCAGGCCGTCACAATGGCGCCCTGCGCCACCAAATATTCAATTAAAGGCAAATGGCTGATGCCAATGCCCACAACACAAACGGGCTTATGATGTAAACTCTGTTTCCATGCTTTAAGCTTTTTGTTCACACAAATCCTTCTTTCTACATGAGGTTTTAAACTATTAAAAAGTCTTGTTCATACTCTTTTATGTAATACCATTATTATACAACATTTTATGACCAAAGTAAAGACAATTATACACAGCCTATAGAAATGATTGCCATCTTGTTTTGCTAAAAAAATTGTTGAAAAAAAGGGGAATTTGCGATACAATAAAAGGAGAAACTATCGCAAGGAGTCACTGAACATGAAAAAGATTTATGCTTTGCTTTGTTTGTTTTTTTGCCTGTGCATGCCGGTTGCTGCACAGGAGACATATTCTTTGGTATATCCTTTTAAAGATGGAACCGCACGGGTGGTCACAGACTTAAAATGGGGACTTGTTGACCAGAACTTAAAAACGGTGCTAGCACCCAAATGGGACTATTTGGGTGAAGTTTCAGAAGGTCTTCGCACCATGCGGCAGGGCACACTTTTTGGTTTTACCGATGAAAAAGGAAAACAAGTCATTTCCCCCACATTTTCTCATGCCGAGCCTTTTTCCCAGGAGCTTTCTGCTGTCAAAAACGAAGAGGGACTTTGGGGCTACATTAACACGAAAGGAAAAACCGTGATCCCCTTTTCGTTTGAAGATGCTCACTCTTTTTCTGATGGTCTGGCTCTTGTTAAATATGAGGGCGCTTACGGATACATAAATAAAGATGGTGACATGACCATTACCCCCACTTACGAAGAGGCATATCCTTTCAGCGAGGGTCTTGCCTGCGTGCGCCAGGGTGATAAATATGGCTATATCGATACCGAGGGCACCATGGTTATTCCGGCGCAGTTTGAACTGGCTTTTGATTTTACAGAGGGTGCTGCTGTGGTAAAATCCGGCAAATACGGTCTGATTGATACTGCAGGCGCATTTCTGATTAAGCCCAGTTGGTCACAACTTGCTCCTGATATAACAAACGGCTTGATGAAAGCCATGAAAAACGGAAGATGGGGCATCATTGATACCCAAGGAAAAGCAAAAACAACATTTGTTTATAACCATATCGGTGATTTTGCCCAGGGGCTCTGCCCGGTAGCCACCGATGAGGGCTGGGGCTATTTAGATGAATCTTTCTCCCTTGCTTTGCCTTTTGTGTGGGAACAAGCCTCTGCTTTTTCAGAGGGGTTTGCCGCCGTTTCAAAAGATGGTCTTTGGGGCTACATCGACAAAAGCGGCAATCCAAAAACTGATTTTTGCTATACTTCCTGTGGTCAGGTTGTGGGGGACTTGGCACCTCTCTGCGATGCCGACGGAAATTATCAATTTGTGGCAACAAAAGACTTTTGCGTATCAAAAGACGAGCCGGCTGAATCAGATGAACCCACCGAGCCGGACACCTTGCTTTTGCAGATTGGAAACACCCTTATGCAAAAGGGGAAAGACGAAATTCCTTTAGATGTTGCCCCTGCCATTTATGATGGTCACACTCTGCTTCCTATTCGTGCGGTGGTGGAAGCCATTGACGGCACAGTGGAATGGAAAGAAGCAGAAAAGAAAGTCACCCTGCAAAGAGGGGGACACCTGGTTATTTTATACATTGATGAAACTGCTGCCTTTGTTGACGGCAGAATAACCATTCTGCCCATTGCACCAATGATCCGTGACGGCCGCACACTGATTCCCTTGCGTTTCGCCACCGAATCTTTAGAATGCATCGTGGATTGGAAACCCGAAACACAAGAAATTGCCATTCAATATGAAATGCAGTGAAATCCTTGACAAATAAAGGAAAAACCTTTATACTATTAATCAATAAATATTACCATTAGGAGTTGAAAAAAAATGTCAATTTTAGTCACCGGCGGTGCCGGTTTTATTGGTTCACACACTTGTGTTGAGCTGCTCCAGAACGGGTATGACATTGTTGTTTTAGACAATTTTCTCAATTCAAAGCCCGAGTCGTTAAAGCGCGTTAAACAAATCACAGGTAAAGACTTTAAGTTCTATGAAACCGATTTGTTAGACCGTGACGGTTTAGAAACTATTTTTAGTGAAAACAAAATTGATGCTGTTATCCATTTTGCCGGTCTTAAAGCCGTTGGCGAATCCGTGCAAAAGCCTTTGTGGTATTATCACAATAACTTAACAGGCACTTTCCTTTTGTGCGAAACCATGGCAAAATATAATGTTAAGAAGCTGGTGTTCTCCTCTTCCGCTACGGTTTATGGCAACCCAGCCTCTGTTCCCATTCGTGAGGACTTTCCCCTTTCAACCACCAACCCCTATGGCAGCACAAAACTGATGATTGAAAACATCCTGCGGGATTTATGTGTGCCTGATAAAGATTGGAGCATTGCGCTGCTTCGTTACTTTAATCCCATTGGTGCTCATGAGTCCGGTTTGATTGGTGAAGACCCCAACGGCATTCCTAACAACCTGATGCCTTATGTAGCGCAGGTTGCGGCAGGCAAGCTTGAAATTCTCAGCGTGTTTGGCGATGACTATGACACAAAAGACGGCACCGGCGTCCGAGATTATATCCATGTGGTTGATTTGGCTCGTGGTCACATTAAGGCTGTTGAAAGAGTTATGGCGACAAAGGGTATTGATGCTTACAACTTAGGCACAGGTCATGGCTACAGCGTGCTTGAAATGGTGAATGCTTTCTCAAGTGTTAACGGCGTTAATGTGCCCTACAAAATTGCACCCCGTCGTTCAGGCGACATTGCAGAGTGCTATGCCGACCCAAAAAAAGCCAAAGAGCTTCTTGGTTGGGAGGCACAATTTGGTCTTGAAAAAATGTGCAAGGACGCATGGAACTTCATGGTGAAAAATCCTAATGGTCTATAAGATATAGCATAATAAAAAGCCTGCATTCCAAATTGGAATGCAGGCTTCTTTTTGTATTTAGTTATTATTTTACTTTAATGCCATTAAGAACGCTCTGACGAATTTCAACTGTCATCTCGGGCTTAAACGCATCAAGCACGGCGTTGTATTTTTCCTGAGAAAGAGCTGCTGTGATGCTTTCTTTTGCATACTCATAGTCTTCACCGCTTGTGGGCAAAGCATACTTTTTAATGATGTGCCAGCCAAAGCTTGTTTCAACCAGATCGGAAACCTCGCTAACAGCCAGGGCATAGGCAGCATCTTCAAATTCAGCAACCATGGTGCCTTTTGTGAATGTGTAACCATCGGGGCTTTCTTCCATGCCGGGATCTTCGCCATATTCACGGACTAAGGAATCAAAGTTTGCGCCGGCTTTTGCCTTTTGCAGAACTTCAGCAGCTTTTTCCTGCTGCATTGCTTTGTAGGCCTCGGCTGCTATCATTTTTTCCTCTTCTGTAAGAATGTCCTCATGTTCAACTTCACTCTCATCGGTGTTGCCGATTAACACATGTTTAACACGAACATATTCCTGCTCATATACAGCTTTAACTTCTTCATCTGTGGGCACTAAAGCTTCAGGATTTTTATCGTTATATTCAGAGCCATACATGCTTGCCAGGGCTGTTTTGCACAGCATGTCGATGAGCTGCTGATTGGAAAGACCTGTGAGACCTTTAATATAATCAACCTGTGCTTTTTGTTCAGCATCTGTGCTGTTAATCATGGAACGAATTTGTGAAAGGTCGGCTGCGGGAATGCTAAGACCACTCTCTTCTGCCTTAATGCAACCAATCTCAACACGAATGGCTTCTTCTAAAGCCCGTTTTTTTGCAAGCTCACTGGCTTTTTCGCCATCAATTTCCGCATTCCAGAAACTTTCAGCATCCAGTGTTCCGGATTCTGCCAGCATTTGCTGTTTTACATTTTCCAGATAATACATATATTCAGCCTTGGCAATGGTACGGCCGTTGACTGTTGCAATTTCTCTGGAAACTTGAAACTTACTGCAACCTGCCATGGTAAATAAAATAGCAAATATGCAAACAAGTGCAGCAATTCTTTTCATCTTTTTCATAATTAACACTCCTTTTTCGTCTATTTATCTGATGAATCGACAAGTTTTAAATAAAAACTGCGTCTGTACATACCTATCAAAAATTATTATACACTACTTTTCTTCGTTGTGCAAGTCCTTATAGGTTTGTAACAAACTTTTAATACAGCCTGCAACGGCTTTTTTATCCACCTCGGTCATGCGGTAAGCAAAATAGGGCTTTTTACCTGCCGAAAGCAAAATTCTGCCTTGGTATTTACCGATTAAATCCGCAATTTCTGCCGGATTAAATGTATCTTTAAAATAAAACAAAATGCTGCCGTCTTTGGCGGTTATTTGCGAAATACCTGTTTCTTTTGCAAGGGCACGACTCTCTGCCGCCAGCAAAAGATTGCCCACACAGGCAGGATAATCACCAAAGCGGTCAATGAGCTCTTCCGTTGTGATTCTAACATCCTCATCACTGGCTATTGCGCCAATTTTTTTATAAAACTCAAGGCGCAAACGATGGCTGCGAATGTAGGTCGCCGGAATGTAAGCATCCGCTTCAAAGTCGAGCTGTGGCTCCCACTCCTCTACAGTGGCAGCACGCCCTTGCAGCTCATTCACACTCTCTTCAAGCAAACGGCAATACATGTCATAGCCAACAGTTTCCATGTGTCCGTGCTGTTCTGCCCCCAGTAGATTGCCCGCACCTCTGATTTCCAAATCCCGCATGGCAATTTTAAAGCCCGAACCGAATTCGGTAAATTCGCGAATGGCAGAAAGACGCTTCACAGCCTCTTCCCGCAGGGATTTATTACGCTGATAGGTAAGGTAGCAATAGGCACGACGATTACTGCGACCAACACGACCCCTGAGCTGATAGAGCTGTGAAAGGCCCAGCTTGTCAGCATCTTCTATAATCATGGTATTAACATTTTGAATGTCAAGCCCTGTTTCGATAATGGTGGTGCAAACCAAAATGTCAATTTCGCCGTTTTGCATGGTCAGCATAACATCCTCAAGCTCTTCAGGGTCCATCTGACCGTGAGCAAAACGGATGCGTGCCTCGGGAAGTGCTGCCTGCAATCTTCTGGCACAAGAGGCAATGCTCTGGGTTTGATTGTGAAGATAATAAACCTGACCCCCCCGGGATAATTCTTTTTTTATAGCATCCTCTAAAATGACAGGATTATACTCAACCACATAGGTGGATACGGGGTAACGGTCTTGCGGCGGTTCTGATAATAAGCTCATGTCTTTAATATTGACCATGGACATGTGTAGGGTTCTGGGAATGGGTGTTGCCGACAGGGTGAGCACATCCACATTATTTTTCATTTCCTTAATCCGCTCTTTGTGCCGCACGCCAAACCGCTGCTCTTCATCAATAACCAAAAGGCCTAAATCGCGGAACTTTATGTCGCTGCCAAGCAGCTTGTGGGTGCCAATGATAATATCTGTTTCGCCGGTTTTAAGCCGTCTTATAATGGCTGCTTGTTCCTTTGGCGGTACTAAGCGGCTCAAAAGCTCAACCTTAACGGGAAAATGCCGCATACGATTTGTGAAGGTGTTATAGTGCTGCAGCGCAAGCACAGTTGTAGGCGCCAGGTAAGCCACCTGCTTTGAATCCTGAACAGCTTTAAATGCCGCCCGCAAAGCAACCTCTGTTTTGCCGTAACCCACATCACCACAGAGGAGGCGGTCCATGGGACGCTCGCTTTCCATATCTGCCTTAACTTCAGAAATGGCGGTTAACTGGTCTTCTGTTTCTTCATAGGGGAAATGGTCTTCAAATTCTTTTTGCCAGGTGGTGTCGGGGCTGTAGGCATAGCCTGTGCTTGCCTGCCGCGCCGCATAAAGAGTAATTAGCCCCTGGGCCATTTCCATTGTCGATTTTTTTACCTTGGCTTTTTGGCGGGCAAAGTCGGCACCGCCCATTTTGGAAAGACGAACCCGTGCCTCTTTGCCGATATATTTTTGCAAAAGCTCAAGCTGGTCGCAGGGAACATACAAAAAGTCATCCCCGGCATATTTAATCTTTAAATAATCTTTATAATGTCCCTCCACCATCAAGGTGTCAAGACCCACATATTGTCCGATGCCATGGGTGGCATGCACAACAAAATCACCAATATCTAAATCGTCAAAGCTTTTCAGCTTGTTGCCCCGTGCCGCTTTTTTTCGTCGGGCGCGCTTGGATTCACGGCCAAAAATCTCGCCCTCTGCAACTAAAACAAAACGACAGTTTGGATAGGAAAAGCCCTTTTTAACAGCACCCTCTGTAACCAGAATTTTCCCTGCTGCTGCTTCGTTTGGGTCAGAAGCTAAAAATACCGGCAATTCTCTATCTGAAAATTCTCTAAAAAGCGCTTCGCTCTGCAGCTTGCTGGTTGCTGCAACCACAACCGAAAAGCCATCAGAGAGCCAGTTTTCTAAATCAGTATAAAGCATATCACGGTGACCGGAATAGGTATTCATGCCATGGCTGGTCACATTAACTGACATACGGGGCCGATAATCTCCGGTGGATTGTGGCAAAGTGAAAAGCCCCACAAAAGGATGAGAAAGTAGCTCTTTTAACACCTTGGCATAATCATGGATATAGGCCTCTTTTGCTTCTTCTATAACGCCTTTTTCCAAAAGTGCCGTCACGGTTTCACCAATATCCCACAAATAGCCCTCGGCGCGCTCTGCGATGCGGGCAGGCTCGTTATAGAAAACGGGCACATCAGGGGATATATATTCTGTCACACATGGATGACCTGTCCCGCCGGAAAGTTGCTCTTTTGCCGCCTCAATCCGCACAGAAGAACGCCTTTGAATTGAGGTTTGCATAATGGGATCAAATTCACGGACAGAATCAATGTCATCGCCAAAAAATTCTATTCGATAAGGGTTTTCTGCCGAGGGCGGATATATATCGATAATACCGCCACGAACGGAGAACTGACCTTTTGCCTCAACCATTTCTTCACGAACATAGCCTAAGGCTTCAAGCTCCTTTAAAAGCCGCTCGGTTTCATATGTCCCCCCATCGTCTATGGTGATGCGGGACTGTTTAAAGGCTTTAAAATCGGCAGCAAACTGCAAAAGGGCATCCACACCCAAAACAAAAAAGGCGCTCTCGCCCTCTTCTGCCAGTCTGCCCAGCGCCGAAAGGCGTTGTGCCTCCAGCTCGTTACTTTTAGCATCAACACGATAATATTCAATTTCTTTGGATGGATAATAGATAGGCTCACGATCTGCAAAAAAGGCAAGGTCTTCACAAAAACGGCGTGCTGTGTAGTCACTGTCACAAACCACCATGGCGCCTTTTTGTTTTTGGGCGCACAAAGACGCGGTCAACTGTGCTTTTGCCTGGTCTGTCAAGCCTGTGACAGACAGGGGCAGTTGACCTTTAGAAAAGGCAGATTGTAAGGCTTTCCACTCACTGTGAGCCGATAAAATTGTTTCAAACAAAACCTTCACACCGTTTCTTTTTTCAAAATGCTTATAACTTGCCGTTAAAACGGTTCATGGCGCTTTGTACGCCTTGCTCCATAATTTCTTCGACCATGTCGGGCACTAAGTCCACAGCTTTTGACAGGGTTTTAATTTCTTCGTCAGTAAACTTGGATAAAACCCAATCGGCCAAATCATAATTTTCAGGCTTTTGTCCAACACCCAAGCGAATGCGGGGAAAATTATCACTGTGCAAATGATAAATAAGTGATTTCATGCCATTGTGGCCGCCGTCTGAACCCTTGGGACGAATGCGAATGCGACCGGCATCGAAATTAACATCGTCATAAATAACAATAATGTTTTCAGGGGGCACCTTGTAAAACCGGGCAATCTCACCCACGCTCTCACCGGAAAGATTCACAAAGGTTTGGGGCTTAACCAGTAAAACCCGCTCTCCCTTGTGCTGACCCTCGCCAATGAGCGCTTTGTGTTTAATCTTTTGAATGGGAATGTTCCAGGCTGCCGACAAAAAATCCAAACAGATAAAGCCAATGTTGTGCTTTGTGTTTTCGTATTGCCGTCCCGGATTTCCAATGCCTACAATAATGTACATAATTGCCTCCTGCTACTTTCTTATCAGGGTGACTGCCACGCCGTCACCCACCGATAAAACGCTTGTGTGAAACTTTGGGTTATGACACAAAAACGAGAGATACTCCCGCATGGCACGAACCCCTGTTCGATGCTTATGCTCCGGTTCACCGGGCATGGCTGTTCGACCACCGTAAAGCACATTGTCAGTCACAATCAAGCCGCCTGTCGCCACTTTAGGCAGTGCTAAATCAAAAAAACGCTGACTGGCGCCTTTGGCTGCGTCAATAAACACCATGTCAAACCCCGGCTCAAGACTTTCTATAATTTCCTCGGCATCGCCGCAAATGGGTTTAATTTTGTCAATAGCATCAAAACGCCTGAAGTTTTGCCGTGCCAGCAAAAACCGCTCCTCATCTTTTTCTATGGTGACAATTTGTGCCGCCTTGCCCGACCCTGCATACATGGTCAATGCCGAATAGCCTGCTGCCGTTCCGATTTCTAAAATTCGCTTGGGATGACAAATGGCAGCTAATAAATACAAAAGTCTTGCTGTGGGCGGTGTTGCCGCCGGAATGTTTTCCTTGCGGCAAAAGACTTCCAGTTCACGCAAAAAGCCGTCCTCCGGCATTTGAAGGGCGTTTAAATATTCTTCTATATAAGGGTATGTAATTTGATTATCCATTATTCTGTCACTGCCTTGCTTCTAAAAATGACGGCAACGCCGAATACCGTTTTTCTTCATAGTTATTATCAATCATGGTTTCTACCGCACTTTTTTGCCCTACCAAAACCACCAAGCGAGTGGCACGGGTTACGGCTGTGTACAAAAGATTGCGGGTCATGAGCCTTGGCACGCCATGAAACACAGGCATCACCACAGCAGGAAATTCACTGCCCTGACTTTTGTGCACTGTTACGGCATAGGCATGCTCTAATTCTTCTAACATGGTGGGCTTATACTCTGCACGGCGCTCACCGTCAAACACCACGGTGATGCTCTCTGAATCAATGCTTTCGATTATGCCCATATCGCCGTTATAAACGCCTACACCCTCTTGTTTTTTATCCAATGATGTCCATGGCAGGTCATAGTTGTTTTTAACCTGCATCACCTTGTCGCCTTCTCTGAATGTTCGCAAAGTCATGGCACGCTCACGCTTATTCTTTTCCGCCGGATTTAAGACTTCCTGCAAAAGCTGATTTAAATGAACCACGCCGGCGGTTGTTTTTTTCATGGGCGAAATCACCTGAATGTCCCGCAGAGCATCAAAATCATAGGCCTTGGGCAATCTGTCAGCCACAAGGTCTGCAACCTGCTTGCAAATGGACTCGGCATCCAGTGCGCTTACAAAAAAGAAATCTTTATCTTTTTGGTTATAAACCGGAATGTCTCCATGGTTAATCCGATGGGCATTTTGCACAATCATGCTCTCTTCTGCCTGACGAAACACTGTGTCAAGCCGAACAACCTTGGCTTTTCCTGAAGCAATAACATCCTTTAAAACATTGCCGGCACCTACCGGTGGCAGCTGGTCAGAGTCGCCCACCAAAATCAGCTGCGATTCAGGGCGCATGGCCTCGGTCAGCGCCGATAAAAGCAAAACATCTGCCATGCTGACTTCATCCACAATAACAACATCTTCGCACAAAGGGTCCTCTGCATTTTTGCTGAATTCCCGCATAATATCATCATCGTCGGCATAACCGACTTCTAATAATCGATGAATGGTTTTGGCCTCGTAACCGGCAAGCAGACTCATGCGCTTGGCTGCTCTGCCGGTGGGAGCGCAAAGAGCAATTTTTTTCTTGCGCTGGCGAAAGGCTGCAATTAAAAAGCGAATGGCGGTGGTTTTACCCGTTCCGGGACCGCCTGTTATGATAGACAGGCCCGAAGTCAGCCCTGTCATCACCGCTTCTTTTTGCAAGGGGGCAAGCTCAATGCCCTGCTCCATTTCCAGCTCGCTTATTTCTCTTTCGGCCGCCTGAAGCGCCTTTGGATTCACTTTTTTACTCTCTAAAGCCATAGAAGAAAGCTTTTTACCCAAGCGATATTCCGCCTGATAAAAAACAGGCAGAAAGATGCCCTCTGTCCCATCAATCACATCGCTGATAAGCTCACCTGATGCCAAAAGGGAAACCACAGCATTTTCTATTAAAAGTTCATCAGTATATAAAAGCTGTGCAGCCGTGCTCACCAAAAGGGCGCGAGGCAAATAGGTATGTCCGCCTGAAAAAGCACCATAGGTCAAGGTGTGTTTCACACCGGAGCGAATGCGGTTTTCGTCATTCGGCAAAATGCCCAGGCTTTTTGCCACGCCATCGGCCACACGAAAGCTGATACCGCGCACATATTCGCAAAGCAGATAAGGATTTTTTTCAATTCTCTCCACGGCACGACCGCCAAACAGTTCATAAAGCCGCATGGCGTACCCTGTGGCAATGCTGTGCTTTTGCATGAACATAATGAGCTGCTCTAAGTCTTGTGTTTCTAAATAGGCATGGTGAATTTCAAAGGCACGCTTTTCTGTAATGCCTTTAATTTCTGCCAAACGCTCGGGAGAATCGGCAATCACCCGCAGGGTGTCTGCCCCAAACTTTGCAACCAGCTTTTCTGCGGTTGCACGGCGTACCCCGGGAATGATGCCCGATGCCAAAAATCCAAGAATTTCTGTTTCGCCGTTGGGCGCCTGACGCACAAATCCCGTCAGTTTCAGCTGCTTGCCGTAACTGGGATGGTGGTGCCATCCACCCATAACGGTCAGGTTTTCACCGGGATTTACAAAAGGCAGGGTGCCTGTGCAGGTTACAATTTCTTTTTCCTCGGTCAAAAGGTCAAAGATGCTGTAACCGTTTTCTTTATTAAAATAAATAACTTCTGTTACGGTACCTGTCAGCTTCAGGGCCTCTCCCATGTAAATTCCTCCAAAACGGACTCTATGGCTTGTTCATCCATAGGGTTCACCCAATGATACCGCTCATCACGGCGGAACCAGGTCAGTTGCCGCTTGGCATAATGCCTTGTGGCCTTTTTTATGTTCGCAATGCAGTCATCTAAGGTGACTTTTCCCTCTAAATAATCAAAAACCTCTTTATAGCCAATGCCCTGCATGGATTGCATCTCGCGGCTAAGCCCCATGTCTTTCAGCCTTTTGCTTTCTTCTAAAAGACCCATATTGACCATTTGGTCAACCCGCTGGTCAATGCGCTCATAAAGCAGTTCGCGGGGCGGACACAAAGCAATCATAAAGGGCTCATAAGGGGACGGATTTTGTCTTGACCGCTCATTTTGCTCTGTTAAGGTCATCCCTGTTGTTTCAAAAATCTCCAAGGCACGCACCACGCGTTTTGCGTTGTTTGGATGAATGTTCATAGCTGCCTTGGGGTCAATTTTTTTCAGTTCTTCATAAAGAGGCATGATACCCTCTGTCTCTACCCGCAAAAGCAGTGCCTCTCGCACACCCATGTCGCAGGCAGAATCTAAAAACTCTATGTTGTCAACCAGCGAGGAGATGTAAAGCCCCGTGCCGCCTGCCACAATGGGCAAAGCGTTGTGGCTTAAAATACCGTCAATCGCTGTCTTGGCCTTTGCCACATAGTCTGCCACAGAAAAGCGGTCAAAAGGTGACACCATGTCCAGCATATGATGCGGAATGTCTCCCATTTCCTCTTTGGTGGGTTTGGCACTGGCAATATTAAGCTCTTGATAAATTTGAATCGAGTCGGCCGAAACCACTTCACCACCATACTTTTTTGCAAGGCATACGGCAAAATTGGTTTTGCCGCTGGCGGTGGGACCGGCCACAACCATAATTTGTTGCATAGTTGCCTCCCAAACCCTTTTCTTTCATCACACAATTCTTTTAAATTGCTTTTCAATAAATCCCTTGGTCATGGCCACCGTAATGGGTCGACCGTGAGGGCAGGTGTTAATGGAATCAAGTGCAAAAACACCATCTAAAAGCGCCTTTATCTCGGCATCTTTTAACTGATTGCCCGCTTTGACTGCACTTTTGCAGGCAATGGTGTATAAGGCGCGTTGCTCTTTTTCGCCCCGGGCGTCTTTTCGCCGGTCACCCAAGTGACCCAAAACCTCTACAAACAGGTTTTGCAAAGCCGCCTCGTCCAGTGCTTCGGGCACGCTGCGGATGATAACAGTTTTATCACCAAAGAGCTCTGCATCAAAGCCCATGGAAAAGAGCATGTCCTGATGTTCACAAAAGAGTGCCTCTTCTGCCGCTGTGAGTCGCACCGTTACAGGTAAAAGAAGCATTTGCGATTGCACCTTTTTGCCCTCAAACTGTTTTAAGAGGGCTTCATAGCGCAGGCGCTCATGGGCGGCATGTTGGTCAACTAAAAGCATTTGGTTGTCTTTTTCCACAATGATATATGTATCAAAAACCTGACCGCAAACACGGTAAGAAAATTCCTTTTTCAAAACTTGTTCCGTGGGCTTTGTCTCTCTTTCCACCACAGACTCCTCAATCTTTTGCACCGGGGACACCTGTTCGTTTTCGATGGTGGGTGCAGGCACCTCTTTGGTTGGCACGGTCTCTGTCGCCATATCAATCTGTAAAGGTTCGCGCCTTGTCATTTCAATCTTTTCCGCTGCCACAGGCGTTTGGGGCTTTTGTTCCCGGTTCAACCCCTGCCACACAAAAGGTGTTTCTTTTGTCACATAGGGTCTCGCCACCTCTTGCATCACCGGCTTTTGCCCAATGGTCTGCGGCTTTTGCACCTCTTGTTTGGGTACAACTTTTATCGCTTCTTCCTTTTCATTTTTGGCTTTTAAGGTCACTGCCGGGATTTCATTTTTTTGGTAAAGGGCATTTTTTGCTGCCCAGTAAACACAATGATACACCGCTTTTTCATCGGCAAATTTGGCTTCTAATTTGGTGGGATGTACATTGATATCCACCATGGATGACGGCAGGGTTAAAAGCAAAACACAGGCAGGAAACTTACCGCCCATAATCTCGTTTTTATAAGCTTCTTCCACGGCACGAGCCATCAGAGAACTTTTGATGTAGCGACCATTCACAAAAAAGTTCTGCATACTGCGGTTGGGTCTTGCCCCTGCGCCCGTTGCGCAAAAACCGCTGACAGCTATGCCACCCTCATCATAAGCAGCAGGGCGCATGGTATTTTTTAAATCCTTGCCGTAAACAGCAAAAATACAGCCTAAAAGATCAGAATCTCCGGCTGTAAATAAGGTTTCTTTACCATCCACAAGCAAGCGGAAGGATACATCAGCACGAGCCAAGGCCAAACGATTGACAATATCACTTATGTAGCCTGCCTCGGTATAATTCTTCTTTAAAAACTTCATGCGGGCAGGGGTTGTCATGAACAAATCCCGCACCACCACGGTGGTGCCCACAGGACAACCTGCCTCTGCACATTCTGTAATCTCGCCGTTTTCAGAAATGAGGTGTGTGCCTGTTTCTTCGGTGGCTGTGCGGGTGTAAATCTCCATTTTGCTCACAGCACCAATGCTGGATAAAGCTTCACCACGAAAGCCAAGGGTATGAATGGCTTCTAAATCGTTTGCTGTTGCAATTTTGCTGGTTGCATGACGAAGCATGGCCACGGGAACATCCTCCCGGGACATGCCACAGCCGTTATCGGTTACACGAATGTAGGTAATGCCGCCATTTTTAATTTCTGTCACAATGTTGGTGGCACCGGCATCCAGTGCATTTTCAAGCAGTTCTTTCACAACAGAGGCAGGGCGTTCAACGACCTCACCTGCTGCGATTTGATTGGAAACAGATTTGTCTAAAACCTGAATTTTCCCCATAGTTTTTCCCTCATTTCGCTTTACGCTTTAGCAAGTTTATTAAAACAAAAGTTTAATCACATCCATATAGGCAATCACAACTGAAAGCAACAACAATAAAACCAAACCAATCACATGCACCAGGCCCTCTTTTTCCAGTGGAATGGGCTTTCTTCTGATGATTTCAATAAACACAAAGAAAATGCGTCCGCCATCTAATGCCGGCACAGGCAATAAATTAAAAACACCTAAATTAACTGTTAATAAAACCGTTAACTGCAACAAATTTAAAAAACCAACCCACCCTTTTTCAGCTGTTTGCTGAACGGCTGTGCCGATTTCAGACACAATGCCGATGGGACCTGACATCTGGTTAAGACCCACTTCTCCCTGAAGCAAGTCAATAAAAGTTTCAAGCACCACTCCGGCATAAAAACAAGTGTTATAAAAGCCGGTTTTAACGGTGAGCAACAAGCTGTTTGGCTGTTGCGCAATGCGAATGCCTAGGTTCAAAGTACCGTCAATGGCTTTAGGGGTTATGGTTTTGTGCTCTTTTTCCCCATCCCGCAAAACGACAATCTCGGTTGGCGCTTCTGTGAGCTTAGACTTTGCCCAGGATAAATCCTCTACAATGTGAATGCTGCGGTCACCCAATCGGATAATCTCATCACCGGCTAAAAGCCCGGCCTCTTCTGCTGCACTGCCGCTTTCCACAAAGGCAACCTGCGGAACGGCTACCGTGTCTACCGAGCCATAAATGCACAGCAGGAGCACAAAGCCCAACAAAAGATTCATAAAAGAGCCGGCCACTAAAACTATCAGTTTTGCCCAGGCAGGCTTGTTAGACAGCGCCCGTTCATCGTCCGAGGATTCATTTTCGCCCTCTAAAGCGCAAAAACCGCCAACGGGAAGAGCACGAACAGAATAAAGGGTTTCGCCCTTTTTTCGTTTCCACAGTTTAGGGCCCATGCCAATGGCAAACTCGTGAACACGAATGCCCAAAAGCTTTGCCGATATAAAGTGGCCCAATTCATGAACAAAAATCAAAATGCAGAAAATCAGCACTGCCGCCAGGGCAGTCCATAATCCCGTCATAATGCCATAGCCTTTCTGCCCATAGTTTTAAGTCTCTAAACCATTTGCCCACGGGCAAACAAACGGTGGGCAGATAGCTAACGGGCAAGTGAATAAACCTGCTCACGAGCCCAAAGGTCTGCCTCAAGAATATCATCAAGTGTCGGATTTTGAATCACTTTGTGGTTATCCATAACCTGTTTTAAAACTTCAGCAATTTCCAAAAATCCGATTTTCTTATGTAAAAACAGCGAAACCGCTGCTTCATTTGCACCGTTTAACACACACGGCATAGTATGCCCAACCTTTGCCGCCTCATACGCAAGAGCCAGACAACAAAAGGTATCAACATCAGGCTCTTCAAAGGTGAGCTGACCTATGCGCGCCAAATCCAGCATGTTATCTGTCATTGGCTGACGCTGTGGATAGGTTAAGGCATACTGAATGGGCAACTTCATATCGGGCACACCCATTTGTGCCAAAACAGCGCCATCTGTCAATTCAATCATAGAATGAATGATGCTTTGGCGGTGAACCAACACATCAATTTTATCCACAGAAACACAAAAAAGCTGTGCGGCTTCTAAAACCTCCAGCCCTTTATTCATCAGTGTTGCTGAATCAATTGTAATTTTTGCACCCATATCCCAGTTGGGGTGTTTTAAGGCGGCTTCAGGCGTAATATCCGTTAAGTCTTTTCTGGTTTTGCCCGCAAAAGGACCGCCGGAAGCTGTTAAAATGAGCCGCTTGACCTCACTTTTGCGCCGCTCCTCTTTCACAGCCTCAAGGCATTGAAAAATTGCGCTGTGTTCACTGTCAACGGGAATCAGCTCGCCGCCGGATTTTTTCAGTTCTCGACGGACAATGTCACCTGCTGCCACCATGGTTTCTTTATTGGCAAGAGCCAGTCGTTTGCCGGTTTTAACTGCCGCCAAAGAAGGCTTTAACCCTGCAAGACCCACAATGGCCCCCACAACGATGTCCGATTCAGGCGACGCCGCCAAATCCTCCATGGCCGCTGTTCCGTGCAGCACTTTTGTGTTTGTGTCGTTAACTTTCACACGGAGTGCTTTAGCCGATTCTTCATCTGCCACGCAAGCAACGGCAGGGCGAAATTCACGAATCTGTTTTTCTAAAAGTTCAATATTGCGACCGGCAGCAAGACCCACAACTGTCACATCATCACGATTTCGGACAATGTCAAGGGTTTGGGTGCCGATAGAGCCCGTTGAACCTAATATTGTTATTTTCATCATTTGCAAATAACCTCAAACATCAGTAAAAAGTAATAGACAACCGGCGCAATGAAAACCAGACTGTCTATGCGGTCTAACATGCCGCCATGACCGGGAATTAAATTGCCAAAATCCTTAATGCCCGTGGCACGCTTAATCACTGAGGCAGAAAGGTCGCCAAACTGTGCAACAACGCCGCAAATCAGCGCCAGGCCCATTAAGGAAAGGTAATTCACCGTAAATTGAAAACCAAAAGAAAGAACAAGACCATATAAAAGGAAGGTCACAACAGGACCCAGCACGCCGCCAATGGCGCCCTCAACCGTTTTATTAGGGCTCACTCCAGGAATGAGCTTGTGCTTGCCAAACATCCGTCCCGCAAAGTATGCAAAGGTGTCAGGCATCCACGCACCCAAAAAGGGAATAAATAAAAGGGCTATGCCGTGATCCATCTGTCTTATGTAAGTTAAATGCATGGGGAACAACACTGCATAAATGACAGCAAAAAAGGATGAAACAACATCAGAAAAGCATATCTTTTCATGACAGATAACCGAAATGATCATCAGCACCATCAGTTGAAGTACTAAAAGAGTGGGCACAAACATCTGCCACCCATACGGCCAGATAGCCGGAAAAATAAGATACCCAATGGCAAAGATGTAGCATGGCACAACCACCTGCCACTTTTTATCCAGTTTAAAGGTAACCTGCAGTTCATGCAGCATAATGAGGCAGGCTGCTGCCACAATGATATGAAAAATCCAGGCTTTGCAAAAAATCAAAGCAATAACAAACACTGCACCAATCAAGGCGCTGATAATGCGAATTTTATGTTTAGACATCTCTGTCTCCCCCTTTAAAAAGAACGCATATGGTCACCTTTTAGCTATCCGCCAAATCTTCTGTTTCGGTTTTGATAGTCTAAGATGGCTTGTGTGAAATCCTTGGTAGAAAAATCAGGCCAGCAGATGTCAGAAAACCAGAATTCACTATAGGCCGATTGCCACAAAAGAAAATTAGACAGCCTAAGTTCACCACTGGGACGAATAATCAAATCCGCCTCAGGAACATCATTTGTGTAAACCCGCTCTGAAATCATTTGCTCACTAATCTGACCGGGTTCTATTGTCCCGTCACAAGCCTCCCGGCAAAGCTGATTGACCGCACGGGCAATTTCCTGCCGACCACCATAATTGATAGCAAGATACAGCACCATGCCGTCTCTGTCCTTGGTGTAATCCTCAATGACATCTATCTCGCGGTTAATTTCATCCGAAAGAGCGCTGCGGTCACCAATAACACGAATGGATACATTCTTACCTGCCAGCTGATTTTTATCACGCAGATAATCTAAAAGAAGCTGCATAAGTGCATCAACCTCTTCTTTGGGACGCTTCCAGTTTTCTGTGCTGAAAGCATAGGCCGTGATGTAACGAATGCCCATCTCACCGGCAAATTCTGTAATGGTTTTTAAATTTTGTGCACCGGCCCGGTGACCGGCGCTGCGAGGCAAGCCGCGTTTTTGTGCCCAGCGACCGTTGCCATCCATAATAATGCCCACATGCTTTGGCAGATTATTCGGGTCAATTTCACGAACTAATCTTTTGTGAAGACGCCGCTTTTTTAAATCTATAAACATATGTTTCCCCCTGCTAATTCTTAGGCTTGCGCCAAAGAATCATCAGATTTCCATGATTTCTTTATCTTTCTTGGCTGCGATACCGTCAATGTCTTTAATGAACTGATCGGTGAGCTTTTGAATATCCGTCTCGGCACCCTTTAAATCGTCCTCGGTAATTTCACCTTTTTTCTTTTGTGCCTTAAAGGTTTCTAAAGCATCACGACGCACATTGCGGATAACAACCTTGGCTTCTTCCGCACGCTTTGAAATGCCTTTAACCAATTCCTTACGGCGATCTTCGGTGAGAGCGGGGAAATTGATTCTGATAACTTTGCCATCATTATTGGGTGTTAAACCCAAATCCGATTTTAAAATTGCCTTTTCGATGGTGCCCAAAAGAGAAGCATCCCAGGGCTGAATCACCAGCATGCGTGCTTCAGGCACAGAGACGGTGCCAACCTGGGGAATCGGTGTGGGTGTGCCGTAATAATCCACCGTAACCTTATCCAAAAGAGCAGGATTGGCGCGTCCGGCACGAATAGCCGCATAGTCATTTTCTAAAGAGGCAATAGCCTTGCTCATTTTTGTTTTAACATCATCATACATGTTTAGATCCGTCCTTTCGTTTTGCAATTTGTCGTTACGCTAAGTCTAAACCACAATTTATTTTAGTCGTTAGAAACAATGGTGCCGATTTGCTCGCCTTCCAACACGCGAACAATGTTATAAGGGTCATCCAAACCGAAAACCAAAATGGGAATGTTATTATCCATGCAAAGAGAGGTTGCCGTAGAATCCATAACGCCCAAACCACGATTTAACACATCTATGTAGCTTAAGCTGTCGAATCGTTTGGCATTGGGATTTTGTGCCGGGTCACTGTCATAAACGCCATCCACTTTTTTGGCAAGGAAAATTGCCTCTGCCTCAATTTCAGCTGCACGAAGCGCTGCCGCTGTGTCTGTTGAAAAGAAAGGATTGCCTGTGCCGCATCCAAAAACCACAACACGACCTTTTTCCATGTGCCGAATGGCCTTGCCACGAATGTAAGGCTCTGCAATTTGTCTCATTTCAATGGCTGTTTGCACCCGGGTGGGAACACCGGCTGCCTCCAGCGCACTCTGCATTGCCAGTGAGTTGATAACGGTTGCAAGCATGCCCATGTGGTCTGCACGGGTTCTGTCCATGTCACCACCGGAACGGCCACGCCAGAAGTTGCCGCCACCAACAACAATTGCCATTTCCACACCAGCTTCATTACATTCTTTCACCACAGCTGCAATGCGAGCCAGAGTTTCAAAATCAAGACCGGTGCCCTTAGAACCTGCCAACGCTTCTCCGCTGACTTTAAGCAAAATTCTTTTGTATCGTTTTGTCATAGGAACCTCCCATTATTCTTTTTATTCTTATTATATTTATTATATATCCTTTTATGGCAATATTCAAGTGTTATCCTAAAAAAATAATGAAAAGGCGGCAAAAATAATGGCGCCGCCTTTTCATTAGCAAACAGGTTATTAACATTATCAACAGGCTTGTTAACATTTTTTATGAACAAATTTCCGTTAAATTGGCTGTTTTATAACAATTTTGTTGATAAAAAGTGCAAAAACTGTTGATAACTTTAAAAATTTTACACTTTTTCAACATGCCTCTCGGTTATCTGTAAAGTACTTCTCCTTTACAGCTTTTTTCGTCGGTCTGCCCAATGACTTTACAGTATCACTTTTTAAAAACCCAAAGTCTGTTTCCCAGGAAGTTAATCATGGAAGAAAAGGGGAAAGCAAGCACTTTACAAGCCAAAACCGCACTTTCTCCATGAAGTGAAAACGAAATGTGAAGTCCGTGCAAAATGTCATTGATGACCTCATATAAATGCCAGGAATCATAAAACAGGTTGAGACACAAAAGGGTTGTTAAAAGCGAAAGCAGATTGACCACAATGAACTTCCAAATCTCCTGTGTGCAAATCCTGCCCGTTTGCCCAAAGGTCCAATAGCGATTTAAAAGGTAGCTATTGGCCATGGCAAAAGATGTGGCTAAAATCTGGGCTATATTTTTATCCCAGTTGCAAACGGAGAAGAAAAGAAAGAACAAAAGATAATCTAAAACCGTGTTGATAACACCGGTAACTGAAAACTTAACAAATTGTAACACATCATTTTTCTTCATAATTAAGACCCTTTTCTCTTAAATGATATACCATCTGTTTTCTCTTTATTAAAAAATTGTTTACTGTTTAGTGCAAATACAAGCGTCCCACTCTCATTAAAATCAATTAAGTCGCATCTCATCTTCGTTTTATAGCTTCATTAACGCCTCTGCTATAACATCTGCCATGATGATGTGACCCTTGTCACCGGGGTGAAGTCCATCCGGCACAAGCTCGGGGTTATGGGGGTCAAGGGGATTGATTTTGAATAAATCAATTACAGGAATGTTATGTTTTTGGCAAATGGCACAAATCGCCTCAACATAGTCTTTCAAAACTTTTGCATCGGGATTTGAAGGCTCATTTTCCGTCACCCTGTGAATGGGTGTCATAAAAACAATTTTCGCATTAGGAAAATCGCTCTTTAATTTTTTAATCAGCGAGTTAACAGCACCGCAAAATGTGTACACATCTTCGCTGTCTTCAGTTCCAAAGGGTGCATCACCGTGACCAAAATCATTTGTTCCGCCAAAAACCACGACGGCGTCTGCATTTTTATCCATAATCTCCGCACGAAGTTCAAATGTCAGGTCACAAATGGTCATATCTTTTGTGGGCACCACCTGCCGTGCTATTCGCGTGCCACCCACACCATAATTATAGGCATGTTTCATGCCATATTTTTCTTTGATAATCTGATGATACACTTTTTCACGCCCTGATGTGCCACATCCCTCTGTGATGCTATCACCTAAAAAATTCACTGTTAAACCTTTTAATTCCATATTAAGTTCCCTCCTATGATCGTGTAACAAGAATATTCTCAAAAAATTACCAACTCACCACAAGATTGCCAATGGACATTTTATAGCTACCACTTTTGAGTACCTCTGCTATGTCAAAGGAATTTCTCATGGGTTTATTTGTCAAAATTCCGCACATGCACTCGTGACCGTGGTGGTGAAAATCGCTGCCACAGGTGACAATCATATTATTTTCCTGTGCATATTTGGTTGCCACGCCAATGCGGGCATTAAAATACGGATGCAGATTGATAATTTCCATACCGTCTATGGATGCCGGATTGACTCTCTCCATGCCGTCACGGAAAGGGTGAGCCTGAATAATGACATTCTTTTCGTTTTTAAATTCTCTGTAAAATCTGTCAATGCCATAAGGCAATAACGCATATATGGTTGTCAGCTCTTCAGGGGAGATGCCAAAGACCAAATAATCATTTGAGTTTTCGGTAAATCTTAATTCAGCGCCCAAAATCACATCAAGACCAACACGCTGACCCTCACGATAACATTGATAATAATCATTAAGATACCACTTTACTTTTTCCTCAACCGTTTCGCCCGGCATAACAACAGGAAAATGGTTGGTGATGACAAGACTGTCATATCCGTTTTCTTTATAGATGTTCACCATTTCTTTTGTCTCAATATCACTACATCCGCTAACCGGTTTTGTGTGAGCGTGTAACTCGGTTTTAAAAACTGTTTCCATTTCGTTAAAATCCTCTCTTGACACAAAATAACATCCCACATGTGTCATTATACCAGGAATAAAAATGCTTGCAAGGGCATTTTTATGACGCCGTCAATTGACACAGCGGTCAAAGACCGCAAAAAGCCGAAAGGCTTTAGAGATTTTATAAAATAAAATCTCACATGTGTCAATTATAACATACATAAACCCAATATACAAGCAAATTTAAACGCGTCGTAATAGAATTGCTGATTGCGGGCAAAATAATGTTGACAATAAAAATCTTTTTTGCTATAATGATTAGTGGAGACTCGGCTTTTGTGGAAAGTCTGAAAGGGAGAATGCGCCATGGACTGAAAGCGCATTTGAGATGAGTAGTAAGTTTGGGAACACTCCGATTTTTATAACAATTTCATATTTAAAAGCGGATGCCCTTTGGGCATCAATGCGGGTGGCACCGCGGGTTAAATGTTTTGTTTACTCGTCCCGGAAATATCGTTTGATATTTCCGGGGCTTTTATTTTTTAGTATACTATCATAGGAGGAATATAGTATGTATAGAACCCTATATTGTAACGACATACGCGACGAGCACATTGGCAAAACCGTTCAGCTTGCCGGCTGGGTGGATGTTGTGCGCGATCATGGTGGTGTTATTTTTATTGACCTTCGTGATTACACCGGCGTGACACAGGTGGTCATTCATAACGAAGAGCTTGTAAAGGATGTAAACCGCGAAACCGTTATCTCTGTCAGTGGTGTTGTCAGCAAGCGTGACTCCGAAACCGTGAATGATAAAATTGAAACCGGTGCCGTTGAGCTGGTGGCCGACAGCCTTGACATTTTAGGCAAAAGCTTAAACAAGCTTCCCTTTGATGTTCGTGCTTCCCGCCAAAGCAAAGATGAATTGCGCCTTAAATACCGCTATTTGGATTTGCGTAATCCTAAAAACCACGATAATCTGGTAAAACGCACTCAGATTATCCGTCACTTAAGAAACAAAATGGAGGAAAAAGGCTTTTTGGACATGCAAACGCCTATTTTAACAGCCTCTTCCCCCGAGGGCGCCAGAGACTTTTTGGTGCCCAGCCGTAAGCATCCCGGCAAGTTTTATGCACTGCCGCAGGCACCCCAGCAGTTTAAACAGCTTTTGATGGTGTCCGGATTTGACCGTTATTTTCAGGTGGCGCCCTGCTTCCGTGATGAAGATGCCCGTGCTGACCGTTCTCCTGGTGAATTCTATCAGCTGGACTTTGAAATGGCTTTTGCAACACAGGAAGAAGTTTTGGATGTTTGTGAAGATGTAATCTACGATACCTTTAAAACCTTCTCGGATAAAAGAATCACGCCGAAGCCTTTCCGCCGCATCACCTATGCCGATGCCATGATGACCTATGGTTCCGATAAACCCGACCTGCGAAACCCCTTAATCATCTGCGATTTAACCGCTTTTTTTGATGGGGTTGATTTCCCTGCCTTTAAGGGCAAGCCTGTGCGCGGTATCGTGGCCGGCTGTCAGGGCAAATCCAAGAAATTCTTTGAAGATTCGTTAAAATATGCCACCTCCCCTGAAGTTGGTCTTGGTGGTCTTGGCTACATCACCTTAAAAGATGGTGCTTTTGCAGGCCCTATCGCCAAGTTCTTAAGCGATGCACAAAAAGAAGAAATCACGGCACTCACAGGCGTGAAAGAGGGCGAAACCCTGTTCTTTATTTGTGATGATACGAAAAACGATACCGAGAAAAAAGCCGGCTTAATCCGTACCTGGCTGGCTAAAAAAGAACAGCTTGATTTAATTGATGAAGATGCTTTTGAATTCTGCTTTGTTGTGGATTTCCCCATGTTTGAAAATGATGAGGAAACCGGCGAAACCATTTTCACTCATAACCCCTTCTCCATGCCCCAGGGCGGTATGGAAGCGCTGCTCACCAAAGACCCCACGGAAGTCCTTGCTTATCAGTATGACCTGGTTGGTAATGGCATTGAGCTTGCCTCCGGCGCTGTTCGTAACCACGATATTGAGATTATGAGAAAAGCCTTTGAAATTGCAGGCTACACAGAAGAAGACCTTAAAAACCGCTTTAACGCCTTATATACCGCATTCCAGTATGGCGCACCACCCCACGCCGGCATGGCACCAGGTATTGACCGTATGGTGATGCTCTTAACGGATGAAGAAAAGATTTTAGATGTTATCGCCTTCCCCTTAAACGGTAACGCACAGGACCTCTTGCTTGGTGCTCCCAGCTTTGTAACCAATCAGCAGCTTGAGGATGTTCACCTTTTAGGAAGCACCAATGTGTTGGCACAGCGTGCTGCCGGTCCCTCTACAGCGGCGAAAACATCCGTCGGCAAGCGTTCTACCTTCTCCAACGCACAGCAGCTCAATCAGATTGCGCTGACCGAAGAGGAAGAAAAGGTTGTGCAGGAAATCTTTGGTACTATGAATGAGCAGGAAAAGGCTCTGGACAAAATCGGCACCGAGGGTGTTGAGCCCATGGTGCATGTAATGCCCATGACCAATGTATTGCGTGAAGATGTCCGCCGTCAGCCCTTTACCCGAGAGAGTCTTTTAGAGGGTGCTCCGGAACGCAGTGAAGATAGCTGGCAAGTGCCAAGACTTGTAAAGTGAGGTGCCAACAATGAATCATTATAAAACAAAAATGAACGGCGGCAACATCGCCGTTGACGATACCATTTTAGTAAAAAATATTGAAGCTTGTGCCGGTTCTAAAATGCTCACCGGCTTTAAGCCTCTCTTTAGTGCCGAAGTCGTAACACAGCTGGAAGCCAAAGGCTACAAAACGGCCGGTAAAACCCATGTGGGCGAATTTGGTCTTGACCTTTTGGGCGAGTTTGGATTTGGTGTCGAGACTGATGGCACATTAAAAGGCGCAGCAGCTGACCTGGTGGCAACCGGCGAAGTGAACGCCGCTTTGGCCGTGGATATGAACGGAGCGCCAAGACGCGCGGCCGCCATTTCAGGCGTTGACTTTTTAAAACCCACATATGGCACCGTTTCCCGCTATGGCGTTATTTCCTGTGCTGCCTCCGGTGAGCAAGTCGGCGTTTATGCCAAAGATGCCGCTGGTATACAAGAAATTATGACTGTCATCGCCGGACACGACGAAAAAGACGGCACTAGCTTAAAGAACGAAAGCTATGATTACAGTTTTCAGCCTGTTGCCGGCAAAAAAGTTGCTGTTGTAAAAGAGCTTTTGGAAAAAGCCGATGAGGAGACCAAAAAGCGCTTGAGCACTTTTGCTGACGGTCTTCGTGCAAAAGGTGTGACGGTTGAAGAAATCTCCTTTAGCCTGTTTGAAACCGCCAATGTTGCCTGGCAGATTTTAATGACCGCTGAAACCTGCAATAACATTTCCCGTTATGACGGCGTGAAGTTTGGTCATCGTGCTAAGGAATATAGAAACATTGACGAATTATATGTTAACTCCAGAACCGAGGGCTTTAACTTCTTAACCAAAGCCGTTATCATGTATGGCTCTGATGTGCTTTCAAAAAACCGTTATGAAGCCTGCTATGATAAATCCTTAAAAGTCCGCCGTGTTATCAGCGAAAAGTTTGAAGAACTCATGGCAAATTATGATGCTGTTTTAACACCAGCTACGAGCAAAACAACCTATGAAGCTTATGACATTCACGATGCCTTTAAAAAGGTGTTTGAAGAAAGCGTTTTCACTGCACTGGCTAACTTAATCGGCACACCGGCTTTGGCTTCCGGTGGTGTGCAGCTTGTGGGTAAGCATTTTTCTGAGGGATTATTGTTAAGTCTTGCAGATGCTGCAAAAAAGGAGGGCAAATAATCATGAATTATGAATTGGTTATCGGTCTTGAGACCCATGTGGAGCTTAGTACCGAATCAAAAATATTCTGTTCCTGCGGCGGTCATTCGGCTGCCAAAGAGCCCAACGACTGTGTATGCCCTGCCTGCAGCGGTATGCCCGGCATGCTCCCTGTGATGAACAAGCATGTTGTGGAGCTGGCTGTAACAGCCGGACTCATGTTAAACTGTGACATTAACCGTTACACCACCTTTGACAAAAAGAATTACTACTATCCTGATCTGCCCTGTGCTTATCAGATTACACAGCTCAACCATCCCATTTGCACCAATGGCTGTGTAAACTTAAAAACATCGGCAGGTGCCCGTGACATTCGCATCAAGCAGATTCACATGGAAGAAGATGCAGGTAAATTGGTGCACGGCGGCAAATATTCTTATGTTGACTTTAACCGCACCAGCGTACCCCTGATTGAAATCGTTACCCAACCGGACTTTAGAAGTGCTGAAGAGGTGGTAACCTACTTAAACAAGCTGAAATCTATGTTCCGTTCCGGTGGCATTTCAGAATGTGAAGAGGGTGCAATGCGTTGCGATGTTAACATCTCCGTTCGCCCCGAAGGCAGCGAAGAATTTGGCGTGCGTACCGAGATTAAAAACATGAGCTCCTTTGAAGCCATCGAAAAGGCCATCCGCTATGAAGCACAGCGCCATATGGACGCCTTGGAATTTGACACAGAAGAGCTTGTGCAGGAAACCCGTCGTTTTGATGATGCCAGCGGCAAAACCTTTGCCATGCGCAACAAAGAAACCGAGGCGGATTACCGCTATTTCCCCGATGCTAACTTAATGCCCATCATCATCGATGACGAGTGGCTGGAAAAAATCAAGGCCAACAAGCCCGCCGCTGTGGATGAAAAGGCAGAAGATTACCGCCTGGCAGGCATTTCGGATAAAGAAATTGACATGCTCATCTCCAACAACAAAATCAGTAAGCTACTTGATGACATAGTGGCAATGGGCGCTAATGCCAAAGATGGTGCTGCATGGATTTTAACCGACTGTGCCGGTATTTTGCGTAAAGATGGCAAGACTTTAAATGACTTGGTTATTACCGCTGAAAAGCTCTATGCCGTTATTAAAATGGTGGATAATGGCGACATTAGCCGCAACGCCGGTAAAAAGATTCTCATTGCCGTGGTTGAACAGGGCGTCGACCCCGTTACCTATTGCAAAGAGCAGGGACTTGATAAAAAGTTTGACGTTTCTGCCATAGAAGCTGTGGTGGATAAGGCGATTGCCGAAAATCCCCAGTCTGTAGAAGATTTTAAAAATGGTAAGGTTAAGGCGCTGCAAGCTCTCTTTGGCGCTTGTATGAAAGAATTAAAAGGTGCCGGTGACCCCGCCGTTATCAAAACCTTGTTAGAGGCGAAATTAAAGTAAAATTAAGCCAAAAAAACCGCAGAAAACATTTTGTTTTCTGCGGTTTTTATTATGCTGTCTTAAATGATTTCCAGCTCATCTTCCGTGGGGAACGGTGGGAAAGTTTTGCAAATGGTGTCCTGATACCAAAAAGCCACTGAAGAAATGTCATCCTGTAAGGGCAGATAGCGTCGTTTATCCCGCCAGCCAAGAGCCTGAATAGTCACCTTTACATCTTCTTTAAAGTAAATGGGGTCCTGAATGTGCCACCGATACATAGAGAAACGGTGCTGTGATACATACAGTCCATTGGGGCGGATGATTTTGGGTACACCGGAATAGGGCGTGCAAAATTCCTGATATTTGCCGCCAATATCAAAATTCCACGAGCCACAGAAATAATCTTCAGTGCCGGTACCACAAATCGTGGGGAATTCCTTGTCGTCGTCTAAATAAAATTTAATTTCGCCCTCACCCCACCAGCGACAGTTGTTAAGACCCCAGAACATGTAGGTTCCCACATAGTGACCATTGCCGCTGACATTATCCAAAATGGTATAAACATCTTTATAGGGCAGGGGGTTTACCCGTCTGAACTGTGCATGGAAATAAGCCATGCCAGCGGGAAGCTCTGTGAGGATGTAATCAATCTGATAGTAAACTGTGATTTCTTCATTAAAAATATTTTCAAGGGTTATTTTGCAGTTTTTATAAAAAGGCATGTCCCAATAGCAGTTAAAAGCTCGTTTGGGATTAACACAAACGGGCAAGGATGTCACCTGAGCATATTCCTGACAGTCGGCACAGGCGAAAAAGTCACCCAGAGGTGCCTCTACTGAGGGGGTATCACTGTCATCCCAATACATTCTTAAAATCAACTTGCGATTGGTGGGACAGTTTTCGGTAATCCAGATGTGTTTAATCATGCCCGAACCGTCAATTTTGCCTAAGGTAAAGGTTTCACCGGGGCCAATCACAACGCTGGGGGAAATTTTCCACCCCTGACCTAAATCACGGGCACAGTCTTTGCCGGTGCCTTCGGTAGCCATGCCGCCTTTTCCCTTTTCCCCTATGAAATTTTCAGGAGAAATGGAACGGCTCACCGCTTTGGATGTGCGGGCGATGGATGAAAGAACTGTTTCATAGTTATTCATTTGATTCATCTCCTATTGTAACTTTATATTTTTCATAATATCATTATCAGCAAAAAATTCGCATGTTTTTCGATATTCCTTATACAAAAGCTGATATTTTTTATGGTTTTCCTCATTGGGATAGTAAGTCTTTACGCTTTTATCGGCTATCACCAAAGCCGCATCAAAGACATTATCAAAATACCCACCGGCTACTGATGCAAAAATAGCACTGCCTTTAGCTCCGGCCTGAGTGCTGGCCGCAATCTTAACGGGGCATCCCAACACATCGGCATACACCTGCATCATAAAGGCATTTTTCTGTGAAATACCACCGGCTGCCTGAATTTCAGATATGGTGACGCCGTTTTGATTATAAAGGTCGATAATGGCTTTAGTGCCAAAAGCCGTGGACTCGATAATGGCTCTGAAAATCTCTTCCGGCTTTGTTCTAACATTAAGGCCGATAATGGTGCCGGTTAAATCGTAATTTGCATAGGGTGTGCGGTTGCCGTTCCACCAATCCAGTGCCAAAATGCCACTTTCACCAACCGAAAGTTTTTCAGCCTTTTGGGTGATGTAATCAAAAATATTCTGACCTTTTATTTTGGCTTCCTCTGTATAGGATGCCGGCACACAATTTTTCACAAACCAGTCAAAGCTGTCGCCAACGCAGGCCTGCCCTGCTTCATAAGCAACCAGACCGGGAATGATACCATCCTGCACTCGTCCGCAAATTCCCTTTACTTCTTTATCCTCCCGGCTCATCACAATATGACAGCTGGATGTGCCGGCAATAATCATCAGTCGACCGCTATCCACAATGCCCGCTGCCGGAAGAGCCGAATGAGCATCAATGATGGGAACCGCTATCGGTGTCCCCACACAAAGACCGGAAAACTCTGCGCCCCTTCGGTTGATGGTACCCGCCTTTGTACCGGTGGGCAATACCTTTTCTGAAATCTTAGTGCCAATGATGTCCCCAAAACCGGCATCCACCTTTGACCAAAATGCACTGGAGGGATAGCCCATCTCTTTACTCCACAAGGCTTTATATCCCGCCATACAGCTACTGCGGACTTCTTCACCGGTGAGCTGCCAGACGAGCCAATCGGCCGCTTCTAAAAAGCAGTCGCACTCGTTAAAAACAGCAGGCGATTTATGCAGGGTTTCCAAGAGTTTGGGAAACAACCACTCTGATGAAACCTTACCACCATAACTCTCAAGCCACGCTTCGCCTAGCTGCTGTGCCGCCTCTGTGATGGCTTCTGCCTCGGACTCGGCACTGTGGTGCTTCCACAGCTTTACATAGCTTTGTGGCTCGTTTTTAAACGGCTCTAAAAAGCAAAGGGGCGTGCCATCTGCTTTTGTGGGCAAAACTGTGCAGGAGGTAAAATCAATGCCCACTCCTACAACCTGCTCAGGCGTAATTTCTGACTGTTTTAAAACAGATTTTACTGTGTTGGAAAAAGCATCAAGATAATCCTGTGGGTTCTGGAATGCATCCGTTTTTAGAAGGCGAATTCCTGTAAAGTCTGCATCTGTCATTACAGCATGAGGATATACAAAGTCACTCTCTGCAATCTCCTTGCCTGTTTCTAAATCAATGAGCAACGCTCTAGCGGAGAGCGTGCCATAGTCAATGCCAATTGAATATTTTTTCATGTCACACGATCCCTTCGGATTGTTCCATGCCCTTGTATATCGCAAACCAAGGGCACTTCATTTTTACCTACCATTATCTGATGTTTTTATACAGGGGACCATAAGTGCTGCAAGCCCGGTAGTCCTGCCCTTCTTTATACATGCCAAAGGCGTTCCAGCTGGCGGGACGGAAGATTTTTTCTTCGCTTACATTATGCATGCAAACCGGGATACGAAGCATAGAGCAAAGGGTGATTACATCAGCGCCAATGTGACCGTAGCTGATGGAGCCATGATTTGCGCCCCAGTTATTCATAACATCGTAGGCGGTTTTAAAAGCACCTTCGCCGGTGATGCGTGGTGCAAACCAGGTGCAAGGCCATGTGTAGTCAGTGCGCTTCCAGAGTTTATCCGAAACCTCTTCCGGCAACGAAACCGTCCATCCCTCTGCAATCTGCATAACAGGGCCAAGACCTTTCACAAGGTTAAGACGAATCATGGTCGCCGGCATTTGGGCACGGGTTTCAAAGCGCGAGGAATAACCACCGCCTCTGAAATAGCCAAGGTCGGCTGCATTCCAGGTGGTTGCTTTGAGGCAGGCCTTTTGGTCTTCTTCTGTCATTTCCCAGAAAGGTTTTATCACTGTGTTCCCCGATTCGTCTTTCACTTGACCGCAGGCATCCAGACAGGCTGCGCCTGAATTGATGAGATGAATGAAACCGCCGGCTTCTTTTGCCTTGCCGTCAAGGTCATAGCCCGTTGCTTTTTTAACAGCCTCTGGACTCCAATAGGTGCGCACATCGGCGAAAATTTGGGCAGTGTTCGTGAGCAATTTGCCAAACAGCATGCAAACACCGTTTAGTGTATCATTTTCGGTTGCCAAAATGTATGGTTCGCGTGCGCCATTCCAGTCAAATGAGGTGTTGAGAAGCGATTCCGCAAAATCACCATTGGGATAAAAATCAGTCCACTGTCTTTGCCCCTGAAAACCGGCTGCAATGGCGTTGTGACCAGCCATTTCCTCCTCACACCCTTTGGGCAGATTGGGATTGCCGTTCATCAAATCCTTGATGATGCACATGGTTTTCACAACAAATTCCCATTCTTCCTCTTTCTTTTCAGGTGATTTTTGCAATTCAGGCGGGTTTTTATCAAAGCCCTCGAGGCAGTTTTCTTTTGTCCACTTAAGAGCTCTTTCAAACTCCTCCTTGTCGTAAATCTCCTCGGCCATTCGGCGCAGAATTTCTACCTCATCCACAGACTCTACCCGCATACCCAGGTAGTCTTCAAAAAACTCTGTGTTAATGCTAGATCCGGCAATACCCATGCAAATGGAACCAATTTGCAGATAGGATTTACCTCTCATGGTCGCAGCTGCAACAGCCGAACGAGCAAAGGCTAGAATTTTTGCTTGCACATCGCCAGGGATGGTTGTATCATCCGCCTCACAAACATCGTGACC
>JAFYVH010000005.1 GCA_017549205.1 Clostridia bacterium | reverse complement strand
AACAAGAGCGCAGACCAAATGGTCTGCGCTCTTGTTTGGTCGGAGTGACAGGACTCGAACCTGCGGCATCCTGCTCCCAAAGCAGGCGCGCTACCAACTGCGCTACACCCCGAAGATGTATTTTATATCATACCTTGTTCAAATGTTTTTTTCAAGTCGAAATCCCACCATTTTAGACTGTTTTTTTAAATTATCGCCCGATTTCTCTCATTTTCTTTGCTTTGCTCTTAAAAAGAGGCATCGCGAAACCAATTCCACAGTATGCCCCCAACAAGCACCACACCCAAAACGCCAAAAAACACATAGGTGTTCTTCATTAAAACAGAGAATTTAATAAATGACAACGGCATGCCGGCTATACAAACAAACACCGCTGCTTTTTTCTGACTCATGCCCGTGCTTTGCAAACTCTGCACAACCGAAAATCCCGTAGAAACAGCCGTGGTGAGCATGGCCATATAGAGCACGGCAGAATATACAAAATAGGCCACCATCCCCGCCTTTTCAGAAAGCAACAGTAAGGGCAAGTCGCTGTTCCAAACCCCATGGTTAAAGTAAAGTGCAAGGCAGGCAAAAAATGCCATGCAGCTTAAAACCAAGCCGCCTAACACCCCGCCAAATGCCGCTATTTTTTTATCAGGCGAAAGGCCAGCCGCCGGCACAAGCACCGCCACCGATGTCAGCATGTTATATCCTACATAAAACAGGGCATAGGGTAAAAATCTGCCGTGACTGCTTACCTGAGGCAGCCACACCGAAGTATTGCTTGTGACCAACGCATAAAAACAAACATAAAGTGTGCCCACAAGCATAATGGGGGCAAGAATCAAATTGAGAACTGATAGCCCCTTAAGGTCAAACAGAAAAACCAAAAGACACAACAGTGTCGTCACAACAATACCTGCATAAACAGGTAAAGAAAAGCGTTCTACAAAAAAAGCGCCACTGCCGGACAGCATCACACAAAAGCTCACACATAAAAACACCATTATGACGGCCGACAATACCCTCGCACCGCTATCACCAAAAATTGTATTAAGGTATGCCTTTGGCGTTTTTTTGCAGAGAGAATGTGAACGGGATAAAATCAGCGCTCCCAAAATACAGAACAGCGCACCGGCTAACAGACAGCCAACCAAACCCCTTCGGGAAAACCGAGCAAAAAACAACAAAAGCTCCTGACCCGAGGCAAAACCTGCCCCTAAAACAGTGCCCACATAGATGGATGCAATTTTTAACAAACTTCCTGCTCTTTTTTTCAAAAAATTCACCCTGCTTTCCAATAAACCTTTTTTATGTAAACTGTTTTAGAATGTGACAACAAGGCTCTTTTTCCCATTCCTTGCAAACATATGTTTTATTTGATAAAGCTGTTAATAACTTGTTGATAATGTTAATAACTTGCCTTAAAATCTGCTTTTTTACAATTTTTTCTGTTAAAAACCCTGTTGATTATGTGAATAACCCATCAATAAACAACAAAATTAGTTTACATAATATTTTAATAAATTTAGCTGTTTTCACACATTTTTTGTTAAGTTAATTAAAATGTAAATGTTTTCAATTAAATTTATGTTTGATGTCTTGCATTTATGCTGTCGTTGTATTATAATATACGATGTTATAATGGTTGAGTATGGCTCTAAAATCGAAGAAACGGAAAACAAAAGCTCCGATTTTGGTTCTACATCACATATATTTATTAAGCGACATAAATATGGAAAGGAACAATTCAAATGAAAATTCGCGTTTTAAAGGATATGACACAAGAAGAAAAAAACTTTGTCTTAAAGCGTGCCGAGCAGGATATCAGCAACCAAATGGTACTGGCTCGCGAGATTGCTGACGAGATTAAGGCAGACGGCGACAAGGCTGTTTTGAAATATACCGCAAAATTTGACGGTGTTACTCTCTCTGCCGATGCCATTCGCGTTCGTCCTGAAGAAATCGAAGCCGGCTACAATCGTCTTGATCCTGAAACTCGGGAAGCGATTGCTTATGCCGCTAAAAACATTCGCAATTTTCATGAAAAGCAAATGCCTGAGGAATTGTGGTTTACCAATGTGGATAATGGCTTGATGGTTGGCGAAAAAACCACTCCCATCACCGATGTTTGCCTGTATGTTCCCCGCGGAAAAGGAAGCTTTCCCTCTGTTTTGCTTATGCTTGGCATTCCGGCTGTGGTTGCAGGCGTGCCGAAGATTTGTGTGGTGACACCCCCAAATGAAGAAGGCACCTGTGATGATGCACTTTTAGCAGCTGCCAAAATCATTGGCATTACAGAGATCTATAAAGTTGGCGGCATTCAGGCCGTAGCTGCTGTTGCCTATGGTACTGAAACCATTCCCCGTTGTCACAAAATTATTGGCCCCGGCAATTCTTATGCCACAGCAGCCAAACGCGTGCTGGCCGGACAGATTGACAGCGGTCTGCCTGCTGGTCCCAGCGAGGTTATCATTTTAGCCGACGAACATGCCGACCCCGAAAAAGTTGCGCTGGATGTTATGATTGAAGCCGAGCACGGTCCCGATTCGGCTGCCCTTTTGGTAACACACTCCCGCGAGCTTGTGGAAAAGGTGCTGCCCATTATCGACCGTCAACTGCCTAAACTTTCCGAAAAGCGTCAGAGTTTCATTCGCACCAATTTTGAAACCTATGGCGGTGTTATTTTAACCGAAAGTTTAGAAGAATCCATTGATTTTGTTAATGAGTATGCCCCTGAACATATGGAGGTTATGACCCAAAATCCCTTTGCCGATTTAGAAAAAATTAAAAATGCCGGCGAAATTCTTTTGGGTGATTACACGCCTGTTACCCTGTGTAACTTTGTTTTGGGTCCAAATGCAATTCTGCCCACCGGCGGTTTTGCCAAAACCTATTCCTCTGTATCGGTTATGGACTTTTTGAAACGCTCATCTGTTGGTTATGCAAGCCGGGAAGGCTTTATGAATGTTCGTAAATATGCTTCAAAAATTGCCCGGGTTGAAGGCTTTGATGCTCACGCTCTGGCTGTTGAAGAAAGGAGCACAGAAAAATGAAAAAAACTGTTTCAGTTACACGCAAAACATCTGAGTCTACCATGTCTGTTCGTTTGGATGCTACAGGTTTAGCACCTGATTATCGCAAACGAATCAACACCCACGCGCCTTTTTTCTCACACATGTTAGAGCACATTGCCTGGCGCAGCGGTATGACCATTGAAACCTCGCTGTCACTTTCCGATTTCACTTTGAACCATGTTATTTATGAAGATTTAGGCATCACTTTCGGTAAAGCTGCACGGGCTTATGTTTGGGATAACAAAGCTGAAGGTGCCACAGGTTACGGTGACGGCATTGGCATCATTGATGAAGCAAAAGCTGTTTGTGCTATCAGCTTTGAAGAACGCGCCTATGCTGATATTAACTATAAAAACATCACCATGCCTTGCGAAACCGAAAATGTTTTAAGTGAAGATTTGGTAACATTTTTAGAAGGCTTTGCACAAGGTGCACAGTGCACCCTGCATGTTGATATTGAAAAAGGTGTAAACGGTCACCACATTTGGGAAGCTGTTTTTCGTGCCTTTGGCATTGCTTTGGGTCGTGCCTTTTATTTAGTCCCGGCACGCAAAGGTCTTTCTGCAGGTGTGGCCGGCGCTGTTACCTTTACGGTTGAATAACAGGAGTGACATTGTGATTAAACTAAATCCCCTTTTAGCTGATTATGACACCGTTTTATTGGATATGGACGGGGTTATAACCAGCGAAGAAATATATTGGGAAACGGCTGCTTTAACCGTTTGGGAATTTTTAAACAGCCACCTCTATTACGGAACTGACACCATCGACCCCGCCGCGATGGCCGAGGAGGTTAAAGAACTTCGGGCACAGGTCTTTTTAAATGATGCTGTTATTAAAAATGTAAAAAACCATGGGCTTAATAACAACTGGGATTTAGCCTGGTTTGTTATTGGTTGTGCCCTGGTTTATAAAACCCGGGATTTTCATGAGATTGCCCGGCATTTAGATGCACTTTTTTCTGATAATCCTTGTCCTTTCACAGCTCTCTCTGCCAAAATGCAGCAAGTCCTTGGCATGAAAGAAGAAGATTCTGCGCATCTGGGCTCCTTTTGGAAATCGGTGCAGCTATGCTTTCAGGAATGGTTTGTGGGTAGTGAACTTTTCCCGCAATATTGGAATCATTCTGTGATACAACCAGGCAAAACAGGTCTTAGTTTTCGCGAAGAACCTTTGGTTGACCGCGAGCCTCTGTTAGAGCTTTTACGGGTTCTCGGCAAAGAAAAGCGTTTGGGCATCGGCACAGGCAGACCCCGTATTGAAGCTATCACCCCCTTAAAGTGTTGGGGCGTGATTGATGCCTTCTGCGAAGATGCCATTGTGACCTATCAGGAAATTGTGAAAACCCAAAAATCTCTGCAAGGCGTCATGCCCAATCTGGTGTTGAACAAGCCACACCCATACATGTTTTTAAAAGGTGTTTTTGGCGAGCAATATACTGATTTACAATTAATAAATGAAGAGTATCCCAAAGCACCCTGCAAAAAAACCCTGGTCATCGGCGATGCTGCCTGCGATTTATTTGCAGCCAAAAGAGCCGGTTGCGACTTTCTTGCTGTTTTAACCGGTGTTGCCGGTGAGAACGCCCGCAGCTTTTTTGAGCAGGAAAATGCAGACTTTATTTTGCATAACATTTTAGAGCTGTTGGCATCTTAAAAGGTAGAGCTGTCACTATATTTAAAAAAGTTTTTTCTATTATATTTATACATTACAATCACAGGAGGAATAACAAATGGCAAATCAAGTAACAAAAGACACCATTATTCTTGATGTTTTGAGAATGAACGAAGGCACAGCAAAGTTCTTTTTTGAAATCGGCATGCACTGCTTGGGCTGTCCTTCAGCCAGCGGCGAATCCATTGCTGAGGCTTGCGCCGTTCATGGCGAAGATGCTGACCAACTGGTTGCCCGCATCAATGCTTTCTTAGCTGAAAACGAATAAGAGTCATGTTAAAGCAGCGGGATTGATTCCCGCTGCTTTTTTCTTGCCCAAATTTTGCTATTTTGTTGTCAATATGAAGAAAAAATTATAGCTAAAAGGTATGAATAAAAATAATTATAATAAATGGAAAAAATACCTTGTTTTTTATCTAAATTTTTGGTATAATGATATTTGGTGGAAATTCGAGATTTCAGCATGACGATTTGTTGCAAAACAAACTGAAAAGGCTGAATTTTCGTGCGTATATCCGGCATTAAAAAATTCTTTTGATGCCAATTACAGTATCTAGGAGGTTTACGATGAGCACAAACAACAAGCTGGCTGATTTACAGACTCGCCGTGCCCAAATCGCAGAAGGCGGCGGCGCTGAAAAAACAGCCAAACAACACGATGCCGGCAAATTGACGGCTCGTGAAAGAATTAACTTACTCTTCGATGAAGGCAGCTTTATTGAACTGGATGCCTTTGCCGGAGTTGATGTCCCCTGTGACGGCGTTATTTGCGGTTACGGTACGGTTGATTTGCGTCCTGTTTTTGCCTATGCACAGGATTTCACCGTTATGGGCGGTTCCGTGGGCAAAATGCACGGACAAAAAATTGCAAAAGTCATTGACATGGCTGTTAAAACCGGCGCACCCATCGTGGCTATGCCCGATTCCGGTGGTGCCAGAATTCAAGAAGGAAGCGACGCTCTTTCTGCCATGGGTCTTATCATGCAAAAAACTGCTTTGGCTTCCGGCGTGATTCCGCAAATTGCGGCTGTCATGGGTCCTTGTGCAGCTGGTTCTGCAACTTTAGCAGAATTGTCTGACTTTGTATTTATGACAAAATCTGCATCATGCCTTTACCTCTCCGGTCCCTCTGTTATCAAGGGCACAACCGGTGAAGACATTTCGGTTGATGCTTTGGGCGGTGCTATGGCAAACGCTGAAGAAAACGGCAACTGCCATGTTGTTTGCGAAGATGACCAGAGTGTGATTGCTGCTGTTAAAGGCCTGCTTTCTTATCTGCCTTCCAACAACTTAGAAGATGCACCCATCCTCGAAACAGATGATATCAATCGTATGTCCCCTGCTCTTAGCGCTTTAATCCCCGATGCTGACGAAGCAGGTTATGATGTTAAGGTCGCCATCAGCGAAATCGCTGACGCCGGCTCTGTGTTTGAAATTCAACCCTTCTATGCTAAAAACATGGTGACCGCTTTGGCTCGTTTAAACGGTGCAACTGTTGGTTTTGTAGCCAATCAGGCTGCAGAGGGTGGTTTGGTTGACTGTGCCGCAGCTGAAAAAGTAACTCGCTTTGTTCGTTTCTGCGACAGCTACAACATTCCTTTAATCACCTTAACGGATACAGACGGTTATGTAGCCGATGTTGCTGAAGAAAGAAAGGGTATCGCCCGCAAGGTTGCCGCTTTGGCCTATGCTTATGCTGAAGCAACCGTGCCCAAGGTGAACCTGATTCTGCGCAAAGCTTATGGCAGCGCTTACATTGCCATGGGCAGTAAGCACATTGGTGCTGACATGACTTATGCTTGGCCCACCGCACAAATCGGTGTTATGCACGCTGAAGGTGCTGCCAACATTATTTACAGAAAAGAAATGCAAACCGCTGCTGACCCCATCAGCGCCCGCAAGGAATTTGTCGAGTCTTATAAAGAGACCTATGCAAATCCCTATGAGGCTGCAAAGCATGGCTATGTGGACGATGTCATTGAACCCGATTCCACAAGACAGCGTATCATCGCTGCTCTTTTGATGCTGGCCGGCAAACGGGAAGTGTTGCCTGCGAAAAAGCACGGCACCATGCCCCTTTAATGCAGAAAGGATGAAGTGGAATGAATAACATTTATGCACAAGGCGCGGTTGTTTCTGTCATTGGTCTTTGCACCGTGTTTTTGGTTCTGGCAATCCTCTGGGGCGTTTTGGAACTGATGCGTGTTTTCTTTACTGCTCCTAAAAAACAGACCAAACCAGCAAAAGCCCAAAGTGCACCGGCCCCGGCTGCTCCCGCTCCGGCTCCCGTTGCTGTAGCTGATGACGGTGAACTGATTGCCGTTTTAACAGCTGCCATTGCAGCCAGCTTAAATCGTCCGGCAAGCAGCTTAAACATTCGTTCTTACCGCAAGGTAGGCACCGCAGCACCCGCTTGGAATCAAGTGGCACGCCGCGACAATCTGATTGGTTAACATGTAATAATTAACAAAATTTAAGGAGGATATTTCCATGAGAAAATTTATGATAAATGTAAACGGTAAATCCTATGAAGTTGATGTTGAAGAAATCGGCGGCGCTCCTGCTGCAGCTCCCGTTGCTGCTCCTGTAGCACCTGCAGCCCCTGCTGCTCCGGCTCCCGCTGCTGCACCTGCAGCTCCTGCTGCTCCCGCTGCTCCTGCCGGCACACAAGGTGGCGTGACTATTGCCGCTCCCATGCCCGGTACCATCTTACGCATCAATGCCAAAGCTGGCGATGCTGTAAAAGCCGGTCAGGCTGTTGTTATCTTGGAAGCTATGAAAATGGAAAACGAAATTGTTGCTCCTCAGGATGGCGTAATCGCTTCCATCAATGTTGCTCAGGGTGACTCTGTCAACAACGGTGATGTTCTGGCAACCATGAACTAAGGCACTTTTGAGAAAGGGTGATTTTTCTTGTTGAATTTATTAATTGAGGGAATCACCAGCTTCATCCAAAGTACAGGTATTGCAAAAATCTTTGCTGCCACCGCCGAAACACCGTTAGCCTTTGCAGGTGTTGACTTTGGAACCATTATTATGCTGGCTATTTCCTGTGTATTGATTTATCTTGCCATTGGCAAAGAGTTTGAGCCTTTGCTCCTTTTGCCCATTGCCTTTGGTATGTTGCTCTCAAACCTGCCCCTTGCCAATGTTATGCACAATGTGTTGTTTGTGGGTAGTGGCGAAGAGCATTTCGTGATGGATTTTGGTAAAATCCTGCACGAAGGTGGCCTGCTTGACCTCTTATATTTAGGTGTTAAGTTAGGCATCTACCCCTCATTGATTTTTATTGGCATTGGTGCTATGACAGACTTTTCACCGCTGATTGCCAACCCCAAGAGCCTGCTTTTGGGCGCTGCTGCACAGTTAGGTGTTTTCCTGGCATTCTTTGGCGCTCTTTTTCTGGGCTTTAACATTTATGAAGCTATGAGCATTGGTATCATCGGTGGTGCTGACGGCCCCACGGCTATTTTGGTTACCAAAACCCTGGCGCCCAAGCTGTTGCCGGCCATTGCCGTTGCAGCTTATTCCTACATGGCGCTGATTCCTATCATTCAGCCCCCCATTATGAAAGCACTGACAACTAAGAAAGAACGCAGCGTTAAAATGGGTCAGCTTCGCCCTGTCAGCAAATTAGAGCGTTTGGTGTTCCCCATTATCGTAACAATCGTTGTGGCTCTCATTGTGCCCGATGCTGTGCCCCTGGTTGGCTGCTTAATGTTGGGTAACCTGTTTAAAGAAAGCGGCGTAACCGAGCGTTTATCCAAGACTGTACAAAACGAACTGATTAACATTGTTACCATTTTCTTAGGCGTCACCGTTGGTGCGACTGCCTCTGCCGATACCTTCCTACAGAAAGAAACTCTATTCATCATCGTGCTGGGTCTGGTTGCCTTCTGCATGAGCACAGCCGGTGGTATCCTCTTCGGCAAACTGATGTATGTTCTCACCGGCGGCAAGGTTAACCCCTTGATTGGTTCGGCCGGTGTTTCAGCCGTTCCTATGGCTGCCCGTGTTGCACAGACAGTTGGCCGTGAAGAAGACCCCACCAACTTCCTGTTGATGCATGCTATGGGTCCCAATGTTGCCGGCGTTATTGGTTCTGCCGTTGCTGCAGGCGTGTTCCTGGCAATGGCTAAGGTACTATAAAGATTAACTTACAAGCAGTGCTTGATAAAAAGTGCTGCAGAAAGGAAACGATATGTCTACAAATACAAAACCGGTTAAAATTACCGAAACTGCACTTCGTGACGCTCATCAGTCACTGATTGCAACCCGTATGACCACAGAAGAAATTTTACCTATCGTCGAGAAATTAGATAAAGTTGGCTATCATTCCTTGGAGGCCTGGGGCGGTGCTACCTTTGACGCCTGCCTTCGTTTCTTAAATGAAGACCCCTGGGAAAGACTTCGCAAAATTCGTGAACAAGCTAAAAACACAAAGCTGCAAATGCTGTTCCGCGGTCAGAACATTTTAGGCTACAAAAACTATGCCGACGATGTTGTTGAATATTTTGTTCAAAAGTCACTGGCTAACGGTATTGATATCATTCGTATTTTTGATGCCTTAAACGATGTTCGTAACTTAGAGTGCGCCATCAAGGCCTGCCAGAAAGAAAAGGGTCATGTTCAGGCTGTTGTTTGCTACACCATCAGCGATGTTCACACCATTGACTCTTTTGTGAAAATGGCAAAAGAACTGGAAGAGCGTGGTGCTGACTCTATCTGTATTAAAGATATGGCCGGTCTTCTGCTCCCCTATGTTGCTTACGATTTGGTTAAGGCAATGAAAGAAACTGTTAAGATTCCCATTCAGCTCCACACACACTATACTTCCGGTGTTGCTTCCATGACTTACTTAAAGGCCATCGAAGCCGGTGTTGATGTGGTTGACTGCGCAATTTCTCCCATGGCTCTGGGTACCTCTCAGCCTGCAACCGAGCCTATGGTTGCTTCGCTGCAGGGCACACCTTATGACACAGGTCTTGACCTGAATCTGTTATCTGAAATTGCTGACTATTTCCGTCCTCTGCGTGAGAAATATCTGGCAAACGACCTGTTAAATCCCAAAATGCTGGGCGTTGACATTAACACTCTGCTCTATCAAGTGCCCGGCGGCATGCTTTCAAACCTTGTTTCTCAGCTCAAACAGCAGGGCAAGGAAGACAAGCTGGAAGAGGTGCTCAAAGAAGTACCCCGCGTTCGTGCCGATTTAGGTTATCCGCCACTGGTAACACCTACCAGCCAGATTGTTGGTACACAGGCTGTATTAAATGTTATCATGGGTGAGCGTTACAAGATGGTAACCAAAGAAACCAAGGGCATTGTTAAGGGTGAATATGGTAAAACACCTGTTGCCATTGACGATGAATTTGCAAAGAAAATCATTGGCGATGAGCCCCGCATCACTTGCCGTCCCGCTGACCAGATTAAGCCCGAGCTGGACGCACTGCGTGAAAACATTAAAGAATATATTGAGCAGGATGAAGATGTGCTCTCCTATGCACTCTTTGACCAGGTTGCTGTTAAGTTCTTTAAAGACCGTCAGGCAGCCAAATATGGTTTAGACAAAGATTTGCTCAACATGGATGAAATGACGCATCCCGTATAAGTTTTATAAGCTTAATGAATATCCCCTCTATTTGAGAGGGGATATTTTTTTACATTTTAAAAGGCAGGACTTTTCGTCCTGCCTTTTTCGTGTCTTTCTTCGACTCGGCTCTATTCCCTTTCGATATCATAGCCGTTTTGCAAAAGCCAATTAATTGTTTCTGTGAAATTGGAATTCAGTTGGAACCACAGGCTGTAATCTTTGTTGGCATAATTGAGCGTTATTTTATCATGCATTGATTCGTCCCCTGCAATATGTACCTCCAAAGCATGCACCTGCAGCCGGACTGCCTTGACAGCAGGTTCTGATTCAACTGCCATGCCGGCAGCTTCTTCTATGTAGATGTTGTGACCGGTAATCTCTTCATAGGAAAGACGGTCTAAATCTTTTTGAACACAAGCAATCAATTCTTCTTTCTTTTCGCCATAAATCTCGTCGCCGGTGTTCGGCAAAACAATATAGCGAATGTTTTCAGGATGCAGGCGGAAATTGGGATACATGCTGTCTTTTGCTGCATCGGTGCTGTAAAGGGCATAGATAGGCTCTCTGTCAAATCGGTACGCTCGGGTTATGCAACGGCCAGATTTTAACTGATATGAAATATAAACCTTTTGCTGATTTTCGTTAGGTGCATAAGGCGTCACATTGGCATTAATGGCATCATTGTGCAGTTTACGGGCCGCCTCAATGCTCTCTGCCTCATGAAAGACAGCAATGCCCTCATGGCTTTGTGCAAGACTCTCGGGCCAACCGTGATAATAATGATTGCCCACATAAACCTGCTCAATTTGTTCCATTTTGGGCACCGTTGTGCCAAAGCCAAAAAGGTTCATATCAATGGCAAAAAATCCAATTAACACAATAGCCGCAAATGCCACATATCCCTTATAATAAGGAAGAATCCGAAAAGATTTTGTTAAAAGCATTTTTGCAACTGCATAACCTAACAGGGCAAAGAATAACAAAATGAACACATTTGGGCTGCCGTTTATTTTGCCGGCGGTCATAATCTCAGCTACAAAGCAGGTGCCTGCCAGCATCACGCAAAGAGTAACAGTATAAAGAAAGATGGGACGAATCCAGGGAAAAGCCGCCACATCGCCGGCTCGTTCTGTGTCACGCTTATGATAAAGCCACAAGCCCAAGGCAGCAAACAAGATGATGTATGCCCCCTCCAGAGCCGGTATCCATAAAATAGAACCCTCACTAGCAAAAAATTGCGGATAATAAATGGGTGTTATTTTTAACAAAAATTCTAAAACATGCTCTAAGCCATCTGCCGTAAAACCAAAAAGCCAATTGTCTAAAAGGTATCCCGAAAGAGCCATAAGTCCAACTGGAATGCCGCACAGGGCAAATGTGAACAAAAACTGCCCCACGCTGCTGCCGGTGAGAACCCCCACAAAAATGCAGAAAAACATGGTGGCTGTACCCGTTAAAAGCTGACCGGCAATCCAATCTAAAATGTTAAGCGGTGGAATGATAACCCCATATCCACCCCAAAAACTCATGCAAAACAGAATCATCGCATTGACTAAAATGGGCAGAGCTAAAAGAACAAAGCCCGAAGCCAAGGTGCTTAAATAAAGTCGTGTGCGCGTAACCGGAAAGGCGTGAAACAAGGTGGCACTGCGGGTAGCCTGCATGTAACGAAAAACACAAACACCAATTATAATAGCCGCACCGATTAAAAACACAAAAACGGCACTATTGTTATAAAGTATTTGTCCCACTCTCTGTGGAAAACGGTGGATTTCTCTAATTAAATCCTGCTGGTCTCTGCTTAGAATCACGAAGGGCGTCGCAAAAAACAACATGAGGGCATACAGGGCAGAAACCCACCAAAACTGTTTTAACTGATATCGCACAAGACCGCCTTTAGGCAAGAATCTTTTTAAAGTCATAACCCTTCCCTCCTAACTCATAAATAAATACTTCTTCTAAGGTTAAAGGAATTAAATCGCACAAAAGAGGCTCATAAGCTTCTACTGTTTTTAAAAGCTCTGTCCTCTCACCCCGCAGAATCAACATGTGAACCCGGCCGCTTTCGGTGTGACTTAACACCGTGAGCTTTTCTAAAAGCTCCACGGGGAATGTGTCCGCAAAAGCAAGTTGCAACTTAAAAGTATCTGACTTCATATCGCCCAGTGCTTTTGAAAGCAACACCTCGCCCTTGTGCAAAATACCCACATGGTCGCAAACATCTTCAAGTTCACGCAGATTGTGGCTTGAAATGAGCACTGTAACCCCACGCTCTTCCACCTCTTGCAGAATAACGCCCCAAACTTTTTTACGCATAACCGGGTCAAGTCCGTCAACCGGCTCGTCTAAAATGATGACATCCGGGGCGCAACTCATGGCCACCCAAAAAGCAACTTGCTTTTGCATGCCCTTGGAAAAACGGGCAATTCTCTTTTTATCATCCAGTCCAAACACCTTAGCAAGCTCATGATATCGCTCCCAGGAAAAAGAGGGATATAAGCTTTGGTAAAGGGTTGCCAAATCACGAGGTGTATATGTAGCCGGAAAATATAAATCATCCGGAATGTATGCTATATGCTCTTTTAAGGTAGGATTATCATAAACCCGCTCACCATCAACAAAAATATTGCCGCCGTTTAAACGATAAACCCCACAAAGACACTTAATCAGCGTCGTTTTACCGGAACCGTTAGGCCCAACAAGACCATAAACACTACCCGACTCAACCAAAAGGCTTACATTGTTAAGCGCCATATGGTCATCAAAGCGTTTGGTCACATTTTCAATTTGAATCATGGTTGTTTCCTCCTTCTTTAATGGTCTTTATCAAATCGTCTTTTGATATACCCAAGTATAAAAGCTCTGTGGCACAAGAAGTAAATTCTTTTAAAAGGCTTTCAATCCGTTCTGTGTGTTCTGCCTCTTTGCGGGGCGATACAAAGCTGCCGCGACCCTTTACCGAATAGATAAACCCCTCATTTTCCAGTTCACGAAAGGCCCTTTGAATGGTATTGGGATTAATCGCCAATGAGCCGGCAATTTCTCTGACTGAGGGAACTTTTTCGTCTTCCTTTAAAATACCCATCATAATCAGCTTTTTTAGTTCATCTCGCACCTGTTCATAAATTGCCTTTGGACTTCGGTAATCAATTTGAATCATGTCATCACCGCCCTTTTTAGTGTACTATGTGTGTTAATACACTTAAAGAATATCACGCCTCAAACCAAAATGTCAAGCATTATTTTAAAATTTTTCCAAAAAAGTGTAATTTAGGAGGAGATTTCTCTGCTAAATGCCTCTCTTTTTCGCTGAAAATTATTCTGAAAAACAGAAAATATTGTGTCATTTTCCACGCAAACACAATATCTTGTATGTTACGCTATGGTTTCAAAAAAATTAAATTTTTTTTGCAAAAACACTTGCAAAATCCATCAAAATAGAGTAAAATGATAGTAAATAGGTGAAAAGTGGAGCAAAGTGGAGCAAAATTTGGTAAAAATTAAGGCCGTTTTGCTCATTTGTTGATTCTACATATCAAGGAAAGGATGTGAAAGGGCATGTTCATTGGCGAGTATCAACACACGCTGGATGCTAAGGGCAGAATGTTTGTGCCCTCTCGCTTTCGTGATGACTTGGGAGATGTTTTCATTGTCACCCTGGGCCTTGATAACTGTCTTTTTGTTTTTCCGCAAGATGAGTTTGACCGTTTAAAAGCAAAGCTTGATGCTGTTTCCATTACCAATAAAGATGCCCGTCGGTTTGCCCGTTTCTTCTTTGCCCGCGCCTGCGAGTGCGAGATGGATAAGCAGGGGCGCATCATCCTGCCCGGCAACCTGCGTGAATATGCCGGCCTTGTTAAAGATGTAACCGTTGTGGGTGTCTCTAACCGTGTAGAAATCTGGAACACCACCGATTGGGAGAACGAACACAGCTTTGAAAACTTTAGTCCCGATGAGCTTTCTGAAAAGCTGGGACTGTTGGGGTTATGATTATGACGCAGACGATTGATTTTCATCATGTCCCCGTGATGCTCAAGCCTTGTATAGAAGCTTTAAACCTGCAACCCGGCGGCATTTATGCCGATGCCACTTTAGGTGGTGCCGGTCACAGCAGTGAAATTGTAAAATATTTAGAAAACGGGCGCCTCATTGGTTTTGACCGCGACCCCGATGCCATTTTGGCTTCAGGTAAACGGCTTGAGCCCTATGGCGACCGGGTCACCCTGGTCAATCGAAATTATGCAGAAGTTAAGTCTGCCCTAAAAGCATTGGAGATTGACACTTTAAATGGCGCTTTAATGGATTTGGGAGTTTCATCCTATCAACTGGATGAAGCTGACCGCGGCTTTTCCTACATGCAGGATGCGCCCCTTGACATGCGCATGAACCCCGCCGACCCGCTTAGCGCTAAAGATATAGTAAATACATATTCAGAAGAACAGCTTGAAAACATCATCTTTACCTATGGCGAAGAGCGTTGGGCCAAAAGAATTGTAGGTTTCATTGTCGCTGAAAGAGAGAAAACGCCCATCGAAACCACAGGTCAGCTGGTGGATATCATAAAAAAAGCCGTGCCAAAGGATGCACGGCGGGATGGTCCCCACCCTGCCAAGCGTACCTTTCAGGCCATTCGCATTGAGGTGAACAACGAATTGGGTGGTCTAACCCCTGCCCTGCACGATTTTATTGATGTGCTGGTGCCCGGCGGCCGTCTGGCTGTTATCACCTTTCATTCCTTAGAAGACCGAATTGTGAAAAATGTTTTTCGTGAGCGGGAAAAAGGTTGTACCTGCCCGCCCAGCTACCCGGCCTGTATCTGCGGCAAGCAAAGCGCCGGCAGGGTCATCACACGAAAACCCATTTTGCCAACTGATGTTGAAATTGAACAAAATCCCCGGTCACGAAGTGCTAAGCTGAGGGTTTTTGAAAAGAGATAAACAAAATTTAGAATTGGAGGTAATCGCAAGTGAACACAAGAAGCAATCTGGCTTATAACAATCATGTTGCTGTACCATATCATGAGCCGCAAGTGCAAAGACATTCAAATGTCCACATTCACATGTCTAATAAAAAGCAAAGAGCTGCCGTAAAACGCGCCAACGCTTTAGGCCTTTTAAAAATTGCTCTCGTTGTTTTTTGTGCTTTCTTTGTTCTTTATCGCGGACTTATTATCACAGATAAATGTAATGCTGTTGAGCAAAAGCGAAACGAACTGAGTGCTTTGATAACCTCTAATGAAAAGCTTCAATTTGAAATTGACCGTTCCCTTGATTTAAAGCATGTTGAGGCCGTGGCTCAAAACGAGCTGGGCATGAGACGCGCTGAAAAATATCAAACCATTTACATTGATTTAGAGCAGGTAGATTATGTAGAGAAAACCGCTAAACATCAATTCTCTCCTGTCGGCCGCATTGCTGAATTCTGCACCGGTCTGATGGCTTATCTGGACTAAACAGGCTGCACCCACAAATTCCCATGCTGACACTTTCTCAGCCTGAGTCCTCGAATTTAGCTCATAATCAGACCGGTTGCCCACTATATATATAATATAGCTTAAAAGGAGTTGCGGGCAACCCGCCCTGTGATAGATATGAATAATTCTGTTCCAAAACGAAAAATACGCATACGGATTTTATATGTTTTTATAGCCTTTGCCGCTTTATTGATTTTACTGGGGGGAAGGCTTGTTTTTTTACAAGTTTTTCAAGGCAGAGAATTGCAAAAAAGCGCCATTGAGCAGCAGACCAGAGACAATTTGGTTGCTTCTCAACGCGGCGCTATTTATGACCGCAATTATAAAAAATTGGCCCAAAGCTCCACGGCACACACCGTGACCGCAAACCCCAACGAAATTCAAAAAGCTAAAAAAGACATTAATGAAATGGCAGCAAAGCTCTCTGTGGCGCTTGAAATGGATGCCAGTGACATTGTCAAAATGCTTGAGAAAAAAACAAATCATGTAACCATAAAGCGCAGAATTGAGGATGATATGGCAAATGCCGTTCGTGAGCTCAGTCTCACCGGTGTTTATCTGCAAGAAGATGCCAAACGCTACTATCCCTATGGCACTTTCGCCTCACATATTCTGGGCTTTGTTGGCGTTGATAATCAGGGTTTAGGCGGCATTGAAATGGTTTATGACGAACAGCTCACAGGTGTTCCCGGCCGTGTGATTGCCTTGAAAAATGCTTTAGATACCGACATGCCTTTTAAAGAAGAAAAACACATCGACCCTGAAAATGGCGCCAATGTTGTGCTGACCATTGACGAAGTGATTCAGCATTTTGCAGAAAAACACTTAGAAGCCGCCTATTATGAAGAAAAGGTGCAGGCAGGTGCTTCTGCTATTGTTACCGATGTACAGACAGGCGAAATTCTGGCCATGGTAACCAAGCCGGATTTTGACTTAAATGAGCCTTTCACTCTCTCTGATGAGCAAATCGAATCAATAAGGGCTATTGCAAACGACGAAGAACGGGCGCAGGCAGAATCCAACGCTTTGCAAAAGTTATGGCGTAATAAGGCAGTTGTAGACTCTTATGAGCCCGGCTCTTGTTTCAAAATTTTCACCGGCTGCATGGCTCTGGAAGAAGGCTTAATCACGCCTCAATCCCCCTTCTTCTGCTCCGGCTCTAAAAAGGTGGAAAATCGTACCATTAGTTGCTCTCATCGTGAGGGTCATGGTGCACAAACCTTTGCCGACGCAGTTAAAAATTCTTGCAACCCCGCTTTTATTGATGTGGGTCTTTTGGTTGGCAAAGAAAAGTTTAAGGAATATTACAAAGCCTTTGGATTTATGGACGCCACCGGCTTTGACCTGCCCGGCGAAGCCAAGGGTGTTTTCTACTCTGACCAGAATTACAACACTGTGGAACTGGCAACTGCCTCCTTTGGCCAGGGACCTGTCGTTACGCCGCTCCAGATGATTACAGCTGTTGGTGCTGTTGCCAACGGCGGCAAATTGATGAAGCCTTTCCTGGTTAAAGAGTTGTTAGATGGCGAGGGTAATGTTGTGAAAAAAACCGAGCCCACCGTTGTGCGTCAGGTTATTTCACAAAAAACATCAGAGCAAATGTGTGCAATGCTTGAATATACCGTTTCAGACGGCACAGGTCAGAACGCTTACATCAAGGGCTATCGCGTTGCCGGCAAAACCGGTACATCTGAAAAAATTCCCCGTGGTAACGGAAAATATATTTCCTCTTTTATCGCATTTGCACCGGCTAATGACCCCAAGGTCGCTTGTCTGGTAGTTTTGGATGAACCCTCAAACGGCCAGTATTATGGCGGTGCCATTGCAGCACCTGTTGTGGGTAAAATTTTGGAAGACACCTTGCGCTATATGGGCGTCGAGCCCCAATATACCGAAGAAGAAAAGGAACATTTAGAGGTTCATGTGCCTGATGTGAAAGGTCTTTCTACCGAAAACGCCATTAAAAATCTGAAAAATGAAGGTCTCACCTATCGCATTGTCGGAAACGGCAGCACAGTTAAAAATCAAACCCCAAAAACAGGCTCTATGCTGGCTACTAACTCTGTTGTTATTTTATATACCGAAGATAACGCCTCCAAAAAGGTGGTTGTCCCCGATGTAACCAATCTTTCGATGTCTGCAGCACAGGCACGGCTTGCTGAACACCGTCTGAACATGACGGTAACCGGTGCCGGCGCCACCGGCAATTCTTCTAACATGACAGTTGCCAACAGCCAATCTCCCGCTGCCGGCACTGAGATTGATGAAGGTTCTGCGGTGCAGGTAGAATTCAGATACTTAGATGTCGACTAATCGTAAAAATTTTCATACACATCGTAATAAGAACAGCCTTGTGCTGCTCACTCGCAAAAGCATTTGAAAGGAGTAATGACCATGAAACTGAGTCAGGTTTTAGAAAACATCCCACATGCCGGGGTTATTGACCAAGATGTTGAAATTACGAATATTGCCTACGATTCCCGTCGTGTTATCCCTGGCAGCCTCTTTGTTTGCATCAAGGGTTACCAAACCGACGGTCACCAATATGCCGAGAGTGCCATCAAAAGCGGTGCCGTTGCTGTTTTAGTGCAAGACCCCGTGGCGTTTTCTTCTGTTTGTTGTCTGCAAACACCTGACACACGAAAAGCTTTAGCCATGGCGGCAGCAAACTTTTATGGTCATCCCGAGCAAAAGCTTTCTGTGGTTGCCGTAACCGGAACCAACGGCAAAACCACAGTAACAACCCTAATCAAAAGCATTTTAGAATATGCCGGCAAAACCGTGGGTTTAATCGGCACCAACGCCAACATGATTGGTGGCACTGTATTACCGGCTGAACGGACTACCCCTGAGTCTTTAGAGCTTTTTGAATTGTTTGCACAAATGGTCGAAGCCGGCGTAACCCATGTGGTGATGGAAGTTTCATCCCATTCTTTATTCCTCCACCGAGTTTTTGGCATTCAATTTGCTACGGCAACATTTACAAATTTAACCCAAGACCATTTGGATTTTCACGAAACCATGGAAAACTATTACCTTGCCAAACGAATGCTCTTTGATGTTTGCGACAAAGCCATCGTCAATGTGGACGATGCCTATGGCCGTCGCATTGCAGATGATATAGGTTGCCCCTGTGTGACCTATGGCATTGACAGCGTGGCAGACTTTAAGGCGCAGGAACTGCGCATCTCCTCCCGTGGTGTTATTTTTGATGTACCCTATGACAAGGAGACTTTTCCGGTTCGTCTTGGCATACCCGGAAAGTTTTCAGTTTATAACGGTCTGGCCGCTTTAGTCACCTCTTTGGCGCTGGATGTGCCGGTTGATAAGGCGATTAATGCCCTTTTAATGGCAAAAGGTGTGCCGGGACGGGCCGAAACTGTGTATACCCGCACGGATTACACCATCATCATCGACTACGCTCACACCCCCGACGGACTTGAAAACATCATTGGCACCGTGCAGGAATTTGCACAAGGTCGCGTGATTACCGTTTTTGGTTGCGGTGGCGACCGTGACCCTGTGAAGCGCCCCATTATGGGCGAGGTAGCCGGCCGACTTTCTGATTATTGTGTTATCACTTCTGATAACCCCCGTACAGAAGAGCCCATGGGTATTATTAAACAAATTGAAGAAGGCATGAAAAAAACAGCCTGCGACTATACTGTTATAGAAAACCGGCGTGAAGCCATCCGGTTTGCCATGGAAAACGCCGAGGCCGGTGATTGCATTCTTTTAGCCGGCAAGGGTCACGAAACATACCAAATCATTGGCAAAGAAAAGCGGCATTTTGATGAACGGGAAGTGATTCGTGATATTTTAGCGCAAATGGCCGAAGAAAAATAATATTTTAAAGCTACCGATGAAGGCTTAAGTTCGGTTATAATCAGCTCCGGCAAGAAGGGATTGACTGAAATGGAATCCTTAAAAATAAAAGATATCATAACCGCCGTAGACGGCACTCTGCTCTGCGGCGACCCTGAAACAGAAATTAAAGATGCTTGCACCGATACCCGCCGCATAGGACCCGATTCTCTCTTTGTTCCGCTGGTGGGTGAGCGTTTTGATGCACACAGTTTTATTCCGGCAGCCATAGAGGGCGGATGCAGCGCCTCTCTTTCAGCTAACGAAATAGCATCGGATAAACCCATTGTTTTAGTCCGCGATACCAAAGAGGCTTTGGGAAAACTGGCTGCTTTTTACCGTCGTCGCTTTGACCTGCCTGTTGTTGCCGTCACCGGCAGCGTGGGCAAAACCACAGTAAAAGAGCTGACCGCTGCTGCACTTTCTGTAAGGCTCAATGTTTTAAAAACCGCAGGCAATTTTAATAATGAAATTGGTTTGCCCCTGACATTATTCCGCCTGGCTAAGGAACATCAGGTTGCCATTACCGAAATGGGTATGAGTGGTTTTGGGGAAATCGATGCCCTAGCCCGCATGGCAGCACCCGACATTGGTCTTATGACCAATATCGGCCTTTCTCACATTGAAAAACTGGGGACACAGGAAAATATCTATAAAGCAAAAGCAGAATTGTTTAACCATATTCATCCGGAGGGAACTGTTATCATTAATGGTGACGACCCTATTTTATCTGCCCACCGTGCAGACATTGGCCGAAAGGTCATCTCCGTAGGTCTGGATGATAAAAATGATCTTTATGCTAAGGACATATGCTCTACAGAGGAACGGGTTTCATTCACCGTTGTACATGGCAACGAGCAGCATTCTGCCACCCTATCCTTCCCCGGCGAGCACAATGTCACAAATGCACTTTTAGCCTGCGGCGCAGCTATGTGCCTGAATATTCCTTTAAAAGAGGCACTTCGCGGCATCGAAACCTATGTGCCAGGCGACAAGCGTATGCAAATTTTAAACAAAGGCGGCATCACCATTATTAACGATTGTTATAATGCGGCACCGGCCTCAGTAGAAGCTGCTTTAAAGGTTTTATCAGCTTACACCGGTCGAAAAATTGCCGTTATCGGCGACATCCGTGAGCTGGGTGACTTTAGCGAAAGTGCCCACCGCGCCATTGGTGAGCAAGCTGTCACTTTTGGCGTTTCTGCTTTGTTTACCTTTGGCGAGCACACCCGTCACACCGCAGAAGCTGCAAAAAAAGACATTGCATCATACCATTTTAATGATATCACAGCTTTAAACAACAGTCTCTCGGACTTTTTAAAAGATGGCGATGTTGTTTTGATTAAAGGTTCCCGCGCCATGCAACTGGAGCGGGTTACGGATTTTTTGGTAAACGGGCGGACAAAATAAACAAATCCGACCCCACAGCAATTTTACAAAGGAGTTGAGCCCATGAACAGCGCGTTGATTTCCACCGCCGTTTCTGCCATTATCTGTTTATTAATAACACCCGTGTTAATTCCTTTTTTACGCCGGCTAAAATTTGGCCAAAGTATTCGTGAGGAAGGCCCCAGCTGGCATCAGGCAAAAAGCGGCACACCCACCATGGGCGGCATTGGCTTTATTCTCTCTTCCGTTATAGCCAGCCTGGCTGTTATTTTTATGCAGCACGGCGTGCGCTACGATTTAATTATTCCCGTTGCAACGGCCCTTGCCTATGGCTTTGTGGGTTTTGTTGATGACTTTATTAAAGTTGTTAAAAAGAGAAATCTTGGACTTTCAGCCAAAGCTAAATTTTTATCACAGCTATTTGTAGCTGTTTTAAGCACCCTTTCTATGAATTATTTAGGTTATTTAAGCGGAGAGCTGATTGTACCGTTTTTATCCTACACCATCGATATTGGTTTGTGGATTATACCGCTGACGGTTTTGGTGCATCTTGCCGTGGTAAACAGCGTAAACCTCACCGATGGTTTAGATGGCCTTGCCACCTCTGTCACCTTGATTGTCAGCATCTTCTTTTTAGTCATGTCATTTTTATTTGACTCTGCAATCGGCATTTTAACCGGTGCCGTGGCAGGCGGATGCCTTGCTTTTTTACTCTTTAATGCGCATCCGGCAAAGGTTTTCATGGGCGACACCGGCTCTCTGTTTTTAGGCGGCGCCGTTGCCGTAACGGCTTCAATGCTTAAAATGCCTTTGGTGTTAATTATTGTAGGCGGCGTTTATTTGATAGAAACCCTTTCAGTGATTATGCAGGTCACCTCATTTAAACTGACGAGAAAACGCATTTTTAAAATGAGTCCCATTCATCATCATTTTGAAATGTGCGGTTTAAATGAAGTAAAAATTGTTTTGCTCTTTAGTGGGGCAACAATTATTTTGTGTCTGGTTGGCTATCTTTGTATAATGCCGCTATTTTAATTTAAGGACGGTGATTGTTGGTGAATATGCGCCCTACTGCTAAATCTGCTCCTCAAACACAATTAAATAAAACCAAACTGACAAAAACCGGCTATGATTTTGGCTTTCTACTAACGCTTATTTTATTACTTGCCATTGGATTGCTCATGGTTTTTTCATCAAGCTATCCCTATGCCTATTACTATTTTAATGATGGACTTTACTTTATCAAAAAACAGCTGATTTGGGCTGTTTTAGGCATTGGCGCCATGATTTTTACCGCCAATTTTGATTATCGCAAATTAAAAAAGCTGGCCTTTCCCATTTTAGCTGTCAGCTTTTTACTGCTGGCTTTAGTGCTTTTAGTGGGTACTAATGTTAATGGCGCTAAGCGTTGGCTGGGCATTGGCGGTTTGAGCTTTCAGCCGTCTGAGGTGGCAAAACTGGGACTTATCATTTATTTTGCTGCCAGCCTGTCACAGATTAAGGAAAAAATTACAGACTTTAAAGAATTAATGCGATATTTAATTGTTATGGTGCTCTTTATGGGGCTGCTTTTATTAGAGCCTCACTTTTCCATTTGCGTCATTCTCGGTTTAACCCTTGTTATTATGCTGCTGGTTGCCGGTGCACGCATTCGCCATTTTGCCTACCTTGCCTTACCGGTAGCCTTTGCCGGCGCGCTGTTTATTCTTAAAGAACCGTATCGTCTCAAGCGTTGGACCACCTTTTTAGATCCTGCTGCCGATGCCCTGGGTGCCGGATGGCAGATTTTGCAGTCCTTATACGCCATTGGTTCAGGTGGACTTTTTGGTGTTGGTTTTGGTAATTCAAGACAAAAATTCTTATATGTATCCGAGCCGCAAAACGACTTCATTTTCTCTATTGTCTGCGAGGAACTGGGGCTCATTGGCGCTCTTGCCATTTTGGTGCTGTTTGCTGTTTTCTTCTGGCGCGGCATAAAAATTGCGGTTCACGCCCCGGATACCTTTTCATGTCTTTTAGTAACGGGTATCATCTCACTGGTTGGCGTACAGACCATTTTAAACATTGCCGTTGTGACCTCTTCCATTCCCACAACCGGCATTCCTCTGCCCTTCTTCTCTGCAGGCGGCTCTTCACTGTTCTTCTTATTGGCCGCTATGGGCGTTGTTTTAAATGTTTCGAAATTTAAAAAGCAATCAATTTAACCTGTAAAGGATTTGAGCATATGAAGGTTTTATTATCCGGTGGCGGTACAGCCGGCCATATCAATCCCGCTCTGGCTATTGCCGGACACTTATCACAAAACCATCAGGCAGATATTTTATTCGTTGGCACAAAAAAAGGTCTTGAGAATAAGCTTGTGCCCGCAGCAGGATGGGACATTCGCTATATTGAGGTGTCAGGCTTAATTCGTCGCCTGACCCTTAAAAATCTTTCTGTTATTAAACAATTTCTCACAGCTATAATCCACGCGAAGAAAATTTTGAAAGATTTTGCACCGGATGTGGTCATTGGCACGGGAGGCTATGTTTGCGCTCCAGTGCTCTTTGCTGCAAAAGCCTTAAAAATTCCTACGATTATTCATGAACAAAATGTAATTCCCGGTGTCACCGTGAAACTGGCTGCCGGTCTTTCAGACCGTATATGCATCAGTTTTTCAGACACCACTAAATATTTAAAGAAAGCATTTGTCGAAAAATGTGTACTCACAGGCAATCCCATTCGCGAGGAAATGTTTTCGGTTAATTCCGGCGCAGCCAGAAAAGCATTGGGCCTTGATGAACGCCCCTTTGTTACTGCTTTTGGCGGCAGCTTAGGTGCCGCCACCATTAATAACGCTGTGCTGGGTTTATTAAATGGCGAAAAAACCGACCATTTTCAGTTTATGTTGGGAACAGGTCAGCGTTTTTATGAGCAGTTTACAAAGGGCTTGAATAAGAAAGAAGATAATATCCGCATTGTACCTTACATTGAAAATATGGATTTGGTTATGGCGGCTGCCGATGTTATCATTGGTCGTGCCGGCGCACTGACTGTCAGTGAATTATGTGCTTTAGGCAAACCTGCCATCTTAGTTCCCTCCCCCAATGTAGCTCACGACCATCAAACGCATAATGCCAAAAGCATGGAAAAAATCGGCGGTGCTATTGTTATTGCTGACAGAGAACTTTCCCCCGAAACCCTCAAAAAAGCCATTGATTCGGTTTTAGATAACGAAGCCGGCATGGCCGCCATGGCAGAAAATGCACGACGCGCCGGCATCACTGATGGTGCAAAGCGCATCAGCGATGTAGCTCTTTCGTTATTAAAATAGAAAATATATAAGCAGGCCGACTCATGTAGCAACCTGTTAAAACCTGCATACTATGATATTGTAATAGTTTTTGGTTTGACCGCAGTAAGAACTTTTCTTGCTGTGTGTTGCCTACAATATCAGGAGGTGTAAGGATATGAGCAGGCTGGTTATTGAAGGAGGCGCACCTGTTTGCGGCAGCATTGCTGTCCATGGCGCAAAAAATGCTGTACTGCCCATACTTGCCGCATCCATTTTGTGTGATGACGGCGTGAATGTGATTCACAATTGCCCTGACTTAAGGGATGTGAACATTACCATTGAAATCTTACGATATTTAGGTGTCAAGGTGACCCGCATGGGAAACACATTGACCATAGATGCACGAAAGCGTCTCGGCTGTCATATTCCGGAACACCTCATGCAACAGCTTCGTTCCTCCATTATTTTTATGGGTGCTATTGTCGCCCGGAATCACAAGGCTAAAATTTCAATGCCCGGTGGTTGTGAATTAGGACCCCGACCCATTGACTTACATAACAAGGCACTGGCGGAGCTTGGTTGCACAATTAAAGAGAAAAAAGGCTATTTATTTGTTCGTGCCCGCAAATTAAAAAGCAAAACCCTCACACTTTCTTTCCCCAGTGTGGGAGCGACTGAAAACACCATGCTGGCTGCCTGCCTCACCCCCGGTGTTACCGTTTTGGAAAACGCGGCCAAAGAGCCTGAGATTGTGGATTTGGCCAATTTCTTAAACGCCATGGGTGCATCGATTTGTGGTGCCGGCACCTCTACCATCACCATTCACGGTGTGACCCGTTTGCACGCTGCTGATTACACCGTTATGCCCGACCGTATTGCTGCCATCACCTATTTATGCTGTGCAGCTGTTACAGGCGGCAACATTACATTGCACAACACCGTGCCGGAGCATTTAGAAACAGCTCTTTCTGAGCTTGCCAAGTGTGGCTGTCGGGTTGAAGCCCAAAACCATACCGTTCGTTTGGTTGCTCCGCCGCGTTTAATGGCTATCGAAAATATTACCACCGCACCCTACCCCGGTTTTCCAACCGATGCACAATCTTTGTTTCTTGCCATGCTGACTTTGGCAGATGGTACCAGTTCAATTTGTGAACGCATCTTTAAAAGCCGGTTTAAAGTGGCAGAAGAATTACAAAAAATGGGTGCCTCCATTGCCGTGCAGGCTGACCATGCTATGATTAGCGGTGTCTCTTCCTTAAAAGGTGCGCAGGTTTCTGCATGTGACTTGCGGGGTGGCGCTGCTCTAGTCATCGCAGCACTGGCTGCCAAGGGCACAACCGAAATTGACAACATTCATTTTATTGATAGAGGTTATGATAATTTGGTTGCTAATTTAAATCATTTAGGAGCCAATGTGAAACGAATCTGAGAAAGGGCTGTAACTTATGACAAAGCCAATGTCTGCCAAACAAAAAAGAAAACGGAAACTGGCAAGAATGCGGAGACGGTTTTTTCTTTTTCTGCTGCTTTTTGCTGCCATACTCAGCCTGCTTCTCTTCACGCCCTGGTTTAACATAAAAACCATTGAAGTAACGGGCAACGAACTGATAGCAAAGGAGCAGATTTTAGAAGCTTCTGCCATTTCCGAAGGGGCAAACATCTTCAGAATAAACAAACGCGCTGTCAAAAAAGCTATTTTAAAAATTCCCGAAATTGATGGCGTTACCATTAGCCGCCGGTTGCCGCTTAAGGTTCGCATATCGGTTTTGGAAACAAAACCGGTCCTTTATTTCCCCTATCTGTCCGGCTATGTAATCACCAATGAAAAAGGCAAGGTTTTGGCTTTAAAAGATGACATTTCTTCCCTGGGGTTACTGAATATAACAGGATTGGAAATAAAAAACGCCGAGATTTGCGAAAAAATAACTGTACAAGACATGGTCAAATTTGATATAATAATAGAAACACTGGGTGTGTTACAAGAAAAAGGTCTGCTCGACCAAATGCGTTCAGGCCATTTTGATGACCTGTCAGATGTTTATTTTTACTTAAACGACGGCACAAAAATCATCTTTGGCAAAACCACAGAAATGGAATATAAAATTTCTGTTTTGTCTAATGTTCTACCCATGGTGAACCGCACAGAAGGCAGCTACATCGATTTGACCACGCCTTCTCGCACAGTTTACGGCACCTTAGATGAAGAGCCGCCGGCAGAAACAGAACAAGATCCGTCTGCAGAAAACACTGCAGGTGACTCGCAGGCACAAAGTGGGGCCGAAGACATTCCGGCTAATGCAGAAACTGCCGAGGCGGTTGCGGGCACTTCGGATGAATCTGCTGCTTCAGGCGGAGAAGAAGGGACAAATGAAAGTGATTAAGAAATATAAAGTCCAGCTTACTATGGGCATTATCGTTTTAATAATGACATTTATCATTACGCTGCAATTTAAAAGCGTAACTGTGAATAATTCACAATATCAATCACAAAATGCCCGTGTTGACGAGCTCCTGGGTGATTTGAAAAAAGAGCGCGAGCAAAACGAAGATTTGAGAAAACAAATTGAGGCCTATCAAAACGACATTGCACAGTATCGTGAGGATGCCGAGCAAAACAGCGGCTACTCTAGGTTTTTATCCGACCAGTTAAAACGAGCAGAGCTCATGGCCGGTTTTGTGGATGTAAAAGGCCCGGGCATCACCATTACCATGAGCGATATTAACAATCGCAAATCCGCACAGGCCGTTTTAACCGCAAATGAAACTTTGATTCACGATGAAGATTTGCGCCGTGTTATCAACGAGCTCTGCGCCGCAGGGGCCGAGGCCATTTGTGTGAACGATAGCCGTATTATCAGCACCAGCGCCGTACGCTGTGTGGGGCCTACCATTTTGGTTAACGATACAAAAATGGCACCCCCTTATGTTATTAAAGCCATTGGAAAAGCTGACCAGTTAGAAGCTGCCATGAACTTAAACGGTGGTGTAATTGATAATTTAAGAGTGTGGGGTTTTACCATCTCCATTTCTAAACATAACGAGTTGCGGATTCCCAAATACAGTGGTACCGTTAATTTTTCCAGTGCCACCGCAGTAGCCACACAAAAGGAGGAAAAAGAATGATTATCGTCGCTTGCGCCATCATCGGCATCACGGTAGGCATCCTTTTCCCCTACCATATCCCCGCTGCATATTCTTCTTATGTAGCCATTTTTATTCTGGCGCTATTGGATTCTGCCTTTGGTGCTCTCTCGGCTGCCACCAGAAAAAGTTTTTCGTTAAATACTTTTATTACAGGCTTTATTTGCAACGGACTTTTAGCCGCTCTTTTGACATTTCTTGGAAAAAAATTGGATGTTGACCTCTATTTAGCCGCCTTAATTGTCTTCGGAACAAGACTTTTTTCAAATTTTTCAATCATCAGACGCCACTATTTAAGCCAATTTGGGACAAAATTGAAAAAAAAGTTTTTGTAATTGAAAATTTATACTTGTGTAATCATACTGTAATATGTTATAATAATATTTGAAATTCAAAATGAGGTGTATCTTTTTATAATAAAGGTTCACTTTTACTAAAAGTAAATGACCGAAATGCCATAGCATTTCGTACCAAAGAGGAGGAAAATAAAGTGATTGAATTTGATAACGAAGCTTTAGGCAATACTCGCGTAGAGCAAATTAAAGTTATCGGTGTCGGTGGTGGCGGCAACAACGCAGTAAACAGAATGATCGATTACGGTCTTAAAAATGTAGATTTTATAGCTGTCAACACAGATAAGCGTGCACTGATGATGTCTCAGGCGCCGCTTAAGATTCAGATTGGCGAAAAACTGACAAAAGGTTTAGGCGCCGGTGCTGACCCGGAAGTGGGTCAAAAGGCGGCTGAAGAAAGCCGCGAAGAAATTGCACAGGCAATCGCCGGCAGCGACATGGTTTTTGTTACAGCCGGTATGGGTGGTGGCACAGGAACAGGTGCTGCTCCTATGGTTGCATCTATTGCAAAAGAAATGGGTATTTTAACTGTTGGTATCGTAACCAAGCCCTTTGCTTTTGAAGGCCGTCAGAGAATGGCTCGCGCTGAAGAAGGTATTAACGAGCTGAAAAATGCCGTTGACTCTTTAGTTACAATCCCCAATGACCGTCTGCTGCAGATTTCCAATCAGCACACCACATTGGTAGATGCATTTAAAATGGCTGACGATGTTCTGCGTCAGGGCGTGCAGGGTATTTCTGATTTGATTTCCGGCCCCGGTTACATAAACTTAGACTTTGCCGATGTTGTTAAAATCATGAAGAACACCGGTGTGGCTCACATGGGTGTTGGTCGTGGTACCGGCGAAAAACGCGCAGAAGAGGCTGTTCGTGCTGCTATTCAGAGCCCGCTGCTTGAAACTTCTATTGACGGCGCAAGAGGCATCTTGATTAACATCACCGGTGGCTCTGACCTGGGTCTGTTTGAAATTAACAGTGCTGCTGAACTGGTAACAGAGGCTGCTGATCCCAATGCTAACATCATCTTTGGTGCTGCCTTGGATGAATCCTTGCAGGATGAGATTGTCATCACTGTTATCGCAACCGGTTTTGAAGGCATCCCTGCTGCTGGTGGCAGAGGCGGTTTCTTCACTCAACCCATTTTTAGTGGTGGCACAGCTGCTGCTGCAAAACCCTTTGCAGAAATTAACGAGCCCGTGTCCCCCGACAAAGCAGGTATTGACATCCCCGCTTGGATGAAAGAAAAATTCTAAAATAATCCCTTAAACAAATAAATCCCGCTTGCTGTTTTGCAAGCGGGATTTTATGTTATAAAACAAAAAGGCTGCAGTCCGGTATAAAAACCTGCTGCAGCCTTTTCTTTGTCTATGTAATCACATAGACAATTCCGGCCAACCTTATTATATCACTTTTACAATTCAATCAAACCAAGACTTACCGTTAACGCCTCGTTGACTTTTGCCATTAACTCCTCGTCCAGCCTGCCCAATCGTTCCCGCAATCTGCGTTTATCGATTGTACGGATTTGTTCAAGTAAAATTACTGAATCTTTGGATAGGCCGTAATCATCTGCCATTATTTCAATATGCGTCGGAAGCTTTGCTTTATTGATTTGCGAGGTGATGGCTGCTACAATCACAGTAGGACTGAATTTATTCCCAATGTCATTTTGAATCACTAAAATGGGACGCACACCACCCTGTTCCGAACCAACCACAGGACTTAAATCTGCATAAAATATATCTCCTCGTTTAACTACCACGCGATTCACACTCCGCCAATTTTTTCCTCGTAATCAGAAAACTGCTCGTTTTCCAATTCAAAATACATGTCTGCAATGTCAAGATTAATGTCTGCCATTTCTTGATAACCGCGCTTTAACTGCTCTTTTAGGGCGAGTTTTCTTTTTTCTGCCAGATAACATCGCATGGCCTCGCGAACAAATTCACTTCGATTTGAACGCTCGTCGCTGCAAATCTGATCAACCTCTTCTAAAAGGGGTTCCGGAACGGTTATCAGTACCTTTTTTAGCTGCGACAACTTCATTGCCCCCATTCGTCATAAAATACTGTGCAACATTCCTTTGATATTACACCTATAATTATATAGATTTTTATATCCACCGTCAAGACTCAATATTTTCCAATTGAATCAGGCAAACCCATTAAGTACGCCGACAATTTTGCCGTTTTGCAAATATAACCGCGGTATGCGTTTACCGACAGCACAAAGTATTTCATAAGATATGGTGTTTGACAGCGTTGCCAGTTCATCTGCTGTTATGCCTGCCTCGTCCCCTCCAATCAATGTAATCTCGTCGCCGACATGTATAGTATGAACCGAAGTGACATCAATCATACATTGGTCCATACAAATTCTGCCGATAACGGGGACGCGGTTATTATGAACCAGCATTTGGGCTTTGTTTGAAAGTTGGCGGTTATAGCCGTCTGCATAACCTACGGGCACCGTTGCCACACACATGGGCTCTTTTGCTTTGTAGGTCCACCCATAGCTTATACCGGCGCCGCAAGCTGCCTTATGTAAATGTACAATGCGGCTCTTAAAAGAAAGAACGGGGCGGAGGGATGCCCGCTCTGTGTGAATAAAGGTGGAGGGATAATAGCCATAAAGGGCAATACCCGGACGAACCATATCCAGTTGGTACTGAGGAAAATCAAAAATACCTGCACTGTTTAAAACATGTCGCAGGCAAATGGAAATGCCGGCAGCTTTCAGGCTTTCTGCCACATGTATAAAACGCTCATATTGCAAATGTACACTGCCGGAATCTTCCGCATCGGCACAGGCCAAATGGGTGAAAAGTCCTTCAATATCAAGACCTGAAAGCCCGGCAAGAGATTGAATGCTTTCAATTTCATCAACTGAAAATCCAAGACGCTCCATGCCTGTGTTCAGCTTAATGTGAACTTTGGCTTTTTTATTAAGCGCAATAGCAGCCTCGGATAAGGCTTTGGCAAAATCCACCGAATAAACCGTTGCGGTTATATTATGGTTGACCAGCTGCTGCGCATCCTCTTTGGCTACATAACCCAAAATTAAAATGGGTGCATCAATTTGAGCCTTGCGCAATTCCAAGGCTTCTTCTATGGTGGCAACAGCCAGATAGTCTGCCCCTGCCTCTAACAGTGCACGGGCGCACATCACAGCACCATGACCATAAGCATTGGCCTTAACCGCTACCATAAGCCGAGTTTCGGGCTTAACCATTTTTTTCATTTCTTTAAAATTGTGCATTAAAGCATCTAAATCAACCTCTGCCCATGCCCGTTTTTTAAAATCTTCAACATGCATAAACTTTGTCATTCCCTTTCATTTGTAAAGTAAAGGTTATTCCAAAGACACAAACAGCGAATCGTCAATGGAGGGGTTATACTGAAACTCAATAAATTTCGCTATGAGCTGTATGTTGCCTCCCACATCATAAACTGTGAGAACCTGTGGTTCTAAGCGCGTTGCATCAATCAGCAACGTCAATCGGTGACGATGAGAAGCATCCGGCACGGCAATCGTTTCCAAAAGCAAGCTGTTTGCACCCTCTGTGCCAGCGCTACTTGTATTGATTGCAGTTTTTTCGGATTGATAATAAAGAGCAAAAAACTGGTCAATAAAAATATCATGATAAGCCTCGGCAGCCGGCACAGAAACCGCACTTTCTTGTCCGGCATTCATCATTGTGACCTGCCCGTTATGATATCTTGTGATTGTGCCCTGCACGCTCTCCGGTTTTTCTATCATAAGCTGTGCGCCTTGAGAATCCTTCATCAGCTCTTTAATTAAATAGGTGTTCTCTGTTTTATTGCTGTAGACCGTCACTTCCACCCTGGCGGTATATGCGGTCATCCTGCTGAACTTTTTATGAATTCTTTGGTAAATATCTGCATCACGGTCTGTTAAAGGGTTTTGCTGTGTACAGCCCGTGCATATCATCAGTAGCATAACGGCTATGTAAATCACTACATAGCACCTTGATGATTTTTGCAAAATATTCATCCTTTCAATGTGGCACTTTCTGAAACAGCTTCCGTAAGCGCTTTAGGGAGCGCCACTAAAATATCACCGGCTATCATGCTGTGAGCACCCTTTCCGTCACGAGCCAAAAGCCCTGCCCGACTGTGCAGATAAACGCCTAAGTCTGCCGCATCTTCGGGGGCTGCACCCTGTGCCAACAGGGCTGCAATGATACCCGAAAGCACATCACCGCTGCCGGCTGTAGCCAGCCCTGAATTGCTTTGGACACAAACAGAAAGGCTGCCATCGGGGTGCGCCACAACCGTGTCCGCCCCTTTGAGCACCAAAACCACACCATAGCTTTTCGCAAACTCGGTGGCAGCTGATAACCGATTTTCACGCAAGTACTCCATGCTGTGACCGCTGATTCTGGAAAACTCCAAAGGATGCGGTGTTAAAACAACAGGAATTGCTTTATTTTTTATTATATTTATATTCCCTTTTAAAAGATTTATGCCGTCAGCATCTAAAACCAAGGGTTTATCACAATCACGAAGAACAGAAAGCAGAACCTTTTTAGTGCCCTCCGCTGTGCCTAAACCACAACCTGCCAAAAGGACATCCTGATTTTTTAGTTTTTCCAAAACTACACCGGCTGCCGTTTTAGAAAGTTGTTCACCTTCAGCAGGCAGCGAAAGCACCATCATCTCGCGAAACAGACGCGCAACCGTATCGGCAACAGTTTTAGAAACTGCCGCTGTCACCGTGCCTGCACCGCTTCTCAAAACGGCTTCTGCTGCCATGGCGCAGGCTCCGCTCATACCGGGGCTGCCTGCCAAAAGAAGTACCTTTCCAAAGCTGCCCTTGTGAGAGTTTTCAGGTCGTTCCGGCAGTTTTTTCATACACGCTGCATCTAAAGCGTTAAAGCCGCTTTTAAAAGAAAGGACAGCGCTTGGAATGGAAATATCCGTTACTGTGAGCTTGCCCACAAAGTCTTTGGCAGGATATAAAAACTGACCCGGTTTCGCCAGCCCAAAGGTTACCGTCAAATGTGCTTGCACACAATTTCCTGCCACCTTGCCATCATCGGCAGAAGCACCGCTGGGCATATCTACCGCTGCCACAAAAGAGGTATTACGATTCATATAGGCAATAAGATTGGCAGCATCACCCTCCGGCTCACCGTGAAAGCCCGTACCAAACAATGCATCAACTGCTATGTCAAATTTCTGGTCTGAAAGTTCTTGTGATGATACCATGGTAAGTTCCATATTGGATGCAATCTCATAGTTCTTTTTCGCATTGCCCTTAAGGCGTGTGGGCACAAAGGCAGTGGCAATGGTCACATGCGCACCTCGGTTATAAAGATGACGCGCGATGGCAAAGCCATCACCCCCATTGTTGCCCGATCCACAAGAGACCAAAACTGCTTTATTATAAACGCTCCCTGCCTCTTTTTCTAAAACATCACAAAAGCTGCGGGCCGCATTTTCCATCAGAAGTAAGCCGTCGATACCAAGACTCATTGCCTCTTGTTCTAAGGCTTTCATTTGAGATGATGTTACAAGCTTCATCACGCATCACTTCCTTAAAGGGATTTTTATGGTTTTTACCCATAATGCCAATTAGTTCGATACCAAATGCTCCAATCGGGTTATTTCCCGCTTGCCCTCTTCTGTTTCTTCATAATAGGCAAGCACAAATCCGCCTACCTCCATGGGCATTTCCAGTTCAGCATAGCGTTTTATATCACTTTGCACCTTCTCGCTTAAAGACATATCCCACTCGACTTTTTGCACCAGCAATGTGGCCCGTTTGTCTGAAAGTTTAATAATTCTGCCTTCAACCACCTTAGGATTGATTGATACAATGCCGCCTTCAGGGTTGGTAATTCCCTCCGGCACCGGTCCTAAGTCCTTTGAGGCGCTTCCATTATTGCCGCAGGCTGTTAACATGCCGGCGCATAAAAGTCCAATCAGTAAAACCGCTATTTTTCTATTCATGCTTGATTCTCCTTATCATTTGATTATAATATCCAATCATATAACTCAGCATCCAGTCATATAAAACAAATAAAAATTCCAGTGCCACAATAATAAGCCCTAAATAATGTAGTGCCAACATAACAACCGTCGAGCTTAAATGGGGCAAAAAGAAGGTTTTAAACACCATGTATAATACAAATAAAATCACATTGAAATATAAAACTTTCACAAGCCATTCCGCCCAAAGCTTATTAAGGCCTTCAATATATAGTTTAACAATGGGATAATACCCTGCAAATAAAATGTAAATGACCACCAACAATCGTTTGGGCACCAGCAAAAGAGACAAAATGGATGCCCCCACATACAAGGCAACACCATAACGAACGCCATATTGATTAACGCAAAGGGCACAAAACAAAGAGGCTAAAGCCAGAGCTGCCACACGACCGGTGGGCAGGGTTGAGGCACCATACAGGCAGATGACAGTTAAAGCCAAAGACACGGCCGAAAAGGTTATTCTTTTTGCCATAACAATGCTCCTTTATAAAAAACGCTTTGTCAACTGAACATTCCCTCATGCATCAGCAACAAGGAATCAAGTCACCGCCCATACATTCACAACAACAATCGGCACAGATAAGACCCTGACAGCATTCACAAGGACTCATGCTGCCACCTGCCATACCGCTGCCCACATCACGATATTGTCTTGACTGGTTCATGTATTGGTTTAGAGCCATGCGATATTCCATGTTATTCGGCTCCAAATTAACCGCCTGACGAATGAAGTTAATGCCCTGGGCATACCAACCCCTTTGCAGAAAAATGGTACCTTTTAAAAAGAACCATTCTCCGTTTCGGTTTGTCAGCCCGTCAAGAATTTGCTCCGCTTCGTCAAGCCGATACATTTGAATGAGATTCCGGATTTGCGCATAGTTGCCGGCACCCTCACCACTTCTCCGATATTCCTCTCCGGCAGAATAGGCGCTGCCTCCCGAAAGCTTTTCGTAGGCTTCATTGATTTCTTTAAATTTCTCTGCTGCCAAATCTGCCAAGGGATTGTTTGCATAATTATCAGGATGGTACTGTTTCGCCAGCTTGCGATATGCTTTTTTTATTTCTTCCTGCGTAGCCGTTTTCGGCACACCTAACACTTCATATGGGTCTTTCATGTAGTTTCTCCTTTTTTGTCTTCTTCTCTTTATATTCTCCTGAAAACACTTGGTCTAACACATTTTTCAATCCTAAATATATAACATTATCAATAATTTCTTTGTTTCGCTCAAGCTCCAACAGCTGCAAGCTATGTGCGAGCTGACTTAAAGTATATTCCAGCGAAAGCTTCGTATCTGCCTCGCTTATTTCCTTTGCCAAAAGATAGGGGTTATATGTCTTTTTCCGTTCATCTTTTTCCCTGTCTTCCCAGGCATCAATCAGGTAGATAAAACGCCCCAACAAAAACCCCGTGTGACTAAGCACGCGTCTTTGTTCTTCTTCTGCAAAATCGACGGTAAAAATATCCGCCATCAGCTTGCCGAAGGATGCCGCCACCTTATCCGGCTCATCACATCTCGCTTTTTCAAGGGAAGATAAAGTCAAAAGATTTTCCCTTATCCCCTGCGCCAGCACAGGATAACGCTTTTGGGCTTTTTTCTTTTGACGCACCATGAAAAGCATTAAAAAGGCAGCCTTTAACGAATGGTTATCCTGCCAGTCGTCTTTCAGCTTAAAAAAGGTCAGCAACACATTCACTGCCGCCGCATAAGAAAGGCAAGAGTCCGTTTGCGCCACAGGCCTTTTAACCATGGGGTTTACCATGCACCGAGTCGGTGCAATCGCCGGCATATCTTTGCAAAAAGCGGTTAAAAGAGTAGCTAAAAAAGCCGCATCATAACTGAGAAAATAATGGGCAGGAAAGCCATATTCTTTCTTGAGCGTTCTGCATACGCCGCAATAGTAGGCTTTAAACAGGTTATAGTCTTTAACCTTCAGCTCATTTTTATCAATTTTAATGTATCCAAACAAGCTAAAACCTCCTCTTGCACGGCATATCTCCTTTATCATTTTACCACAAAAAAGAAAAAATGTATAGAAAGATAAATAAATATTTTGTTAATTTTTTTATCCTGAACTATAAAAAGGCAACCCTGCGATTTCTCACCAAAGGCCGCCTTTTATAAATCGTATTAAATTCATTGTGCTCAGGATTTATTCCACTATAAGCGTTGTTTCAGGCAACAACCGGTCTAGCGAGGCAAGATTCACAACATTTTGAGGAATGGCCACCTTTTTGTCCTTTCTTGCATCAAACGCCCGGGTTGAACTGCCGACATTCATTTTAATCTTCGTTATCTCAGTGCCGCCATACATGGATTCCTCTTCTGTGCTCATGCTAAAAGCAACCTCTGCCTTAACGGGCATGTTATTTTTAACAGTCATGGTCATTTTCATGCTCATGTCCTTGGGCTCTAAGGCTTTCTGTTGCAATGCCATATCCTCTTCATCTGTTACAATCCCCATGGCTTCGTTCATTGTTTTTGTTAAGTCTGCCATCATCTCGGCATAGGTCTTTTCGTCTAAAACATAGGTCCAGATTTCTGCTCCGCCCACACCTTTTGTGACCTTAAACATTTTGTCGCCATATTTGGTTGAACAAAGCTCAATAAAAGCGTCAATCATTTCTACACTTTGAGTGTAAAGCATGTCGTCAGATGCAACTAATTTTTCAACTAAATCCCACAGACTTTCTGCAGTGGCACAAAGCTTAAAACCCTCTTCACTAATGAAATCACCCAACAGATCCTTTACGGTCATCTTGACATAACGGTCACCAATGGCCTCTGCCAGTTCCCTCTCGCCACCATCTCTAAGCAGTTCCACAATGGCTTTGCTTTTTAAGTATATATTCAGCTCTTCATCCACAATAACCTCAAGGTCAATGTTTTGAATATGAGCTAGAGCCGCCAGTTTTTCATCACCCATATCCTGCAAATATTTTTTTAAAAAGGACGGATCTGTTTCTATGGATGTGTAGGTGCCTCTGTTTGTTCCATCAAAGACACCGGCACCGGAAAAACTCATATTCATATCCATGTTCACATCAATGGTTTTGCCGGCATCGACGGGCACATCCTTGAGTTGATATGCAAGCTGAATTTCGCCTGCCATGCTTTCTGCCACCGGTGTTTGATTGTAGAGAGGCATGTCAATGAATTTGGCAAGCATAGAAGATTTTTCGGCAATCTTCTCTTTCCACTTTGCCGTATCAATAATAACAACTTCACGGGCATTGGGGTTCCAGTTCACCTTTGTTCCCAGACTTTCGCCGATGAAACGAATGGGCACATAGGTTCTGTCTTTAATAATGCGTGCCGGCTCCTCTAAAACAACCTTTTTCACTTCTTTGCCGGCAGTAACGGTTGCATTCACATCGTCAATATGCATTTCAATAAGCAGGTTTTCATTTTTGGCAGTGACCTTACGGATTTCCGGGTCAAAGTCCACATCCAAATCAGCATACTCCATAATGGCTCTAACTGGAACCAGCGTTTTATTATTTTGAATGAGAGGGTTTGCATCAGGAAATGCAATCTGCGTGCCATTATAAGTAACTGTAATAGGCTTTGACGATACAACAACCATCTCACCGTCAGCATAAACGCCAAAAGCTGACAATAATAAAATACTTGCGATGATAACGCTAAGTAATTTACTTTTCATACCCAATCTCCTTTCAGGATAGTGTTAAAGCAGAATGTTTAGCTATAGTCACCATATTATGTTAAGCACATTGTACCATGAAACACCACAAAAAACAAGGAAATTATCCATAAGACAAGAAAATGAAACAATAATTTAAAAAATTTGAAAAAAAACTTGACAACGCTGCCCCTTTGTGTTAACATATTAATGGTCTTAATTGAATATGCATGCGGATATGGCGGAATTGGCAGACGCGCTAGCTTCAGGTGCTAGTGGGAGCAATCTCGTGGAGGTTCAAGTCCTCTTATCCGCACCAAAATGAAACACATCCTTTTAGGGTGTGTTTTTCATTCAATAGGAGAAGAGGGCTTGAACCTTAAGAAGGCAGCGAGTGTTATAAAACAGTCCGGTGAACTGTTTTATAACGAGCTGGTGCGCAGACGGGTACCGAAAGGCAGCGCCTTTGGGTCGTCAAGCGGGCAAGACGCTCACAGAGCGGCTGTGTCCTCTTATCCGCACCAATCGAAGCAAAGTTCACTTTGCTCCGTTTTTTATCATTTTTCTTTTGCCTTTAATGAATCATTTTTCTATCTGATTCTATTAGCAAGGCGATAGCATGACATCACTTTTCCTTTTGTCAACATACAAGCGATTACGGAGATGATGCAGTTGAAACGGCTTTCTACCAAAATGGATGATGCAAAGTATAAATGGATTATCGCGACCATGTGCATCCTTATCCTTGCTATTGGGTTAGGTTTTTGCTCCAGCGCAAAAAGCATATTCGTTGCACCCGTCACCAATGCCTTTGGATTTTCCCGAAGTGCCTTTACAATTAACGACACCTGCCGATATGTAACGGTTTCAATTGTAACTCTCTTTTTCTATCGAACTGTACAGAAGTTTGGTACAAAAAAGATGATTTTAGCCGGCATGCTCTGTTACATCATTTCGTCTTTGATTAATGCTGTTTCATCATCACTTATGGGTTTTTACCTGGCCGGTGTATTTTTAGGTCTTGGCGTTGCCTGGTCTTCAACCACCATGGTCAGCCTTGTTGTTAATAAATGGTTTGACCATAATAGAGGCACTATTTTGGGCATTCTGCTTTCTTCAAATGCCTTTGGCTCTGCCATTGCCATTCACATTTTCACGCCACTGATTTATCAGGAGGGAAACCCTTTTTCCTATCGAAAGGCCTACCTGCTCACCGCTTTGTTCCTTGCGGTTGTAACCTTTCTTGCTTTCATTTTTTATAGAGAAAGGCAAAGCACGACTGGTTCTGCTCCACAAATCAAAAAAGATAAAAAGCCGGTGAAAAAAACAGAAAATTCGGCAGATGCCAAACTTTTTAAGATGCCGCAATTTTATATTATTTTAATTTCACTGTTCCTCTACTCTCTTACAACCGTCAGTGGCATCGTTGCACCATATTATTCCGATGTTGGCTTTGACCCTGCTTTTGTTGCAACGGCACTCAGCATACTTTCTATATCCTTGGCCATCAGCAAGATTCTCATTGGTTTTTTATATGACCATTTTGGTCTTACCTTTGTCATGAATCTCTGCCTTTTTACATCGCTTATTTCAAAAATTCTTTTGCTTATCATAAATACAACTCCCCTGGGGCAGACGCTGGCCATTGTCCAATGTCTTTTGTTGGCTCTTGCCTCAACCATTGAAACGGTCATGCTGCCCATCATTGCTCTTGACCTTTTTGGCGAATCATTTTTTGCCAAGGCACTTTCTATTATAAGCACGGCACTCACGGTGGGCTTTGCACTCAATTCCCCCGTTTTAAATCTTTCCTATGACATTGTGGGAAATTATTCTATTTCACTTATCTCATCCTTGGTTTTATGTATAGCCATTATCATTGCAATGAACGCATCCATTCATTCACTTAAGAATAAAGAAATGAAAAACTGACAAATAAATAATCAATTAATCAAAAAGGTGCATCGCTTTAAATAGGCGATGCACCTTGTTTTTTAAATTCAAATATTTCCCAAACCACCGTGGCTTTTAGCACGCTTTAAGAGGGTTGCTGTGGAAATCGGCGACACAAACACGCGGCTTTTTTTATCGATTTCTGTGATAATGAAAGATTTGGGCAAATCATCTGATACATTCACCACAAAGCCCTCATCCTCTGCCACGGTTAAAAATTCCCGTGTGATTTTAGAAGTGCTGGTCACATCCAAATCTAAGATGGCAATCACATCTTTCATATTCACAACCACATCAGACCCTAAATGTAAAAACATAAAAAACCTCTTTTATTCTTGTAAATTTGCCTGACCCTTGGTCACATTAAAAATGCGACCTTTGGGAAGCTGCGTGTTTAACTCGGTACAGGTGATAAACACCTGCTTATCCGGGATTTTTCCTGCTAAATAGGCGCGCCGCTTGCTGTCAAGTTCGCTCATGATGTCATCTAACAGCAAAACGGGATATTCGCCATATTCTTCAAACAAAAGGTCGGCCTGCGCCAATTTCAGCGACAATACAGCGCTGCGCTGCTGGCCCTGAGAGCCAAAAAATTTAGCCTCTTTATCATCAATAAAAATTTCAAAATCTTCACGATGGGGACCATAAAGGGTGTGGCCTTGCTCCAGCTCCCGTTCAAAACTCTCTTCAAGCTTTTGCAAAAACTCGGCCTTATCTGAAAATCGGGGGTGATACACAAGCTTAAGGTTCTCTTCTGCCGCCTCAAAGTGCGCCTTTTGCGCCAACTCGCCCAGCCTTTTCATAAATTCGGCCCGATAGCGCATAAGCTCCATGCCATAATCCACGAGCTTTTCATTCCAGGCAAACATAGTGTCTTTCAAACTTTTATCAGAAGACATGCGAATGCGTTTAATCAGCTTGTTCCGTTGGTCTAAAACCCGTTGATATCGTCCCAGCGCATGATAATAGGCAGGCCTGAGTTGTGACAGTGCCACATCCATAAACCGACGGCGGATATAGGGGCCTTCTTTAACCAGTCCAAGCTCTTCTGGATAAAACAAGACCACATTCAGCTTGCCAACCAGCTCACTTAAGCGACTAATGGTCACACCGTTGATTTTAATCTGCTTTTTCTTATTCTGCAAAATAATGATTTCTAAAGTGTGCTCGCGATGGCGGTCACAAAAAACCAGGGTAGCCTTTGTATAATCCGCGCCGAAATGAATCAAATCCACATCCTGCATCGTGCGAAAGGACTTGCCCATGCTGAAAAGATACACAGCTTCCAGCAAATTGGTTTTGCCTTGGGCGTTGGCACCGCAAAACACATTGGTTTTTTCATCAAAAACAAGCTTTTGACTTTCATAACTGCGAAAATTTTGCAGACTCAGGCTTTTAATATACATACACTACTCCACCACAAACTCCAGATATTCGTCATCCAGTTCTAAAAAGACGCGATCACCCGGATACAGTTTTTTACCACGCATGGTGCAGGGTTCTTCATTCACGCTGACAACCCCTGATTGAATCAGTTCTTTCGCCTCACCGCCCGATAAGCAGAGTCCGGCAAATTTCAAAAACTGATCCAGCTTAATATATTCTGTATCAATGTGTATCTGCATAGTGTTTCTCCAGTCATTTATTATCGGTTTTCAAGATTGGTAATGAGCTCTTCAACAATCTTTTTGGTATCCTCATTTTTTTCCATACTGCTTTTTATATTGTTAATGCCGTTTAAAACGGTGGCATGATTTCGACCACCCAGCTCTTTTCCGATTTTAGGCAGAGACTGACCGGTAAACTCACGAATGAGGTACATGGCAATGTGACGGGCATACGAAATTTCCTGTGTTCTCTTTGAAGAAAGAATTTCATCTGATGTCACACCAAAATAGTTTGACACAATAGACAGGATATATTCTGTGTTCACATGGGGGTCATCTGACTTATTCAAAAATTCTCTGATGGCCTCATCTGCCAGTTGCATAGTAATGGGGCGACCCATTAAAACATTATAGGCTGTCAGTCTTTTTAAAACGCCCTCTAAATTTCTGATGTTAGACTTTAAATTCTCCGCTATGTAAAACAGAATGTCGTCCGGTACTTCAAAGTTTTCTTCGCTGGCCTTTCTCTTTAAAATGGCCACACGGGTTTCTAAATCGGGGGGTTTGATATCAGCAATTAAGCCCCACTCGAAACGGGTACGCATTCTCTCTTCCAGCTCTTTAATTTCACGGGGCGGACGATCAGAGGTGATGATAATCTGCTTGTTGCCTTCGTGCAGGGTGTTAAAAGTGTGGAAGAATTCAACCTGTGTCTGGTCTTTGTTGGAGATAAACTGAATGTCATCAATAATTAAAACATCACAGGTTCTGTATTTATTACGAAAATCGACGGTCTTTTTATCCAGCAAGGTGTTAATGAAGTCATTGGTAAATTTCTCGCTGGTTACATATAAAATATTAGCCGCGGGATTCTTCTCTTTAATACGGTTACCGATGGCCTGCACAAGATGGGTCTTGCCCAATCCCGGTCCACCGTAAATAAAAAGGGGATTAAAGGCATCGGCAGGTCTTTCAGAAACAGCTTCTGATGCTGCATGAGCAAATTGGTTGGATTCACCCACCACAAAAGAAGAAAAAGTATATTTAGGATTTAAAGTTGTGGCATCGTCGCTGCGACCGGCATAAGTCACCGAATGTTCCAGTTCCGGTGGCAGAGGCTGGTTAAAATCCAAAAGCTCAACGGCATAAAATTGCTCTGATGCTGCATTAATAGCCTCTTTAATGGTTTCTAAATGCATAGACTTAACAATTTCATAATGAAGCTCCGTGGGAACCTTTAAATAGATTGCTTCCTCTGTCATGCCCACGGGCAGGAGAGGCTCAATCCAATGGTCATAGGCCGATTGACTAACCTCTTTTTTATCCTTTATTATTTTTAATGCCTGATACCAGATAGACGATAATTGCGCCTTCATGTCTTTTGTCCCCCAATTATTTATAGTGATAACTTTTACATAATGTAAAATCTCTTTTTTGCAATAAATGTATTTAAAAAGCAAGCCATGTAGAATGTCGTCAATTGATGCAGCGGCTAAAAGCCGCAAAAAGCCGACAGGCTTTTAGGGATTTTGTGTCGCAAAATTCAATTTGACAATTTTACTAAGAGTAAAAACTCGCTAGTAAGAGGTTTTTTACGATGCCATCAATTGATGCAGCGGCTAAAAGCCGCAAAAAGCCGACAGGCTTTTAGGGATTTTGTGTCGCAAAATCCCGTATGCATCAATTATAGCATAGCGACCCAAAATAATCAAGGCATTTTCTTTTGAAACTTCACACAAAAAACGAAGGCAGACTTAAACGGCCTGCCTTCGTACATTTCGCCTGTTTTTACAAAAAGGGACGCAAATCCTCTGCCAGTTGATCTTCTAATGCAATCAAGTCTTTTGCAATATTTTTTGAGTCTTCGTCGGCTGCTTCATATTGGTTAAGATATCGGCTGAGGGATTTAACACCCATATTGCAGCCATCGGTCATAAGGTCGGCTACTGTGGGGTCATCATCATCTAAAAATAACTTTGTGTTTGTTTTCATCCAGGACATACTCTGGGCCATTGGATTTGGTTTTTTGCCCTCATCGTGATATTCATCCAGCTTGTTTTGCAGGCGACTGCGCAAAGATTCATGGTCATCCTGGCAGGTTTTGAGCATGGACTTTAATTTCTCATTTTGTACATGAGACAACACATCGTCAATGGATTTAACACCCATTGAAATGCCTGCGTCACATTCCCTGAGCAATCGTATTGTATCTTGTTCTATCATGGTTTTCCTCCTTTATTTATTCTTTGTTGTTTTTAAGCGATGGCGATATATATGGGACTTTAGCGCCTGCCAGTTAAACGGAATTAAGGGATAAAGATAGCCCTTGCCCGTTACTGTTTTGTTGCTTGCAATTAAAAATACAATCAGCGCAAGACCGCCAATAAATCCCCATAGATTGAAAAAATAGGTTAGTAGCAAAAGGATGATGCGCATAAACTTTAAGGCATATCCCAATTCAATGCTGGGTTGTGTGAAGCTGGCAATAGCCACAAAGGACATGTATAAAATGGTATCGGGCACCATCCATCCCGATTTCACTGCAAAGTCGCCCAGCAAAAGAGCACCAATGATGCTCAGGGAATTGCCTAGCATGTTGGGAGTGTTCACCGAGGCAAGTCGTAACACATCCACAGCGCCTTCTAAAAGCAAAAGCTGTAAAATTACCGGTAGGTTCGGCGGCTCCGACAGCCCAAGAAAACTAAAGCCAGGTGGCAATCTGTATAAATTTTCTAAAGCCAAAACCCACAGGGGCGTCAGCACCAAAGTCACCAAAAACACTAAATTGCGAACCCATCGAATGTAACTGCCAACCAGTGGCGGAAAGTAAAAATCATTGGGTTCCTGAATAAAATCTAAAATAGAGGTAGGCAATAGCATGGCCGCCGGCGCATTGTCAACCAAAACAATAATGTTGCCCTCTAAAACCGATGCTGCTGCCGAATCGGGTCTTTCTGTGTACCGCACCTTTGGAAAAGGATTATACCACTGCCGGCGTACCAAACATTCTGCCAAGCTTTCCATATTAAGCGTTAATGACTCCACCTGAATGCCATTGATTTTGCTTCGGATAATGGCAAGCTCTTCCGATTTCACCTTATCCTCAATGTAAACCAAAGCCACATCAGTGCCGGATCGATCTCCTACCCGCAGCATTTCCACCACCAATTTCGGGTCACGAATGCGCCGACGAATCAGCGCCGTATTCCAGATGATGGTTTCCACAAAGCCGTCTCGGGACCCCCGCAAAACACGCTCTTTTTCTGGTTCTTCAGTTCGACGCGCAGGATAATCACGCAAATCAAGCACAATGGCACCTGAAAGTCCATCCACAATAAACACGCTTTTGCCTGCCAAAAGTTGCATGATGACTTTATCGGTTTCCTGATACACATCAACCTCTGTATATGTGATGAAATGGTCTACAAAATCCTGCAAATCTTTTGTCTTTTCAATTTGCTCCGGTGTGATGGCAAAGAGCTTTGAAACCATCCGCTCCATCACCACATCATTTAAAAATCCGTCAAGATAATAGAGCATGGATTTGCGCCCGCCAAAGAAAAAGCTTCGCACCAAAAGGTCACCGCTTTTATTCACCGGCAAGATGCCATCTAATATTTCTTTATTTTCCTCAAGACTCGTTTTAAAAACCATAGGCACACCTCAGTCTTTTTTCTTGGCTTAAACTTCGCTTTCTGCTAAAAGTGCCGTCTGATATTTTTCCAAAATTCCCTTTTCTAAATCCTCGCGCATTTCCATTGTGATGGGATGTGCAATGTCTTTAAACTCACCCTCAGGGGTTTTACGGCTGGGCATAGCAATAAACAGCTTGTCTGCCCCCTCAATCACCTTAATGTCGTGCACCACCATGGCGTTATCAAAGGTGACCGAAACAACGGCCTTCATTTTTGAATCAACATTGATTTTACGAATACGAATGTCTGTAATCTGCATACGTCTTTCTCCTTTGCCGTCAGGCGATATCCCCTCAAATTTTATGCAACATACCGCCCGCTATGAATTTGTGCTTATTTTCTGTCAAACCTGCAGAATTATACACAAATTCTAAAAAAATGCTTTTATTTTTTCTTAAGATGTAATATAATATATTAAAGGTAATATCACGTATCCTCACCTAAATAGAAAACATCACAGAATGGAGCGGATAATCCATGGAACACAGTCTGGATTTAAATAAACTGAATAAAAACGAACCTATATACATGATTGGCATTGGCGGCATCAGCATGAGTGCCCTTGCCTTAATTTTAAAAGATGCCGGCTTTACCGTTTGCGGCTCAGATTGCAAGGAAAGTGACATGACTGTTTCCCTCGCAAATCAGGGCATCACCGTGCACATCGGTCATCGCGCTGAAAACATCGGCACTGTTTCTGCCGTTGTATACACCGCTGCCATTCACGAAGATAATCCTGAGTTGAAAATTGCAAGAACTCTCTCTGTTCCTGTTGTGGAACGGGCTGTGCTTCTGGGTGAAATCATGCGGCAGTTTAGCATGCCCATCGCCGTCAGTGGTACCCACGGCAAAACCACCACAACCTCTATGCTTTCTCAGGTGTTGCTTGCCGCACAGGTTGACCCCACTATTTTAGTGGGTGGCATTCTGCCTTCTATTGACAGTAATTTGCGCATCGGCAGCCACGACTATCTGGTGACGGAGGCTTGCGAATATTGTGGCAGCTTTTTAAAATTCTTTCCAAAAATCAGCTTGATTTTAAATGTGGAAGAAGATCATTTAGATTATTTTAAAGATATTAACGATATCATTGATTGTTTCCGTGCCTTTGCACACAAAACCCCGGAAGATGGCGCCATTGTTGTGAATACAGACGATGAAAACGCCATGGCAGCTGTTTGTGATGTACCTCGGAAAAAAATTACTTTTTCAGTTAAAGATAAAACCGCTGATTTCTTTGCTGAAGACATCATCTTCCGTCCGGATGGTTGTGCAGAGTTCACTGTTTTCCATCACGAAGAATTGTACATGAAGGCTTCTCTTTCTGTGCCCGGTCTTCACAATGTTTTAAATGCTTTAGCCGTGATTGCTGCGGCAGACTGCATTGGCATTAGTCCCAAGGACATGCAGCAGGGCTTTGACGATTTTAGAGGTACCCGCCGTCGTTTTGAGAAAAAAGGCACTTTTAAGGGCGCCCTGGTGATTGACGATTATGCCCATCACCCCACCGAGATTAAAACCACTTTGGCTACAGCTCGGGCTGCAGCCGGAAAAAACAAGGTTTGGTGTGTATTTCAGCCCCATACCTATACCCGCTCTTTAAAACTCAAAGAAGAGTTTGCCACAGCCTTTGCCGATTGTGACGGTGCTTTGGTTGTGGATATTTATGCTGCCCGCGAAAAAGATACAGGGCTCATTCATTCCCGCGACCTTGCAGATGCCATTAATAAGGCATCCGGCAACGCAAGCTATGCTGAAAGCTTTAAAAAAGCGCAGGATTGGTTCGGCGAAAAGGCATCAGACGGCGATTATCTCATTACCTTGGGAGCAGGTGATGTCAACCAAATTGGTGAAAATTTGATTAAGTCCTCTTTGGAATAACATTTTGTCATAAAAGCCTCATTGTTTTAATAAAATATACCGTATACCCAAACTGATGAAGGGAGAAATACGGTATGTTACATTGTATTGAAGATAACGAGGCATGGGTTTTAGGTGTTGTCTGCGGCTATCTAACTTACAGTCACGAGGTACACAACGAAAAGTTTTATCGCTTTATGCTGCGGTCTGACAGACTAAGCGATAACGCTGATTTTATTTGTGTCACCATTTCAGAAAAGACGCTGACCGAAATCAGCATTGATATTGGCAAACGACTTAAAATAAAAGGACAGTTTCGCTCTTATAACAACTATAGCGGTTCGGGCAACAAGCTGGTGTTAACCCTTTTTGCAAAGGATGTCACTTTAGCAGAAGAAGATGAAGAACCGGCAAACGAAATTTATTTAAATGGTTACATCTGCAAGCCGGTGGTGTATCGTGTAACGCCCTTTGGCCGCGAAATTGCCGATATACTTTTGGCTGTAAACCGCGCTTACAACAAGTCGGATTACATCCCCTGCATTGCCTGGGGACGAAATGCCCGTTTTGTGAAACACTTAGAGGTGGGGCAAAACATTAAAATCTGGGGCAGAATGCAATCACGGGAATATCAAAAGAAAATATCGGACACAGAGGCTATCACCAAAACCGCCTATGAGGTTTCCATTAATCGTTTGGAAATGGGTGATAGCGCTCACACAGATGCAAACAGCACATATGCCTGATAAAAAAGGAGGCCATATGCCTTGCAAAAGAAAAATAACATCTTGTTTGATTTAGACGGAACGCTCACAGACCCCATGCTGGGCATCACCAAATCAGTTCGCTATGCCTTAAATGCTTTTGGCATCAGTGTGGATTCATTAGAATCCCTAACACCTTTCATTGGTCCGCCCTTGGCCGGCTCCTTTCGTGAATTTTATGGTTTTAGCGAGGAAGAGGCAAACCGTGCCCTGCAGATTTACAGAGAATATTTCAGCCAAACAGGACTTTTTGAAAACGAGGTATATCCCGGCATTCCCCAGCTTTTATCGAACCTGCAAAAAAGTGGCCGGCACATTTTTGTGGCAACCTCAAAGCCCACTGTTTATGCAACGCAAATCCTTGAGCATTTCGGACTTTCTGATTTCATTACATACATTGGCGGCAGTGAACTTTCCGGAGAACGCGTTGAAAAAGAAGATGTAATTGATTTTGTGCTGAAAAATAACAACATTAATAAAGAAACCGCTGTCATGATTGGCGACAGAAAGTTTGACATCATAGGTGGCAAGAAAAGAGGGCTTAAAACCATTGGCGTCTTATATGGTTACGGTGACGAAGAAGAAATGACCGCTGCTGCGCCGGACCGTATCGCCGCCACAGTTGATGACTTGGCACGCATTTTATTATAAAGAATAAATCCCGACCGCAAAAAACAACGGTCGGGATTTTTTTATATATATTTCTTCATTCTCTCCAGTGCGCCTTTTTCCAAACGGGAAACTTGCGCCTGGGATATGCCGATTTCATCAGCCACCTCCATTTGCGTTTTTCCCGAAAAAAATCGTAGATTAATAATGTGTTTTTCCCGTTCTGTCAGCCTTTTCATCGCCTCACTCAAGGCAATGTTTTCAAGCCATTGCTCGTCGGTGTTTTTTGTATCCCGCACCTGATCCATCACAAAAATAGTGTCCGTACCATCGTGGTAGGCCGGTTCATGCAAGCTGACTGGGTCTTGAATGGATTCCAAGGCAAACACAATGTCTTCTTTGGGAAGGTCTAAAATTTTTGCCAATTCGTCAATTGTGGGCTCTTTGGCGTGCTCACTGATGTATGCCTCTTTGGTCTTTAAGGTTTTATAGGCAATATCCCTTAAAGAACGACTCACACGAATTTGATTATTATCACGAAGATAGCGCCTAATTTCACCTATAATCATGGGCACAGCATAGGTTGAAAACTTAACATTGTGAGAGGTGTCAAAATTATCAATCGCCTTAATAAGACCAATGCACCCAATTTGAAATAAATCATCTAAATTCTCACCCCGATTATTAAAGCGCTGAATCACACTTAAAACCAACCGGAGATTACCGCCTATAAAAGTTTCTCGTGCTTCTCTATCACCCTGTTTAATCTTTTCAAACAACGCGTTTTTCTCTTCATTGGTTAAAACCGGAAGCTTTGCTGTGTTAACACCGCAAATTTCCACTTTGTTTGCCAAATTCATCACCCGCCCTTTCATTTTCACTATTATGATTTTCCAAAAAAAGTAAATCTATACGCAAGCGGAAAATGTGTGAAACAAAGAGGGGCGTTCTTTCTCTCTTTTTCTCTGCTAAAGAATCGCACAAATGGTCATATAATGTAAAATTTTGCGAATTGTTGACCTGTCACAAAAAGTGACATTTGTATACAAGCGCCCGCAAAGCCCATGAAAACGCCAACTTTTCGCCGGACGGCACAGCCGGACGTTTTTTCTCTTAATTGACTTTTCGAAAGCCCTGTGATACACTACCCCTCGTGGTGATGAAATTGAAGGATGAAAAGCTTTGTTTATACCCGGAAGATTTTGAATATTATTACATTGTTCGCGTGCATACAAATGAGGGTGTGCTCTATGCCTATAATCACAGAACATTAACCCACGACATTGATTTTGCCAAGCCTTTTAACACCAGGCGTTCTGCTCTTCGATGTATTCGGTTAAGCGACTACACTCGGGCCGAAATTATTAAATATCGGCGCATACAATAAAATAAAAAGGGACTGAAGTGTCACATGTGACACTTCAGTCCCTTTTTTATATTCAATTTTGCATTAAACCATATCCAACTCTTTAATCAGTTCCATTCGCTCGTGGGGGATGCCGGTCTGTGCATAATCATAGTCTTTTTCCTTGCCTATACTCCGCATGAACACCTTTTTTACAAGACGGATGGCATAATAAAGAGGCAATAGAATTTTTTTCTTTTTCAAAATCGGATAGTCTCTTGCCATGACCTGATAAGAGGGGAACATACGCTTCCACAAGCTGACATGCGCCCATGCATTGATGTAAACATCATAAGACTCATGCTTAAATCTTTCAAATCGGGCCTTTGTATATTGCAGAAAAAATGCTTGCCTCGATGCATCATCGTGACCAAAAACACCGCCCTGCTCCATATCCTGCAGGAGAACATCTGCAATTTTATCGTTAGCCTCATAGCTAGGAAGCTCTTTTAAAATAAGTGAAAATTCTTCAGGTAAAAAGCCTAAATACTTTTCACCGATATAAAAGCAGGTTTGCAAAAATTTATCATAACCCAGTTTCACAAAAATCGATGCATAGTGCTTGACATCCATCTCTTTTTCATAGCGCCGTAGGTAAAGAAGTACATCCATCAGCTGTCTCACACCCACGCCCATTGACAAAAAGTGTTTAATCAAATGCAGAGTGATAAACACCGCATGGTCTGTTGTGCCCAAGGTTGTGTAAGTGTGTCCCTCGGCAGTTATATATTCACGGTAGGGTTCTGCCAGTTTTGGATGGTTAAACCACACATCTTCAAACAGGGCATCGTAAAGACTTAAGTGAAATTCAATCATGCCTGTTGCTTCGCTTTTGCACATGGCATGGTGAGAAGTTTTAGGTCTCTCTTTCACAGCGAAACCACGACCTTTTAAAAAGTCGCAAATGGCCTTTTCTTTAGTGGGGTCGATATAAAAATCGGCATCGCCGGAAATTCGTGCCTCCGGCACGGGATAAAGCTCAGCAAGGACAATGCCTTTTAGCATGCAGCAGGCAAAGCCGTTTTCTTCCAATTCGCTGACAGTGGCATGAATGGCATAACGGCGACGCAATTCCTTTGAAAGCATCACCATATATTCTTGCTCCAGCATGGCAAATTCTTCAGGTGAAACCGCTAATCTTCCTGCATTATAAAGCTCTACGAGTGCAGGAAAAATAACAAGTGCCATCTGTTGCTTTTGAGCCATTTGCAAAAGGGAACCCAGGTCACTCTCTAAATCCTGTATCACTTCCTTTTTCTGCACGGCATATTTGAGTACCTGCAGAAAATCTTTCATTGCCGCCGTCATAATAAGCCTCCGCCTTTAGTTTTTGCGCCAAACCATTTTATTGACCACGCCAGTGTAGCTCTGAATGAGTTTAACCACCTTGGTGGATACATTTTCTTCTACATAATTGGGAACAGGAATGCCAAAATCGCCATTTTTGTTCATGTCAACAGCTGTTTCTACTGCGCTCAGCACCTGCTCTTTGGTGATACCCGCCAAAATAAAGTTACCTTTATCCAAAGCCTCGGGACGCTCTGTGCTGGTGCGGATGCACACCGCCGGGAAAGGTGAACCAACGGATAAGAAAAAGCTGGATTCTTCCGGCAAGGTGCCGCTATCGGACACCACGGCAAAGGCATTCATTTGCAGGTGGTTATAGTCATGAAAGCCCAATGGTTTGTTCTGCTTGACTCTTTTATCAAACACAAAGCCACGCTTTTCAATATATTTTGCGCTGCGGGGATGACAGGAATATAAAATGGGCATATCATATTGTTCAGCCAAGGCATTTACGGCATTCATCAGGCTAAAGAAGTTTTCTTCGGTATCAATGTTTTCTTCTCTGTGAGCAGAAAGCAGAATATATTTGCCTTTTTCAAGACCCAGACGGATGAGCACATCGCTTGCCTTAATTTTATCCAAATTAGCAGAAAGCACCTCGGCCATGGGGGAGCCCGTTACATAGGTACGCTCTTTGGCTGTGCCCTCGGCGTTTAAATAGCGACGGGCATGCTCAGAATAGCACAAATTCACATCGGCAATGTGGTCAACAATGCGCCGGTTGGTTTCTTCGGGCAGGCACTCATCAAAGCAGCGATTGCCGGCCTCCATGTGAAAAATGGGAATGTGAAGTCGTTTGGCCGAAATGGCAGATAAGCAGGAGTTGGTATCACCTAAAATGAGGAGCGCATCCGGCTTTAATTCTGCTAAAAGCTTATAGGATTTAGCAATGATATTGCCGATGGTTTCACCCAAATCACTACCTACAGCATCTAAGTAATAATCCGGTGCACGAAGACCTAAATCGTCAAAGAACACCTGATTTAATTCATAGTCATAATTCTGACCGGTGTGGACTAAAATCTGGTCAAAATATACATCGCATTTTTTAATTACCGCCGCCAGACGAATAATTTCGGGTCTGGTGCCGATGATGGTCATTAACTTTAACTTGCTCATTATTTTTCCACCTCTTCAAAATAGGTATCCGGTTTTTCAGGGTTAAAGCACTCGTTACACCACATGAAAGTAACCAAATCCTCTGTACCGATATTTTTTATATTATGAGTGTAGCCCGTGGGGATGTCTACCACCTCAATTTTATCGCCTGAAACATAATAATCAATCACTTCATCACTGCCGATTTTACGGAACTGAATCAAGCCCTTGCCAGCCACAACCACAAACTTCTCATTTTTGGTGTGGTGCCAGTGGTTGCCCTTGGTGATGCCCGGCTTTGTGATGTTCACAGAGAACTGTCCCCGGTCAAGAGTGCGGATAATTTCGGTAAAGCTGCCACGGTCATCCACATTCATTTTTAAGGGATAGCTGAAAGCATCTTTGGGCAGATAGCTTAAATAGGTGCTGTATAGTGCCTTGGCAAAGCCATCGGCCAGCATGGGAACCGACAGGTTTTGTCTGCTTTCATAAAAGCTCGTAAGCAGCTCAACAATTTCACCTAAAGAAACGGTGTGCACCCGGGGGACCACACAATAACTGCCCTCACGGGTGGGATTGCCTGCTATGGCATTGATTATCTCTGCCACAACATCGTCAATATAGCATAGATTTAAAATCACCTTGGGGTCATTCACCGTTATGGGCAAATTGTGGGCAATATTGTGGCAGAAAGTTGACACGACGCTGTTATAGTTGGGTCGGCACCATTTGCCGAATAAATTGGGGAAACGATAAATCATCACAGGAGCGCCTGTTTCCTTTCCATAGGCAAAGAGCAAATCCTCTCCCGCTTTTTTGCTGCGACCATAAGGGTTGTCTAACGCCGCCTGAATGGATGAACTGATTAAAATAGGGGCTTTGTTCCCATTTTTCTTCAGGCTGTCTAATAGAGTGGAAGTAAAACCAAAGTTGCCGCTCATGAATTCAGACTCTTCTTTGGGTCGGTTAACCCCGGCTAAATGACAAACAAAATCACAATCTTTTGTGTAGCTGTCAAGCAAAGCAGGGTCTGTATCAATATCATATTCATATAGGATGAGGTCAGCACTTATAGGGGCAATTTTTTCTTTGCCATCTTTAATGTTTTTAAGCTGAGCAACCAGATTTTGTCCCACAAAACCACGGGCACCGGTGATGAGAATTTTCATACTACCGCTCCTCCATTGCTTTTATTTCCTCACGAATATAAGAAAGTTCCAAAAGCTTGTCCTTCACGCCGGCAACATCTAAAAGCTCTGTGTTACCTGAATTAAACTCGGTTAAAGGATTGCGCTCTGTGTTGCCTGCATTAACATATTTATCATAGTTAAGACCGCGCTTATCTGCCGGAACACGATAGAAGTTGCCCATGTCAATGGCGCCGGCACACTCTTCATTGGTGAGTAGGGTTTCATACATTTTTTCACCATGGCGAATGCCGATAATCTTGATTTTTTCTTTGTCGCCGCCAAAAAGCTCGCAAACAGCCTCGGCCTGGGTTTTAATGGTGCAGGCAGGTGCCTTTTGCACCATAATGTCGCCACTTTCGGCATTGTTAAAGGCAAAGAGCACCAGCTCAACTGCTTCTTCTAAACTCATGATAAAACGGGTCATAGAAGGCTCGGTGATGGTGATGGCCTCGCCTTTTTTTATTTGTTCAATCCAAAGGGGAATAACAGAACCACGGGAGCACATAACATTGCCATAACGGGTGCAGCAAATCATGGTGTCTTTTGAGCTGCGTGCCTTGGCAACGGCCACTTTTTCCATCATAGCCTTGCTTGTGCCCATGGCATTTACGGGGTATGCCGCCTTGTCGGTTGACAGACAGATAACCTTTTTAACGCCCTCCGCTATAGCTGCTGTTAACACATTTTCTGTACCCAGCACATTGGTTTTAACAGCTTCAATAGGGAAAAATTCACAAGAGGGCACCTGCTTTAGAGCTGCCGCATGAAAAATGTAATCCACACCGTGCATGGCATTTTGTACGCTCTGCAAATCGCGCACATCGCCTAAGTAGAACTTAATCTTATCGGCCACCTCAGGCATTTTTGCCTGATACTCGTGGCGCATATCGTCCTGTTTTTTTTCATCACGGGAGAAAATGCGAATTTCACCAATGTCTGTTTTTAAAAATCGGTTTAAAACTGCATTACCAAAAGAACCGGTACCGCCGGTGATTAGCAAGGTCTTGTTTTTGAACATTTTTATTCACCCTTTTTTGTAGAATTTATTTTTAATTGAACTTTTTTTCTAAAAAACTGTATAACGGGAACCAATTCCTTTCCGCTAAATCCCTTCATCAGCAAGGGGTTATTGGGGCGTAATGTTGGTATGATGTAGCCCATACCCACATTGGTGAAAAACTGTGTAATCAAAGAGGCTAAGGCCGCACCGTTAATGCCCATTTTAGGAATAAGCAAAAAGTTTAAAAATACATTAGCTAAAGCCCCTGACATGTATATCTTCCACAATTCTTCCTGCCTCTGCTCTGCCAAAATCCATATATCCCGGGCACAGCCCAAATAAGAAAAGGTGGTATACCACACAACAATGCGCAAAGCCTGTGCTGCCGGTGCATAGGCTGCACCGTATATAATGTTAATAATATAAGGTGCAAAAAGAGTCATAAAGGCGCTTTGAAGTAAAGATATGTAAATAATAATGGTATAAAGCTGTGACATGTGCCGCCCAAAATCCGCCTGGGATTTACTCTTTGCTTCTAAAATGACGGGCCGCATGGAGTCAATAATGGCACTGAAGAAAAATGATGTCAAAGTTGCACAGGTAACAGCTGCTGCATAATAGCCCACATGGGCTTCATCAATCATCAGTTTAATCATGATTTTATCGGTTTGTGCAAAAACCGTAATCATCATGCCGGAGATGATGTAATAGCGGCCTCCGTTAAACAGTCGTTTTGCAGTTTCAAAGGAAAAACATAGTTTTTGACCGCCTAACTTTTTATAAACAAGCAACGATCCAACTGTTGCAACAACATAATCAAAGCTTTGAGACACCGCAAACCAAAACACGCTTTTGCCGGTTGCAAGCAAATATATTTTGTAGCCCGACATGGCAAGGTAAGCAATGAGAGTTATAAGTGAAGTATATTTGGATAAGAGCTTTGCCTGAAACCAGTAATTGATAATGCTTATGCTTTGAAATATAAGCAAAAGGCTGTATAAAAAACACACCAAAATAGCCTCTTGCTCGCCTCTGTTCACAATAGAGGTAAAGCTTGTTATGCCCACAATACATAAAATTGCCGAAAGGAAATTAAGCACCATAGATGTGCCCAAAATTTTTCCCTCTTCATCGGGATTCACTACGAACTCCCGCACTAAAATATTGTTAATACCCAGATACATAATGGGCACAACAAAAGCAACCAAGGAAGAGGCGTAGTTAATCAGGCCAAAATTGCTTGGTCCTAAATAGCGGGCCGAAATCATGCTGATGGCAAAGCCTATCAACATTTGGGCAACATGACCTGCTATAATCCATATGGCATTTTTTGCTACTTTATTATTCATAAAAACACCTTTAAAAATAATGCTTTCTATTGCAAAGGATTGCGCACTGCGCAGCTAATCCTTTATTAATGATTGATAAACTGAAACATATTTTTCTGCCATCACTGAGGCGGCATAGAGCTCTTTTGCTTTTTCTGAAATCACCTGGGCACCGATGGTTTTTTTACAGTCAAGCCATTTTAAAACGGCTTCTTTTAAGGCATCAACATCGCCGTAAGAAACAAATTCACTATATTCGGGCATGGCAATGCTTTCCGGTCCGCCGGCTTTAAAGCCCACAATGGGTGTGCCGCAGCAAAGGCTTTCTGCCACCGGCATGCTAAAGGTTTCTCTTTTGCTTGCCAAAATGGCTAAATCAGCTGTCGCATAATGCGCCGCGAGGATTTCCTGGTTCAATAAATTCCCCAAAAGAATCACATTGTCCGGCACCTTGATGCCCTGCTCGTGACTGCCTGCAACCAGAATAACCACCGGCTCATCTTTGAGTGCCTCTGCCAAGGCTAAAATGAAGCGGCCACCTTTAATGTGGTTTTCGCTGCGGGAAAAGCCCGATGTAACATGAAAAATAATTTTCGTATCGGGAGAAAGATTATATTCCTTATGAATGTCAAAATCCTTTTTAAACGAAAAACACTGTGTGTTAATGCCGTTTGTGATAACATCATGGGGCAGTTCATTCATAATGGGTGCTTGTTTCACTCGTTCATCCACCCAGGGTGAAACAGAAACAATCTGTATTTTCTTAAACCCGCCAAAAGCCGCTTTCATCTTTTTCCATGCGGTGTGGGTTCGGTCAAAAAGCTTGCTGTCTGAAGCATAAGTAAGGCGCGGGCACTTGCCACAGCCCGTTTTCCATCTGTCACACTCATGGGCATAGCCGCAGGAGCCTGTATAGAAAAATTCGGCATGGTTGGTTACAACCGTGGGAATATTTTTTCTTTTTAAAAATTTGAGCACGCGATAAAGATTCACCGTGTTCATATTGGCAGAATGAAAATGAACCACCTGGGGCTTTTCTTTTTTTATGTGATGAATAATCCTTGCAGTTGATACGGGCGCAAAGCCATAGCGCAAACCATAAATACGGCAAACTCTTTTGTAAATTCCCTGTTCGTAGGGAAAAGATGTTTTAAATTTTTTAATGGAGCTTTCCGGTTTTTTAATGTGAGGCGTGCAAAGAACGCTCAAAACCTGCGAATGAGCTGAGATGTCTTCAATAATTTTACCAGTGCTGCCTACATCGCTGCAATTAATATGTAACACCTTAATCATTCTAAAGACTCCTCTCTAAAAAATTTTGCACAATAAAATTTAAAAAGTATCTTTCCTCTGCGAAACCGCAACAAGTTCAGGGTTGTCTTCGGGGTCCGGATTCTCCTTATCCGGCAACGAGAGCAAATATAGCAAAGCAAAACCACTGCCATAAACAAGACCCGAAGATAAAAGGGCTGATTCAACTGCCTGATGGGCCATAACGCCTAAAATGAGATACGCTGCAAAAAACTGGCTTTTGGTTAAATCGTACCGATCGGCAAAGGCATTAAATGAAGACCGAAGAAACAGGAAGAACGGAATAAATCCGGCAATACCAATGGTGGCTAAAACCGTAATATAACCATTGTGCATATTTTTAAAACGAAAGGACATAAAGTTGCCAATCAAGAATCCGCTAAGCTCTCTCTGCCCCATATAGTCCATGTAAATTGCATTTCGACCTGTGCCCAGATCTTCGCCCATGAATTGTGCACTTTCAAAAATCGACAGACCGGAAAAGGTTAAAAACCAGTAAATAAAGGGAACGAGCATAAAAAACATGATAGTTCGACGGCTGATTTTCCTCTTGTTTCGCCCGATGATATACAGAATTAATACAATGGAAAAGGCCAAAATGCAGGCTCTTGATTTGGTCAACCATATGAGCCAGCAAAGCTGGCAAAAGTCAGCTAAAAGAAGAACCTTAAAAAGCCGGTTTTTAACTGACAGCATGGCAGAAAAAATCACACCGGCGCAAATCATTAAGGTCATACCGGCAGCGTTTGGATTTGCAAAGCCCATAACAAGTTCCTTAGAAATATATTCATAGCCGTAATAATCCACCATGTCATAAGCTGTGGATAAGTTTGCTGCATACATGTAAACGCCCGAGAGACCAATATATAAAAAGTAAATCCAGTTGCGCAGCATTTTCGGGCAACGCATTTCTCTGTATACCGCCAGACATATAGGCATTGTCATAAAGGTAAGCAACTTAATTACATAGGTATACAGTCTGGTACGACCTGTAATAATGATTGAACCCATTGAAAAGCCAAAAAGGAGTAATAAGAGAAGAAGATTGTTTCCATGCTCTTCTTTTTTGATTGACAAGGTGTAATACACTGCGCAGAGGCAAGGCAGAAACAGCAAAATACTGGTAAATATTGAATATGAGTGCTTGTTCAATGACAACATAGCTGATAAAGCTACGCTGGATAGAGAAAGGATGTATGTACATACTACATACACTTGATTGGTCTGTTGAAGTTTGTTTCTCATAAATTAACCTCGGTAAAATTCTTTCCTATTCTTTAAAAGCTTTGTTTATATACTGCATAAACTGGCGGGCGTCAGGGCACCGCCAATTCCTCTAAGGCTGCCTGAAATTGCCGATAATCAAGCTCTTTTTCAGCTGTTTCCCGCGCTGCATAGCACATTTCTTGCCGCGTTTTGCCATCAAGTGCCAAAGCACGCCTTAAGGTCTTAGCAACTGACTCTGCACTAAGGCTTTCGGCAATAAGACTGTTCACACCATCTTTTAAATAAAGATGTAAATCCGATGTAAGATTGGTAATGACCGGTGTGCCGTAGGTTAAGCTCTCGCTGACCTTGGTGGGAAAACCGGCTTTTGCATAGCGCAAATTGTCCGGCCGCAGCAAAATGGTGAAACTCGCCTCCTTTAGATGCTCAATGACGGTTTCACGGGGTACGCGCCCTAAAAACTGAAGGGCATTCCCAATATATTCTAACTTTTTATGGCAATCACCCTGCAGGTTGATAAACCCCTCCCGAGTGATGCCTAAAATGCGAAATTCAAACTTTGAAAGTTCCTCCGGTAACAGGAGAGAAAGGCCATCAATAATTTGCGCGAAATAATCCTTTTTACCCATGCTACCGGCATAAACAATAACTATTTTTTCTTTATCAAGTTCTTTTTCATATGCGATATTTGCCACATCAAACACAAAGGGAATACGCCGTGTCATAATGCCTTTTTTTTCAAAATGTTTTTGCAAATATGAGGATATGGCAATCACGCGGAAATCCTGATTGATAACTCTCCTGTTTAAAGCGTCTTTGTGTAAATAATTATGGTCAAAACCTCTAAGAGCAAACTCCTCTTTTGAATACCATTCCACACTATCGTGAATCAGCGGAATGTTTTTCTTTTTAGTATATTTTTTCACCATTTGCATGGCACAAAGGGGAATATCTATCACCATAACAGCGTCTGCACAAACGGATTTCAAAATTTTCTTCAGCTTTTTTTTGTAAAGAAGCTTATTTTGAATTTTATGCAAAGCATCTGTCTTTTCATGCCTTAGGGATATATATTTGACACCCTCAAACTCTGAAAAAGCGAACTGCGTGCTAATGCCCATGCCGATAACCGTAACTGTATAGCCCAACTCCATATAGGCTTTGGCAAATACATGCTGTCTCACCGCACCGGCGTTACCATTGGGGTATTGATCATATGTTATTAAAACCATATTCTTACCCATGGAGAATCTCCTCATGTCTCTTGATTTTTTCTTCCGTGAAACGCATTTTAATTACCTTGGCAGGCACGCCGCCAACAATTGAATACGGCGGAACATCATGGGTAACAACACTGCCCGCTGCAATAACACTGCCCCTTCCAACTGTGACACCCTTTAAAATAACTGCATTAGCTCCAACCCATACATCGTCTTCTATGGTGATATCTTTATCGTTTTCAGGAAGCTTCTCATGTTCCTTAATGTCATACATATACCGCCCTAAAAGGTCAGTCCTGTGTCCCCCTGCGATGATAGACACCCCAGGACCAAACATAACCTTATTACCTATCCTAACTTTTGCAATAGCGCACATAATTGTAGCCTTAGGACCAATGCTGACATCATTTCCAATATAAATATTTTTAAAAGAAAAACTACCGTTTCTTGCAATCATCACATTGCTTCCGCATTGGGCAAACATGGCCTTAATGCAGGGCATATAAACAAGCTTGTAAATTGCTCTTTTGATGAGTGAAAAAACACGATATATAACCCTTAAAATCTTTTTCATGAGCACCTCTAACAGCTTTTATAAATTTCAAAGAGTCTTTCCATAACCTTCTTAATGGTATAACAGCTTTCCACCTTGCTTTGATTGAATTCTGACATACTCTGCCTGAGTGACGGCGAATCGATTTCTTCTATGGCTTTCACAAAAGCTTCTTCATCCCCTACAGGCAGTATAATGCCGCCATCTTTTTCAAGCATATCGGGAATGGCACCAACCGGCGTTGTGATAATGGGCATGCCACAGGCCATGGCCTCGGCCACAACATTGGGAAAGCCCTCTGTGTGGGTGGGGAACAGAAAAGCATCCGCCAAAAGGTATTCCTGCTTCACCTGGCTAAGAGGCAGTTCGCCTTTAAATATCACATTCTCTGCCCTGTTCATGTTCTGAATGCTTTCGCTGATAACCCCTACCAATGTAAAGGTTTTTTGAGGGAATTTCTCTGCCAGTTTGCATATCAGGTCACAGCCTTTTGCTTCTGTAACATGCCCCACAAACAGAAAATTTTCGGCTTTTTCTTTAATCTCTTTTTTCTGTGCAAGCTCTTTTTCAAACTCATCAGAAATAAAGTTTGACACAACCATAGACTCTTTCTTGCAATGCTCTGAAATGAATTTATGAGAGACCGTGTTAAGTGTTAAAACACAGTCACTTATTTTAACCAGCCACCTAAAGAGCATGACCGAGAGCTTTGAACGGAGCATATAGGTCACATCACACCGAAAATGCACCAAAAGCTTGGTGCGGCTTTTTTTAACAATAAAGGCGGCAATCACATCACGAATAAGACCTGTTTTGCTGCAAGAAGAATTTAAATGCACAATGTCAAACTGTTTCTCTTTGAGCTTTTTCTTTAATTCACGCACAAAAGAAAGTAGCCTTTTTGCCTCTTCTAAAATAGTCTTTTTGCCGGTAAAATTCTCTGCTCTTTTACCCATAACGGCAATGTTGACAATGTCAACCTCATTTGCCATGGCAGTTTCACTGGCCAGATATCGTTTGGTCCAACTGGCTATGCCTCCTGCCGGTGGTGGCAATGGTGAAATTAATAAAACTTTCATAAATTCTCCTTATACCAATTGACAGCCAGCTCAAGTCCCTTTTCTGCATTATAATCCGGGCTGTAGCCTAAAAGTCGTTTTGCTTTTGATATATCAGCATTGGAATGCTTAATATCTCCGGCTCTGTCAGGACCAAAAATAGGTTTTATATCCTTACCCAATAACTCGCAAAGCTTATTATATAAATCAATCAAATAAACCTGGCCCCCATAGGCAATGTTATAGGTCTCGCCGGCGGCTTCTGAGGGTGATGCCATGGCCTTAAGATTGGCTTCAATGACATTTTCAACATAGGTAAAATCTCTCGATTGCTTGCCGTCACCGTTAATGGTGGGGGCTTCATTGTTAAGGAGAGCTTTAACAAATTTAGGGATAACGGCAGCATAAAAGCCGTGGGGGTCTTGCCGTCTGCCAAACACATTGAAATAACGAAGACCAACAGTCTCAAGCCCATAAAGCTTTGTGTAAAGCCTTGCATATTCTTCGTTTGTCTTTTTTGTCAGTGCATAAGGCGAAAGCACCTTGCCCACTCTGTCCTCTGTTTTGGGGAGATTGGGCTCGTCGCCATAAACTGAGGAGCTTGAAGCATAAACAAATTTTTTAACCTTGTTTTGTCTTGCCGCCTCCATCATATTCAGCGCGCCTTTAATGTTTATCTCTTCATAAACAAGGGGCATTTCAATGCTTCTGGGAACGCTACCCCAGGCAGCCTGATGAGAAACATAATCAACGCCCTCGCAGGCCTGCATGCAAACATCAAAATCCCGGATGTCACCTTCGATAAGTTCAAAATCTGCATTGTTTATAAAGCCCGCTATGTTCTCTCTTTTTCCTGTGGAGAAATTATCAAGACAGCGCACTTTATAGCCCATGCCAAGCAGCGCCTCACAAATGTTTGAACCGATAAATCCCGCACCGCCGGTCACCAAAAACTGACTGCCTGCAGGAAATTTCACATCACTATAGCCCATTTTTACAATCTCCAATATCTATAATTTTCTTTTTCTGTCTCTTTTCTGTTTAAAACACCTTTAACATCAATTAAAACCTTTTTGCTGTTCTCTTTTTGAGCAAACAGCTTGTCATAATCACACAGGGACAACTTTTTAAATTCGTCATGCGCAACGGCGATGATGACAGCATCCATGTCTTTAATGTTAGCAAGGCTTTCAAAGGTGATGCCATATAATCTCTTGGCTTCGTCAGCATCAGCCACAGGGTCGCAAACAACCGGCATGATGTCATATTCTTTCAATTCTTCAATGATGTCAACAACCTTTGTATTTCTTGTGTCAGGGCAGTTTTCTTTAAAGGTCAGACCTAAAATTGCCACCTTGGCATCATGAATGGGCACACCGGCTTTAATCAGGCTTTTCACAACATTTTCACCAATATATTTGCCCATGTCGTCATTGATTCTGCGTCCTGCCAGAATAACCTGAGAGTGATAGCCCACTTGTTCTGCTTTATAGGTGAGATAATAGGGGTCAATGCCAATGCAGTGTCCGCCCACAAGACCGGGCGTAAAGGGCAGGAAATTCCACTTGGTGCCGGCGGCCTCTAAAACCGATTTTGTATCAATGCCCAGCTTGTTAAAAATGATGGAAAGCTCGTTCATAAAGGCAATGTTAATATCTCTTTGGCTGTTTTCAATAACCTTGGCCGCCTCGGCAATTTTAATGGAGCCGGCTCTGTGAACACCGGCCTCAATCACAAGCTCATACACCTTGGCAACAGTATCTAAGGTTTCATCATCCATACCGGAAACAATTTTTACAATGGATTCAAGCCTATGCACCTTGTCACCGGGGTTGATGCGCTCGGGAGAATAGCCAACTTTAAAGTCGACACCGCACTTAAGTCCGCTTTCTTTTTCCAAAATCGGCACACACACATCCTCGGTTACACCGGGATAAACGGTGGACTCATAAACCACGATGCTGCCGGGGGTTAAATTTCTGCCCAGCACACGACTGGCTCCCTCAACGGGGGCTAAGTCCGGGGTTTTATCATCCTTTACCGGTGTGGGAACGGCAACAATGTGAAACTTTGCTTCTTTAAGCTTTGTTTCATCTGATGTAAACTCAACTTTTGTTGTTTTAACCACTTCGTTGCCCACCTCGTTGGTGGGGTCAATGCCGCTTTTATAAAGCTCAACCTTTTGGGCGTTAATATCAAAGCCGATGACATCGACTTTTTTGGCAAAGGCAACGGCAATGGGCAGACCAACATAGCCCAAACCAATTAAAGAAAGTTTTGTTTGTTTTGCAATAAGCTGATCATATGTATTCATATCATTCCGCTCCTACAACATAATTCATTATAATATCGCAGCTTTTTTCAACTGTATAATGTTCTTTTAAATATTCATATGCCTGCTCACCCATTTTAATAAGATCAGCGCAGCAAACCTTTTCTACCATCTCGCTAAAAGTCGAGGCGTCATTGCTCTCGCACCACCAGCCAAAGCCACCATCTTCTATAACCTTGCCCACATCGGTATTTGGGTCAGTGCAGGCAAGCACTGGCATGGCATCTTGCATATAGGATAAAAGCCTTGACGGAAAGTTGGGAATGGTAAAGCGATGGTCTAAAAAGATAAGTCCTACATCGCAGGCAGAAACCAGCGTTTCATATTCCTCTCGGGGCAGACCATTGATGAGCAACACATTTTCAGGCTTTTCGGTTTCATTAAAGGTTTTTAATTTGGGATATTCCGTTCCTGTGCCACTAACAACAAAGAAAGCATCTGACTGGCTTTTTGCCGCTTTAAGACATTCGATTAAAAAGGGAATGCCTTGTGGTTTGCCCAGATTACCGCCATAAATAAACACTTTTTTATTCTCAGGGATTCCATATTTTTCCCGGATCGTTTTCCGTTCTGCCGGATTTATATCCATCATGATCGCTTCAACGCTGTTGGGGTTTACATGAACTTTGCACGGCTCGACCTTAGGGTTGTGCTTCAGCACATAATCCACATTGGCCTGACTCATGCAACCAATAGAGTCCGACAGACGATAGAGCTGCTTTTCTTTTTGCCTGAAAAACCAATAAATTGGGCTCTTCTTTGAAAACATGCCCAAATCCACGGCGTTTTGTGGGAAAATATCTTTCAAAAGCAAATAGCTTTTGGCGTTGTCCCTCTTTTTCACATAGTTAATCACGCCTGCAAAGGTGATGGGTGGCGTGGAATAGAGCACCAAATCAAATTTCACATCTTTATAATACTTTTTAATGGCACTTTTAAACTGCTGCTCAATAAAAAGGGTGGAAAGACCTTTTTCAATCAGATTTGTCTTTGTGATGTTGCCGATTTTCACACGCAAAACCTTTATGCCATATTCGATGCTTTCCTCTGTATTTAAGTTCATCCGTCTCTCACGCGGGCAAACTACAAAAACATTGTTACCTTGGTCCTTTAATTGCCTGAGCAAATCAGGATAGAGAGATTTTGCCGTTAAATCACTTAGTCTGCCAATCGATAAAAAAAGGATATTCATAAGCCGTTTTGCCCCCTTAAAGACTACCGGTTTCTAAGAATTTTTATTTCACTATATTTCATCATAGAAATATTTTCCTCATATGCACCGATATTTTTTTCATTTGCTTTTTTAGCAAGATTGTTCACAATCAATTTCATGTGATCACAACCGCATTCATAGGCGTGTGGATAGCCCCCGCCAAAACGCGGATTAACTTCTGATATGTAATACTCGCCGTCAACATCAAAAATATCAATATCAATCTGTCCCAACCAACCGCTTTTTTTCGCAAATTCCTCAATTAATTCAAACAGTTTGTCATCCTTAAAAGAAACTGCTTTATCCGTTTCGCCGGCACGCATCACAATCTTCTTTTTGGTAAAAATAGAAACAACTTCTCCGCTGACCATGTCAATATATACATCTGCACCAATTTCCTGGCCATTTAGAAATTGTTGGATCATCAGATTATCATTGCGGGAAAACAAAAGTTCCAAAGTTTCCTTTTCATAAACCTTAGAAATAGCAACACTCGCACTGCCTCTGACCGGTTTTACAAAAACGGGATATGTGATTTCCCCTTTTTCTACATCTGCATAAAAGCTATCTTTATCGGTGTAGCTTTTTGCACAGTTATAACCCATGTCTAAAAGCCATTGATACATTTGCATTTTATCAAGTGCACGCTCACAAAGCTCATATTCAGAGCCGATTACCGTGGTGCCGATTTTTTCAAAATCCTCCTTATGTTTTGAAAGAAGTGACAATTCAGGATCAATCAGCGAAAGCACACCGGTAATATTTTCTTTCTTGCAGATATCAAGGATCACATCTATATATCCCGCATCTGTCTTGCAGGGGACCTTGTAGAACTTATCTGCATCATAAACAGCGGGAGCTAACTCGCTCATATCCGTTGCAATAACTTTGCCTTTTTCACCAATGGCTTTTTTGAAATATTGCACTATTTTATTTCTTGTTCCAGCACTTAGAATTAAAATATTCATACCTACACCCATTCTTCTCGCAAAATTGCATAGCGTAAGCGATTAATCAATTTCCCCCTATGAAACATATCCTGTATGAATCGTCCCTCTAGGGTAAAACCAATTTTTTCATATAAATTACATGCCGCTATGTTTTCTTCATCAACATTTAAATAAATTTTATTCAACTTTAAATCTTCAAATGCATAAGACAAAAGCAATTTAGTTGACAGTGTTGCAATACCTTTACGCTTAAAATCGTCCCGCCCCATACTAATATAAAACTCGGCTTTTTGATTTTGCTTATCAATATTTAAAAGACCTATAAGTCCCACTGCAATGCCCTGATACTCAATAACACAATCAAGTCTGTTTTCTGCCTTGTTTTGAAACCAGTTCTTTGTCTTCTCGATTGACAACGGAAGATCATAGTGAAGATAACGATTGTTTTTTTCATCATTAATCCAGTGAACCTTATTCTCAATATCAGTTTCCGCAAATTCACGCAAATGAATGTTTCTGCACTGAAGTTTTAGCATATGCTTCACCTCATAATCGAATCGTTCTTTGTTCTGTGAGGAATAAACTTTTCTACAACAAATTCCTTCCCAACCAGAATATCCTTTCTCATTACCGTTTTAATCACCGTTTGAAAAATAATTTTCACATCGCCCCAAAAAGTAATTCTTTTTATGTAATTTAAATCCCACGCAAACTTTTCTTCCCAAGTAATTGCATTTCTGCCATTAATCTGTGCCAGCCCTGTTAAACCCGGGCGCACATCATGTCTGTGGCGTTCTTCCTCTGTGTAATAAGGCAAGTATTCTACCAAAAGAGGCCGTGGTCCCACAACGCTCATGTCGCCTTTTAAAATGTTAAAGGCTTCAGGCAGTTCATCTAAACTTGTTTTTCGAAGCAGACGGCCAAATCGGGTCAAGCGCACCTCGTCGGGCAAAAGATTGCCCTCTTCGTCACGAGCATCCGTCATGGTGCGAAATTTATACAGCTTAAAGATTTTTTCGTCCTTGCCCGGTCTTTCTTGCTGAAAAAGCACAGGGCTACCAAGCTTAATGCGGACTAAAATGGCAACAATTATGTATAGCCAACCGAACACCAAAAGTGCTGCTAAAGCGCAAACAATGTCAAATAGCCGCTTTCCGAATTTACGGTACAATTAAAACAACCCCTTAATGATTTCGATAATCTCATTCTGCTCTTTTTGCGTCATCTGTGGGTAAAAGTCGCTGGGTAGGCAAAGACCACGAGCAAACACATCCTCGCTGATGCACTCACCTTCTTCACCATGAGCAAAGAAATCACAGGATGCATAAAAAGGTTGCATGTGCATGGGTTTCCAAACCGGGCGACTTTCCACATTTTCTTTCTGCAGCGTTTCCATGATGGAAAGGGGTGACACATCACATCCCTCATCAATCGTAAAAACAGAAAGCCAGTGATTCGGCACGGTTTCTTCAAGGTATGGCTGCATGGTCACGGGCAAATCACAAAATGCCTCTTTGTATGTATGATAGATTTTCGTTTTCTGGGCAACATGGTCTACTAAAGCCGTCATCTGTCCCCGACCAATACCTGCCACGATGTTACTCATGCGGTAGTTATAGCCAAGCTCCTCATGCTGATACCAGGGGGCAGGCTCTCTGCTTTGGGTAATCCACTTTAAAACTGTTTTAAGCTTTTCTGTATCATTACCCACTAGCATACCGCCACCGGATGTGGTGATAATTTTGTTGCCGTTAAAGGAATAAATGCCAAAGTCACCAAAAGCGCCCAGCTTCTTTCCTTTGTAGCTGCCACCCAAACCCTCGGCAGCATCCTCAATCAAAGGCACATTGTGCTCTTTGCACAGAGCCATAATTTCGTCCATTTTAGCCGGTGTGCCATAAAGGTGAACAACCACAACCGCTTTGGGATGCGGATATTTTTTAAAGGCGCGTTTCAGTGCTTCAGGGCTCATGTTCCATGTGTCCGGCTCACTGTCAATAAAAACAGGCGTAGCACCTTGATATACAATAGGATTTGCGCTGGCAGAAAAGGTTAAAGACTGGCAAAAAACCACATCTCCGGCAGTCACGCCAACCGCACGCAACGCCATGTGAATGGCTGCTGTGCCTGCATTCATAGCCACTGCTCCGGAAACACCGCTATATGCCATGATCTCGTTCTCAAACTCTGTTACATTCTTACCTAAAGGTGCAACCCAGTTTGTATCAAACGCCTCTTTGATAAATTCCTGCTCCGCCCCGTTCATACAAGGGGACGAAAGATAAATTCTTCTTTGCATTTGTATCCTTCTTTTCTGTTTTTATTTCTCACCTGAAACTAACTGAAAAACCACATGAGTATACATAATATATTATATCAACAGAATCAGTAAATGTCAATAACATTTAGGCGCTTTTACCCCGTTTTAATATGCAATTTTGACCAAAATTGTGATATAAAAGCAAAAAAATCCAATCGGCAAAGAAAAACCCCACTCACAGAATGTATCTGCAAGTGGGGTGATAACCTTATTTTAGCTTGAACGCAGATGGCACTTTTGGCTTTTAGAAGCCCATACCACCGCCCATACCGCCTGCGGGCATGGCCGGTTCTGGTTCGGGCTTGCTGGCAACAACGCTTTCGGTTGTCAGCACCATAGATGCGATACTGGAAGCATTCTGCAGGGCAGAACGAGTTACCTTTGTGGGATCCACAATACCGGCCTTCATCATATCTACATATTCTTCAGTCAGTGCATTAAAGCCAATTTTGTCAGCGCTGTCTTTCAGCTTTTCAACAATAACAGAACCTTCAAGACCTGCATTGAAAGCAATTTGACGAACGGGCTCTTCCAATGCTTTTAAAACAATGCAAGCGCCGGTCTTTTCGTCACCGGAAAGACCCTTAATCAGCTCAGCAACAGCTTTGATTGCGTTGATAAACGCAGTACCACCGCCGGCTACGATGCCTTCTTCAACGGCCGCACGGGTAGCCGCCAGAGCATCTTCAATGCGCAGCTTTTTCTCTTTCATTTCGGTCTCGGTTGCAGCACCAACCTTAATAACAGCTACACCGCCGGAGAGTTTTGCCAAACGCTCCTGCAGTTTTTCTCTGTCGAAATCAGAATTGGTTTCTTCGATTTGTGCTTTAATCTGATTAATGCGAGCTTTAATCTCATCAGCATTACCGGCGCCGTCAACAATAATGGTGTTTTCTTTGGAGATTTTGATTTGACGAGCCTGACCCAGCTGGTCGATGGTGGTTTCTTTCAGTTCAAGACCCAGTTCTTCAGAAATCACCTCACCGCCGGTTAAAATGGCAATGTCTTTGAGCATATCCTTGCGTCTGTCGCCAAAGCCGGGGGCCTTAACGGCAATGCAGGTAAAGGTGCCGCGCAGCTTGTTTACAAGCAAGGTAGCCAGCGCATCGCCCTCAACATCTTCAGCAATGATAACCAGCTTTTTGCCCTGCTGCACAATCTGCTCTAAACACGGCAGAATTTCCTGAATGTTAGCAATTTTCTTGTCGGTAATTAAAATGTAAGCATCATCAAGTACGGCTTCCATTTTCTCGGTATCTGTTACCATGTAGGGAGAAATGTAGCCTCTGTCAAACTGCATACCTTCAACAACTTCAGAATAGGTTTCGGCGGTTTTGGATTCTTCAACTGTGATAACACCGTCGTTTGAAACTTTTTCCATAGCGTCTGCAATCAGCTGACCAACTTTTTCATCAGCAGCAGAAATGGATGCAACACGGGCAATATCGTCTTTGCCGTTTACTTTTGCACTGGACTTAACAATATAGTCAACAGCTGTGTCAACAGCACCGGCAATACCCTTTCTCAAAATCATGGGATTAGCGCCGGCTGCCAGGTTTTTAAGACCCTCACGGATTAAAGCCTGTGCCAACAGGGTTGCTGTTGTGGTACCGTCACCAGCCACATCGTTTGTCTTGGTCGCAACTTCTTTAACCAGCTGTGCACCCATGTTTTCAAAGGGGTCTTCCAGTTCAATTTCTTTTGCAATGGTCACACCATCATTTGTGATTAAGGGTGCGCCAAACTTTTTATCCAAAACAACATTTCTGCCTTTGGGACCTAATGTAACTTTAACTGTGTCAGCCAGCTTGTTCACGCCGGCTTCCATAGCTTTTCTTGCTTCTTCACCAAATTTAATATCCTTTGCCATGCCAAATTTCCTCCCTTAATTATTCCACAATGGCAAGTACATCGCTCTGCTTTAAGATTGTGTACTCAACATCGTCAAATTTAATTTCTGTGCCTGCATATTTGCTGGTGATAACTTTATCGCCAACCTTAAGCTCCATTTTAACTTCTTTACCGTCAACCATGCCGCCGGGGCCAACTGCAACAATTTCAGCCATTTGGGGCTTTTCTTTTGCACTGGCAGTTAAAATAATGCCGCTTTTGGTGGTTTCTTCTGCTTCAACCATTTTGATAACCACTCTGTCGCCTAAGGGTTTGATGTTCATGATGAGTCCTCCTTGTTATGTTAAGTAAAATTAAACACATTGTTAGCACTCTCTCTTATTGAGTGCTAAATCTACAGTATATATTACTCAATATTTCTTGTTTTGGCAAATATTATGTGAGGTTGAATTTTAAAAATAACTCCTTATTTCTCTAAAATGCTTTTATTTTCTTCTTATATCTCCATGTTTCTTTATATTGATAATTTTTCCTCTGTCTGTTATACTAAAAAGTAAGAATTTTTGAGGATGAGTGATGGCATGGATTATGATGTAATTGTGATTGGTGGCGGCGCAGCAGGGCTGATGGCTGCGGGCACAGCTCTTTCTATAGGAGCCAAAACCCTGGTTTTAGAAAAGGGTGACCGTCCGGGCAAAAAACTAATGATTACCGGCAAAGGTCGCTGCAATGTGACCAACGCCACAGATATCACTGAATTTATGGCACAAATCCCTTCAAATAATCGATTTTTATATAGCGCTTTTTCTGCTTTTAACAACGAAGATTTGCGCACTTTTTTGCACCGCAACGGCGTTGAAACAAAGGTAGAGCGCGGTGGACGGGTTTTTCCTGTCAGCGACAAAGCCGCTGATGTGGTAAAGGTTTTTGTCGACTACGCCGGTCAATCTCTCCGTCTGCACAAAGAGGTTGCAGGTCTAATGACAAAAGATGACGCTGTTACGGGTGTAAAGCTTAAAAACGGTGAAAAAATAACCGCATCCGCAGTTGTGATTGCCACCGGTGGCCTCACTTATCCCCAAACGGGTTCAACCGGAGACGGTCTTTCCTTTGCCAAAAATCTGGGACACACCATCACCACACCTCGCCCCTCCCTCGTTCCTTTAGAAACGAAAGAGCATTGGCCCCGGGAGGCTATGGGCCTTTCTTTAAAAAATGTATGCCTGCGCACCTTGGATAAGACGAATAAAATAATATATGAAGAAAACGGCGAAATGCTTTTAACCCATTTTGGCTTGTCTGGTCCTTTGGTGCTTTCTGCCAGTGCACACATGCGGGACTTTGACAAAAATCAATATCGGGTTGAGATTGACTTAAAGCCCGCCTTAGACGAAAGCCAGCTTGACGCTCGCATCCTGCGGGATTTTGCTGCTGAAATTAATAAGGATTTTATTAACAGTTTGGATATGCTCTTGCCTAAAAAACTTATTCCCATCATCGTGCGGCTTTCCGATATTGACCCACGAAAAAAGGTGAACGAAATCACACGGGCCGAGCGGCAAAAGCTTGTTCATCTCTTTAAGCATCTTACGCTAAACATCACCCGTCCCCGTCCCATTGCCGAGGCCATCATCACCTCAGGCGGTGTGTCCACCCGGGAAATTTCACCCAAGACAATGGAGTCAAAGCTTGTCACCGGGCTTTATTTTGCCGGCGAGGTCATTGATGTGGATGCTTATACCGGCGGTTATAACCTGCAAATCGCTTTTTCAACAGGCTATTTGGCGGGCTTAAACGCTGCCCAAAACGCAATGGCTTTACAAGGCGAATAAATCTTTTTGCGCCATGATTTGATACATAAAATGGAGAGGAGCAAACCCATGGCTTTAACCGAAACAAAAGAAAAACAAGAGAGAGCCATTTTAGCAGGTGTGCATACCGGTAGCGGCGACCCTTTAAAAGATACAACTGAAGAAACTATAAACGAGCTTGCACGCCTTGCCGACACAGCAGGTGCAGAGGTTGTGGGCACTCTGGTGCAAAACCGCCCTTCCCCCGAAAACGCAACATATTTAGGCGAAGGAAAATTGGAGGAGCTTTTAGGGGCCTGCGAAACTTTAGAGGCCGACCTGATTATTTTTGACAGCGAGCTTTCCCCCATGCAGCTTAAAAATTTGGAAAAAGCATTAAAGCGCCGTGTTATTGACCGCAGCATGCTGATTTTAGATATTTTTGCCCGCCACGCCTTAAGCCGCGAAGGTAAAATTCAGGTTGAGCTGGCGCAGCTTAAATACATGCTGCCCCGCCTTACCGGCATTGGCACACAACTTTCTCGTTTAGGCGCCGGTATTGGTACTCGAGGTCCCGGTGAAACCCGTTTAGAAACAGACCGGCGGCATATCAGAAGCCGCATTCACCATTTGCAGCAGGAACTTTCAGAGGTTAAAAAACATCGTGAATTGCTCCGTGCCGGTCGCCGTCAGGAAAATGCAGTTACAGTTGCTTTGGCGGGTTATACCAACGCAGGAAAATCCACGCTACTCAATGCCTTAACCGGTGCCGATGTTTACGCCGAAGACAAGCTTTTTGCCACCTTAGACCCCACCGTCAGAGGCTTTAACTTAGAAGACGGCCGCAACATTTTGCTGATTGACACCGTTGGCTTTATAAGAAAGCTGCCCCATCATTTAATTGAAGCCTTTAAATCCACTTTAGAAGAAATTTCGCTGGCCGATGTGGTGTTGCATGTAACAGATGGTTCTAACGAGGAATTTATGCAACACATTCAAGTGGTTAATCGCATTTTAAGTGAACTGGGTGCCGCTGATAAACCGGTGGTGCTGGCCTTTAACAAAGCCGATGCCGCCGATGGCAGCATCGAACTCCCCGCATCACTTCCCGAGGCGGACCGCATCGTGCACATCAGCGCCAAAACCGGTGCCGGCTTTGATGCCCTTTTAGAAGCCATTGGCGATGTGGCACCGGGCAAAAAGCAGGCGGTTCGGCTGCTCATACCCTACACCGACGGCGCTGTTTTATCCGAGCTGCACAACGACCATACAGTATTAGAGGAAACCTATGAGCCGGAGGGTACATGCATTCAGGTGTTGCTGGATGCCAAGGCCTATAACCGCTTTAAAGCATATTTAAAGGAAGATAACTAACATTGCCACGGGCAAAATTTTGTGAAAGCAGGCACTTGTGATGAAGAAAGATTATCGCACAATTAAACGGTCAGGGCGAGATGAATTAATTGAAAAAAAATCTCGCTTTATTGCCACTGTCCGCCCCGTCACAACAGAAGCAGAGGCCCTTTCGCTGATTCAGGACATGCGCAAAGAATTTTCCGACGCCAACCATAATGTATATGCCTATATTGTCCGCGAAAACAACATCGCACGCTATTCGGACGACGGTGAACCCGGCGGCACCGCCGGCATGCCGGTTATGGAGGTTTTAAAACAAGAGGATTTGACCGATGTGGCCGTGGTGGTGACCCGCTATTTTGGTGGTACAAAATTAGGCGCCGGCGGACTGGTGAGAGCCTATTCCAAGGCGACTAAAATGGGCATTGACAAGGGTATTATTTCTATCATGACCGACTGCACTCTCCTGCAGATTACAGTTCAATATGACCAGTATAACCGCCTACAATATTTATTGGAGCAAGAGGGGCTTACCATTGAAGATGCCACCTTTGGTCAGGATGTGGCAGCAACGGTTTGCATCCGCACCCAAGACCTTGAGGATTTGCAGAAAAAAATCATTGAGTCAACCAATGGATCCGCTGCTTGTTCTGTTCTTTTTTCTGAATATAGACCTTTGGCAATATAATATTTTTCAAACAAAAATCGAGCCTCTTATGTTTTACCATAAGAGGCTCGATTTTTATAATTAAATCATTTATTTTCTTGCTACGCCACTTTCACGAGCAGCCTTTGCAACAGCTTCAGCCACAGCTTTGCCAACTCTGGGGTCAAAAGCTTTGGGCAGAATGTATTCTGCACTCAGTTCTTCATTTGACACAATGCCGGCAATGGCATAAGATGCTGCCATTTTCATTTCTTCATTAATGTCCTTGGCTCTCACATCCAAAGCACCTCTGAAAATGCCGGGAAAAGCCAACACATTGTTAATCTGATTGGGGAAATCAGAGCGACCTGTGCCCACAACAGCTGCGCCAGCAGAAAGTGCCAAATCCGGCATAATTTCAGGAACAGGGTTTGCCATGGGGAACACAATGGGCTTGTCAGCCATAGATTTAATGTTTTCTTCAGATACAATGTTAGGAGCAGAAACACCAATGAACACATCCGCGCCGCAAAGAGCGTCAGAAAGTGTGCCCTGAATTTTTTCGGGATTTGTCTTTTTGCTCAGGATGGTATGTGCCTCGCTAAGACCCTCCATACCCTCGCAAATAACACCGAATTTATCACAAACAATCAGGTTTTTAACACCAAGCTTCAAAATGTGGTTTGCAATGGCTGTGCCGGCGCTGCCTGCACCATTAATAACCACTTTAACCTCGTCAATTTTCTTATTCACAACCCTAAGAGCATTTAAAAGAGCCGCTGCCACAACAATAGCCGTACCATGCTGGTCATCGTGGAAAACAGGAATGTCACAAATTTCTTTTAAGCGTCTTTCAACTTCAAAGCATCTGGGAGCTGCAATATCTTCTAAGTTAATGCCGCCAAAGCTGCCTGAAATGTTATAAATGGTTTGCACAAGCTCATCCACATCTTTGGTTTTAATGCAAAGGGGAAATGCATCAACATCGGCAAACTCTTTAAACAAAACGCACTTGCCTTCCATAACCGGCATGCCGGCTTCGGGGCCAATGTCACCAAGACCCAGCACCGCTGTACCATCGGTGATAACGGCAACAAGATTCCATCTTCTTGTCAGTTCATACGATTTTTCAATGTCTTTCTGAATGGCAAGACAAGGCTCTGCTACGCCCGGTGTGTAAGCAAGCGACAGGTCATTGCTGTTTTCAACTTTAGCTCGGGAAATAACTTCAATTTTGCCTTTCCATTCACCATGTTTTAAAAGTGATTGTTCTCTAATGTCCACTTTGCACCCTCCCTATGTAGTCACACTTAATGTGTATTGTTTTACAAAATCCTTTACCTATTGATTGTACCACAGTGAATGACTTTTGTCAATCGAGGGAGCTCACAAAAGATAATAAATCTGCGCATTTTTAGATTTTTACAATCAGGCTGTGGTAATAAATATTACACCGCAAACACATAATAAAAAAAGATTGGAGGTCGTTCTAAAATGGAATGGATAAAAGTTATTTTAACATCTTTGCTATCGGTCATATCTTTATTTATTATTGCGAAAATAATGGGGCACAAACAAATGGCACAGCTGGATTTTTTCGATTACATCACCGGCATCACCATCGGCTCTATTGCTGCCGAGCTGGCAACTGAGCTTGAATCACCGCAAAAGCCCCTTATTGCAATGCTGGTTTATGGCTTTGTGGCTTTAGGTCTCACAATACTTGCCCATAAATTTCCCAAAACCCGTAAATATGTAAATGGGACACCCACCATTATTTTAGATCACGGGAAACTATATCGAAAGAACATGAAAAAGGCAAAGCTTGAGCTTTCAGAATTTATGGTTTTGTGCCGTCAGGAAGGCTATTTCAACATAAACGATATTGAAACCGCCGTTTTTGAGTATAACGGTCGAATTACAATTTTGCCAAAAAGTGAAAAACGGCCTTTGACACCGAAAGATATGAATCTTACCCCTCAAAAAACAAAAATTTGTACAGAGGTTATTATGGATGGGTGCATTCTTCATGAAAATTTAAAAAGACTTGGTTTAAACCTTGCCTGGCTTGATAAACAGCTGAAAGAACATAAATATGACAGCGCAAAAGAGATATATTTGGGACTATGCGATGACCAGAATAAGCTTGTTCTGTTTCCGGTAAGCGAATAGCAACAGACGCAGATAAATCAAAAAAAGAGTGAAACCGTAATAAGCAAACAATCCCGGTACTATTATCTGCAAAAGCCAAATCAATGAGATATTTCTATTTTAGCTAAATTAAATTCGCCATAAGCGTGCGAAGTGCATTTAGCTGCCGCAGGCAATTTAGCTGAGCTTGGGGGGTTTAGCTCGCATCAGCGAATTTAGCTGAAAAAACGACAGTAATCTGTCGATTACTGTCGTTTTTTCTGGTGGAGATAAGGGGATTCGAACCCCTGACCTTTTGACTGCCAGTCAAACGCGCTCCCAACTGCGCTATACCCCCAACGCATATTAGTATATCACAGTCCCCCTCCATTGTCAAGGACAAAAGCAAAAAACAAGGCACACCTTTTGGTGTGCCTTATTAAACATTCGCTAAATCTCAATATGCGGGAATTGCTCCCAACCCATATTGATTAAGCCAGATCCTGACTGTCAGCCACTGTGCTTAAAGTAAATGTTGTTGTCGGATATTTGCTAACAAAATCCAACGCTGCGCTTGCTCTGGTGGCTGCAAGGTTTTCAGTAACTCTGATTTCGCGAATTTCTAAAACCGGTTTTGCATATTCTTTCACAGTAAATTCCTCCTAATCAAATTTTAATTAACTGTTACTCACCAAAGCTGAAAACAGTAGCAGCAGCTTCCTTAGAAAGTACATCGCCGTTCAGTGCGTATGCACAAGCATACCATTCACCAGCGATTGCGCTTTCGCCGTCAGCGTTTTGAACTACAACAGCATACTGACCTTCTGCGTTCTTAGCCATAGCAACGAACTTCTTAACAGCAGTGTCTTCAGAAAGTTCAGCGATATCAGCAGCGCCGATAGCATCAAATGCAGCAGCATCTTCAGCTAACAGAATGCCGTATTCGGTTGCACTTGTAGCAGTTGCGAAGAGACCTGCTTTGTTTTCGCCAAAGCTGGGCTGTGCATCAGCAACTGTAGCAACAGGTGTGCCAGTAATAGCAACCATATCTTCTTTGTCCTGTGTGAACAGAACTTCGATTGCAGCGTCTGCAGTAATTTCAACAGTGAAGAATTCACCGTTTTCAATAGCAACACCAGCTTCACCATTGATGGTATAGCCAGCTACGCCCCAACCAGCAGCAGCTAAGGTATAAACCTTAACAAAACCAGCGCCAGCTTCAATAGCTACGCGGTTACCAGCTTCGATAGCAGCATCAGCAGCAGAAACGGTTACATCAAAACCGTTAACACTTGCTTTGTTCTGTGCCAAAGCAAAAGTTGTATCTTCGCTGTTCGCTGTGCTTGTAGAACCAACACGGATGTCATATGCACCGTTGTCTACAACAAAGCTGAATTCGGCAACATTGCCGGAACCGTCAGCAGTTTTCTGGTCGATGTAAACGATAGCAGATTCGCTTTCAACCAGGAATGCAACTTCTTCGCCAGCAGCAGCGAGGATGTTTGAAACGGTCACTTCGGATGTGCCTTGTGCATCGTAAACAGTTGCAACATCATAGCTCAGTGCAAAAGCGGACAGGCTCATTGTCAAAAGAATAGCGCCTGCTGCAACTGCAGCTAAAGCCTTCATGAATCCTTTTTTCATTAATTACACCCACTTTTCATAATAATGTTTTTTTGTTTACGTTCTCCGATAATTATATTATAAATGAAAAACAATGTCAACAATAAATCTAAAAGATTTTCTTTAAAATAATTTTTTTGGCATTTTTAACAACCTAACGGGTTCTTCATTGTTAAATGTGTTAGATTTTCTTTCATTTTACTGAAAATATTGTAGATTTTAACAGGTAATTTTGTTAAAAATGACATTATTCCAGGATATTTATTTAGCCTTCGGATAGGCCCTTTTTTCGATTAAATACGCTGTTTCATAAAATTTTTGAAATTATTTTAAAATTTCATTTGACAAACGGATAATTGTGTTGTATAATGTATAGGTACTAAAGGGGACGGAGTGTGGCGCAGCTTGGTAGCGCGCTTGACTGGGGGTCAAGAGGTCGCAGGTTCAAATCCTGTCACCCCGACCAAAAACCATCTCATGCTTTTGCATGGGGTGGTTTTTCTTTCGATTGGTAGGATTTGAAGCTTAAGAAGGCGCGAACCGTAAAATAACAGTCCTGCGGACTGTTATTTAGGTGAGTGGTGCGCCGGCGGGGCCCGAAAGGCTTTAGCCTTTGGGTCGCCAAGCAGGCAAGACGCTCGAAGAGCGGCTGTATCCTATCACCTTTTTACGAGAATATTTTGGCAAAGCCAAAACGAGTTATACCGCAAGGTATGGCTCGTTTTTTTATTTGGTTTAGACGGTTTGGGCATGCGACCTCTTGACCCGTGAGGGTTTTTGTATATCTTTACAATAGGAAGCGACCCATCTTTTTATTATGATGTGTAAGCGGCAATATCTTGAAAAGAAATATTTTTATGCATTGCCAGATTAATTCCATTTGCCACCACTTGGGCCACACGGTCTATAAGCAGGTCTACATCCTTTGGAGTGACAATAAAACCATTCAGGCTCTCTGGCAGTGCTGCTCGCAACATGCTATACTGCTCTTCTTCATCCATTTTTGACAAAGCCTCGCAAAGTTCTTGATTGGCCTCTACCTCTTCAGATTGTGCTGCCATTTGCAAAGTATCTGCCGTGATGGTGGCTGCATCGATTACCGTTGGTACACCAATGGCAATAACCGGCACCCCAAGGCTACTTTTATCCAAAGCCTTTCGCTGATTACCTACCCCGGCACCCGGGCTGATGCCGGTATCACAAAGCTGAATGGTTGTGCTGATTCTGTCCATGCTTCGCGCTGCCAGTGCATCAATCACAATGATTGCATCGGGTTTTATAGCATTTGTCACACCTTTAATGATTTCGCTTGTTTCCATACCCGTAATGCCCAAAACACCGGGAGAAATAGCACAGACAGGCCGAATCCCTTCATCAATCTGGTCGGGAATATATTGAAGCAAATGCCGGGTGACCATGAGTTTAGATATAGCTTTTGGCCCTAAAGAATCGGGGGTGATGTTCCAGTTACCCAGCCCCACCACCAACACATTGGCTTTATCTTTTAAAGGGAGTAATGCCTGCAGTTCTTTTCCTACAATCCGGCACAGGGCTTCATATTCCTCCCCCTCTGCTATATTCATGTCTGGAAACTCAATGGTGATATAATGGCCAATGGGTTTGCCCATTTTTGCCTGCGCCCGCAGAGTTTCAATGTGTACGCGTGAAATTTTTGCGCCCTCTTTTTCTTCTTGCTTTAAGGTCACGCCAGAGATTTCCTCGGCGGCTTCTGTTAACATTTCGTGGATTTCCAGGGCTAAATCTGTTCGAGTTTGATACATTTTATGACTCCTTGTTGTTTTTTATTTAGTTTAATAAGAAAAGTTTCTAAATATACAATTCAGATACAAAAAGCATTTCGTTACTCTCTTTTTTAATAAGATATTTCATAAATCTTTACGATTATTTTTTCATAACCCCTTGACAAAATTAGCAGGGAAAGATATAATAGATGAGGTCGATGGTGAGTTACATATCGTTTAGGGGTATGATGTAATGGTAACATGCCGGTCTCCAAAACCGTTCTTGAGGGTTCGAGTCCTTCTACCCCTGCCAATATATTTGGCTCAAACACTGGGTTTGAGCCATTTTTTATTGTCAAAATTCGAGAGCAGCAATCTTCAATTTTT
>JAFYVH010000004.1 GCA_017549205.1 Clostridia bacterium | reverse complement strand
TTGGTAGCTCGTCGGGCTCATAACCCGGAGGTCGGTGGTTCAAATCCGCCCCCTGCACCCAATTAAAAGCAATCACTTTAGTGGTTGCTTTTTTCTTTCCCGGGTTATGAGACCGGCGAGCGTGGCTCGCCCAGTCAGCGAAGTAAAAACAATCTGGCGAATTGTTTTTACAAGCGGTGTCGCCCAAAGTGCGAGTATGTCAAGTTGATTTATTCGACGAAGACAGACGACACACGACGGCGACCGGCGCAAAGCGATAACCCGGAGGTCGCGGGTATCAATCTGCCCCCTGCACCCAAGTTGGAACAAGTTCAGCTTGTTCCCTTTTTTATGCAAAAAACAGTCCCCCGCTTCTCTGTTCCGCCTTTTTCGTAAAAAGCCACGCTCGGCTCACCGATTCGTTTGCAAGCGTACTCATGACTGTTCGCTGTCGCTATCACCTTTTTACGAGTTTGTTATATTTTCTTTTATTAATAATCTCAAATGCGGTTACTTTTTCTAAATAATTTACTTTTTGTTAACATTGTCTTAACTTTTGTAATGTAAAATGTAAATTGTAATATATATTAAAAGGAACTTGTATGGCATAAAGTGCAGATTTTTATTGCTCGTGCTCATTGCATCACATTTTTCCAAGCAATTTTTGATAATGAAAATTGTGATACAGCCTAATAAAAGAAAGGAACATCATAATGAAAAATATCATAACAAAAATTTTCTCTGTAATTAGGGAATTCCCCAAAGAATTTAAAAGTTATTCAAAAAAGAAAAAACTCATTATAATCATATCTGCCGCTATTTTAATTGCATTACTTGTATCTTTAATTATATCAGCCGGAAACAAAAAAGGCTTCGTTGTTTCATGGACAGAAGAAACTGTAAAGAGGCAGGATATAACCTCCTCTATTACCGGCTCTGCTGTAGTTATGCCAAAAGACCAGTACTCTATTACGGCACTTGTTTCAGGAAATGTTTTGAGCGCAAACTTTGAACAAGGTGAAGTTGTTAATGAGGGTGATGTTTTATATGAAATTGATTCCTCTGATGCAAAAAATTCAATTGAAAATGCAGACATTTCATACCAACGCTCTCAGATGGATTATCAGAAAGCTGCAGACAACTACAGCAATTTAACGGTTGTTTCAGATATTTCAGGTGTAGTTAAAACTCTCTATGTCAAAGAAGGTATGTCAGTTAATTCCGGAACAAAAATTGCCGATATTCATGATGATTCAAGTTTTATATTAACTGTAACATTTAATGATACCGATGCCCGTGATTTCTATATAGGCCAAGAGGCACAGGTGAAAATCACCTCCAACGGCGAGCTCCTTCGGGGCACTATAACAGATGTTAATTCAAGAGGATATGCATCAACAGGTAACACACTTGTCAGAACGGTTAAGATAAAAGTGACAAACCCCGGTGCGTTAACCACTGAGGAAACAGCAAGTGCCATCGTCAATGGTTTTGCTTCTAACCCTATGGGAACTTTTGAATATATTGCCGAAAAAACCATTGTGGCAGAAGCTTCAGGCCAGATTGACGCGATGTATGTTTCGCAAGGGTCGAGGGTTTCAAATGGATCTGTTTTAGTACACATAGACAGTTCTTCAGTCGTTGATAGTCTCAAATCTTCAGAGCTCTCGCTCCGCTCTTCACAACTTTCTCGCGAAAACGCTCAAAAAAAGCTTGAAGACTACACCATAACTGCACCCATCTCCGGAACAGTTGTGACCAAAAATGTTAAAGCAGGAGATAAGCTGGATAATTCCAATATGTCAACTGAAATGGCTGTTATTTACGATATGTCCAGCCTTGAGTGTGAGCTTGCTGTGGATGAGCTTGATATTAAAAGCGTTGAACTGGACCAGGATGTTATCATTACCTCCGATGCAGTTAAGGGCAAAACCTACAACGGAAAGGTTACAAATGTATCGGTTAACGGAACAACTTCCGGCGGTGTTACTACATATCCTGTTACAATTTTAATTACAGACTTTGACGAAGAGTTACTCCCGGGAATGAACATAGATGTTGAGATTATCACCTCAATGGCAAAAGAGGTTATTGCAATTCCTGTAGCCGCTGTCAGCCGTGGGAACATTGTTTATGTCAAAGGAGAAAAAACAAGTGATGATGACGATGCTCCCGAGGGTTACAAATCTGTTGTGGTTGAAACCGGAATCAATAATACGCAGTACATTGAAATTATATCCGGCTTACAAGAAGGAGATATTGTTTATATCCCCCAGATTATAGCCTCACAAAGCAAAGACTCTTCCGCACCCATGATGGGCGGCATGGGTGGCATGGGCGGCGGAATGTCTGGCGGAGGCATGCCCGGTGGAATGCCCAGCGGAATGCCCGGCGGAAGCATGGGTGGCAACCGCTCTGGCGGAGGCATGCCCGGTGGAATGCCCAGCGGAATGAGATAATATCAAAGGAGGAATTGTAAATGAACCAAAACACAAATTCTGCACCTTTGGTTGAGTTTCAGAACATATACAAAATATACCAGACGGGCGATGTCGAAGTGCGTGCGCTAGACGGTGTTTCATTTTCAATTTATAAAGGCGAATTTGTTGCCATTATCGGACAATCCGGTAGCGGAAAATCGACATGTATGAATATTATCGGCTGTCTTGATGTTCCCACCGAAGGCACATATTTGCTCAACGGTGATGATGTAAGCAGACTTACGGACGATGAACAGGCCGAGATAAGAAATAAAACCCTGGGCTTTATTTTTCAGCAATATAACCTGCTCCCAAAATTAACTAACCTGGATAATGTTAAATTACCTCTTTTATACAAGGGTCTGCGCGAAAGCGAACAAGAGGAGCTTGCTATGGACGCTTTAAGAAGAGTCGGTGTTTTGGATAAGGCCTATCATAAGCCCTCTCAACTATCCGGTGGACAGCAACAAAGAATTTCTATTGCAAGAGCATTGGCAGGGTCACCGTCTATTATCCTGGCTGACGAGCCTACCGGTGCACTTGATTCAAAAACCAGTAAAGAGGTTATTGATTTTCTAATCGAACTGAACAAACAGGGAAACACAATCATATTGATAACCCACGATAATACCATTGCTGCAAGAGCAAAGAGAGTAATTCGCGTGCACGACGGAAGAATTATTTTTGACGGCATGGCTATGGAAGATGAAATCATTAAAAGCACCCTTTCAGCACATATAAAAAAGGAGGCAGAAGAATGAAGTTTTCTAAAACGATTGAGTTAGCAATCGCAAGTATTCGTTCTAACAAAATGCGTTCCTTTTTGACAATGCTCGGCATTATTATTGGCGTGGCAGCCGTTATTATTCTGGTAAGTGTTATGGACGGTATCACCGGGCAGGTCTCTGATGTTTTTGAGGGTTTTGGAACAAATAATATAACCGTTTCCATTACTTCACGAGGAAGCACAAGACGCGTAGAGCCCGACAACCTATATGAATTGATTGATGAAAATAGTCATTTGTTTTTATATTGCTCGCCAAAGGTCACGGCCACTGTTAACATCAAATCGCCAAACAGTTCCGAAACATCCTATGCCTCGGTAACAGGCATTGATGAAACCTATGATGAAATTGACCTCCTGTCTACAACGCAAGGAAGATTTCTGCAATTTGTGGATATTGAAAAAATGCTTAAGGTTTGCGTTATAGGCACCTATTATGAGCAGGAATATTACGACAGAGGAAAAGCCGTTGGTCAAAAAATTAAGTTAAACGGTGACCCCTACACCATCATTGGTGTTTTAGAAGAACAAAGCGACTCCTCAGAGGGTTCGGCCGACCAATGCATTTATATTCCATATACGCTGGCATCTAAACTTTCAAGAAACGCCTCCATTGGTTCTTATGTGGTTTCCATGAAAGATTCAAACCGCATTGAAGAAGCGAAAGCCGTTTTAGAGATGAAGCTCACTGAAATTTTAGGCAGTAGCGATTTTTACAACATAACGGCAACACAGGAAATTCTAGACGAAATGAACAGCATTATGGATACGCTGAAAGGTGCATTGATTTTGATAGCAGGAATATCACTTCTTGTCGGCGGCATTGGTATTATGAATATTATGCTGGTTTCTGTTACTGAACGAACAAAAGAAATTGGCATTCGAAAATCTCTTGGCGCCAAGAAAAAACACATTATGCAACAATTTGTAATTGAAGCAGCCACCGTCAGCGGTATTGGCGGATTGCTTGGCATATTGCTGGGCGGACTTGTTGCCTATGTTATTGGTATAATTATGAGCATCACCGTTATCCCCTCTGTTTCGGCTGTTATTGTTGCTTTTAGTGTTTCTGTTGGAATTGGTATTATTTTTGGCTATCTGCCTGCTAAAAATGCCGCAACGCTGAATCCAATTGATGCTTTGCGGTTTGAATAGATTACGAAAGGATGTTAAAAATGAAAAAGATTTTATCTTTTCTTATTACGGCGATGATGTTATTGTCTATAGCTTCATGCCACATTTCCGCCTTGTCTGACTATGAGGTTGAGGTTTTATCTGCCTTATCAATCATGGAGGGCGACCCAAGCGGAAACATGCGATATTCGGATAAGGTTTCACGGGCTGAATGTGCAAAAATTGTCGTAGCCTCTTCTACTTACAGAAATATGGTCGAAATGGATAAAAAAAGTTCTCCATTTCTCGATGTAACCTATCAGCATTGGGCTGCACCGTATGTTACAACGGGAATTAAATATGGTCTTTTTAAGGGTTACATGGATGCAACCTTTCGTCCATCAAACACGGTTTTATTAGAAGAAGCGCTTGTTATGTTTCTGCGTATTTTGGGCTATACTGATGAAGATATGGGAAATGATTGGCCATATTCACAAATTGAAACCGCAAGAAAAGCAGGCCTCTTAAATAATCTCAGTAAGTCTGCAGGGCAAGAGCTTAACCGATATGATATTGCAACCATTGCCTTTAATGCCTTGTCTTCAAATCCGAAAAATTCTGACAAAACACTAATGTCAAATTTTAATACTACTATTGGTCCAAAAACCGTTACATCATCTACATGGTATCAAGACTTTGATGCTGATTCTTCACTCACAATTATTAAAGACGGTGAGCGCGCATCCTTATCCGATGTCAAGATTAATGACATTGTTTATTATATGGAAGAATATGCAACGGCTTTAGTATATTCTAAAAAAATTACCGGAATTTATGAAGATGCACAGCCTAATAAAAATCTCCCCTCCTCTGTCACGGTATCCGGCGTTACCTATAATTTAGAAGGCACCAATGCCTTATCAAAGCTTTCATCAGGAGGCAAATTCAATTACGGAGACTCAATCACACTGCTGATGGGAAAATCGGGCGGCATTGCAGATATTGTGGACAGTTCAGCTTCGGCACAACTTGGAGAAAAAATATATGGATTTTTAACGGCCGCAGGCACAAAAGAATCAACGGTTTCAGGAACAAAGGTGATAAAACCTTATGTCAGAATTATACTAACATCCGGTGAAACATTAGAATACATCACAGAGAAGAACTATGACTCACTTGTTAATCAGGTCGTTGCGGTTAAACTGAATAACTCCATTGCAACTCTCACACGGATGAATACATCATATGACATATCCGGCACATTCACCTGGGGCTCCGGCACAAACAAATTAGGTTCTTATCAACTTGCTGATGATGCGAAAATTATTGAAACCTCTACTGTGGAAGAAAATGAAACCGCTATTGTTACATCTGTTTATCCCCAAAGATTAAATGGAATTAAGATAGCCAATCGTGATGTTTTATATGTTTCAAAAAATTCTGTTGGAAATATTGACGGATTGATTTTAAACGATGTAACTGGCGATGGATATACTTATGGAATTATGACAAAAGTAAGCAATACAAATTCTGACCGTTCTCTTTCCGGCAGTTATGAATACCTTTCTGATGGTATTACCACCACATTTTCAACACAAAATAAAATCTTTAATGTTTCTTATGGTCAGGCTGTTCAGATAGCAACCGACGGAAGAGAAATAAGCTCTTTGGTTTCCCTGAGCAGCATTTCAGGCAAAAAGATTTCAAACATCAGCGGTTCTGTTATAACAATAGATGGAAAAGATTATATTCTGTGGGATAAAGTTCAGATTTATGTAAAAAAACAGCTTTCTGCACAGAGCTCATACACGATGATTACAATGGATGAACTTGTAGAAATGGCAGATGAATATAATGTTTCTGCGTTTACAGACAGACCCATGTCTTCAGGTGGAAGAATCAGAATTATCGTTTTGTCGTAGAATGAAGAGATTTCCGGCAGCACAAAAAGGTTTACTCTGGTAAAAATATGCGTTTAAAAACAGCAACAAAAAAGGACCTCAAATGAGGTCCTTTTTTGTTGCTGGGGCTAACGCCGCAAAGCAACTATTCGGTGCTAAAGGGAAGCAATGCAATGTGTCATGCACGCTTGATTGCCTCTGTAAGCTGTCTCTGATGTTTGGTGCAGATACCTGTGATTCTTCTGGGGAGAATCTTGGCACGCTCTGATATCAAATGTCTGAGCTTGGCTCAACACCTAACCCCTGTCAAATCAAAGGTTGGTGTATACTCTGCCCTGGCGCTTGTCTTTTCCTGCATATAAGCATTGTTAAATCCCAGCTTCAAAGCCGCACTAACAACAGAATCATATTCAAAAGCCGTAATCCGTCGGTTTATCTCGGGATATTCTTCTAAATGCCCATTGGGTGTAAATTGACTCATTAAACTGAGAATAAATCTCTCTGTACCAAACCTTTCGGCAAGGCATTTCAAAATCGCTATCGAATCTTTACGACAACCGGGCAACACAAGATGCCGCACAATCACGCCGGATTGCAAAATCCCTTCTCCATCAAGCCTGGGCATGTCGCAAACAGATAGCATTTCGGCAAGGGAATCCATTGCAAACGCAAAATAATCAGGTGCTGAACTGTATTTATTAGAAATTTCGGTTGATTGATACTTAATATCTGTAAGAAAAATATCAATATACCCTTTTAACGCCCTGATGGTTTCAGGCTTTTCGTAGCCGCCAACATTGGCAACAAAAGGAATGTGCATTTTGTCCCGAACGCCATCAATTGCAGACAGAATTTGCGGAAAGTATGGTGTTGGTGTCACAAGGTTAATGTTATGAGCGCCCTCATCTTGAAGCGTAAGGAAAATATCTCCAAGTCGCTTAATATCTACCTCTTCACCAAAACCACCAATGCTAATTTCATAATTCTGACAGTATCGGCACGCCAGATTACAACCGCTGAAAAACACAGCCCCCGAGCCTTTTGTGCCACTGATACACGGTTCTTCCCAAAAATGAAGTGCTGCCCTTGCCACCTTAACTTTTTCGGTTGCACCACAAAAGCCAACCGCCTTTGTTCTGTCAACGCCGCAGTTTCTTGGACAGAGTGTACACTTTTTTAATATATCCATTTTCAAATTCTCCATAATAAAACTGTTTAAAACATTCTAACATAGTTGGTGGCCAAATTCAAGATAAAAAGCACATTGTTAAAATAAAAAAGGACCTCATTTGAGGTCCTTTTCATATTGCAGGGGCTAACGCCCCAAACTGACTATTCGGCACTAAAGGGAAGCAGTGCAATGTGTCTTGCACGCTTGATTGCCTCTGTAAGCTGTCTCTGATGTTTGGCGCAGGTACCTGTGATTCTTCTGGGGAGAATCTTGGCACGCTCTGATACGAAACGTCTGAGCTTGGCTACATCCTTATAATCAATGTAATCGATTTTATCCTGACAAAAGGCACAAACTTTTTTCTTTGCCTTTCTTCTCATCGGTCTTTCAGCCATGTGAAAACGCCTCCTTCCGGCTCAAATTAAAAGGGTAAATCCTCTTCTTCCACCGGCATAAATCCGTCAATATCAGCTGACGGAGCCTGTGGCATAGCAGGACTCTGCGAAGCAGGATAAGGAGATGCCTGATAGGATCCGCCCTCAGTTTTACTTTGAGCAAACTCCACATCCTCAACAACAACCTCGGTGATATACCGTTTGTTGCCGCTCTGGTCATCATAAGTTCTGGTTTGAATCCGTCCGTCTAAGGCGATACGCATGCCTTTAGTGAAATAACGGCTAATAAATTCTGCCGTTTTATTCCAGGCAACACAACCGATAAAATCGGCCTGACGCTCCTCTCCCTGTCTGGCAAAACGACGGTCGCAAGCAACTGTGAAGCTAACAACAGGCGTACCTGACTGGGTTGTACGAAGCTCAGGGTCACGAGCCAGTCTTCCAACTAAAACAACCTTATTCACGCATTCTCATCCTTTCTGCAGCAAAACCCTAATTATTTGCTGATTTTTCTTTTTTCTTCTTTTTTGATTACGATATCACGCAAGATACCGTCGGTAATGCGGTAGATTCTTTCGAGCTCCTGCGGGAAATCCGGCTTAGAGCTGAAATTAATCAATACATAGTAGCCCTCGGTTAAATCATTGATAGGATACGCCAATCTGCGCTTACCCCACTCGTCAACGGATTCAATTTCACCCGCGCCGGAAATCAATGATTTGAACTTTTCAACCAGAGCTGCGATTTTTTCTTCTTCTAAAGAAGCGTCAATCACGAAAATGGTCTCATACTTGTTGATTACTTCAATCATCTTTTTCACCTCCTTTTGGACTTTGGCTCTTTTTATGACAAAGAGCAAGGATATATATCACATTACGATATAACATTATAAGTATAACTAAAATTTACCGATTTGTCAAGCCTTTATTTCATAGAAAGATAGCGTGCATTTTTCACCACATAATCCACCCCGGACACAATGGTCAGCACTGCTGCTAGCCAAATGCAAACATCAATCAAAATGTTCTGACCAAAAACCAAAGCCACTGTTAAGGCGATAAACTGCCAAACGGTTTTAGCTTTGCCCCACCAGCTTGCCGCAATCACATTACCCTCGGCAGCAGCTGCCATACGAATGCCCGAAACAATAAATTCGCGGGCAAGGATAATCATAGTAACCCAAGGGGACACAATGCCCTCAGTCGAAAGACAAACCAAGGCTGCTGTTACCAGCATTTTATCAGCTAAGGGGTCCATAATTTTACCAAAATTGGTCACCTGCTGGTTTTTTCGTGCTAAATAGCCGTCAAGCCAATCGGTTAAAGAGGCTAAAACAAAAACGATAGCGCCAAGATAACGACCGCCGGGAATTTGCGAATATAGCACAAAAATCATAAAAACCGGCACCATAATCGTGCGCAACAATGTTAATTTATTGGGTGTATTCATTCTTCTTCCTCCTCAAAAACAGCCTGACCAATCAACTCATAAGAGGCTGCCTGCAAAATTCTCACCGGAACAAAATCGCCAATCTCTAACTCTTCTTCCGAGGCAAAATAAATGGTGTTATCCACCTCAGGTGCATCGCCGGCAGATCGGCCGAAATACATAAGCTCATCTTCATCATAGCCCTCTACAAGCACCTCAAGCACGGTACCAGTTTTTTCTTCCTGTAGAGCCAGTGAAATGGCAGATTGCACTGCCAGAATCCGCTCTGCGCGCTCTTTTTTCACTTCTTCCGGCAGTTGGCCGTCTAAACGGGCTGCCGGTGTGCCCTCTTCCTGTGAATAGGCAAAGGCACCCAGGCGGTCAAAACGCGCACTTTCAACAAAAGATAAAAGCGTTTCAAATTGTTCTTCCGTCTCACCGGGAAATCCGGCAATAACTGTTGTCCGCAAGACAATGCCGGGAATTTGGCTGCGTAATTTGTCGATTAATGTCACAAGCTGCTCGTTGGTTAGGTGTCGACCCATTCTCTTTAAAACGGCATCGTGTGCATGCTGAAAGGGGATATCCATATAGCGAACCAGCTTTTCTTCCTTTGCAAAAACCTCTATCAGTTCGTCTGTAATGGCTTCGGGATAAAGATAAAGCACCCGAACCCAGTGAAGACCTGAAATAGCGCACAGCCGCTTTAAGAGCTCTGGCAAACGACTTTTGCCATATAAGTCAATGCCATAGCGGGATGTATCCTGCGCGATAACAATCAGCTCACGCACACCGCCATCGGCTAATTTTTCTGCTTCACTAACCAATTCTTCTATGGGGCGGCTGCGATAGTGTCCGCGAAGTTTGGGAATGATGCAATAGGTACAGCAATTGTCACAGCCGTCGGCAATTTTTAAATAGGCCATGTAGCCGGGCGTGGAGAGCATGCGGTTCTCTTCGGGCAAGGGGTCGTTCATATGGCCATATAGCACCACTTTTTCGCCCTCAAATGCCTTTTTGATAACCTCTGCAATTTTTATGTAGTCCCCGGTACCCACAACGGCATCAACCTCAGGGAGTTCTGACAAAATCTCATCGTGATACCGTTCTGCCATGCAACCACAAACGATGAGCAAGCGGCAACGCTCTTCTTTGTAAGCCGCCATTTCTAAAATCGTGCGAATGGACTCTTCTTTAGCAGAATCAATGAAAGCACAAGTGTTAACCAATAACACATCTGCTTCTTCAGGGTTAGATACAATCTGATAACCCTCTTGCCCCAAGATGCCCAGCATAACTTCAGTATCAACCAAGTTTTTGGCGCAACCTAAAGATACAATTCCAATGTTCAAAAAAACCACCCTTACTTTGAATTGGCTTTTTATTCAGCCTCTTCTTCTTCCTGTGCAATTTCAGTAGCGTGTTCAGCTGCCTCTAAGGCCTGAGCTTTTGCCATGTCTTCAGCCTCGCGCTCCATTTCCTGTTCCCGCGTTTCGTTCACAACAAAGATTTTGTCCTCAGCAATTTCTTCAACGGCACGGGTGATGCTTCTTGCACCGTCCATGTCTTTTTCTTCATCACTTGCATTGTCCAAAATGGCGCGTGCACGCTTTGATGCAGCAATAACCAAAGAATAACGGTTTCCTGCCTTTTCCATTAAGTTCATAATTGAGGGATACAACATCATAACAATCAAATCCTTTCTTTAACTTTGTTAACCCAGTCATCATTGCGCTCTACTCGCTGCTTTTCAGCCTCGATAATACTGATAAAGCGCTCAACTGCTTTGTCAACTTCGTCGTTTAATAATATGTAATTATATTTTTCCATATTCGAATATTCCCAAAGAGCTGTTTTCAGCCTTTCATGTATCACTTCGGGCTTTTCTGTACCACGACCGGAAAGTCTTTTTTCCAGCTCTTCTAATGATGGAGGCACAACAAAAATGAACACCGCTTCGGGAAATTCACTTTTAACCTGCATGGCGCCCTGCACTTCAATTTCTAAAATCACATCACGACCGGCAGCAAGCTGCTCTTCCACCTTTTCTTTGGGCGTGCCGTAATAGTTCTGGCAAAAGCATGCCCACTCAATAAAACCATCTGAATTAATCATGGAGCGAAAGGCTTCTTCTTCCATGAAATAGTAACTCACGCCGTCAATTTCTCCGGGGCGGGGCTTTCTCGTTGTAGCAGATACTGAAAGATGAATATCCGGTCTTTTTTCTAAAAGCGCACGGCATACCGTTCCTTTTCCTGTACCCGAGGGGCCGGACACAACCAGGAGCAATCCTCTATTCATCCTCCTCTTCCTCCTCTTCTGCAATCGCCTCATCATTATTATTCAAACGGTTTGCTACAGTACTGGGCTGCACCGCTGATAAAACAACATGGTCACTATCCATAATGATAACTGCTCTGGTTCTGCGACCATAAGTGGCATCAATGAGCATGCTTCTGTCGCGGGCTTCCTGAATCATGCGCTTGATGGGTGCAGATTCCGGTGAAACAACAGCTACAAGTCTCTCTGAAGATACTATGTTACCAAAGCCGATATTAATGAGTTTCATATCTGTCTCCTTTACACAATCTGTTCGTTTTTATATAAAACATCTGCTTTTATTCAATATTCTGGATTTGCTCACGGAGTTTTTCGATTTCAGCTTTCATGTTCACAACACATTTGGCAATTTCTAAATCGTTTGCTTTAGAGCCGATGGTGTTAACCTCACGGTTCATTTCCTGCACCAAGAAATCAAGCTTGCGACCAACGCCGCCCTCTTCTTTTAAGATATTTTCCATCTCTTCAAAATGGCTGCGCAGACGGACTTTTTCTTCGCTCACACAAAGCTTGTCTGCCATCAAGGCAACCTCAGTTAAAAAGCGGGATTCATCGACGGGTGTATCACCCAAAAGTTCCTGCATCCGCGCCCGCAGACGCTCTGCATATTGGTCCGCTGCTTTTGCAGAAAGCTCTTCAACCCGGGCAAGCTCCTGCAAAACATTGTTTGCCCGCAGACGAAGGTCTGCTGCCATTCTGGCACCTTCACGCTCACGCATGGCTTCAAAATCGTCAACTGCTTTTTCAAGGCAAGCAGATACAGTTACCCAGATGGCTTCCTGGTCCTGTTCTTCCTGACGGACAATGAATATGTCGCTGAATCTGGTTAAATCGGAAAGTCTGACATTCCCTTTAATGCGGCAGGTCTTTTTGATATCTGCCAAAACATTATAATAGCTTTTGAGCAGGCCTTTATCTAAAGACACGGCTTTATTTTGACTTTCGTAGCTTTCAAAATAGACAGAAACATCAATTTTGCCGCGGTTTACTCGCTTGCCCACATAGTCTTTAATTTTATCTTCTAAATAGCTGTACATCCGCGAAACCTTAACATTGATATCGCAATAGCGATGATTAACACTTCGCAAGTCGATAACAACCTTTTTTTGTGCATCCACACTTTCATAGCGACCATAACCGGTCATGCTCTTAATTGTACTCATATTCATCCCTCTTTATTTTTTTGCTGTTCTAAATAAATCATTAAAACAGAGATATCTGCCGGACTCACGCCGGAAATACGGCCCGCCTGTCCCAAAGAACGCGGCTTGATTTTAGAGAGTTTTTGCCGTGCCTCAATGCGCAAGCCAGAAATGGCGTTATAATCAAGGTCTTCTTTGAGCAGCTTGTCCTCCATTTTGCGAAAAGCTGCCACCTGCCGCACCTGACGGCTGATATATCCCTCATATTTAATTTGAATTTCAACCTGCTCTGCCTCTGCCCGTGTCAAAGGGGGACGCTCGGGGTCTAAAGCCGCCAGACTTTCATATGTAAATTCCGGTCGGCGCAATAAATCGCTGAGACGGATGCCGGTGACAATATCGGCGGAATTATGTTCTGCCAAAAAGGCTCTTACCTCATCTGAGGGTGATAAAACAATAGAGGTTAAGCGGTCAATTTCTTTTTCTATCCGTTCTTTTTTCTGCAAAAAGCTTTGATACCGCTCCTTGCTGATTAAACCGATTTTATATCCTGTGGGTGTCAGGCGCAAATCTGCATTATCCTGCCGTAAAAGCAAACGATATTCCGAGCGTGATGTCATCATGCGGTACGGCTCAGGCGTGCCTTTTGTAACAAGGTCATCAATCAATGTGCCGATGTAGCTTTCGGACCTGTCTAAAACCAGGGGCTCTCTGCCAAGCTGACGCATGGCACTGTTAATGCCGGCAACAAGACCTTGTGCCGCCGCCTCTTCATAGCCGGAACTGCCGTTAAACTGCCCCGCACCATAAAGACCCTGAACGGTTTTAAATTCTAACGTGGGTAGCATTTCAGTGGGGTCAACACAGTCATATTCAATGGCATAAGCCGTGCGCATCATTTTAACATTTTCAAGGCCGCTGATGGTATGCAGCATGGCAATTTGCACATCTTCAGGCAAGCTACTGGATAAGCCCTGCACATACATTTCTTCTGTCTGTGCACCCATGGGCTCAATAAAAAGCTGATGCCTTGTTTTATCGGCAAACCGCACGACCTTATCTTCAATGGAAGGACAATAGCGGGGGCCAATACCCTCAATGGTGCCACTATATAAAGGAGAGCGATGCAAATTGTCACGAATCACCTGATGGGTTTTTTCGTTGGTATAAGTCAAATAGCAACTAACGGTGTTTTCACCGGGATTTTCAGTTTCAAAGGAAAACGGCGTGATAATGTCATCGCCCTTTTGCTCTTCCATTTTAGAAAAATCCACACTGCGACGAGACACTCTGGCAGGGGTGCCGGTTTTAAATCGTCTGAGCCCAAGGCCTGCCTCACGCAGGCTGTCTGTAAGGCGATTTGCCGGGAACAACCCGTCCGGTCCGCCGCTGTATGACACATCACCAATAATAATTCTGCCACCCAAAAATGTGCCGGTGGCCAAAATCACGCATTGGGCGCTATAATAAGCGCCTGTATGGGTCACAACCCCACAAACGCGACCCTTCTCACAATGAAGGGACACAATTTCGGCCTGCTTAACATCTAAATTTTCTGTTTGCTCAAGTCGATGCTTCATCTCCATTTGATAAGCACGTCGGTCTGACTGCACGCGCAAAGAATAAACAGCAGGGCCTTTGCCCCGGTTTAATATGCGGGACTGCAAAAAGGTTTTATCAGCTACCTTGCCCATTTCACCACCCAAAGCATCAATCTCTCGCACCAGGTGACCCTTGGCTGTGCCGCCGATGGATGGATTGCAGGGCATGTTGGCAACTGAGTCTAAATTAATGGTAAACATAGCTGTTAAAATGCCCAGACGCGCACTGGCCAAAGCCGCTTCGCAGCCGGCATGACCGCCACCGATTACCACCGTGCCGTATGCACCGGCATAATATGACGCTTCTTGCGGTAATTTCACTTGTGCCTCACTCATAATAAAAACCCTTCTGTTCGTTCTCGCTCTTCTTACATATATACATAGACATACTATTATATTATAGCATCATTTTACCTTTTTCGCAATATGATTTTTAAAAATTTTGCCTTTTCAATAAAAAATATTTTCCTTAATAAATAAAAGTTACAAATTAATTAAATTTTCAGATTTTGGTTGACTTGAGATAAATAAATATATATAATATTTCTATGTGAGTTTTACAAAGGAGGAAAATAACATGAGCAAAAGCATCACAAAACTTGTGATTGCAGTGGTTGTCATCGCCTTGGCCGCATACATCTCTCTGTTCGGCTGCAACATTCAGTTGTTCGGCTGGCACATTGATTATCCGTCCGCATTGGATGAAGAAAACGGCATCAGACAGGGTCTTGATCTGGTCGGCGGTTCGGTAATTACCTACGAGGCACAGACAGAAACAGCAACAGATTCTGAAATGGAATCAGTTAAAAATGTATTAAGAAAGCGTCTTGACGCGCTGGGTTACAGCGAAGCAACAGTTTCCCGTCAGGGTGATAAGAAGGTGCGGGTTGAAATCCCCTCCATTCAAAATCCTGAGGAGGCAGTACAGACCTTGGGTCAAACCGCTAAGCTGAACTTCCGCGATGCAGACGGAAATGTAGTTTTAGAGGGCACCGATGTTAAAAGTGCAGTAGCTGCCTTTGGTCAAACCGACGAAACAAGCGGCGACCATCATTATGTACAGTTGCAGCTCGCTGACAGCGGTGTTGAAAAGTTCCATCAGGCAACACAAGCTGCTTCAACAGCCGGCGAAGGCAAGAATTATATCGCCATTCTGTTAGATGAAACGGTTATCAGTCAGCCTACTGTTAAAACCCCCATTAATCAGTCTACCTGCATTATCTCCGGTGGTTTCACAGATGCTTCAGAAACCCGTGAGCTTGCAACCCTGATTAATTCAGGTAACCTGCCCTTCTCCATCCAGGATGTTGAACTTAGAAGCGTTGGTCCTACCTTGGGTGAAAAAGCATTAGAAACCAGTCTCTTAGCAGCCGGCATTGGCATTTTGTTAATCTTACTTTTTATGATTGCCGTTTATCGTCTGCCGGGCTTGATGGCTGACATTGCACTGTTGGCATACATTGCTATTGTAGCATCCATTATGTCCTGGTTCCGCATCAATCTGAGCTTGCCCGGTATTGCCGGTATCATTCTCTCGGTTGGTATGGCCGTGGATGCAAATGTTATCATCTTTGCCAGAATGAAAGAAGAGCTTGCACTGGGTAAAACCATTCGCACCTCTATTGATTCCGGTTTTAACCGCGCATTTGTTGCGATTTTAGATGGTAACATCACCACCTTAATCGCCGCCGCTGTGCTTTACTACTTTGGCACCGGCCCCATTCAAGGCTTTGCAATTACACTGGCAATCGGTACTGTTGTCAGCTTGTTCTCAGCTGTTGTCATCACCAAGTTCCTGCTTCGCCAGATGGTTGGCTTAAAGCTGAATAACCCGAGCCTGTATGGCGTGAAAAGGAGGGACGACCGTGCTTAAGATTGTTGAAAAGTTTAAATACGCTATTGCCATTTCACTGGTCGTTATTTTGATTGGCGTGGTTGCCCTTGCCATTAACGGCGGTTTTGCACTGGATGTTGAATTTGCCGGTGGTATGACCATGTATGTTGATATGGGCACCGAGGTTGATTTAGAAGAGCTGGGTGCATTTGTAGAAGCAAACACACCCATCAATGTAAATCCCGTTGTGCAGCGTTCTGACGGCACACAGGTTATCATTAAAACCTTACCGATTGACACAGAAGCGCGAGACACCTTGCAAAATGCTCTGTTTGAAAAATATGAGCTGAATGAAGAAGCCATTTTGCAGGTTGACAATGTTAGCGCAACAGTTGGTGATGAGCTTAAGCAGCAGGCATTACTTGCTACTTTGGTTGCCACCATTTTAATGTTGATTTACATTGCTATCCGCTTTGAGTTCAGAACCGGTTTGGCTGCAGTTATCTGCTTAATTCACGATGTATTGATTATGCTGACTGTGTATGCTGTGTTGCAAATTCCCGTTAACACAAACTTTATTGCAGCTGTTTTGACTATCGTTGGTTACTCCATCAACAACACCATCGTTGTGTTTGACCGCATTCGTGAAAACTATGCTAAAAACAAGCGTGCCGACTACGCTGACATTGTGAATACCAGCATTAAACAGACTTTAGGCCGTTCCATCAACACCACAGTAACTACGCTGTTACCGGTTGTTATGCTGTTTATCTTTGGTGTGCTGTCCATTCGTCAGTTCACCATTCCCCTGATGGCAGGTCTCATTGCCGGTACCTATTCCTCTGTTCTGCTAGCTGGTCCCTTATGGGCATTCATGAAAGAGGCACAAGCTAAACGCAAGCAGAAAAAACTCCGTTACAACAAATAATTAAATTCACAGACACCCCTATGTGTCCTACACATAGGGGTGTTTTTTGCTTTTAATTTATTGTTTATTGTAGGGACCGGCGTCCTCGATGGTCCGCTTTGAACATGATATTTGCCACCTCATCCGTGTTTTGCCACGCAATACCCGCTTTCACTCAAGGGGAAGGCTTTTTCTTTAGCCCAAACAACATCTCGCTGTCGTCCTACCGATAAAGCCTCCATACAGAACTGTGCAAACCTAGCGTAGCTTTTATCATACAAAAAACAGGCGGGCTAAAAGCCCGCCTGTATAAACCAACTTATTCAGTTATGCCATCTATTTAAGCATTCTTCTTTTTAGTTGCAGCCTTAATTACGAATAATGTAGCAACTGTGAGAACAATGCCCAACGGCAGCAGAATGTATGCATTTTGCACAAATGCTGCAATGATGTATAACACAAAGGAAATGACGGCCACTGTAATGGCATACGGCAGCTGTGTGGATACATGGTTTAAGTGGTTAGACTGTGCACCGGCAGAGGACATAATGGTTGTGTCGGAGATAGGTGAGCAATGGTCACCGCAAACAGCACCGGCCAAGCAAGCAGACATACCGATGATTAAAAGCTCGCTGCCGGGCTCAAAAATAGCCGCTACAATGGGGATTAAGATACCAAAGGTACCCCATGATGTTCCTGTTGCAAAAGACAGAACACAGGCAACCAGGAAGATGATAGCCGGCAGGAAGTTTGCAAGACCTGCAGCTGCAGAATCCATCAAATTACCAACAAACACATCGGCACCCAAAAGACCTGTCATGTTCTTCAAAGAGGTAGCAAAGGTCAGAATTAAAATAGCGGGCACCATAGCCACAAAACCCTTAGGAATGCTGGCCATCGCTTCTTTAAAGGTGATAACACGGCGTGCCATCAGATAAAGCATGGTTACAACCAATGCAATCAAAGCGCCCCAAGGCAGACCAACGGTTGCATCAGTATCACCAAAGGCGGTGATAAAGTCTGCACCGGAGAAGAAACCGCCAACATAAATCAAACCAATTACGCTGGTGATAACCAGCATAATAACGGGCAGAATTAGATCAACAACGCGACCCTTGGGATTGGCTGTTCCTTCATCATCCGCATCTACTCTGTCGCCTGTTGTGTATAAATCATTGTTGTTAATGGCATTAAATTCATGAAGCTTCATGGGGCCAAAGTCAAACTTCATTAAGGTCAATGCAATGATAAATACAAAGGTCATCAGTGAATAGAAGTTATAAGGAATGGCACGAACAAAAAGCTCAATGCCGGAATAGGACGTGCCTTCAGCAAACTGAGAAACAGCGGCTGCCCAGGAGGATACCGGAGCAATCATGCAAACCGGTGCAGCTGTTGCATCAATTAAATAGGCAAGCTTTGCACGGGAAATGCGATGACTATCGGTAACCGGGCGCATAACGCTACCAACGGTTAAGCAGTTAAAGTAGTCATCAATAAAGATTAAAACACCTAAAACAAAGGTTGCAATCATGGCCCCTGTACGACTCTTGATGTGGGTTTCAGCCCAACGGCCAAAAGCAGCCGAGCCGCCGGCCTTGTTAACCAAAGCAACCAAAGCGCCTAAAATAACTAAGAACATAAAGATGCCGGCTGTACCTGAAATAGCAGCAATAATACCGTCATTCAAAAGCGCATCAAGGGCACCAACAGGATTCCAGTTCGTAGCAAACAAGCCACCCAGCAAAATACCAATAAAAAGTGAAGAATAAACTTCTTTGGTGATTAAGGCAAGGGCAATCGCAATTAACGGCGGTAACAGGGCCACAAAGGTGGAATAGTAATTGCTGTTTGCAGCCACAGAGCCTTCACCTTCACAATCGGCACAGGTCAGCGCCTCTAAACCGCCTTCACCGGCGCAAACGTTGCAAGGTGTTTCTTCGCCGGCTTCATCGATAACAAAGCCGTCTTCACACACCTGGCATGAAAGTGCAAATGTCTGACCGCTACCACCACAGCTTTCGCAGTCAACGGTTGCATTTGATTGAATGGTTAAAGAACAGGCAACCACAACAATCAAGGCAACGACAATGGCAAACACATTAACCAATGTCTTTTTCTTCATAAGTATAATCCCTCCAACTTAAAATTATGTTATACAACACATAAATTTATCATATCATAAATTTATATATTGGTCAATCACTTTGTAAAATTTTAGCATTTCTGATAACATTAAAACAAAAACCGCCGACAAAAAGTCGACGGTTTTTGATGTAGCTAAATATGTCAGCTAAATAATTTCCACAACAACTCGTTTGTTGTCGCGGCTGGCGGCAGCCTGCATCACAGTTCTGATAGACTGTGCAATTCTGCCTTTTTTACCAATAACCTTACCCATATCACCCTCAGCAACGCGCAGTTCTAAAACAACAGCTTCGTCGTTTTCAACTTCTCTCACATCAACTGATTCGGGATAATCAACTAAGGACTTGGCAAGAACTTCCAACAATTCTTTCATGTTGTCAGCCTCCTAAATCATACAAAAATGCGTGTTACTCGATGATGCCGCTCTTTTTCAACAGACCCTTAACAGTGTCTGTGGGCTGTGCACCGTTACCTAACCATTTTTGAGCTTTTTCAGCATCAATTTTGATTTCGGAAGGGCTTGTCAGCGGATTGTATGTGCCGATTTCTTCAATAAATCTACCATCTCTGGGATATCTGGAATCTGCAACAACAACTCTGTAAAACGGGGCTTTTTTAGCACCCATTCTTCTCAGTCTGATTTTTACTGCCATCTATTTCACCTCCAAATTTAATTCGATTTTTATATAAACCACAAAGGTGATTTAACGCTTTTTCTTTTTACGCATCATGCGGCCCAAACCGCCGCCGGTAAATTGCTTCATCATTTTTTGCATTTGCTCAAACTGTCGAAGCAAATTATTGACATCTTGCACACTGTTGCCGCTGCCGGCTGCAATTCTTTTTCGGCGGCTGGCGTTGATAATAGACGGGTTATGCCGCTCTTTTTTGGTCATAGACTGAATAATCGCCTCAACCCGCAGTAGCTTTCTGTCATCTAAATCAACATTTTCAAGTGCTTTGGCATTGACGCCGGGCAACATTTTAACAAGTTGTGACAGGGGACCCATTTTTTTCATTTGCTGCATCTGGTCCAAAAAGTCATCTAAATCAAATTCATTTTTGCGAATCTTGGCTTCGAGTGCCGCTGCCGACTTTTCATCAATAGCCTGCTCTGCCTTTTCAATCAAAGACAAAACATCGCCACTGCCTAAAATTCGGGATGCCATTCTGTCGGGGTGAAACTCTTCAATATCAGAAAGTTTTTCTCCCACACCCACAAATTTAATGGGTTTGCCTGTAACCGCTTTGACAGATAAAGCTGCACCGCCACGGGTGTCACCATCTAACTTGGTCATAATCACGCCGGTGATTTGCAGGCGCTCATTAAAGCTTTCGGCAATGTTAACAGCATCCTGACCGGTCATGGCGTCAATCACCAATAAAATTTCTTCCGGCTGGGTGGCTGCTTTAATGTCCTCAAGCTCCTGCATTAACAAATCATCGATATGCAGACGACCGGCGGTATCAATAATCACAAAGTCGTTGCCGTGGGCTTTGGCATGTGCCACCGCACTTTCTGCAATGGTAACAGCGTTCTGACAGTCTTCCATGGCAAAAACAGGCACATCAATCTGCTTGCCTACCACTTCCAACTGACGAATAGCTGCCGGACGATAAATGTCACAAGCAACAAGCAAAGGCCGTTTGTTGTGTTTTTTTCGCATATAGCCGGCAAGTTTTGCACAAAATGTGGTTTTACCGGCACCTTGAAGACCTGACATAAGCACAACAGTGGGTGTGCGCTTACCAAACTCAATACGGGCATTTTCACCGCCCATAAGTGCTGTCAGTTCATCATTAACAATTTTAATAATTTGTTGACCGGGGGTTAAGCTCTCAAGCACTGCACTGCCTGAAGCCCGTTCAGATACACGGCCAATAAATTCTTTAACAACTTTAAAGTTAACATCTGCTTCTAAAAGGGCCAGCTTAATTTCACGCATGGATTCTTTTAAATCCTTCTCGGTGATAAAACCTTTGCCCTTTAATTTTTTAAAAGCCATGCTCAGTTTTTCTGAAAGACTCTCAAATGCCACCGTCATGGCCTCCTTTATGCAATGTTGTTTATAACTCTTTTGTAATGTTCTTCAGCTTGTCTTCTAACTCTGCCAAAGCATCAGACATCTTTTGAGAATGCAGATATAAGCTTGCATAGCGACGCATTGAGCCAACATCTTTTATAATTTCCTGCATTTCTTCTTCTAAATTCATAAAGCGATTAACAAGACCCAACCGCTCTTCCATTGAAAAAAGGAGCTTTTCGCCCCGCTTAATTGTGTCGCGAACACCCTGACGAGAGATTTCCATAGGCTCGGCAATTTCAGCCAAGGACAAATCTTCATTATAGTATAAATCAATGGCCTGCGCCTGCTTTGGCGTTAACAATTCGCCATAAAAATCATAAAGCATGGCAATGCTTAAATCCTTACTCAAAATCCTCACCTCTCCTCTCTGTAAAGGTTATGGCCTACACACCTGTTCTATTTTACAATATCACACTTGGTTTGTCAAGCATTTTTGCTTAAATTTTTATTTTTAACAGACTTATTTTTATAAATTAAAGTACATTTTTAAAAAAATTCATTATTTTTCAATTTTTTCAAAAAAACTATTGATTTTTTGTTTTTGATGTGGTAAAATGTTAAAAGTTATTTGAATGGGCATGGAGGTGAATGATTTGCCTAATATTAAATCTGCTAAAAAAAGAGTAAAGGTCATTAAAACGAAGTCTCTTCGTAATCAGATGATCAAATCAGCTGTAAAAACATATATCAAAAAGTTTGAGGCTGCAGCTGCTGCAGGCGATAAGTCTGTTGCTGAGCCCGCTTTTAACCTGGCTGTTAAGAAAATTGACCAGGCTGTCAGCAAGGGTGTTATGAAAAAGAACACCGCTTCCAGAAGAAAATCCCGCCTGGCGCTGATGCTCAACAAGGTTGGCGCGTAAGGCTGAACCAATGAATGCCGCGTATGTTTGCAAATGCATGCATATGTGGCATTTTTTCTACAAAAAAAGCGATTGGAAATTCCAATCGCTTTTTTTATTGATTCAAAGAGCCCTTCTCTTATGGCAAAAGGACATTTTTTTGTGTTCTTCCTGCTGCTTCATCGTTAGCACCAAAGAAATATTGCCAGAAAATATCACGGGCAATGTGCGAAGCGTTGCCACCCGAACCACCATGCTGCACCACAATCGCCACAGCAATTTGCGGATTGTCGTAAGGTGCGTATCCTACATAAATACCATTACTTGAACCTCTTGCCACCTGTGCGCTACCGGTTTTACCACCTGTTTTATAAGGAAAGTTTGCAAAAGCAGCGCTGGCTGTACCCTCTGAAGTTACCAGTTGCATGCCGGCAAGCACCGCATCTAAATTTTCTTCCTTGATACTAATCTGATTTTTAATAACCGGCTCTTTTTCTGCCAAAATGGCATCTTCTGTATTCGATTTAACAGCTTTAAGCAAATGAACTTCATAATTTGTGCCACCATTTGCCAAAGTTGCTATATAATTGGCAAGCTGTACCGGAGTGAATAAGTTATCTGACTGTCCAATGGCGGCCTGCAGAACATCACCGGGATACCATTCCCGCTCGTTCTTTTTACGAAGTTCCGGTCCTGCCACCTGACCTTTGGCCTCTTCACCAGAAAGCTCAATGCCTGTATATTCACCCAATCCCAGTTGTTTTGCATAGCTTTCAATGGGTGCTATGCCCATACGCTTGCCCATTTCATAAAAGAAGTAGTTGCAAGAATGTTGAATGGCCTGAGAAATGTTAATAACGCCGTGATTACCCCGGCTGACACGGTAAATATTACACATAAAATCATGACCCAGATAGTTATATAAACCCGTGGTTGCAAGAGTCTCCTTCGGGGTGACAACCCCCTCCTCCAACGCCGCCACAGCCGTGCAGAGCTTAAAGGTAGAGCCCGGTTCATAAATACCATTGATGGCACGATTTAACATGGGATTTTGCGGGTCGTTATAAAGCTTGTTATAATCTGCATTAAACCGTGCGGGGTCATAGGTGGGATAGGATGCCATAGCCAGTGTTTCTCCGGTGTTTAAGTCCAGCACAACAGCAGCACCGGCAAAAGCGTCATAACCGCTGCCACCGCCCGACTCTGCTGCAATACGCTTAATGTTTCGCTCTAAAGACTCTTCCGCCACCTGCTGCAAATCCCGGTCAATGGTGAGCATGACCGAATTACCGGGCACAGGGTCACGAGAATAGACAACCTCTGTCTCGCCCTCACGGATTTTTCGTTCAATGCTGTTGGTACCATCTGTACCGCGCAAATATGTTTCAAAGGCTTTTTCCACGCCTTGCTTACCCAAATAATCATTCATGCCGTAATTTTTATTTTTAAGCTCGGCATATTCATCCGCATTAATAACACCGACCCTGCCCAGAATGTGAGCAGCCAAAGTGCCACAGGTATATTGACGGATAGGTTCAGAATAAACGGTAACACAGAAAAATCTGTCTCTTTGTTCTTTAATGGCTGTAACGGTTTCAATATCAACATCACTGCCAAAAACATAGGCGTTATTTGATGAAAAATTTCGTTGCTCCATGCCATAGCGAATGCCCACTATCCGTCGCACCTCTTCTGCAGTGAACGAATCCTGGATATCATATTTCTTTTTATATCGGTCTATCACGCCGGCTGCTGTCGTATCGGCCGGATAGCCTTTTCCCGTAACGAAAGTTGTCGCTGCCTTTTGTTTCTCCTCGTCACTTCCCTCAAAGGAAAAAGCAAAAGGCGTACTTTTCGTAATTGGAAAAGAATCTTCATATTCAATGCCCTTTTCAATAAACAAATTGGCCATGTTTAAAATGACCTGATTCAGCGCCTGTTTATCGTCATTGATTTTGGCGATAGCCACCGTATAACCCATTCGGTTGGTCACCAAAGGGCGACCATAACGGTCTAAAATTTCGCCTCTCGGTGCTTTGATGGGGATATTACGCGCCAGTCGGCTATCGGAAATGGCTCGATAGTTTTCGCCCTGAACAATCTGTAAATAAAACAGTCGTCCAATGGTAATCGCAACCAAAATACCCACTAAAACATAAAGGGTCCTGCAGCGTTTGTTCAGTTTTGATTCCTCCACTTACAGCACCTCCCTTTTTAGCTTGCCAGACGACGAATGACAGGATATAACACCATGGTGAACACAAAATTATAAATTGCAGCAGGTAACACCTTGCAAAGCAAAGCATAGCCAAATGCACCATGACCCCAAATTGCAAAATAAAAAATGTAAGTTAATAATTCGTATACAAGTGTGAGCAGACCAACAAAAAACATGGACACAAACATGTTGTTGTTAAACAAACTGTCGCTGATATAAACGCAGAAATAGGCAGCAAAAGTGCATAAAAGCCCATTAATGCCAATGGCTCTGCCACCCAGCAAGTCCAAAATTAATCCACAGATAAAACCAAAAAACAAAGCCCCATAATTGCCACGCTGTAAGCTATAACAAACCACGGTTATAAACAATAAATTGGGCACGACATGAAACACTTCAAAGCCACGAATAATCGTGGTTTGAAGTGCTGTAATCAAAAGTATGAAAATAACCGTAAAGACAATTTGCCAAACAGCTTGTCTTGACTCTGATTGATATCTCATGAATGACTACCATGACTCCGGATAACCATAACCTCCCGGATCCTTTCAAAATCAACTGCAGTATCCACTAAAGCGTATCGGGAATAGCCCATAGAATCATTTTGTATTTCCGACACAGTTCCAATTAAAATACCCTCGGGATAAACGCCACCCAGACCTGAAGTGACGACAGCATCGCCAACGACAAGGTGTGCACCCGTGGTTACATAGCTCAATTTACATAGACCCTTATCGGCCAGAGATAACTCTCCGTCAACAATGGCAAAATCTTGTGTACGGCTAACCAAAGCCCCTACTGAGCTTTCTACATCAATAATGGAAAGCACCTTAGACCAACCAAGACCCACCTCAGTCACACGACCCACAAGGCCTTGCGCAGCTATAACCGTATCGTTAACCGATATGTCGGCTTCACTGCCCTTATCAATGGTAAAGGTATAAAACCAGTTGCCCGGGTCTTTGGCAATAACCTCGCAACCTACTGTGTCCCGCTCTGCTTCACGGCTTTTAAGCTCTAAAAGCTGTCGCAATCTTTCGTTTTCCTGCTTGTAGCTTTCTAATGACCGCACCTGCTCTTCCAGTTTTGCCACATTGTCTTTTAATTCCAAATTTTCGGTTTGATAATCTTTCATATCACCAAAAAATCTGAAAAAACCACTAACACCATGACCAATGCCGGAAAAAAACTGTTGGACAGGTCGCACAACTGTGCCCACAATATGTCCCGGAGCGGAGGAACTTCGGGCAACAAAGGACACCGCCATCATAACAAAAATAACAACTGTTACAATAAGCACTAAAATGGTCAGTTTTTTTCGACTACCCACAAGTTTCCTCCTCTCTCAAAATTCTATGTTCTGTTTACTCTTTTAAAACAGCATGCTTACACAATACATAAAAACTTAGCGCCATTTTTTAGAACGGCTACTTAAAATGCCTTGACCGGATTTTTCTAAAGCAGAAAGGGCCAAGCCTGTTCCCAGTGCAACGCAATCCAAAGCGTTATCTGCCACATAAACGGGAATGCCGGTTTCTTCTGCAATCAAAACATCAAGACCACGAATGAATGCACCACCGCCGGTTAAAACAATACCGCGGTTCATAACATCGGCAGCCAGTTCGGGCGGTGTTTTTTCCAAAGTGCCTTTAATAGCATCAACAATAGCAAAAATAGATTCAGACATAGCACCGCGAATCTCACGGCTGGTGAGAGCAACTGTTCTGGGCAGACCTGAGATTAAGTCGCGACCCTTGACTTCCATAACGCCTTCGCCTTCATATTCATAAGCTGAGCCAATGCCAAACTTAATATCTTCAGCAGTGCGTTCACCAATCATTAAGTTATATTCTTTTTTAATATAGTTCACAATGTCATTATCCAGTTCATCGCCGGCAATGCGCAGAGACTGGCTGGCAACAATGCCGCCATAAGAGATAACGGCAACTTCACTGGTACCACCGCCGATGTCTACAACCATGCTGCCTGTAGGCTCTGAAACGGGCAAACCTGCGCCAATGGCCGCTGCCATAGGCTCTTCAATTAAAAATGCATTTTTTGCACCGGCAGACAAAACAGATTCCTCAACGGCACGGCGCTCAACTTCGGTAACACCAAAGGGAATGCAAACCACAACTGTGGGCTTGAAGAAGCCGGAGGGATATGCTTTTTTGATAAAATATTTCATCATGGCCTGTGTGCTGGCAAAATCGGCAATAACACCATCTTTTAAAGGACGAATGGCAACAACATTGCCGGGGGTACGACCAATCATTTCCTTGGCTTCGTTACCAACTTTTAAAATCTTACCTTCGCTTTTGTTCACAGCTACAACAGAGGGCTCTCTTAAAATGATACCCTTACCTTTTAAATACACTAAGGTATTCGCTGTTCCTAAATCAATTCCGATGTCTTTTGCAAGTGACATAATTTTATTAAACCTCCCATTTTAATTCAATATCAAATTCATCCTGCAACAGTTTGCCCAAGCGGCAAAGAGGCAGGCCAACTACATTGTAATAATCGCCCTCGATTTTATCAATAAAGAGACCACCAAGACCTTGAATTCCATAACTGCCGGCCTTGTCTAAACACTCTTTTGTGGCCACATAGCTTTCAATTTCAGCATCTTTTAAATTTTTAAAATAAACTTTTGTTTCCTCAGTGACACTAACGCTTTTTCCGTCACGGCAGCGCACAACCGTCAACCCCGTTAAAACGCTGTGGCACCTGCCGGATAGTTTGCGCAGCATGTTTTTTGCATCTTCTGCATCACGGGGTTTTGTTAAAATGACATCATCTAACACCACCACCGTATCAGCACCAATAACAAGCGCATCTTTCGGCTGTGATTTTGCCACATCAGCTGCTTTTAAAAGGGATAAACCCTGAACAACCAGATGCGGTAAAACAGCGGGGTCAAGATTTTCTTCGGCACAAGAAGGCTCTACCATAAAAGGTAAGCCAATTTGCTCTAAAATCTCCCGTCGTCTCGGTGAGCCCGACGCCAATACAATCTGAACATCACCGGGCAATTTTATTTTTACTTGTTTCATATTTTTCTCCTAAGCTTCCCCGTCCATCTGGGGACAAAAACTTTTTTCAACCCGTTTTGCACAAATTCCGGTCAAAAGACCACAAAAAGCCGAAACAATGGTCAGTGGTGGCAAATAAGAAAAAACATATGTATTTTCTAAAAGAATGGCACAAACAGATACCTGTGCTGCATTAAAGAAAAACGCCCCTAACATGCTCCGTCCGATAGTGCTCACTTTTTGGGATAGCAGCCGTTTTGCCAGCCACATAGCGAGTACGCTGAAGAGAGTTCCAAAGCCGCTGTAAATAATCGAACTGACAGCACCGCCAAAAACGCCGGACAAAAAGCACCGCAAAAGTCCAACCAAAAGTGCCGTACCTGTTCCTGATAAAGAAAAAGCAAGCAAGGTAACAATGTTTGCAAGACCCAAGCGTCCTCCCGGCAAAACCTGAAAAAACGGCAGTATGCTCTCTGCATAATGCAATACCAAACCCAAAGAAACAAGCAAGCCGACTGCTGCAATTTCTTTGGCTTTAAATCGTTTAATAAACAACGCCGTCTACTTCCCTTCTGCCTTCAATTCGAATCACAAGGCGATTTGGCAAGCAAACCAGCATTTCACCGTTTTTTTCAATGGCGCCTGCTTTAATTTCTACATGGTCAGGACAGTCTGATTCTGTGACCATAACTCTGCCATCAGCAATCACTATTTTATTATAACCAAATTCTGTGTTGATTGCAATAGTCTTCCCATTTTTTTCTTGCAAAGAATACTGACCGTACAGTTTGCCATCGACCTCAACAACCACTTGGGAGTCACCACCTGTGGCAAATAAAAGTTTGGTGCATAAAAGGCCTAAAATCGCCCCCACAATCAGCAAGAAAAAAATGATTTTATCACCCCGGGTCATCGTCCTGTAGACCCAAAGCCGCCGCTACCCCGCTCTGTCTTCGGCAAATCATCAACTTCAACAAGTTCTGCCTGCAAAACAGGGGCAATCACCAACTGGGCAATACGCTCACCGGGCATGATTGTATAGTCATCCGGTCCTAAATTGATTAAACCAACCGAGATTTCACCTCGATAGTCCGAATCAATTACACCAACGCCGTTTGAAAGGCAAATGCCATGGCGAACACCCAAACCGCTCCGGGCATAAACATATGCCACGCACGACGCATCAGGCAGACCGATGGCAATGCCGGTGGGCACTGTGGCCATGGCTCCTTTTTTCAGCAAAAGGGGCTCTTTGATTTGTGCCGATAAGTCCATACCGGCAGAACCCGGTGTTGCATAAAACGGCATGGTTGGCTGTTCTTTTCCCTCACCGGTAATTCGTTTTATTAAAACTTTCATGGTCTGTCCTCCCATTATATCAAAAGTACCATTTTAAAAAAGTAATCATTCTGCGCCGCGGTAAAAATGTCCGCGGGTGAAATCACTTGCCGGAGACTTCTTCTGTTTCCCTTGCATTGCCTCTTGATATTCTCTTATTATTATACAGCAAGTTTCATAATTTTCAAGTGTGAAAGCAAGTCGCATGCTGTCAATTCCCAATTTTTTTATGTCGTCTATCCGGTCTGCCATATAAATCGGTTTGCTGTTTAGAATTTCAGTACCGCAATGCCTTGGCAAAAGTGGAAAAACTTCATTTTTGCGGTCACGCAGAGCAAACTCACCTTTGTCGCAATGGCAACCATATGCGCTTTTAATAATACAGTTTTCCATGAGCATCAAAGGCAATCGGCCATAAGCAATCACCTCTAAAGTCATGTCAGTTTGTTTGCGCAGACGCGCAATGTCATTCATGTGCAGCTCCGGAGATAACACCGCCCGGGAAACGCCCATGCTTTTCAACCACTCTACTGTTTCGCTGTTTGTTATGTTAAAGCGGTGACCGGCTGTTATCCTGCAGTTTTCTGTATCTGTTAACTGGCCGATGTTCTGAAGGCATACTTCTTTTGCACCTACAAGAGAAACTTTTTGTCCCTCTTTTGTAAGGGGCAAAAGCTGCACAACGGGCTCTTCAATGCCTTCTGCATAAGCCAACAATTCTTTTGGCATATAAACTCTTTGAACACCCGTTTGGATTGCCGCCCTGAGTTGTTCCTCTGTTCTTACCTCTACGCAAAGGGAAAGCTCTTTAGGTCGCGCGGTAGCTCTTTTTGCTGCTGGCACAGGTGCAGGCAATTCCCTTTGATGGTGTTCTTTTATGGTCTTTTCAAGTTTTTGGACGCCCTGACGCCGCAGGGCATTTAATTCGCTCACCGGCACAGCCACATCGCAGGATGCCTGCACCTCTACCTGCTCTGCCCTAAAGGCTGTTCCGCCCAGTTTGCTTATTTGCTGCTCCATTCTTTCAGCGGTTGTAGGCTGGGTATGTGCTTTCTGGCACACCGCCCCTGTAACTGTGACAGCAGGATAGTTCTCTGCCAGCAAGGTTAAAGAAAGGGGCTTGTCTGTCTGTGCTGCTAAATATAAATGAATGGGCACCGTCTTTTCTGCAGGCGCAAGCTTTGGCAAGCTGCCTGCTATTTTAGATGCACCTGCCATGTCCATCATGTCCCCATATGTGCAGCCGTAAAAATAGCCACGGCAAGACCCGCCGCGGGAGAAAAATTTAAGCATTTCTTTAATCTCTTCATTTGAAACGCCGCCCTCTGCCGCACGCTTATAAACCTGCGTAACCATAGCCACATAATCGGGACTTTTCATTCTGCCCTCAATTTTTAAAGAAGCAACGCCCAAACCGGCAAGCTCGTGCACCCGGTCTGCCAGGCATAAGTCCTTAGGACACAAAAGTGGCAAGATTTCCGTTACGGGCTTACTGTCACGCAGCAAAGTATAGGGCAAGCGACAGGGCTGTGCGCAACCGCCTCGGTTACCGCTTCTGCCACCAAGGATGCTGCTCATAAGGCACTGTCCCGAATAAGAAATGCACAGCGCACCATGAACAAAATATTCAAGCTCCATATCCGTTTTTTTGCGAATGGAGGCTATTTCCTCTCTTGATACTTCACGGGCCAAAACCACCCGGGAAACACCTAAAGATTCAAGGGCGCGGATGCCCTCGCTATTCACAACCGTCATTTGTGTGCTGGCGTGAATGGGCATTTCCGGAAGCTCTCGCCGAATCCGGGCTGCTAGTCCAAAATCCTGCACAATCAAAGCATCCACGCCGATTTGATAAGCACAACGAATAAAATCCATGGCGTCTGATAGCTCTGTTTCTTTTAACAAAGTATTGCAACACAAATAAAGGCGCACCCCTCGAACATGGCAAAAGTCGACAGCTTCCCGCAGTTCTTCATCAGAAAAATTTTGCGCATTTTTTCGTGCACTGAATCGGCTGCCACCTACATACACCGCATCGGCGCCGTGATTTACAGCAGCTCTAAGCGCTTCCATGCTGCCTGCCGGCGATAAAATTTCCATGTTCTTTGCACCTCCTTTTGTCTATCAATCCTTAAAGTTTTTTAATATGGTTTGTCGGGAGCACCAGGAAAAAGCATAGTTTTTATATTGCTTTTTAAATTCCCGATTGCTCATGTTTTCTATGGTGTTTTTATCCAGTTTTATAATGAGCTCCTGGTAAAATTCTGCAATGGTCGTGTTTGGCACATTTGCATTGTGTGGGCAAACCTTTTGGCACACATCACAGCCATAAACACTGTTTTGACTGTGCACCACCGCTTTTTGCGACTCTGTGAGTGCTTTCTTTTGTGTTAAATAAGAAATACATTTTTCGCAGTCAAATCCAAAATCATCTTTGAGCGCACCACCGGGACAAGAACGAATGCAGGCATCACAATTTTTGCAGGTCACTGCAAGGGGTGCATCCGCCTCCAGAGGAATGTCTAAAAGCAATGAACCAATAAAAAACCAAGAGCCAAATTCTGGATGAATTAGCATTTGATTTTTTCCAAAAAAACCAAGCCCCGCCTGATAGGCAAACCATCGGTCCACCATGGGTGATGTATCGCAAAGGGGCAAGCACCGGGCATTTGGCTCTTTTTCTTTAATAAAAGCCGTCAACTTGGCTAAATATTCTCCTGCAACCTGATGATAATCGCAAACCATGGCATAACGCGACAAATTACCCGGCGTCACCTCGTTAATATAATATGGAAACAGACAGACAAACACGCTTTTGGCATTTGGCATTAACTTTGAAGGGTCAATCCGATTGCAAATGTCTTCTGCCTCAAAGCTGCAAAGAGGAAAGGATGCCCGCCTTTTTTTCAGTTGCTCTTTTAGTTGTGAGTTAGCTGTCGCTGCGCAAACACCCGTGGCCACAAGACCCAAAGAGGCAGCATAGGTTTTTAATTCTTGTGTCGATAGCATGGCATTCTCCCTGTGTAAACAAGGCCTGCCGTTTAAGTGGCAGGCCTTGTTTCATCATTCGTTTTACCGATTTTGTTCAATATAATTTTTCACCAAAGCTTCTAAAAGTTCGTCGCGCTCAATCTTGCGAATCAGCGCCCGCGCATTGTTGTGACTGGTGATGTAGGTCGGGTCACCGGACATAATATATCCCACCATTTGGCTGACGGGGTGATATCCTTTTTCCTTTAAAGCTTCATAAACAGCTGTGATAACAGAACGGATATAATCATCACGGTCCATTCCAAACTGATATTTTTGTGTTTCATTGACATCCATAATCAAGCACCGCCTTTCAATGTATAACCCTTGTCGGTCTTCTTTTTTATTATACAACATCTTTCATCAGGATGCAAGTTTTTTCCGCAATCACTACTTAATTTTTACCGGCAGTCCGGCAACCATCATGTAAACTTCGTCGGCTTGGGCTGCAATTTTTGTATTAACCCGGCAAGTGATGTCACGCCGGATTTTGTTAAAGCGGTCACCCGGTCGACTGCCCATGCCCATTTCATTGGAGAGCATTACCACCGGCGCCGAGGCCTTTTGAGCCGCCCCCACTACTTTGCGAACAGTTTGCAAAATCGACTTTTCAATTTCTAAAATAACAGACATGGGAATGGATTCCCAAACAGCTTCATAGTCACCCAAAAGCTGTGTAACCAAAACAGAAATCCGGTCAAGCACAATGCCGTCATAGGCAGCACCAAACTCTTCAATATGCTCGGCAATGCCGTCATAAGCTTCTAAAGTGTCCCATCCGGCAGGACGCATGGCCTTGCGGTATTCAATGCGGCTTTTCACCTCGTCATTATCCTCAGGGACAAGAGTCGCAATGTATAAAATGCTGTCACCAAAGGTTTCTGCCAGCGCCTGTGCATAGTCGCTCTTGCCGCTTCGCTTTCCGCCAATGACTAAAATCAGTTTTCCCATACCTATTCCCTCCTGTTCTGCATGTTAATGTTTTATGTGTGTTATATAAAACTTAAATCCAGCAGTTCATTGAAACAAAGTCAGAAAAAATGATATATTCTTAATCTATTTTCATTTTACCATATAACCCTGCCACACGCAATGTATAAAATAACCAAAATTTTTGCTTAAAAGTCATGTAAAAATCCCTTTGCTTTCTATATTCACACAGCCTCAGAGACTGCCACTTCACCTGCAAAATCGGCTATACCCAGTAAATCTTCTAAAATGTCTTTCATTGATATGGGTGTCACAGTATTTCGTGCCATCAGTTCTAAAACCTCCATAGCCTCCCCCGCTGTCTGAAAAACATCAAATATTTTTCTGTATTCAGCATATGGGGTGCCGTCTGCTCGTTTGGCGCGTTTATAAATTTCCACACCAAATCGGTTGGCGCACTTAGATTCAATGCAAACCTCTTTCTCCAATAGGTAGTAATCTAAGGAGAAACCCTCATATTCCCCCTCGACCCCATCAACATGAACCGTTTTAAAATAATACCTCATTTTCTCTGTCCTTTCATCCATATTTAGTTGTTTTCTTCTTGTCAAATACATTATATAGTATGTAGTCCGAAATAGCCACATCAAAAATTCGCAAGCTTCTACAGAAACTCAATGTTTTCGTTATGAAACACCAAGACCCGACTTGTTTAGACATAACAAGCCTTTTAAAAAGACAAAAAGCGTGACAAAATTACTTTTTAACCCTTTTTTTGTTTCTTTTCCCTCAAAGATTTTACAAAAAACAAAATCACTCACAAAAGACACAGAAAAAACTTGCAAAACCCAATGACTCGTATTATAATGAAAAAGAGATATTTTGAAAACCATGCATATAGTATTGATAGCAAAATCTTTTTCTCAAAAGATGCGTCTTCAGAGAAGATTATCATAAAAAGGAATGACTTATTATGACCTTGGATCACACCCAGTTGTTAAACCGAATTAAACCTTTAATCGGCAATACTCCATTGCTTGAAATCGGCTATACCTACGAGGGAAAAAAACGCCGCATTTTTGCAAAAGCAGAATATTATAATCTAACCGGCAGCATTAAAGACCGTGTTGCTTTATATATTTTAGAAAAAGCTTATGAAAAAGGCATTATCAAGCCGGGGGACACCGTTGCAGAAGCCACCAGTGGCAACACCGGCATTTCCTTTTCTGCACTGGGTCGGTATCTGGGGCACCCTGTTACCATTTACATGCCCGATTGGATGAGTCGTGAGCGTATTGCCCTGATGGAAAGCTTTGGCGCAACGGTCCGCTTGGTTTCCGCTGAAGAGGGCGGTTTCTTGGGTTCCATTCAAATGACAGAAGATTTAGCAAAAGAGGGTCATGTTTTTCTGCCCCGTCAGTTTTCAAATGAAGATAACACCATGGCACACATCGAGAGCACCGGCACAGAAATTGTGAATCAGTTAAAAAGCCTGGGGCTGACAGCGGATGGCGTCGTAGCCGGTGTGGGCACCGGCGGTACTATTATGGGCATTGCACGGCGTCTCCGGAAGGAAAACGAAAATTGCAAGGCTTTTCCCTTAGAGCCCTCTAATTCACCAACCCTTTCAACCGGCTACAAAGTGGGAAAACATCGAATTTATGGTATTTCTGATGAATTTATCCCCGATATTTTAAAACTGCCTGAAATGAATGAAATCGTATCGGTCGATGATGGCGATGCCATTAAAATGGCACGGCTTTTGTCCGAATCTTTAGGCATTGGCGTGGGTGTTTCCGGCGGCGCAAATTTCTTGGGGGCGATTAAAGCACAGGATATTTTGGGTGATGATGCGGTTATTGTCACGGTTTTTGCGGACGACAACAAAAAGTATTTATCCACTGATTATGCTAAAGCGCAAGAGCCATCCCCCGATTCCATCACCGATAAGGTGACACTCCACAGCTTAAATGTTGTCCGGTAAAAGTCTGCATGAAATTGACCGCTGATTTATAAAATCAGCGGTTTTTTGTAACCGTATGACTTTCCATATCACCGAAAACCACTTGACAGCCATACCATTTTATTGTATAATGAACAAGTTGATTTATTTGCGCCCGTGGCGGAATTGGCAGACGCACCAGATTTAGGTTCTGGCGGGAGACCGTGGGAGTTCAAGTCTCTTCGGGCGCACCACTAAAGAGCAAGCGTATCATCGCTTGCTCTTTTTTTATACAAAAACCCCGGAAGTTTATCGAACCTCTGGGGTTTATATAATATCTTTATTTTAACTCTTCAAAAAACTCGCTGATTGCCACCTGTCTTTTCTCTTTCATAGAAAGGCCGGCTGCAATGCCAATGGCCGCTGACATGAGCCCTGCCCTCAGGTCTGCATGCTGATTCAGCGGATCCGGCGAATTCGGATAACGGAACAATCTGTCTAAAAGTTCATCGTCTGCTCCACCGTGTCCTGCACCCGATTTTTCAGGAATCATAATGTTAATTTCTTCACCCTGTCGATTATAAATCTTGACCGTCTGCTCCGATTTAATGTCGTAGCCGATACCTCCCCGATATACGGTTGCAATTTCCATTCTCCCCTCGGTTCCGTTTAAGCAAAGGCGCATGCCTTCATAAGGCGAGTGTGCGGTGAGTGAATAGCTCATCACGGCACCGCCGGAATATGCCACATTGACACTGACGCTATCTTCAATATCGATTTCATCAGCGAAAACACATCGGTCACGATAATATCCGTCTGCATCCTCACAATCATAATAGATTTTCCTCAGTTGCTCATCGGCCGTAATATCCAGATAGAATTCGCAAGAGTTTTTGTAAGGACAAGTTAGACAGCGTTCAGCACGCTTCTCTCTTGTCGGTCCATAAAAACACTTGGTGCCAAAAGCGTTCACATAAAGGGGTTCTTCTTCTAAAAGCCAGTTTGCTATATCAAAATGATGGGTGGATTTGTGTACTAAAAGTGAGCCGGAATTTTTATATTCTCTGTGCCATCGTCTGAAATAATCCGCTCCGTGCTCTGTATCCAACATCCATTCATAATGAATACTTAAAATTTTTCCAATCACACCGGACGACACAATCTCCTTAATTCTTCTAAAAAAAGGATGAAACCGCAAATTAAATGTAACGGTAACATTCTTGCCCGTTTCCTCCTGCACTTTCTTAATGGAGAGAGCTTTTTCAAAGGTTGTGGTGATGGGCTTTTCTGAAATGACATCACAACCGGCCTTCATGGCACGAATTGCATAATAATCATGGTCGCAATCCTTTGTTGTCACAATGACAGCATCCGGTTTTACCTCTTTGAGCATTTGGTCAAAATCGTCATAAACAGGAATTTCCTTTCCTGCAAATTCACTGACCAGGGTCGCACGCTTACGATTGATGTCATAAACGCCACAAAATTCGGCACAATCAGAATATTTTTTTACAATGGGACACGAGTATGTGCCTATGCCACGAAATCCGCAACCTACCTGTACATATTTTTTCACCAGAATCATCTCCAATCTGTTGTTGACATCGCTATTATATCGTGCTATTATATCTTTGTAAAGTAAATATATTGTCTTTTTCAGGATTAAATTGCAGTATAATAGTCGATAATATTGCCTTATTTGATAGGTATCAGGATAATATTGTATATAATAGGATAAAATTGAACAAGGAGAGAAATCTATGAAAGAGTTGGTTTTGAAAAACCTTTCTGTCAGTCCGGTAGCTGTTCACTTATATGTCCCTCCCATCGTCTGGAAGGGAGATTCCATCGGTCACTTGGGTGAAGACGATGTGTTTTTCTGGGTGTTAGAGGGCGAATGTTTTTTAAAAATTGATTCCCAAAGCTACATTGTTCGTCCGGGTCAGCTCGCTTTTCTGCCAAAGGGAAAATTCCGTGCATACACGCATGTTTCAGAGCGCTTTTCTATGTATGAAATGGGCTTTGATGTAATGATAAACGGCCAAAATCTGATGTCGCTTCTAGGCCTCGATAAACCTGACTTCGTGGTGGATATTGAGGACATCAAGGAAATGAGTGCCTTGTTTGAAAATTCAAATCGTAAGGAATTAAGAAAAAATCCAATTTATGATGTTGCATGGTGTGCCAATATCATTAACATCATTCACCGTTATGCCGAGCAACGAAAAAAACACTTTGACGAAGACAGATTGTTGTTTAAACCTGTCCTTGACTATATGTCACAAAACATGGACAAGACAATGCACATTGAAAGCCTTGCCGCTCTTGTATATATGCAACCCACATATTTTATTAAAAAATTTAAAAATGTATTTGGTTTAACCCCTATTGCCTATTTAAATCGGGACAGAATGTTTCGCGCCATGAGTCTTCTCTCACAAACTCGGCTGCCCGTCAGCCAAATTGCCGTTAGCACCGGCTTTGCAGATGTTTCTTATTTCGCGCGTGTTTTCAAAAAGCATTGCGGTGTTTCACCAAGCGAATACCGAAACGAATTTAATAAGCAAACCTTTTTGTATTAAATAAGCAAAAAAAGCCCCGGCTTGCACTCAACGAGCATGCCGGGGCTTGATTTTTATAAATCAAAACCCATTATTCTGCAGGAACTTCTCCACTCTGTCAAGTCCCTCTTTAATGGTTTCCAGTGAAACGGCATAGGACCAACGAACAAAATCATCAGCACCAAAACCGCTGCAGGGAACAACGGCCACTTTCGCTTCATTAAGCAGAACTTCTGCAAAATCATCGGATGTTTCAATGGTCTTGCCGGCCAGCTTGTGACCCTTTAACTGGCTGATGTTCATCAGCACATAGAAAGCACCCTGGGGCTTTTTGCAGGACACACCATTGATGCTGTTAATGCGGTCAACCATGTAATTGCGACGCTCAGCAAAAGCCTTTTTCATAACCTCAATTTCTTCTTTTCCACCGGAAAGCGCTGCCACCGTCGCTGCCTGCGCAATCGAGTTGGGATTAGAAGATGCATGTGACTGCACATTGGCCATAACCTTGGCAATTTCGGGAGCCGCTGCTGCAAAACCAATGCGCCAACCTGTCATGGCATAGGTTTTGGACACACCATTAATAATGATGGTACGAGCCTTAATCTCTTCACCAAAAGATGCAATGCTCACATGAGTGCCTTCATAAATCAAATGCTCATAAATTTCATCAGAAATCACATATAAATCATGTTTAACAATAAAATCGGCAATGGCTTTAAGCTCTTCTTCTGTATAAACCATACCCGTGGGGTTTGATGGGCTGTTTAAAATAACGGCACGAGTTTTATCGGTCAAAGCCGCTTCTAATTTTTCCACACTGATTTTAAAGTCATCTTCCTCTGTGG
>JAFYVH010000003.1 GCA_017549205.1 Clostridia bacterium | reverse complement strand
CGAATAAGACGAGTGTTGTTTTGATAGAATTCTGCCTCAAAGATGTTCCGGGAAGTGTAACAAATGTACTTGAGTTAATAAGTGAATTTAATTTCAACATTTCCTACATCAGTTCGCAGGAAAATGGAACAGATTATCAATGTTTCAAAATGGGCTTATATGTTGATGATTATGATAAGATTTCGGAATTTCTAAAAGAAGCTGAGAAGCTTTGCAAGGTTCGTGTGATAGATTATAACAGTTCTGAAAAGGTTTATGATAACAGCATCTTTTACAACACCTATGTTTTAGGATTGTCGCAGACAATGGGACTTTCAGAAGAAGTGAGTCGTGAACTTTTAGTTCATGTCAACCTTGCAATGCAAACTCTTGATGAACAGGGTTTATCACCGTATCGTACATTTGACAGTATCAGCAAATTTGCAGAACTTTTAGGTGCGTCGAAGGGCGAGAATTTCAATCCTCGCATAAGTGCTCATAAGATAACAGACAATACCGAAATAACGCTTATTGAGCCTCCTTGTGGAAGCAATACTATCATTATAAAAAGCAAGGATATGGTATTGTTTGTTGATAGCGGATATGCCTGTTACACCGAGGAAATGCTTGCTGTTTTCAGAAAAATACTACCCGATTATGACAAAATGGAAAAGACGATTCTTGTAACTCATGCAGATGTTGATCATTGCGGACTTCTGCCGATATTTGATAAGGTGATTGGAAGTATGAAAACAGCAAATTGTCTTTTAAATGAATTTAACGGCAAAAACGGGTACAGAGAAGAAAACCCATTGCATAGACCATATATAAACATTTGCAAAATTCTTACCTCATATGAAACAGTGAATCCTGATAAAGTCCTACCTATGTGGAATGACATTGAAAATCTAACGGAACCGCTTACGCAGATTGGTTTCTTTGATTTTGAAGAATTACATTTTGAGGTGTATGAAGGTAAAGGCGGACACCTGCCTGGTGAAATTGTGCTGATAGACTATTCGAAGCACATTGCAATTACAGGTGATATCTATATCAACACACACGGTCTTACAGCAGAGCAGGCAGAATACAATCAGTATGCACCGATACTGATGACCTCGGTTGATACTGACTCGAAACTGTGCTTGGAAGAAAGAAAAGCAATTATGCAAAGACTTGGTGTTGGCAAGTGGCAAATCTTTGGTGCGCATGGCTTTAAGATGGATTATTCCGTCAATTCATAAATCTACTGGTAAAGAAAATAAAAGCCGAAAACGCAGAACAAAACAAAACCCCAGAAATCAATTGGTTTCTGGGGTTTTGTTGATGCAAGGGTTTATATCCGAACAGACGAACTGAACGTGACTTTTTGTGAAAAGGGAAGAGCAGCGGTGTGAGTGAGCTCTGATGTGGTCGGGATAACAGGATACAGTCGCTTCGCGTCTTGCCTGCTTGTCGACCGTGAGCTAAAGCTCACAGTACCCGACGGCGCACCACTCGCTCAAAAAAACAGTCCACCGGACTGTTTTTCTTTACCGCTCGTGCCTTCTTAAGTTTCAAATCTCGCTATCTCATCGAAACAAAAAAAGCAACCAATACAAAAAGTATCGGTTGCTTTTTGGTCGGGATAACAGGATTTGAACCTGCGGCCTCTTCGTCCCGAACGAAGCGCGCTACCAAGCTGCGCTATATCCCGGCAAATACTATGTAAAACACAAAAAGCCCTATAAACGGGCTTTATGTCCTGTCAAGCAGGAAAATGGTGGAGGGAGATGGATTCGAACCATCGAAGTCGAAGACAACAGATTTACAGTCTGCCCCCTTTGGCCACTCGGGAACCCCTCCATATAATGTTGATTGTAATTGACCACCGACTCAAAGAGTGTACCACAAAATATGCAGTCTGTCAATCCTTTTTTTAACTTTTTAAATAAAAGTTTGGAGCTGGTGGCAGGACTTGAACCTGTAACCTGCTGATTACAAATCAGCTGCTCTACCGATTGAGCTACACCAGCGAGTCGTTTACAACGAAAACTATTATAGCACACGAAACGCGGTCTGTCAACAATTTTTTTCTTGTTTTTCAAAAAAATTTTTTGTCACAGTTATCGGCTCGGACAAAAATAAAAAATGTTTTTAAGGCCTTGACAACCTTTTTCTTTTTAACCCGAAAAGAAACATTAAAAATTTTGTTTTCACTTGACGATTTATGGGATTTATGATATGATAATGGCAAATGGTAGTTAATGAAAAAGGAGATAAAGAGATGAAGTCGACGGGCATTGTCAGAAAAGTTGATGAGCTGGGAAGAATCGTTTTGCCGATTGAGCTTAGAAGAACTTTGGATATAGCAGAAAAAGATGCACTGGAAATTTATGTAGACGGTGACACCATTGTTTTGCGAAAATATGAGCCGGCATGTATATTTTGCGGCAATTCAAACGATGTTTTTCTTTTCAAAGGTCGCAACATTTGTCCTGCGTGCATGGAAGAACTGAAAGACTGAGAAGAATAATCACGACTTATAATTCTGCGGTTCCGCATAATTTTGCGGAGCCGTTTTTAGAGTCGATTAGCAGATAAAAATCATGCCCTCAATCCCGAGGGAAAGAGGACATGATGAGGCAGATTACAGCTTTTGATAAAATTTTCTTCCTGCTGTATCGACAACCTCTCGGTAAACATTTCCGTGCTTGATGTTATATGCATCTGCCAAATCCAGAAGTGTAGGCAGAATATGCAAGGAACACTTGACAGAATAGGTGCAGCCATTATGGCTGATAGACTTTGGTGTTTGCAGCAAGGTCACATTGGAAAGCCCTTCTGAAACAGCCAGTTTTCTGAGCCGGTTTGCCGTGGTTGAGGAAGAAAACGCAATGAGTGCGGTTTCCATAAGCCCTCCTGTTCCGGCGCCGTGCGCCTTAATTGATTATACCTGATTATATTGACATTTCGACTTTATACTACAGTATATTCAATTTTCTGCAATTCTGCCAATAGTTTAAAATTAATCTTGAAATTTATAATAAAAACATGTACAATATAAAAGAAGAATTATTGTTGCTTTTTGCGACAGAAAGGACTTGAAATTTATGACAAGAGAACGAGTTATGGAAATTTTAAAAGAAGCAGGTGTTTTGCTGGAGGGACATTTTCAATTAACCTCTGGACGCCACTCTGATAAATATCTGCAATGTGCTAAAATTTTTCAGGATACCCGTTATAGCGAAGAACTGTGCGCAGATTTAGCAGCGAAGTTCAAAGATAAGAATGTAGAGCTTGTTATTGGTCCCGCTATCGGTGCCATTTCTATGAGCTATGAAGTTTCCCGTCATTTAGGCGTTAGAAACATTTTTGCAGAACGCGAAAATGGTGCCATGACCTTGCGCCGCAGTTTCACTGTTGAACCGGGGCAGAGAGTATTAGTTGTAGAAGATGTTGTTACAACCGGTGGCAGCGTTCGTGAGGTTATTGATTTGGTTCGTGCACAGGGCGGCGAAGTTATTGGCGTTGGCGTGGTTGTTGACCGCACAGGTGGCAAAATTGATTTTGGTGTGCCTTTAGAATCTGTAATTTCTATCGATGTTGTTTCTTTTGAACCTGAGGATTGTCCTCTGTGCAAAGCCGGTGTGTCTGTTGTAAAGCCTGGCAGCCGCAACTTGAAATAATCAGGCTGGTAACTGATATAACGCATTTGATGCAAATGAGGAGCGACGGCTATGCGACATGATGGTCACCGCAAGCGCATGAAGGACCGGTTTTTGCAAGATGGCGGTTTTGAATATTTTGCACAACATGAGATTTTAGAATTGCTTTTATACAGCACCAATGCCCGTCGGGATACAAACCCTATTGCCCACGACCTTATCAGTGAATTTGGCAATATTGCAAATGTAATGGATGCCGACCCAAAAGAGTTGAAAAAGATTCCTGGTGTTGGTGAAAGCAGCGCTTTTCTGCTTAGTATGATTCCGCATCTTTGCCGTGCTTATAATCAGGTTAAATGGAGTCGGAACATCACCCTTGCTACAACCGATTTAGCCGGTCAATATGCTATTAATCTCTTTATTGGAAAAGCTTTGGAAGAGTTTCACATTATTTGTGTTGATTCTAATAAGCGTGTTTTCTATCAGGGCAGATTAGCAAAAGGCACCATTAATGAAGTGCCGGCTTATCCTCGTGTTGTGGTAGAAGAGGTGCTGAAACGAAAAGCACAATATGTGATTTTTGCCCATAATCATCCCAATGGTTCGCCACTTCCTTCGGAAGGGGATAAAATTGCAACAGAACAGCTGATTGCAGCTTTAAAAGCAATTAATGTGCATGTGATTGACCACATTATTGTTTCGGGCAATCAGTATTACAGTATGGCGGATATGGGTCTTTTGTAGTGATTATTTTTTCGGCTTTGGTTGAAAGAGAAGGGCAATGATGTAGCCAAACACAATGGCTGCGGTGATGCCCGCTGCGGCACCTGTGATGCCGCCGGTTAATACGCCGAGCAGTCCCTTTTCACTAACAGCTTTAGAAACGCCTTTTGCCAGCGTGTAACCAAATCCGGTCAGGGGAACGGTTGCACCGGCACCAGCAAGCTTAACTAAAGGTTCATACCAGCCAAAAAGGGTTAAAAAAGTTCCGGCGGAAACATAAATAACCAAAATTCTGGCAGGTGTCAGTTTGCATTTGTCAATCAGCACCTGCGCAACGGCGCACAAGGTACCACCAACTAAAAAAGTCCAAAGATATTGCATGTAATCATCCTTTTGTCTGAAGATGATACATAGTATATACAAAATTAAATCATTATATGTAATTGGGAGTGGTAAAACAATGTCAGGTCATTCCAAATGGTCAAACATTAAACACAAAAAAGAAAAAAGTGACGCTAAAAAGGCTAAGATTTTTACAAAGCTTGGTCGTGAAATTACCGTTATTGTTAAAGCAGGAGGTCCCGATCCTGAATCAAACGGCAAGCTGAAGGATGTTATTGCAAAAGCACGGTCTAACAACATGCCCAATGATAACATTGAGCGCTGCATTAAAAAAGCATCCGGTGAGTTGGGTTCAGCTAACTATGAAGAAATCACCTATGAAGGTTATGGTCCCAGCGGCGTTGCTGTGATTGTAGAAACCTTAACCGATAACAGAAACAGAACAGCCGGTGAGGTTCGCCATTATTTTGATAAGTTTGGCGGCAATTTAGGTCAAACCGGTTGCGTAAGCTTTATGTTTGATGAAAAGGGTGTTATCATCATCGATAATGAAGAGGGCAACCTGGATGAAGACACCGTGATGATGGATGCTTTAGATGCCGGTGCTGAAGATTTTTCAGCACAAGAGGGCTGCTTTGAAATTATGTGTCAGCCCGCAGATTTTGCTGCAGTGCGTGACGGTTTAGATGCAAAAGGATATGCCTTTGCATCCGCAGAGGTTGAAAAAATTCCTCAGACAACAGTGTCTCTTACTGACGAGAAAGACATTACATTTATGAACAAACTGATTGATATGCTTGAAGACAACGACGATGTTCAAAATGTATATCACAACTGGGAAGAATAAATCAGATTGCCGGAGCAACAACGGTTTTGTTGCTTCGGCTTTTTTGCGAAATTAAAACAGGGAGGTAATGTCAATGAAAAAGAAAAAGTTCAGACAGGGCCTAAAAGATGGAATTTCCATTGGATTAGGTTACCTATCGGTGTCTGTGGGCATTGGCATTACGGCAGTGAGCAGCGGCATGCAGGCTTTGACGGCGGTTTTGATGTCTATGACAAATTTAACATCAGCAGGGCAGGCGGCAGGCATTGCTGTTATTGCTACCGGCGGGGCCTTGCTTGAGATGGCTTTGGTGCAACTGGTTATTAATTTGCGTTATTCTTTAATGGCTATATCTTTATCGCAAAAAGTTGACAGTGGCTTTTCAACGGGCAAGAGGTTGTTTTTGGGTGCTTTTATTACCGATGAAATTTTTGCGGTAGCCTCGACACAGGATGAGGTGTGCCCGTCGTACATGTATGGATTGATTATAATCCCTTATATTGGTTGGGCTTTAGGCACAGTTTTAGGTGCTGTAGCGGGAACGGTGTTGCCCTTTTCGGTTATCACGGCACTTAGCATGGCGATTTATGGCATGTTTATTGCTATTTTTGTGCCGGCTATGAAAAAATCACCAGGGGTTGTGATTGCCGTGTTAATTGCGGCAACCATCAGCGCGATTTTGAAAGTTGTGCCGGTTTTTTCCTGTATCAGTTACGGTTTCTCGGTTATCATTGCCTCTGTTACAGGTGCTGTAGCAGCCTCTTTTATCTCCTGGCGTAAACGGTCAAAATAGGGTCGTGAACTTTCTGTAACAAATTATGAACCAAGACTGTAGTCTCTTGACAAAAATGTAAATTCATTATATAATTTTTGTGTAATTATAGTACATATAATAATAGATTCTTAACTGGACCAAAGCATGAAAGGACCGTGCAAAGAATGAACGAAAAAAATAGTATTTTTATTATATTTTCCTTTGTTGTTGCTTTAATTATTTCCTATGCGACCACACCGCTGGCTCAAAAGCTTTCTTTTAAAATCGGAGCGGTGGATGTTCCTAAGGATAACCGCAGAATGCATAAAGAGCCAAAAGCGCTGTTAGGCGGGTTGGCGATTTTCTATGGTTTTTTAATCAGCGTTCTTTGCTTTGGTGATTTTTTTCTGCCAAATGGCAGACTTAACATGAATTTAGCTGGCATTGTGCTTGGCAGCGTTATCATGGTCATTTTAGGCGTGTTTGATGATATTAAGCCGCGTTCTGCATGGCTTAAGCTTTTAATTCAGCTGATAGCAGCGGCAATTCCTGTGTGTTTGGGTGTGCGGGTTTTTGCGGTTACCAATCCCTTTACCAATGTATTGATTACCCTGCCTATATGGGTTTCATATTTAGGCAGCATCATCTGGATTGCAGGTGTGACCAACGCTGTTAATCTCATTGATGGATTAGATGGCTTGGCTGCCGGCGTTTCGTCTATTGCGGCTATTGCGCTTTTATCCGTTTTACTTATTGAACATAGCTTTTCTATCACACTTTTGGTTATGACGGCGGCTTTGGCGGGCGCATGCTTTGGCTTTTTGCCTTATAACTTTAACCCTGCCAAACTGTTCATGGGAGACACAGGTGCAACATTTTTAGGTTATATTTTAGCCTGCATATCCATTCAGGGTCCCTTTAAGACCTATGTGGCTTTCACCGTTCCCCTTTTGGTTCTTGGTTTGCCCATTTTTGATACCTTGTTTGCTATTATCCGTCGTTTGCTTAAAGGTCAGCCCATCATGGCGCCTGACAGAGGACACTTGCATCATCGTTTGATTGACAGAGGTTTTTCTCATAAAAAAACAGTTATTATTTTATATGGTCTGTCTGCTATGCTTGCTATCAGTGCCATTGTGATGTTGCTAACAGATATCACCCGTGCACTCATTTTGCTTGTTTCTGTGGTTATTGTTGGATTATTTGCTTTCACCTTAACCAGCCGTACCCGCGACGAAGCAGATAACAATGAAGAAGCATGTGAAGAAAAAGCTGACGAAATAGAAAAGCAGTAGACTGAATTTCTCTGATTATGGAGGTTTCTATGGAAAAGATTAAGGTAATGACCGTATTTGGTACACGGCCTGAAGCGATTAAAATGGCGCCTTTAGTTAAAGAACTAGAAAAGCGTGATGAGATTGAATCCATCGTTTGTGTAACAGCACAGCACAGACAAATGCTTGACCAGGTTTTAGAACGGTTTTCCATTACACCCCAATATGACTTGAATATTATGCAAGAGCGACAAACCTTGTCTTCTATCACATCCCGTGCCCTGACCGGTCTTGAAAAAGTGATGTGCGAGAGCGCGCCCAATATTGTTTTGGTTCATGGAGACACATCCACCACCTTTGCCGGTGCGCTGGCTGCGTTTTATTGCAAAATTCAGGTGGGTCATGTGGAAGCAGGCCTTAGAACCTACGATAAATACTCACCCTATCCTGAAGAAATGAACAGAAAGCTGACAACAGCACTGACAGATTTATATTTTGCGCCCACAGCAAACAATCGTGATAACCTTTTAAAAGAAATCGTTCCTGCCGATAAGATTTTTGTGACAGGTAATACAGTTATTGACGCTGTACGCCACACGGTTACGCCTGATTATACTTTCCAAACGGAGGCACTGCAGAAGATTGATTTTTCTGCCGATCGCGTTGTTCTGTTGACGGCACATCGACGGGAAAACCTGGGCGAGCCTTTAAAAAGAATTTTGACGGCTGTTCGCCGTATGGTAGATGCCCACAAGGATGTTCAGGTGATTTATCCCATGCACTTAAATCCTGCGGTTCGTGAAACAGCGCAGGCTATTTTAGGCGGTCACGGAAAAATTCATTTAATTGACCCTGTTGATGTGGAAGAATTGCACAACCTGATGAATCGCTGCTATTTTGTCATGACCGACTCCGGCGGTTTGCAAGAAGAAGCACCCTCGCTGGGCAAACCGGTACTTGTTCTGCGGTCAGAGACCGAAAGACCTGAAGCGGTTTATGCCGGCACAGTTAAAATTGCCGGAACCGATGAAAATGTGATTTTTGAAATGGCAGAGGAACTTTTAAATGACGAAGAGGCCTATTGCAAGATGAGTCGCGCCATTAACCCTTATGGCGATGGCAATGCATCAAAGCGCATTGTTGATGCCATTTTATACGCCTTTGGTCGAAAAGAAGAAAAACCGGCAGATTGGCTGGTTTAATAACATATGAAAGACAAGTAAAACCGCGTTTATGCGCGGTTTTACTTATAAAATCAATATTTTCCTTTTGAATTTGAGGAGTGGTTTTGTGGAGAAAGTTTATGCATTTTTAGACAATAATAAAGATAACATGGTTAAAATGCTTTCAGAATGGATTAGCATTCCCAGTATTGTGGAGCAGAGTGACGATGCCCAAATGCCCTATGGAAAAGCGTGTGCCGACATGATGTCAAAGGCGATAGAAGATGCAAAAACGCTGGGTTTTACCTTGCGCAACAATCATGAAAACCAAATGGTCACCATTGATTTAAATGACGAGGAAGCAAAGCTGGGCGTTGCCTGCCATTTAGATGTTGTTGAGGCAAATCCGCAGCATTGGTCCACTGACCCGTGGAAAGCTGAGGTTATTGATAACCGTATCTATGGCAGAGGCGCCAGCGATAATAAAGGTGCCGGCGTGGCAGCTTTATTTGCTCTTGCGGCAATCAAACATGCAGGCAAAAAGGGAAACATTCGTCTGTATTTTGGTAGTGCTGAAGAAATTGGCAGCCCATGCTTTCGATACTACACAGATCATTATGTAAAAAAAGAAGATCTTCCGCCCATGATTGTGCCTGATGCCGATGACATTGCATATGGCGAATGGGGTATGTTAAAGGCAGGTATTAAAGGCAGGTTTGAACAAACAGGCGAAAAACGACTCATCAGCATTTCAAGCGGTGAAGCCTTTAACATCATTCCCGGAACAGCCACCGCTGTGATTTGCGGCGTTACAGATGACGAAATTGCGGCTTTAAAACAACGCTGCAACTTTGCAGCAACCCGTGAGGGTGATGCAGTTACAATTTTCGTTGAGGGAACAAGTTGCCACTCATCACAACCAAGACTGGGTGACAATGCGGCGATAAAACTCCTTAACATTTTAACCAAACTTCCGTTTGACGGTGGTGTGGATGAGATGTTACAGGGTCTAAAAGAGTTATATACGCAATCATCAAGTTATATCAGCGAAAATGTTAATAAGGATTTATTAACCTTTTCATTAACCGGTCTGTATTTTGAAAATGGGGAACTGAGCACACTCCACGATTCGCGCTATTCTTATGATATTTCAGGTGAGCAAATCAGAAATGAAATGCAAAAAAAATGCAGCACAATGCAGTGTGATGTTGAGTTTATGTTAATTAAAGAGCCTCATTATGTTGATAAAAATTCAGATTTTGTTAAAAAATTGAGCGGGATTTATGAGGCGTTTACAAATGAAAAAAGCCGTGTTATCGAAATGCGTGCCACCACCTATGCTTCACAAACAATTAACGGCGTGGCTTTTGGACAGTTTGAGGGGGAGAACATTCACTCTCATAATGAAAATATTTCAGTTGAAAACCTTATGAAAACAGCCAAACTTCTGGCGTTAGCTATGCATGAATTTTTAAAAGATTAACAAATTGTTTATTGAGTGGGAATAAAAATGAAAACAATTATTTTGGTAAGGCATGGCGAAAGTGAAACAAATACTCTTAAGGTGTTTACAGGTCAGCTCGACGCTTCACTGACGGACATGGGCCGTGAGCAGGCTCGTTTAATGGCGGAGGCGATTGATGTTTACAAGCCCGATGTTGTATATACAAGTCCCTTAGAGCGAGCTGTTGAAACCGCTATGGCTATATGCAACAGACACGGTTGTGAACTGATTAAAAACCCCTCTTTTTGTGAAATTTATGCAGGCAAGTGGCAGGGCATCACATTTGATGAGATTGCTGCCAAATATCCTGATACATACAAAACCTGGAAAGAGGATATAAGCAAGGCAAAACCGGAGGGCGGTGAAAGCTGTCAGGCGCTATATGACCGTGTGACCAAGGGATTTCGTGCGGTGCTCGACGATGCTGCTGACACAGTTTGCATTGTTGCCCATGCAACTCCCATCAGAATGATGGAAAGCTACATGTATGGCGGCTCCATTGAAAGAGCAAAGGATATTTTCTGGGTGAATAATGCCTCATTATCGATTTATCAGTATGACGGCAAGGAATTCCATACGGTCAAAAGAAGTTTTTGTGATTATCTTGGGGACAAAAAGACGAATCTTCCCAAGAGCATATAAATTTTTATTTTACAGAATTTGTAATGAAAGGATGATTTAAATGATTTTAGACATTTTAAACAACGCGCAAATGTACGAAGGTCTGCATCCCGGCTTTAAAAAAGCATTTGACTTTTTGCGCCAGGCGCAGGATGAGCTTCCTGAAGTGGGACGCTATGAAATCGATGGCGAAAAGGTTTTTGCTCTGGTGCAGAAGTATGATACCGTGCCGGCAGAAGAGGCAAAATGGGAAGCACATAAAAAATACATTGACATTCAGTTTGTTTATGACGGCTCAGAAATCATTGGGTGGGACACCATCTCAAATCTGCCGGAAGGGGAGACCTTTATTGAAGAAAAGGACAGCTACCGCTATTATGCTCCGTCGGCGACACCCTTAATTCTTCACAGCGGCATGTTCGCCATTCTATATCCGCAGGATTTACACCGTCCCAAAGAACTGTTTGAAACATCTTCTCCTGTTGTTAAAATTGTTGTTAAAGTTTTATTATAAAATGTGAAATTGGCCATCTGCTTCCCAGCGGATGGCCAAAATTTTTGGTGTGTTTTATGTTTTTCTTTAAATTGTTGTGTGATTATGTCAACATTCTGTATTTCTTCATTTATTTTGTGAAAAATAATGGTATAGATATTGCTTTTTTATATATGTATATGGTATAATATATGATATATTTGGTAAGTGTTGGCATTTTTATTTATAGTAGGAGAAAAGGGGCTGAATTAATATGCTGAAAGCAGATAAAACAGTTATCAAAGAAACGAAATATATTGCTGTATGTATATTAATTTTAAGCGCCTTAATGCAAGCCGTTTTTTTAATACTTTCCCGTTGGGACTATCGGGTGCTTTTGGGCAATCTTTTAACCGGCAGTGCCATGATTATTAACTTCTTTTTTATGGGATTGGCTGTTCAAAAGGCAGTTATGCTTGATGAAAAAGATGCACGAAAAACCATGCAGAATTCCCAGACTCTCCGCATGCTTTTTGTAACCGTTGTGGTTATTATCGGAGTGACAGTTCCCTATTTTTCCGTTATATCAGTTATCATTCCTTTATTTTTCCCGCGTATTGGCATTATGTTCAGGCCTTTGTGGAAAGATAAAGAAAAGCCCGGTCAGGAGGTGTGATATTGGAGCAACAAAATCGTAAATTTAAAATGATAGATGTTTTGTACCTTTTAATGATGATTTTACCCATTGTTTTTTTGATAGGTCTTAAGATTTTAACAAGTCCGGCCACAACGGGCATCAGTATTTCAGGTGCAAGAATCTATTTTAAACTGCCCATGCCCATACAGGATTTGGTCATTACAGAGGCGCAGATTAATTCATGGTTTGTCATGATTTCAATTGTTGGTCTCTGCCTGTATCTCACACATGGTCTTAAAACTCAGAACATTCTCCGTCGGCAGCATTTAGCGGAATGGATTGTTGAAAAGGTAGAAAAATTGGTGAATGACAACATGGGTGAATACTTTTCGGACTTTGGCCCTTTCATTGCCTCTATCATAGGCATATCGGCCTTTTCGAGCCTCATGACCTTGTGCGGATTGTTCCCGCCGACATCAGACATTAATGTAGTGGCTGGTTGGGCAATACTTGTCTTTTTGCTTATTACTTATTATAAGTTAAAGGGCGGCGTGCTGAATTATTTAAAAGGCTTTACCGAACCTATTTTTGTCATGGCACCCTTAAATGTTTTAGGCGAAATTGCAACGCCGGTTTCAATGGCTTTTCGTCATTATGGCAATGTTATTTCCGGTACCGTAATTTCTGTGCTGGTGGTGGCAGCGCTGCAAGGGCTTTCCGCTATGGTGCTTGGCTGGCTGCCGGGATTTTTGGGTGAAATTCCCTTCTTGCAGGTTGGTGTTCCCGCTATTTTGTCAGTTTATTTTGATGTGTTTAGCGGCTGCATGCAGGCCTACATTTTTGCAATGTTGACCATGCTTAACATTGCAGGTGCTTTTCCCCAGGAAGAGTATGAAAAAAGAAGACAGAAAAAATTATTAAAAGCAAAAATTTAATTAAAAATTATAAAATATACGGAGGTATTATCATGGAAATCGCAGTAGGTATTATTTTAGGATGTTGTGCACTTGGTGCAGGTATTTGCATGGGTATTGGTGCTATAGGACCCGGTATTGGCGAAGGTAATGCTGTATCTAAAGCTTGTGAAGCTATTGGTCGTCAGCCCGAGAGCAAAGGCGATGTAACCAGCACCATGATTATGGGTTGTGCCATTGCAGAAACAACAGGTATTTATTCACTGGTTATTGCAATTCTTTTAATCTTTGTTGCACCCAGCACCTTTGTTGGACTTCTTAAGAGTTTGCTTTAATCACAATAGTTAAACGGAGAGATTAAAATGATACAATCGTTAGATGTTATATCCGTCAATTTGTGGCAAATACTGATTTCTCTTGCTAATCTTTTAATCCTTTTTACACTTGTTAAGAAGTTCTTATTTGGCCCTGTCAAGAATGTTATGACAAAGCGTCAGGCAGAAATTGACGAAAAGTATACAGCGGCTGATGTGGCAGTTGATGCTGCAGAAAAGGACAAGAAAGAATGGGAAGAGAAAATGCAGGGTGCTGATGCAAAAGCCCAAGATATTTTATCATCTGCTTCGGAAAATGCTAAACAACGCAGCGAAAAAATTGTGTTAGAGGCAAAGGAACGAGCAGAGAGCATTCTTCGTCAGGCAGAAGCTGAAGCAGAGCTTGAACGCAAAAAAGCCATTGACGGAATTAAACGAGAAATTGTTGAAGTGTCAGGTGCTTTGACCGAAAAGATGCTTGAGCGTGAAGTCAACACAAAGGATCATCGCAATTTGATTGATTCCTTTATTGAAAAGTTAGGTGATAGCGATGACACAGATAAGTAAGGAATATGGAACCGCTCTTTTTATGCTGGCGTGTGAAAAAGAACAAAAGCACGAGTATGCTGCGGCTTTAGAAACTGTTAAAAAGGTTTTTGAAGAAGAGGAGGCATATCTTGCGTTTTTGTCTTCTCCTGCCATTGCTATGAGCGAGCGGCTTGATGCTATTTCGGCCGCCTTTGGTGATAAACTGCCCGAAGATGTTGTTTCATACATGCAGCTTTTGTGCGAAAAAGGGCGCATGGCTTGCTTTTATGATTCGGTTACAGAATATAACAAGCTGCTTTTTGAATCGGAAAGAGTTTCAAATGCAAAAATTACAAGTGCAGTTGCATTAACAGAAGATGAAAAGCAAAAGCTTAAAGAAAAGCTTGAGGAGAAATACAAAACAGCTGTCACAATGGAATTTTTCATTGATGAAACCCTTTTGGGCGGTATAGTTGCAGAAATTGACGGCAAGGTGCTTGATGGCAGCTTGCGTAGTCGTCTGCGGGATATTAAGGATGTGATGAATACATGAACACAAGACCTGAAGAAATCAGTAATATCATAAAAGAGCAAATAAAAAATTATAAATCACGGATTGAAATGAAAGAAACCGGCGTTGTTATCTTGGTTGGCGACGGTATTGCCCGTGTTCACGGTCTGCGTGAGTGCATGGCAAGCGAGCTGTTAGAATTTGAAGACGGCAGCTTTGGTATGGCGCAAAACTTAGAAGAAGAAACAGTTTCTGTTGCACTTTTATCCGATGAAAACGATATCAGAGAAGGAACAAAGGTGAGCCGTACTGGCCGCGTTGTTTCTGTGCCTGTGGGCGAGGCACTTTTGGGCAGAGTTGTGGGCGCTTTGGGTAATCCCATTGATGGAAAGGGTCCCATTGCCACAACTGAGATTCGCCCCATTGAGTCTGATGCACCGGGCATTATTGAGCGCCAGAGTGTTTCGGTGCCTTTGCAGACAGGCATCAAGGCTATTGACAGCATGATTCCCATTGGTCGCGGTCAGCGTGAGCTTATTATCGGTGACAGACAAACCGGTAAAAGCGAAATTGCCATTGATACCATTATTAACCAAAAGAACACAGGTGTTATCTGTATTTATGTTGCCATTGGTCAGAAAAACTCTTCTGTTGTTCAGCTTGCTAATCAGCTCTCTAAAGCAGGGGCTATGGATTATACCATTATTGTTTCGGCTTCTGCTTCTGAAACAGCACCTCTTCAATATGTTGCGCCTTATGCAGGTTGCGCTATGGCGGAATATTTTAGAGAGCAGGGCAAAGATGTTCTTATTATTTATGATGATTTGTCAAAGCATGCCGTGGCTTACCGCGCGCTTTCTTTGCTCATTCGTCGTCCGCCAGGACGCGAAGCTTACCCCGGTGATGTTTTCTACATTCATTCAAGATTGTTAGAGCGTGCGGCGTGCATTTCAAAAGAATATGGCGGTGGCTCTATTACGGCGTTGCCTTTAATTGAGACCCAGGCCGGTGATGTTTCTGCCTATATTCCCACCAATGTCATTTCCATTACTGATGGTCAGATTTTCTTGGAAACTGAGCTGTTTCACGCCGGTGTTATGCCCGCTATCAATCCGGGTATTTCCGTTAGCCGAGTTGGTGGTGCAGCGCAGCTTCGTGCCATGAAAAAGGTTTCGGGTGAACTAAAGCTTTTATATTCACAATATAGAGAATTGCAGTCTTTTGCCCAGTTTGGCAGTGACTTGGATGCTGATACAAAGGCGCGTCTTGCTTTGGGTGAACGCATTGTGGAAGTGTTAAAGCAAGATCGGAACAGCCCCGTTCGTGTGGGATGTCAGGTTGCTATTGTATATGCTGTTATTAACGGATATTTAAACGATGTTCCCGTTAATAAGGTTAAAGAATATGAGCAGAACCTCTATGAGAAGTTAGAAAATCAATATGCATCTCTTTTAGAGCGCTTTGAGCAGGGCTATGCAGAAGAATCTGACTTTGAAATGCTGAAGGAAGCACTCCAAAAAATGCAGAGGTGATGTAAATGGGCGCAGATATTAAAAAACTGAGAAGCCGCATTAAAAGCATCGATTCCACCTTGCATTTAACAAAAGCCATGGGGCTTGTGGCCTCTTCGAAAATTCGCAGAGCCACAGACAACATGAACAAGGCCAAGGAATATACAGGGTCGCTTTCTGATGTGGTTAATATGCTCACAGGGTGCGGTGAATGTGCCAAAAGTCCCTATATGCAAAAGCACGAACAAGACCGGTTGTGTCTTTTGGTAATTGCCGGCGACAGAGGTCTTGCCGGCGGTTATAATGCCAATGTGTTTCGTATGGAAAAGGAAACATCTAAAGAAAAGATTATTCCCATTGGCAAAAGGGCTTGCGAGCGATATGGTGAGTCAATTCGGCTTGTAGAAACCTTTAGCTATGAGCAGGCACTCAGTATGGCCAAAGAAATTTGTGACGATTTTGCAAATGGCACATTTGATCGTGTGGCTATTCTTTGCACGAAATATATTTCCATTATGTCTCAAGAGCCACAAATCAGACCAATTCTGCCACTTGTGCAGGGCAAACAATCTGTTAATCACACGGTGTTGTTTGAACCTGACGAGGCAACAATTTTAAATTCTTTGGTGCGTGAATATGTTGCATCGGTTATTTATGCAGCAGTGCGTGAAAGCTACGCGTCAGAGGTAGCGGCGCGGCGGTTTGCCATGGACTCGGCGGGTAAGAACGCCGAAGAGATGATGAGTCGCTTAAAATTGCAATATAACCGTGCAAGACAAGGCGCCATCACACAAGAAATTACAGAAATTGTTGCAGGCAGCGACACATAAGGAGGTTTATAGTATGTCAGAAACATCAAAAGGTGTTGTTTCACAGGTTATGGGTCCTGTTGTTGATGTGCATTTTGCAGAGGGCAATCTGCCCACAATTTTCAATGCCCTGACCATGAAAATTGAAGATAAAACATTAACTGTTGAGGTTGCGCAGCATATTGGTGACAATGTGGTTCGCTGCATTGCCATGTCCTCGACAGACGGTTTAAAAAGAGGCACAGAGGTAATTGACACGGGCAAAGCCATCAGCGTGCCCGTGGGCAAAGATACTCTGGGTCGCATTTTTAACGTTTTGGGTGATACGGTTGATAACAAGCCTGCGCCTGAGGGCACAGAGCGCTGGAACATTCACCGTCCCTCTCCTGACTATTCAGAGCTTTCTACCTCTACAGAGATTTTAGAAACCGGCATTAAGGTTGTGGACTTGATTTGCCCCTATGCCAAGGGTGGTAAAATCGGTCTGTTTGGCGGTGCCGGTGTTGGCAAAACCGTCTTGATTATGGAGCTCATCAACAACATCGCCAAAGAGCATGGTGGCCTTTCGGTTTTCACCGGCGTTGGTGAGCGTACCCGTGAGGGTAACGATTTATATAACGAAATGCAGGAATCCGGCGTTATTAAAAACACCACGCTGGTTTATGGCCAAATGAACGAGCCGCCAGGGGCCAGAATGAGAGTGGCTCTTTCGGGTCTTACCATGGCAGAATATTTTCGTGATGAAGAAGGGCAGGATGTTTTGCTCTTTATTGATAATATTTTCAGATTTACCCAGGCCGGTTCTGAGGTTTCAGCACTTTTAGGCCGTATGCCTTCAGCAGTTGGTTATCAGCCCACACTGGCGAATGAAATGGGTACTCTGCAGGAGCGTATCACATCCACAAAAAAAGGGTCAATCACCTCTATTCAGGCAGTTTATGTGCCTGCCGATGACTTAACTGACCCGGCGCCTGCCACAACCTTTGCCCATCTTGATGCAACCACCGTTTTATCCCGTGATATTGCATCACAGGGTATTTATCCGGCTGTTGACCCCCTTGAATCTACCAGCCGCATTCTTTCACCTGAAATTTTAGGTGAAGAGCATTATACCGTGGCTCGTGAAGTGCAGCGCATTTTGCAGCGCTATCAGGAATTGATGGATATCATTGCCATCATGGGTATGGATGAACTTTCAGATGAAGATAAATTGCTGGTGCAAAGAGCCAGAAAAATTCAGCGTTTTCTGTCACAGCCTTTCCATGTATCCGAGAAGTTTACAGGTATTGTCGGCACTTATGTGCCTCTTTCTGAAACCATTCGCGGCTTTAAGGAAATCATTGAAGGCAAGCACGACGATTTGCCTGAGTCTGCATTCTTATTTGTAGGCTCAATTGATGAAGCAGTTGCCAAGGTGAGGAAGGTGTCACAATGAAAACATTTAAATTGGTGATTTCCTCACCCAATGGTCTGATTTTTGATGAAGATGTTGTTAAAATCGTTTTAAGGGGTGACGGCGGCGACCTAGCCGTTATGGCAGGACATGTTCCTTTTATGACCTCAGTCAAACCGTGCCAATGCAAGATTGAAATGGTAGATGAAAGCGTTAAAACAGCTCATGTTGAAGGCGGCCTTTTGACTGTTGCGGCAGAAAAGACAACCTTGCTATCCGGCAGTTTTAAATGGGATAAAGCGTAAACCCACATATATTCATAAAACGAAATTAAAAAGGGGAGAAGTACAATGGGAAAAACAGTGAAAGACATCATTAAAATCATTAAAGAAAATGACATTAAAATGGTGGACTTTAAAATGGTTGATATTAACGGTCAGTTCCGTCATGTCACCATTCCGGCAAAGAATTTTTCAGAAAAAACCATGAAAAACGGCATCGGTTTTGATGCATCCAACTATGGCTATGCTGTGGTAGAGAAGAGCGACATGGTTTTCATTCCCGACCCGGACACCGCCATGATTGATCCTTTTTGTGAAATCCCAACTTTATCAATGACCGGTAATGCCATGATTATTGACAATCCCGAAAACAGACCCTTGCCGCAATATCCGCGGAACATTGTGCTGGCTGCAGAGCAGTATATGAGGGATTGTGGCGTGGCAGACACCATGATGATTCTTCCTGAATTTGAATTTTATCTTTTTGACCAGGTTGGCTGGGATGTGCAGCCCAACGCCATCGGCGTTTCTGTTGATGCGGCACAGGCACACTGGAACAGCGCTTTAGAGGGTACCGGCAATGTAGTTGCCAAGCAAAAGAATTATCACATTGCTAAGCCTTTTGATATTTCCTATGAAGCACGAAGCGAAATGTGCATGCTGATTGATGATGCAGGTATTGAGCTTAACTATCACCATCCCGAAGTTGGTGCAGCCGGTCAGTTTGAAATTGAGCCCGAGCTGGGTCAAATGTCTAAGATGGCCGATGCGACCATGATGATTAAGTACATCATTCATAATACAGCTAAAAAATACGGTCTCTCTGCCACCTTTATGCCCAAGCCGGTTATGGGTGAAGCAGGCAGCGGCATGCATGTGCATATGCTTTTGTTAAAAGACGGAGAGCCTGTTTTCTCTGACGACAACGGCTATGCACACCTAAGCAAAGATGCCCATTATTTCATGGGCGGTTTACTTAAACACATTGCTTCTTTATGTGCCATCACCAATCCCAGCACAAACTCATTTAAGAGATTGGTTCCCGGTTTTGAGGCGCCCGTAACCATTGGCTATGCCACCTCTAACCGCAGTGCCGTTATTCGTATCCCGGCATATGCAAAAGCGCCCGAATTGCGCCGTTTTGAACTTAGAAACCCTGACGCAACCTGCAACCCCTATTTCTGCTATGCTGCTATTTTAATGGCCGGTTTAGACGGTATTAAAAATAAAATTGACCCCCATGCAGAAGGTTGGGGCCCCTATGACATGAATCTTTTCCACTTAAGCGATGAAGAAAAGGCGAAGCTGAAACATTTGCCTACATCTTTAGAAAGTGCATTGGATGCTTTGGAAAAGGATAATGATTATCTGACAGCAGGTGGCGTGTTCCCCAAAGAACTCATTGATAACTTTATCAAGACCAAGCGTGCTGAATGCAGAGAATTGGCTGCCATTCCGCATCCTGCCGAGTTTGATAGATATTATAATCTCTAATATGCAACATAAAACAGCCTCCATATTTTATGGAGGCTGTATTCAAATTTGACTCTTAAACCCGGCGATGCAGAACAAATGACTCAGAGGAGATGATATAATGAAAATTATAAAAAAACTGATTTTACTCCTTTTTATAGGCTTTGTTTTTGTATGCGGCGTGACAGTTAAAGAGGGTTATGACAAATTTCAGGATGCCCTGAAGAAACGCCCGATTGAAACGGTTATAGATGAGCTGAAAAACAAGGATAACTACACAACTTATGATAACATACCCCAGATTTATTTTGATGCGGTTGTTGCGGTGGAAGACAGACGCTTTTATATACATAACGGTTTTGATATTGTGGGTACCATGCGTGCTCTTTACAATGATTTGCGGGCGGGAGAGCTTTTAGAGGGTGGCAGCACTCTTTCGCAGCAACTGGCTAAAAACTTGTACTTTCCTCAGGATAGCAGCATAACCCGAAAAATCGCCGAAATGTTTATGGCTATGAAAATGGAAAACCAATATGAGAAGAAAGACATCTTAGAGTTTTATGTTAATGCCATATACTATGGCAGCGGTTATTACTGCATTTATGACGCTTCGATGGGGTATTTTGAGAAAGAACCCATAAAGATGACAGAGGATGAATGCACCTTGCTTGCAGGCATTCCCAATGCGCCCTCAGTTTATTCGTTGGATGTAAATCCGGAGCTTGCAAGAAAACGGCAGGAAAAGGTTATAGAGAGCATGGTTGCCTGCGGTTATTGGGCAGAGAGTGACCAATAGCCTGTTTATCTTTTGCAATTTACATAACATTTATGTTGAAATAATGTTAAATTTCTGTGATAACGCTTTACAGCAAGTAGAATTTTTTGTATAATATACTTGGGGGAAAAGAACAGGACTGGATGTGATTTTTTTGTTTCGATTAGGAAGCTTTAACATATTAGATTTGCTGATCCGAGCGGTGTGCGTGCTGCTTGCCATTTCCATTCACGAAATGGCACACGGCTTTGGCGCTTATCTTTTGGGCGATAAAACAGCAAAATATATGGGCAGACTGTCTTTAAACCCATTGCGGCATTTAGACCCCATTGGCTCAATATGCCTGCTGCTTTTTGGCTTTGGATGGGCAAAACCGGTTGTAGTAAACCCCGGCTATTTCAAAAAACCCAAAAGGGATATGGCTTTGACCGCTTTGGCTGGCCCTGTTTCTAACTTTGTTGTGGCATATTTGGGCATGCTTATTTTTAAAATTCTGTCTGTGGCCGGTCTTTTGGTTTACGGCAGTTTTTGGGCAGAACTTTTAGCTCAGTTTTTATCGACGCTGATTATGTTAAACATTGGTTTGGGCGTTTTTAACCTGATTCCCATTCCGCCCCTTGACGGCTCAAAAATCTTTTTGCCTCTTTTGCCCTCAAGACTGTATTTTGATATTATGCGCCATGAGCGTCTTGGCTGGATGGTGCTGATGATTGCCCTTGCTTTAGGGGTTTTAGACCCGATTATCGGTCGCTTTGGCAATCTGATTTTTAATGTTTTATCCTTTTTAGCAGGTGGTGTGTGATGGAAGCCCTGTCTTTTCACATTGAGGTGTTTGAAGGCCCGCTGGAGCTGTTATTACACCTTTTAAAAAAGAATAAGGTCAGTATTTATGATATTCCCATCGAAAAAATCACGGCGCAGTACATGGAATATATTCAAAAGTTTCAGGAATTTGACATGGAGCTTTCAAGTGATTTTTTGATTATGGCATCAGAACTTTTATATATTAAATCACAAATGTTGCTGCCACGACACGACGAGGAAGAAGAAGACCCCAGAAAGAATTTGGCGGACAGGCTTTTGGCGTATCAGCAAATGAAGGCTGCTGCCATTTATTTAAAAGAACATGAAGGTGACGGACAATTCCGTTTTTATAAAGAGCCGGATGATATTGGTCAGCCGGCACCGGATTACAGCAATCAGGCCTTTGATGTTGAGCAGTTAATTGCAGCACTGTCTGATGTGCTCATTAAAACACAGAGAAAAGAGCCACCACCCAAAACCTCTTTTGTAGGCATTGGCGGTCATGAGCAGGTTTCTTCGGCCTATTGCGCTTCTCACATTAAAGAACGGCTGCTGGGCCGTGGCCCTGTGGCTTTTCGTAAGGTTTTTGCAGGTCTTGACTCAAAACCGAAAATTGTTGTTTCGTTTCTGATTATTTTAGAAATGATTCGTTTGAACATGATAAAGGCGGAGGTAAAAGGCCGCGAAATTTATCTCACACAAATTAAAGACGGGGAGATTACCAATGAATTTTGACCCTTGTTGTTTGCTTGAGAGCATCTTATTTGCAGCAGGTGACAGTGTGCCTGCTGAACAGTTAACTGAAATTATGGAAATAGATAAGGCGACTTTAGAAGAAACCGTTGCCAAGCTGAATGCAGATTACAATGAGCAGGGCAGGGCTTTGCAGGTTCTGTTTTTAGAAGACTCTTATCAGCTTTGTACAAAAGAAGAAGTTTTTCCTTACATACAGCGTTTAAAAGAGCCGCGTCGCCGTCAAAATCTTTCACCGGCTGCTTTGGAAACCCTGGCGGTTGTGGCATATCATCAGCCGGTTACCCGCTCAAGTATTGAGTTTATTCGTGGCGTTAATTCAGATGGTCCTGTTAACAAGTTGATTGAACGGGGTCTGATTGAAGAAAACGGCAGGCTTGATGCCCCCGGACGCCCGATTTTATATGTAACGACACACGAATTTTTACGTTCTTTCGGTTTATCTTCCTTGTCCGGCTTGCCGGACCCTGAACCCTTGCGTATAAATGAAGACGAAAATGGGGATTCTATATCGGATGAGTCTTGCGAGATTGCAAATTTTGAGGATTGAGGTGGTGCTATGCTGCTTTATTCCATTTTGGCTGGAATCTTGATTTTTTTGTTGCTTTTGATGTTTGTGCCCACCTTGGTCGGCGTGGATTACATGTGGAAACAAAAAACGCAGAATTTACGAATCCGCTTTCGCGTGCTTGGTATTCGGTTTTCTGTGAAAGTACCGCTTAATAAGAAAAAAGAGCAAAAAGGCGAAAAGAAAGACAAGAAACTAACGCCGCAGAAATTCATAGCATTTTCAAAGGAATTATACAGAGCCTATCGGGCTGTAGAGGATGACTGCAAGGAACTTTTGCATGAACTCAAAACGCAGTTTACCTGCAGAGAGATTTACTTTACCATTCGATATGGTACCGCAAATCCGGCGAAAACAGGCATCTTAAACGGAGCCGTTTGGACGGCGGGAACATTGCTTTTAAAAGTGCTGGATACCGCCTTAAATGTATCCGAAAAGACGCTTAATGTATATCCTGAATTTAATCGGAGCTGCATGTGCATACATATTAAGGGCACATTCCGGTTTACCTTATTCAATGCCATACGGTTTGTATTAAAAGTTATTAGGCTGGTCAAGCTAATTAAAAGTAAAATAACAATTGAATTTTAAAGAAGGACGGTGTTAAATATGGCAGAACATCCAATTAAAGGACTTATGGAAACCGCCATGCAGAGCATTAAAGAAATGGTGGATGTAAACACAATTGTGGGACAAGCAGTCAATGCGCCTGATGGCACAGTGATTATCCCTATCTCAAAGGTATCCTTTGGTTTTGGGGCAGGGGGCAGTGAATTTGGTGACCGCACAAAAGATGCGGTAGAAACAAGTGCTAATTTTGGCGGCGGCTCTGGTGGCGGTGCTGTGATTGAGCCGGTTGCATTTATGGTTGTGGGTAACGGACAAATTCGCTTGATGCCCATTGACAAAGATCCGTCACCTGTTGAAGAAATCATGGACAAAGTGCCCACACTGATTGAAAAGGCAATGGAATTCTTTAAAAAGAAAGAAGGTAAAAGCCAGAAGAAAGAAGAAGTAATTTCAGGTGAGCCGGTAGATGCCGAATAATATCACACATAAAACAGCCACAGACCCAAAAGTCTGTGGCTGTTTTCATTGTATAACGAAAATCACGCTAAGTCTGTGTGGTTCAACAAAGGTTAACCGGTGATCAGTCAACAAAGTAGAGTTTACAAAAAAATAAATTATTTTTGCAATATTTCAGAATAATACAAACAATTTGTTGAGAAGGCTTCCCCTTAAGGGGAAGCCTTGCAAAAAATAAACCCATTTATGGGTGGCAAGTAGCGGTGGCGTGGCGGGCAGGTCAATCTAAAGCGCTAATGTAGCGCCGCCAGTGGTATTAGGGCTATGCCCGAAAATGAAAAACCACCCGCATATAGCGGGTGGATATTTATTATGTCTGATTTACTATTGATTTTTTTCCTTAAGAGCTCTATCCATGTTGCGCTTAGCATCTCGTGTTGCCATGTCGTTTCGTTTGTCATAGAGCTTTTTACCTCGTGCAAGACCGATTTGCATCTTCACCAGGCTGCCTTTTAAATAAATGGAAAGGGGAATGACAGAAAAACCCTTTTGCTTCACGGCACCATATAAATAATCGATTTCGCGCTTGTGTAAAAGCAGTCGACGGTCGCGAAGGGGATCGCGATTAAAAATATTTCCCTGCTCATAAGGGCTGACATGCATGTTTTTAATAATGGCTTCGCCACTGTGAAAACTGACAAAACTGTCTTTTAAGTTCACCGCACCCTTACGGATGGACTTAACTTCTGTGCCACACAGAGAAATACCTGCTTCAAATGTTTCTTCAATAAAAAAATCATGTCGAGCTTTGCGGTTTTCAGACAAAATTTTCATGCCAATTTCACATCCTTTCATCTAATAGGTCAGCTCTTTGCAATTTTTTGCAGTTCAAAGAGAATATTCATAGCCTCAATGGGCGTCAGTGTACTGATATCCAGCGCATTGAGTCGTTCTGCAATTTCAGAGGTTTGCATGTCTGAAATGGCAAGCTGCGGGCTTTCTTCGGAACGCTCCACGTGCTCTGGGAGAGTGGGGCGTCCGCCCTTTGATTCAATTTCTGCCAAAATTTCTTTGGCACGGGTCACAACCTGTTTAGGTAGCCCTGCCAAAGCGGCAACTTCGATACCGTAACTGTCATCAGCACCACCACGGACAATACGCCGCAGGAATGTGACGCTGTCGCCCCGCTTTTTGCAGGCAATGGAATAGTTTTTCACACCGTCAAGCCGTCCTTCTAAAACTGTCAGCTCATGGTAATGTGTTGCAAAGAGAGATTTTGCGCCAAGCCGTTTGGGATTGGCTATGTACTCAGCGGCACTCCAGGCAATAGCCAGACCATCAAAGGTACTGGTGCCGCGGCCAATTTCATCTAAAAGCAGCAAGCTTTTGCTAGTGGCATTTTTTAAAATATCAGATAATTCCGTCATTTCCACCATAAAGGTACTTTGACCGGCGGATAAATCGTCTGATGCGCCAATTCGGGTGAAAATTTTATCACAAATGCCAACAGTGCAGGCTGATGCCGGAACAAAAGAGCCAATTTGGGCCATAATTATAATCAGGGCAACCTGCCGCATGTATGTAGACTTACCGGCCATGTTGGGACCGGTTACAATTAAGAAACGGTCATCTTTACAATTCATAGTGGTGTCGTTGGGAACAAACAACTCATTTTTCAGCATTTTTTCAACCACGGGATGTCGTCCGTCTTTTATGCTGATAGCGTCATCAACTGTTACGGTGGGCATGGTGTAATTATTCTTCACGGCTACCTCGGCAAAAGAGCAGAGAACATCAGTGACGGCTAGAGCCGTTGCTGTTTGTTGCACACGCTCAACCTCTAAAGCAACAGTATCACGAATATCACAGAACAATTTATATTCCCGTTGACGCAGGCGCTCTTCTGCACCCAAAAGTTTATCTTCCAAGGCTTTTAAATCGGCGTTGATATAACGCTCGTTGTTGGCAAGGGTCTGTTTGCGGATGTAATCTTCCGGAAGCTCCCCCTGAAAAGACTTGGGAACATCGATATAATAGCCAAAAACACGGTTATAACCGATTTTTAAAGTTTTAATGCCCGTGCGTTCCCGTTCGGTCTCTTCCATGCGTGTGACGGCATTATGGCCGTTTTGCTTCATGTCACGGTCGATGTCAACATCGGCATCGTAGCCGGTTTTAATGATGTCGCCCTCACGGAGCGTGTTGGGTGCATCTTCGCTAATGGAGGCTTCTAATAATTCTAAGACATCACCCAGTGTATCAAGCTGAAGGCATAATTCGGAAATTAAAGGAGAATCAATCCGTGCCAAAAGCAATTCAATTTCCGGCAAAACAAGCAAAGACCGCTTGAGTGCCAAAAGCTCTCGGGGTGTTGCTGATTTACAGACAATACGACCGATTAAGCGTTCTAAATCCTGAATTTCGCCCAATGCACCCATTAAATCAAATCGCAATTCGCCATTCTTTACCAATGATTCAACAGCGTAGAGCCTTTTTTGAATTTTGGTGCAGCTTGTCAGCGGCTTTTCTAAAAAGCTTTTCAGCATTCTGCCGCCCATGGCGGTTTTGGTTTTATCAAGCACCCACAAAAGCGAGCCTTTTTTGGCGGACATGCGCATGGATGATGTCAATTCTAAATTATAGCGTGAATTTGCATCAATTTCCATATATTCATCAGCGGCATAGTGCCGGATGTGGCGGATGTGTGCCAAAAAGGTTTTTTGTGTTTCGGTGAGATAGTCAATTAAAATACCCAGCGTTTTTACCACATGGCTGTCTTGTGGTAGAGAAAGTGCATCTAATGATTGGACATTAAACTGTTTTAAAATAAGGTCTTGTGAATGAGCCCAGTCCGGCTCTTTTGGTGCCGGGTCTAACCGCGTTTGAAAGCGCAGGGCAATTTCGTCTCGCAGACCGTCAATTTCGTAAAGGGAACGAGAGAGAATAATTTCTGCCGGTGTATATCTTGCCAGTTCGTCTAAAAGTCGTTGCCAAGAGGGGAGAGTGACCAAAAACAGCTCACCGGTACTGATGTCAGCAAAAGCAACACCAATGGCGCCGGCCTCGCTATAGGCGGCACAAAGGAAATTATTCTTTTTGTCTTCAAGCTGTGTTGTGTCGGTGACTGTGCCCGGCGTGATTACACGAACAACATCACGGGGCAAAACACCGCTCACCTCACCGGGCAATGCCATTTGCTCACAAATGGCCACCTTATATCCCTTGGTGGTCAGGCGACCGATATAAACATCTGCTGCATGAAAGGGCACACCGCACATGGGGTTATTTTCAACATCCGGCTTGCCAAGAGCATTCTTTTGGCGGCTGGTAAGTGTTAAATCAAGCATCTCGGCAGCCAAACGGGCATCATCAGAAAACATTTCATAAAAATCGCCCATACGAAAGAATAAAATTGAATCGGGATAATCTTTTTTCAGTTCAAAATACCGTTCCATTGCCGGTGTCATGTGGTGTCCCTCCCATCGTGCTTATTTTTTTAAAATATTAATGACAGCCGCTGCAACTGCTGCAATGACCGCTGCAACCACCAGTGTTTTCTTCGCCGCGAATGTGATAGGCAAGAATTTCATTTACCTGTGTAATCACTTTATTAAAGGCAGATTTTGCCTCTAAATATTCACGAGCAGTGGCGTTTTGAGTTAAAATTTTCATGTTTTCGTTCATGCGATTGCGAAAACCCTCTAATTTTTCGGGGGTCATGGAGCCGCTGTGCATCTCTTCGGACAGTTCAATGCTCTTTTGCTCATATTCTGCAACGGCTTTTTGTGCTGCTTCGTCGCTCTGGAATGCGATTTCCTGCTCCTGATAGCGACCCAATTCTTCTGAAGCGGCCAAAAGCTCGCCTAATTCATGTGCCTTTTTTAAAATTTCTTCCATTTTGATTTCCTCCGTTGCTTTCGTTAAATTTTGCCGGTTAGGGACCAGGTGTTTGTTTTATCAACTGTTACATTCACATAGTCACCGGTAGAAAGTCCCTCTGCTTTAGGAAAATTAATAATTTTACCACCTGGGGTACGACCGGTGAGCATGTTGCTGTCTGTCTTACTTTCGCCCTCAATTAAAAGCTCAAAAGTTTGACCCAGACAGGCATCGTTAATCTCTCTTGAAATGCGGTTTTGCACTTCTAAAAGCCGGTCAAAACGACGGTGTTTTTCTTCGTCAGTTACTTTATCATCCATTTCTGCTGCCGGTGTGCCGGTTCGTTTGGAATATATAAAGGAGAACACGGTGTCAAATCGAACGCTCTCTAAGACACGGATTGTTTCCTCAAAATCCTCTTCTGATTCGTTGGGAAAGCCCACAATAATATCGGTGCTCAAAGTGATGTGTGGAATTTTATCACGCACACGCTGCACCAAATCTAAGTATTGTGCTTGAGTGTAGCGCCGGTTCATAGCGGACAGAATTCTGTCGCTGCCAGCCTGAAAGGGTAGATGCAGCTGGGGCATTACCTTTTCGCATTCAGCCATAGCGCAAATCAGATCGTCACTCATGTCTTTAGGGTGCGAGGTCATAAACCGGATGCGGCGTAAACCCTCAACAGCATTCACCTTTCGAAGCAAATCAGCAAAGTTAATGCCTAAATCCAAATCCTTGCCGTAAGCATTAACATTTTGACCGAGTAATGTAACCTCGGTGACGCCACGGCTGACTAAATCCGTTATTTCTTCCATGATTTTTTCGGGCATGCGACTACGCTCGCGACCACGGACATAAGGCACAATACAGTATGTGCAGAAATTGTTACACCCATACATAACCGAAACCCAGGCTTTAGGGTCGCCGCTTCGGTAAATGGGAATGTCTTCGGCAATTACGCCCTCTGAATCGGTTATGTTAATAACTCGTTTTTGTTCAATCAATGCCTCATATAAAAACTGCGGGAATTTATGCAAAACATGAGTGCCAAAAACCATGGAAACATGTTTATATTTTCTTTTAATGGTTTCAGCCATGTGAGGTTGCTGCATCATGCAGCCGCAAAGACCGATTAAAAGATTGGGTCTGCGGCGTTTTTCGTGAGAAAGTGCACCAATGTTGCCTAAAACCCGTTGTTCTGCACCTTCACGGACGGCACAGGTGTTATAAAGAATCAGGTCGGCTTCTTCTTTTTTTTCAGTAAAGGTGTAACCCATCTTTGCCAGCATGCCCCGAATCCGTTCAGAGTCATTTTCGTTTTGTTGACAGCCATAGGTGATTACCATGGCTTTTGGTGCAGAGTCGCAGAGCATGTTTGCAACGCGCGTCATATAGGCAATTTGTTCTTTTTGTTCTTCTTGTGAAATGGTTTTCATGAAACGCCTTGCGCTCCTTTCAAAAAAGCCAAACGGCTGTGCTTATTTTAAAGTTCTTTTAAAACTTCTTTCAGGGTTTTAACAAAGCCCTCGCATTCTTCTTTTGTGCCAATGGTCACCCGCAAATAGCCGGGGAGACCTAAAACATGACCACCTTTAACAATGTAGCCCCGTGAGAGCAATTGCTCATAAACAGTTTTTGCATCTTTGCCTGTGTCCACGGCTATGAAATTGGTTGCACTCTTAATGTATGAAAGCCCCATTTCGTCAAAAGCAGCTTCAAGATATTTTTTGTTTTCTTTGTTTTCTTTTAAAGAGCGGCTGACAAAATCACTGTCGGAGATAGCTGCCACCGCTGCCTCTTGGGCAGGCAGACAAACATTAAAAGGCGGACGAGCCTTTTCCAGTTCTGCGGCTATGGCAGGATGGGTAATGCCGTAACCGATTCTGAGACCGGCCAGACCATAAATTTTGGAGAACGTGCGTAAAATGATAATATTTTTGTGATTTTTAAGGGTCTCAAAGCTGTTTGGATAATCCTTTTCGCCGCAGGCATATTCATAATAAGCCTCGTCAATGACAACTAAAATATCGTCCGGTACAGCCTTTAAAAAAGCGTCTTGCTCAGCTTGAGTATACATGCCACCGGTGGGATTGTTGGGGTTGCATAGCCAGATAACGCGGGTTTTGTCGGTTATGCTTGCCAGCATATCCACAGGGCTGTAATATTTATTGTCAGTTAAAGGTACCCGCACGGGCACAGCACCGGCGGATTGCACATTGAGTTCATAAAGGGAAAAAGAAGGGTGAGGCATAATGCTCTCATCACCTTCTGACAAAAAGGTTTTGCAAATTAATTCAATCAGACCATCGCTGCCTGTACCAAACACAAGGTTCTCAGGAGAGGTTTTTAAATGAGCAGATAAGGCTTGCCGGAGCTCAAATGCATCCGGATCCGGATATAAAAAGATTTTATCGGCAGCACGCAAAACAGCCTCACGGGCCAGGGGTGAGGTGCCTAACGGATTTTCGTTTGAAGCAAGCTTTGTGACAGCGGAAAGACCAAAATTTCTCTTAATCTCTTCAATGGGTCTGCCCGGTGCATAGGGTGCTGCATCTTGTAAAGATTTTTTTGCTCTAATCATAGATTTCTCCTGTTCTAACATTCGTTGCAAGATTGAAGCCAAACAGCTACTGGCAGATAGGTTACAGCGTGGCAACCTCTTTTTGCAAAGCTTCATCCTTTGCCTGCACTTCGGTAGTCATATCTGCCTTAAAGGCAGCCAGCTTCGGCGCGATTTCTTCATATTTCAGTGCCAGAATCTGTGCAGCTAAAATGCCGGCATTCTCAGCACCGTCAACGGCAACTGTTGCCACGGGGATACCCTTGGGCATTTGCACAACAGATAAAAGGGAATCAAGACCATCAAGTGTTGAAGACTTCATGGGAATGCCAATGACGGGCAGGGTAGTAAAGGCTGCCAAAACACCGGCTAAATGCGCGGCTTTTCCGGCTGCGGCAATAACCACATCAATACCGTTTTCTTGCGCACTTTTTGCATATTCTGCGGCAATTTCGGGTGTTCTGTGAGCTGAAATAACACGAACATCAGCCTCTATGCCGAATTTTTTTAACATAACGATACATTTTTTAACAACGGGAAAGTCAGAATCGCTTCCCATAATAACAGCAGCTTTTGGTGCTTTTGCCATTTAAAATCATCCTTTCAAACTTAAGTTTAAACAAATAACGACATAAACCAATAAACCAAAGGCAGAGTTGCCAGGCAGCAAACCGTTGTGATGAAAATGCACTCGGTTGCATATTGGTAATCGGCATTATATTCATTTGCAATAATGGTCAAAACAGATTGTCCGGGCATTGCCATTTGCAGAACCAAAACGCCAAACAAAATTTTGTTGAGGGGCAGAGGGCTAAGAAGTGCAATAACCGCAAAGGGAATTAAAATCATTTTAAACAGAACAACGGTGAAAATGCTGAATCGTTTATACAAACCTTTTAAGTTAATGGTTGCCAAAGTAATACCGATAAACAGCATAGATAGGCTTGTTGTCATGGAGCCTACAGTTGCAAAAGGTTCATGGAGAACAGAGGGCAGACGCAGTTTAAATATCAGCATTAAAACGGCTACAACCAAACTGATGGTGTTGGCATTGACTAAGTTCTTAAGACCGGCCTTGGCGTTACCTGTTGTGGTTTTTGTGATAACAAAAAGGCCTAAAGTCCAAACTAAAAACTCATTAACAAGGGCATAAACAACGGCATAGAAAAAGCCTTCAGGACCAAAGAGAGCCGTTGCTAAAGGATAGCCCAAGAAAACGACATTACCGGAAGCGCTCATGCAACTGTGCATAACCATTGTGGCCGGCTTTAATCGAAAAATCTTTGCCCACAAAAAGCCCACAAGGAGCATAACGGCCATTGCGACAACGGCAAGGGCAGCAATAATGCCGGCATTCACAAGCATTTCCGTGTGAAGCTCCTGGCTTGAAATGGCGGTTAAATTTAATAAGGGCAATGTTATATTCAAAATAATTTTAGATATGCTGTCTTTCAGTTCCGGCTTTAAATACTTTGTTTTAACGCCTATAAAGCCTAAAAGCATCATGATGGCAAGCATGCCCAATTGTTTTGTGATTACAGTCATTTCCATGTGTAAAAATGCCTCCCTATAATTGTAAATAAAAACGATACATTTCATTTTACCACAAATTCTCAAGGAAAACAATTGTTTTTTTAAGAAAAGGCCTAATTTTTTTATATATTTAAGGGCAGGTAAAAAAAGAGACTTTCAGGAATATAAAGACTGTTTCTATGGCACAAAAAAATGAGGGGAAACCCCTCATTTTTTTAAAAATCGTATTGAATAACGCCTTTTTTATTTTGTAACAGCAACGATTTGCTCAACATAAGCAGATTCGGCGGTTACAGTGATGCCGCTAACGGCTTTGCCAAAGGCAACATCAAAGAACACAACAGAACCTTGTTTGAGCTCGGTGTCAGCACCCTTTATGCCGGAAGCGGTGGGGAAGATTTGGCTAAATCTCTTAACACCATTCATTTCAACAATCTCGCAGCCTACACGCAAGCTGTAGCTTAATCCGTTTTCCCAAACCAAAGAGGGATAATAGGTAAAGCGTACATAAGCGCCGGAACGGTCTTCAACAGCAGCAGTTAAGTAGATTAAAAAGCTGGTGAAAACAGAACTGTATTCACGGGCAAAATTATAGCTTGCAGCCGGTGCTTTTTTTGCGGAAACAGGTGCCACCTTATAAATGAAAGCGAGGTCTTTTAAGATTACCTGATAGTTGCCATAAGGTGTTTCGCTTAAAAGCAGAGAGTGGTCATATTGCTTCAGTTTGCCTGTAAAGGGATGAATTTCAGTCACAATGTCGGTTTGTGTGCCGATTTTGTTATCAATCAGCATGCAGAGAATGGTAAACTCGCGCAGTGTGATGGGCGCTGTTAAATTTTCGTTCAAAGTGATGATGCCGTTGTTTTTTGCATAGGTCAAGCAAATGTTCATCATCTCTGTTCTTGCAACAGAAAGTCCGCTTGTCTTTGAACCATAGCCAACGCCGTCTTTTGATTTGGCAATCATTTGGTAAACAACGGCGGCAACAGTATCAGCAAAGGTTGCTTTTTGGTCAGCAAATTTTGCATTTAAGTTATCTTTGCCCAAGGTCTGATTGCAAACAACAGCCAAATCCAAAGCATACTTATGATCAAAATCAGCACCGGTTGTGGGCTGGTTTACATAGGTCAGAACATTTTTTTCTGTGCCGAGACGCAGAGCAGCTCGAGCCATTTCACCATTTGTAATGGTGGCATCGGGGTCATAGGCTTTTCCGTCAAAAAGATTTAAACCATCATAAAGGTTTTTTATAATTTTAGGACTAACAGTATCGGCAAAGTTTACTTTTTTGCCGCCGGCGGAACGGGCACGGATAATTAAAACAGCAGCTTCAGCACGGCTTAATGTATCATCTAAACGAAGATTTACGCCGTCATCACCTTGGATTAAGCCGGTTTCATATACCCAGGCAGCCGCTTGCGGTGCTTTGGTATATTGGTCGGTGATAATGCTGGGGGCATAAGCGGCGCTAATTTTACCGCCACGGTTCCACAAAAGCTCTGCAACCAATCCGCGTGTGATGGGTTGGTCGGGCTTGAAGTTGTTTGTGCCGTCTTCGGGGAAGCCAGATTTCATTATGTAATTATATGCCCAGTGAGTAGCAGCAACATCGTCATAGCCTTGTGCACGCTGGATGGAGCCGGCGCCTAACATTTTAACAAATTCTGCACGGGTAACGGTGCCGTTAGGACGAAAAGAACCATCTACATAGCCGGAAACTGTTCCGTCATTCACCAGAGTCTGCACATCTTTATATGCCCAATGGGATTCTGCTAAATCTGAAAAAGACAGTGCGGAGGCAGAAAAACCGATTGGAGACACCATAAGCAGTGCTGCTAAAGTCAAAACCAAAAATTTTTTCATTTGATTTTCCTCCTAAAGTAAAAGTAAATACATTATATCACATGTTTCATTTCTATGCAAGTGTAACATAAGAGAAAAAAGTGTTAAAGACAAAATGTGAATTTAATCTTGTTTTTTTTCTTACATTATAGTACAATGAAAAGAAAGATGATGTTGTGGAGGACTTTCGTTGTGAAGATTAAGGAAGGTTTTGTTATTAAAAGCATTGCAGGCAGCACAGTTGCTGTACCTGTAGGCGAGAATTTGGTGAATTTGCAGCTCATGCTCACATTGAACGAAAGCGGTGCTTTTTTGTGGCAATGTCTGCAAAAAAACTGTACAGAAGATGAGCTTGTTGAGGCAATGACATGCGAATATGCCATTGATGCAGAAACAGCACGGGCTGATGTTAAAGACTTTATCAATATTTTAAAGGAGAACAAAATTTTAGATGAAGCCTAACATTGAATATAACCAAGTAGAAACAAAGTTTCTTTTACCCTTTTTGGAAGAAATGTTTGCTGCCGGCAAGCAGGTTCGCATGACGGTCACCGGTATCAGTATGCTTCCCATGCTGCGTGACCGGACAGATAGCGTGCTGCTTCAGCGGGCAGAAAAAATTAAAAAATATGATATTATTTTGTTTGTTCGCACAACGGGTGAGGCTGTTATGCACAGAATTGTTGCATGTAAGCCTGAGGGCTACACCCTGCTGGGAGATAATCAAATAGATGTAGAAGGTCCCATTAAAGAAGAGCAGGTTATGGCCAAAGTAGTGGGATTTTATCACGGCGACTATTATATTTCCTGCAAGACCTGGTGGTATCAAATTTACAGCGTTTTGTGGGGTAGTGCCAAGAAAAGCAGAAAGTGGCTGTTTCCTCTTACGGTGCGTGTTGCCCGCGTTATTAAGCGTTTAAAACGAATGGAGAAGGAACATGAAATGGATTCTTAAACAGGCAAAACTCATATGGCCCGGCATTGTGCTGATTACCTTTATCGGTGTGTTGCTTTCTTTAATGGGTGTTGCTTTTGCCTTGCACTCTAAGAATGTACTTGATATTGCAACCGGTCAGGCAGAGGGGAACTTGTGGCAGGCCGGTGTTGTTTTATTTGTATTTTTGGTTGTGCAGCTTGTTTTGGATATTCTGTTGTCGCTGGCCAACATTCATGTGAGTGGACGGTTTCAAATTCGTGTTAAAACCAATGTTTTTAAGTTCATCATGCAAAAGGATTATATGCAAATCGCATCTTACCATTCAGGTGAGCTATTAAACCGCATAAACAGTGATGTTTCTGTAGTATCCACAGGACTTTTGCAAATGGTCCCCAATTTATTTTTTTACATAACAAAAATTGTTGCCTGCTTTTTGGCGCTGTACAAGTTAGACCCGTTTTTTGCGTTGCTTTGTTTAATGGTTGGGCCTTTGGTTTTTGCCACAGCCTGCTTATACAGAAAACACATGAAACAGCTACATAAAGACTGTCAGGCGGCAGATGGCAAGGTTAAATCCTTTATGCAAGAGGCGCTTAAGAATATTTTGGTTATTAAATCCTTTGGTTGTGGCACAGCAGCAGCCGAAAACAGCCGCAATATTCAATTTGACCATTTTAAATTGACATTGAAACGGAATAAAATCAGTATTATTGCTAACATTTTCTTTTATATTGGCTTAACAGCAGGCTATTATGTGGCGCTTGCCTGGGGTGCTTATAAAATTTCCGTTGGCGTTATGACTTTTGGTACACTAACTGCCATGCTGCAGCTGGTTGGTCAGATTCAAACACCGTTTCAGGGTTTGTCCTCGTTGTTGCCCCAATATTATGCCATGCTGGCTTCGGCAGAACGCATTACCGAGCTTGTCGACTTGCCCGATGACCCTGTGCAAAGCCGCGCGGATTGGAAGGATGCACCTTGGTCATCCATTTCTTTAAAAAATGTTAGTTTTGGCTATCGTGATGAGCCTGTTTTGAGCGAGGCAGATTTTGCGGTTAACAAGGATGAATTTGTTGTTATAACCGGCACTTCCGGCATGGGCAAAAGCACACTTTTAAAAGTTATGCTGGGTATTTTGCCTGTTCAATCCGGCGAAGCAAAGCTCAACTTGCCTGACGGTACGGCTTGCAATTTGCAGCAAGAGAAAAAGCGATTGTTTGCCTATGTGCCTCAAGGTAACCTAATTGTTTCTGGCACCATTCGTGAGAATATTATGTTCTTCAGAACCAATGTGACAGAAGAGGCAATTTGTGAAGCGGCAAAAACCGCACAAATCTGGGATTATATTCGGGAACTGCCTGAGGGTCTTGACACCGTTTTGGGTGAAGGTGGTCTGGGTTTATCAGAAGGGCAGATTCAGCGGCTTGCCATTGCAAGAGCTTTAATCAGTGATGCGCCGGTGTTGTTGCTTGATGAAGCAACCTCGGCATTGGATGAAAACACAGAGCTTGCCATTTTGCAGGCGCTAAAAAGCCGGCAGGACAAAACCTGTGTCCTTGTATCCCATAAAAAAGCGGCGTTGGCCTTTTGTGACAGAGCCTATCATTTTGTTGATGGCAAGCTGACATTGTGCCAATGAAATTTGACAATTTTTTTCAAAAAAATTTAAAAATAACTGGACAAATTCATATGAATATGGTATACTATAAAAAACATCCTTTAAATCGGTACAGAGATGCTGATAAGGTGCTTAAAACAGTATAAATCCATCGGCGCTGTCTATAAGCATGCCTATATGCCCTTATCGCATTTTGCGATGAGGGCTTTTTTAAAACGACAATATAACGAGGAGGCTTTCAAATGGACAAAAATTGTTCTGTTGTTATGGATGAAGCTGCTATGCAACGTGCCATTACACGTATCGCCTTTGAAATTATTGAAAAAAATAAAGGCATTGAAAATCTGGCTTTAATCGGCATTCAGCGCCGAGGCGTTTTAATGGCCAATCGGTTGCAGAAAAAGCTGAAAGAGCTTGAAGGCATCGATGTGCCCATGGGCATTTTAGACATTACCTTTTACCGTGATGACTTAAGCCTGCTTTCTGAAATGCCGGTTATTAACAGTACCAACATTGATTTTATGGTTATTGGCAAAAAGATTATTTTAGTGGACGAGGTGCTTTTCACCGGCCGAACAGTGCGCGCTGCTATTGATGCTGTTATGGAGCTGGGTCGTGCGGCGAAAATCGAACTGGCCGTTATGATAGACCGTGGGCATCGTGAGTTGCCCATTCGTGCCGATTATGTTGGAAAAAACATGCCAACCTCCCGCAATGAGGTTGTTCATGTTTGCTTTGAGGAGTTAGACGGCAAAAACGAGGTTTCCTTGAGCAAACATCCAGAAAAGAAGGAGGATTAGAGCATGAAGCTTTCTACAAAAGATTTGCTGGGCATTAAAGAGCTTTCAGCAGAAGAAATTCGATATATTTTATATCAGGCGGAAATTATGAAGCAGATTCTGGTGCAGAATGTTAAAAAAACACCGCACCTTCAGGGCAGAACTGTTGTAACCCTGTTTTATGAAAACAGTACACGCACACGCCTTTCATTTGAACTTGCTTCAAAATATATGAGTGCCAATGCGGCAAACATCACTGCCTCGGGCTCCAGTGTGCAAAAGGGTGAAAGCCTGATTGACACAGCCCGCACTTTAGATGTAATGGGCACAGATGTTATTGTTATCCGCCATCAGATGTCCGGTGCACCGCATTTGATTGCAAAGCATGTAAATGCATCGGTTATCAACGCCGGTGACGGCATGAATGAGCATCCCACACAGGCGCTTTTAGACATGCTGACCATGAAAGAGAAAAAAGGACAAATCGAGGGGCTTAAGGTTGCCATTATCGGTGATGTGGCGCACAGCCGTGTAGCCCGTTCTAACATATACGGTCTACAGAAACTGGGTGCTGAAGTGGTTGTTGGCGGACCGTCTACCTTAATGCCGAGAGATATTGAGTCTTTAGGTGTGGAAGCCTATGAAGATGTAGACCGCGCCATTAAAGATGCCGATGTTGTTATGTGCTTGCGCTTGCAAAAGGAACGTCAGCAAAACGGACTTTTGCCCAGCATGCGTGAATATTCCAAATTCTTTGGTGTTGACGAAAAAAGACTGCGGCATGCTAAACCCGATGCGCTTGTTATGCATCCGGGTCCGGTTAACCGCGGCATTGAGCTGTGCACCGATGCCATTAAGCTTGACAGAGCTGTGATTGATGAGCAGGTAACCAACGGTGTGGCTGTTCGTATGGCTATTTTAAATATTTTAGCAAAAAGGAGCGATCGATATGGAAATTTTAATTAAAGGCGGTCGGGTAATCAACCCTGCAGACGGCTTTGATGCGGTTTGTGATGTTTATGTCGCAAATGGTAAGGTTCAGAAAATCGGCGAAAACATATCGGTTTCTTCTGATGCTTTAGTTATTGATGCAACCAACAAGATTGTTGCCCCCGGTTTAATTGACATGCATTGTCATTTACGTGAGCCGGGTCAGGAATATAAAGAAGACATTAAAAGTGGCACACAGGCAGCGGCTATGGGCGGTTTTACGTCTGTTGCCTGCATGCCAAACACAAGTCCTGTGCTTGACAATGCTGCTTTGATTGAATTTGTAAAGAATAAGGCAGAAAAAGAGGGTAGCGTCCATGTTTGGCCCATTGGTGCCATCAGTAAAGGTCAAAAGGGTGAACAGCTGGCTGAAATTGGCGACATGCGTGCAGCAGGAGCTGTTGCTGTTTCTGATGACGGTCATCCGGTTTCAAATCCCGAATTAATGCGCCGTGCTCTTGAATATGCCGGCATGTTTGATACATTGGTTATTTCCCATTGTGAAGAGCTTTCATTAGCCGGTGGCTTTATGAATGAGGGCGCTGTTGCAACCCGCCTGGGCTTAAAGGGCATTCCCAATGCTGCAGAAGAAGTGCAGGTTGCCCGGGATGTCATCATTGCCGGTGAACTTAAAAAACGGATTCATATAGCCCATGTGAGCACAGAGGGCAGTGTGGAAATTGTGAGACAGGCAAAACGCCGGGGTATTCGCGTGACAGCCGAAACCTGCCCCCATTATTTCACCCTGACAGAAGATGCGGTAGAGGGCTTTAATACCAATGCAAAAATGAACCCGCCACTGCGAACTCAAAAAGATGTGGAAGCTATTATTGCCGGTCTTGCCGATGGCACAATTGACGCCATTGCCACAGATCATGCACCCCATCACGAAGATGAAAAGGATGTTGAATTTGCAGCAGCATTAAACGGCATTGTGGGTCTTGAAACCGCCTTGCCTTTAGGCATTACCTATCTTGTGAAAGAAAACAAGCTAACTTTGGTGGAACTTTTAAAGCACATGACCAGCTTGCCGGCTGACATTTTAGGCATCAAAAAGGGCAGACTGGCAGAAAGCGAAGATGCAGACATTGTCATTTTCGATGTGGAAACACCTTATGAGGTGGATGTGACAAGTTTTGCTTCAAAATCTAAAAACTCGCCTTACCATAGCTATCAGCTTTATGGTAAGGTGGCATATACCCTTGTAGACGGCAAAATTGTTGTGAATGAGGGAAAATTGCAGGCATAATTCAAACAAAGGAGAGAGAAAAATGTCAATTGATCGTTTGATTGAAAAGATTAAAGAAAAAAACAACCCGACGGTTGCCGGTCTTGACCCCCGTTGGGAGTATATACCGGAATATATCCGTGAAAAAGCCATAGCGGAGCATGGCAAAACCAACAAGGCTGTGGGTGCAGCGCTGCTTGCATTCAATAAAGGCCTGATCGATTCACTTTGTGATATTGTGCCCGCTGTTAAACCCCAGTCTGCATACTATGAAATGTATGGTCTTTCCGGTCTTAGTGCGCTGGCCGATACCATTTCTTACGCCCGTGAAAAAGGCATGTATGTGATTTTAGACGGCAAGCGCAATGACATCGGCAAAACCGCAGAGGCATATTCAACGGCTTATTTAGGTCATGTTGATGCAGGAGAAATCAGCGTGGAAAATGAGCTTTCAAGCGATGGCTTAACGGTAAACGGTTATTTGGGTACCGATGGCATCAAGCCCTTTGTTAAAGATTGTGCAGAACATGGAAAAACCATTTTTGCACTGGTCAAAACCTCAAATCCCTCCTCGGGTGAATTGCAGGATTTGGTTGTGGGCGAAGAGACCATCTATCAGAAGATGGCAGCCCTGGTTAACAGCTGGGGAGAGGGCCTGGAAGGTAAGTATGGCTACACACCGGTGGGTGCCGTTGTGGGCGCAACTTACCCGAAACAGCTTAAAGAGCTGAGGAGCTTAATGTCCAAGGCTTACATTTTAGTACCCGGTTACGGCGCGCAGGGTGGCGGCGGACAAGATGCTGCCTGTGCCTTTGATAAAAACGGTCTGGGCGCCATTGTTAATTCTTCCCGCGGCATTATGTGCGCATGGCAAAAGAGTGGTTGCGCCCAGGAAGAATTTGGTGCAGCAGCAAGAGAAGAAGCACTTCGCATGCGTGATGATATTTTGCAGTATATCTAATTTTTAGCAAAAGGACAAATCGCATGTTGTCAATACAACAGAAAGGAAGCAATGTCATGAAAAAAGCATTTTTAGCACTGGCTGACGGTACTGTGTTTGAGGGCAAAAGCTTAGGTGCCATAGGCACAACCATTGGCGAAATTGTGTTTACAACTGGAATGACAGGTTATGTTGAAACCATCACAGACCCCACCTATGCGGGTCAGATTGTCACCATGACCTATCCTATCATCGGCAACTACGGTGTAAATCGTGAAGATTGCCAGTCGAGTGGGGCACAGGTCAAGGGTCTCATTATGAAAGAATGTGCGGCTTACCCCAACAACTTCCGCAGTGAAGAAGATTTGGAAGAATTTTTAATCAGCGAGAATGTAATTGCCATTACCGGCATTGACACCCGTGCCCTGACAAAAATGATCCGGACACACGGTGCCATGAACGGTATGATTACAACAGAAGAGCCTTTTTCTTTTGAAGAGCACAAAGATGCCATTCAGTCATATAAAGTAGGCTTTTTGGCAGATGAAGTAACCTGCAAAGAGCCTTACACTGTTGGCGAGGGGAATATACATGTTGCAATGATGGATTATGGCCTGAAAAAGAGCATTTTAGAATCTTTGGCTTCAAAAGGTGTAACCGTTACGGTTTATCCCGCAAAAACCAAAGCAGAGGTTGTTTTGGCGCAAAATCCTGATGGCATTATGCTTTCTAATGGTCCGGGCAACCCGGAGGATTACACAGAGGAGATTGCTGAAATCAAAAAGCTTATGGCTTCCGGCAAACCGTTCTTTGGTGTGTGCTTAGGTCATCAGCTGGCAGCTCTTGCCATGGGTGGCAAAACAGAGAAGTTAAAATTTGGTCATCGTGGTGCCAATCAGCCCGTTAAAGACTTAAAGAGAGACCAAACCTTTGTAACCGTTCAAAACCATGGATACACTGTTGTTACTGACAGTCTTGATGCATCTTTGGCAGAGATTACGCACATCAATTTAAATGACCAAAGCGTTGAGGGCATTCGTTATAAAAATCTGCCGGCATTCACTCTGCAGTTCCATCCGGATTCAAAACCGGGTGCCAAGTCATCAAAATATCTTTTTGAAGAGTTTATCAGCATGATGGGAGGTAACTGCAATGCCTAAATATGAAGATGTAAAAAAAGTGTTGGTTATTGGCTCTGGTCCGATTATTATCGGTCAGGCAGCAGAATTTGACTATGCAGGTACACAGGCTTGCCGTGCTCTGCAGGAAGAGGGAATTGAGGTTGTTTTAATCAACTCAAATCCTGCGACCATTATGACAGATAAAATGATGGCGGACAAGATATATATCGAGCCTTTGGTGGCTGAATCTGTACGCAAAGTTATCGAAATTGAAAGACCGGACAGCATTTTGCCTACTTTAGGCGGACAGACCGGCTTAAACCTCGCTATGGAGCTGGCTGAAGAGGGCTATTTAGAAAAAATGAATGTGCGTCTTTTGGGTACAGCTACTGAGGCTATTAAAATGGCTGAAGACCGTCAGGCGTTTAAGGACACCATGGAATCCATTGGTGAGCCCTGCATTGCCTCTTTGGTGGTTGAAAGCTGTGAAGATGCCCTGGCCTTTGCAGAAAAAATCGGTTATCCTGTTATTGTGCGCCCTGCCTACACTTTAGGTGGTACCGGTGGTGGTATTGTTAACAATGAAGAAGAGCTTAAAGAAATCGCTTCAAACGGTTTGCGTCTTTCACGCGTGCATCAGGTTTTGATTGAAAAATGTATTTCCGGCTGGAAAGAAATTGAATTTGAAGTTATTCGTGACGGCAAGGGTAACGCCATTACCGTTTGCTCCATGGAAAATCTTGACCCTGTAGGCGTTCACACCGGCGACTCTGTGGTTATTGCACCGGCACAAACCCTTAGCGATAAAGAATATCAGATGCTGCGTAATGCATCTTTGAACATCATTCATGCTTTGGGTATTGAGGGTGGTTGCAACTGTCAGTTTGCTCTGCATCCGGAGAGCTTTGAATATGCCGTTATCGAGGTTAATCCCCGTTTGTCCCGTTCTTCAGCGCTGGCATCTAAAGCAACAGGCTATCCCATTGCAAAGGTTGCTTCTAAAATTGCCATTGGTTATGGCCTTGACGAAATTGTCAATGCCGTTACCGGAAAAACCTGTGCTTGTTTTGAACCCACCATTGACTATTGTGTTATCAAGTTCCCCAAATGGCCTTTTGATAAGTTTGTAAAAGCCAAGAGAACCCTGGGCACACAGATGAAAGCAACGGGCGAAGTTATGGCCATTTCTGACAACATTGAAGGTGCTTTGATGAAAGCAGTTCGTTGTCTTGAACTGGGCGTTATGTCTTATGACCTGAAGAAGCTTAAGACATTATCTAAAAAAGATATTGTTCGTCGTCTGGCCACGATTGATGATGAGCGTTTCTTCGTGATTTGCGAGGCTTTCCGTCGTGATGTGGACATTGATATGATTCACACCATTACATCAATCGATTTATTCTTCCTGCATAAGTTGAAAAATCTGGTTGATATGGAAAAATGCCTGCAACAGGAAGAATTGACACCGGATTTGTTAAAAGAAGCGAAGAAAATGTGCTTCCCCGATAAGCTGATTGCATCCCTTTCCGGCATTTCAGAAATTGGTGTTCGTGCTATGCGTGAGCTTCACGGCATTTTCCCGGCATATAAGATGGTTGATACCTGTGCAGCTGAATTTGAAGCTGTTACACCATATTACTATTCAACATATGATAACTACACCGAAACCGTTTCTTCTATGAAGAAGAAAATTGTGGTTATAGGCTCCGGCCCCATCAGAATCGGTCAGGGTATTGAGTTTGACTATTGCTCTGTTCACGCTGTTTGGGCTCTTCGTGAAGCCGGTTATGAAACCATTATCATTAACAACAATCCGGAAACAGTTTCAACGGACTTTGACACCGCCGATAAGCTTTATTTCGAGCCTCTCACTGCTGAGGATGTGGGCAACATTTTAGAAATTGAGCAGCCCGATGGCGTTTTGGTGCAGTTTGGCGGACAAACAGCCATCAAGCTGACAGAAGCCTTAAAGGATATGGGTGTGCGTATTTTGGGCACCAAGGCAGAAGACATTGATGCAGCGGAAGACCGTGAGGTTTTTGACGACATTCTGGAAGCTTGCAAAATTCGCCGTCCTGAAGGAAGAACGGTTTTCACCCATCAGGAAGCGTTAGAGGCAGCTAATGAATTGGGTTATCCCGTTTTGGTGCGTCCTTCCTATGTTTTGGGTGGACAGGGTATGGAAATCGCCTATAACGACAATGATGTGCAGGAATTTATGGATATTATCACCATGATTCGTCAGGAACATCCCATTTTAATTGATAAATACATGATGGGTAAGGAAATTGAGGTAGACGCCATTTGTGACGGTAACGATATTTTAATCCCCGGCATCATGGAACATTTAGAGCGTGCCGGTGTTCACTCCGGTGACTCCATTTCAGTTTATCCGGCTCAAACCCTTACTCAGGCAATCCGCGACCAGCTGGTGAGCTATACAGAAAAGCTTGCCAAAGCGCTGCATGTTGTAGGTCTTGTTAACATTCAGTTTGTCCTTTATGAAGGCGAGATTTATGTTATTGAGGTTAATCCCCGTTCTTCAAGAACCGTACCTTACATCAGCAAGGTTACCAATGTGCCCATGGTTGATTTGGCAACGCGTTGTGTGCTGGGAGAAAAACTGAAAGATATGGGCTATGGAACAGGACTGCATCCCGAAGGCTCACATGTTGCCATTAAAGTGCCGGTATTTTCCTTTGAAAAGCTTCACAATGTTGATATTTCTTTAGGACCTGAAATGAAGTCGACAGGTGAAGTTTTGGGTATCAGCACAGATTTTTCCGAAGCGCTTTATAAAGGCCTTTTAGGTGCAGGATTTAAGATGAGCGAAAAGGGTAATGTACTCATCACCGTGCGTGATACTGACAAGGAAGAAATGCTTGATATAGCTCGTGGATTCAGCGAGCTGGGCTATCAGATTTATTCCACAAAGGGTACGGCAGATTTCTTAACAAACCATGGCGTTACAGCTACTACCGCTGCAAAGATTGATGAAGGAACGCCTGACATTATGGACCTGTTACAAGAAGGAAAGTTCAACATGGTTATCAACACGGCAACCAAAGGTCGTCGTCCTGACCGTGATGGTTTCAAAATCAGAAGAAAAACCGTTGAATTATCCATTCCCTGTCTGACAAGCTTAGATACAGCTAAAGCCTTCTTAACAGGCCTCATGAGCAGTCATAAAGAGAAAAATCTGACAATGGTTAATCTGTTAGATGTGTGATATTTCAAAATATTTGATTAAGGCATAAAGGAGAGTTTTAATTATGAGTAACCCTAAAGTTACCTTTACAATGGAAAACGGCGATGTTATGGTTGCAGAATTATATCCTGAAATAGCGCCGAACACCGTGAATAACTTTATTTCTTTAGTTCAAAAAGGATTTTACAATGGTTTGACCTTTCACCGCGTGATTCCCGGTTTTATGATTCAGGGTGGCGACCCTGATGGTTGTGGCATGGGCGGTCCGGGTTATAGCATTAAAGGCGAATTTTTGATGAATGGATTTGTCAATGAATTGAAGCACACAAAAGGTGTTTTGTCCATGGCTCGTTCAGGTCACCCTGATTCAGCGGGTTCACAGTTTTTCATCATGGGCGGCACTTCACCACATTTAGACGGTCAATATGCTGCCTTTGGTAAAGTCATTGAGGGTTTAGATGTGATTGATAAAATTATTATGGTGCCCACAGACATGATGGATAAGCCGTTAGATGCTCAGGTTATGCAATCTGTAACCGTTGACACCTTTGGGGTAGAGTATCCGGCACCTGAAGTCAGATAAAGTGTTATAAAACAAGATAAAGCGGTTATCACTATGATGGTGATAACCGCTTTTATATGCCCGGAGATAGCTAAAGCTATATAAATATGCTTAAAAACAATAATTTAACGAGGGAAATAACTATGTAAAGTAGTTTTACTTAACACATATCGAAAATGCGAAATAAAGGCATTTTTAAAGATTTTAGTGGCATAGAAATTTAAAGGAAGTCTTGATTTATCTGTGTTTCATTTAAATTATATTATAAAGGCTAATGACTTTACATTTTTGTCACGGCATATTTTTGCGATTTTCGTTAAATTTCGTCGTTTTTTGAACAAAATACACAATAGAACTTGATTTTTTTGTTAAAATGTGCTATAATGTTACAAAATTTACTTGAGTGAAAAAGGAGGTCAGAATGCAATGCGTAAAACACCGTTAAGAGAAGTTTTTTTAAAGTTCGCGGGGCCGTATGTCGTTGTCATTTTGCTCGTTTTTCTTATTCAGTTCATTTTTATTTCAATCGTTATGGATGCTTTTGAAAAAAGCAATATGTCCATTTTGGATACGGCTGTTCAAAATGAGTTTGACGAAATTGACTTATCTCTTTCCCATGCAGAGAGCGCAGCGCAGAACGTGGCTTTAAACAGCGTTTTACAAGAGTTTTTTACTGCAGAATCATCTGAAAATTTTGGATATGAAAAATTAATGGAATTTATGTCGGCGCTTGTTTCGTGCAGTTCCAGCAGCCCGTACATAAAGGATATTGCCATTCAAAATAATGCGGCCGATATGGTGCTGGATTTATCCAGTGCTTATGGTGAGGCCATTCGCTTTTATCAGGTTAAGCTTTCTTCGGATTTAGAAACTGCAAAAAGGTTATATGAAAATTCTTTGACAGCCGATGGCTATGACGAAGGTGGTCTTTGTATCTATGAAAAAGGTTGTCAGGCTGTTCCATTTGTGCTGAAACTGTCAGCGTATAGACAAATCAACAGCTCAGTTGCGGTTTATATTGATTTTGACAGGCTTTTATCAGGTGTTAAACGCTTGACAGAAGAAAAAGGGGGCAGCTTTTTTGTCACCAATAAGCAGGGCGGAGTCTTGCTTCAAAACGGAGACGTTAATGGGATTGACGAAACAGAATATTTCAATCGAAACTCTCTGAATAACAGAGAGAAGATAAAGATTGCCGGGGATTCATATTATGTCTTTACCGGGACAATGGCGCGGTCCGGCCTGCGTTGTGTGTTGTTCTTTCCGGAAAAACAGGTTTTTGGTCAGGTGTCTTTTTATCGTCATATTTCCATGATTTTTAACTTTTTGGCATTGCTTGCAGGCTTTTGGTTTTGTTCTTGGTTTACCGCAAAAGAAAGCCACGCCTATATGGAACTGATGAACACTTTGGGCATAAAAAAACAAAAGGTCGACATGCATGAAAATGTATTTAAAGAAATGATACCGCACATTGAAAAAATGAAGCATGAAAGCCACAGCTATCTTCGTTCGGGCGGGCAAAATATATTGCGTGAATTGTTATTGGGCGAAATTGAGCAGCCGGAGAAAATTAAAGAATTAGCCGAAACCTATGAACTGTCTCTTTATGGTCCTAATTATGGTGTTTTGGTTATTGATTGCAAAAATAAACGCGGCTCTGATGAATTTGGAAGAAATTTTCGTGGATTTATGGAGCATGAAATTTATGAGATCATTCCTCAATGCTGTATTTATTTTGAAAACAAAAACAACATTGTGTTGCTGTTTTCAACGGATGCAAGCGGAGAAGCCTTTGATGATTACGCACGCCTTTTGGTAGCACGCCTTGAATGTGATGTATTTTTAAAATGCCATATTTCCGCAACTTTTGGTGTTGGCGAGCCGGTGAGTTCTTTAGTGGAGCTTCCCAGAGCCTATCGGCAGGGTAGTGATGTTGTCAGCTATGCGCAACTGACAGACGGCAATGAGATTTTATATAGCCATCTGCCTCTGGAAGATGAGGGTCATTATTATCCCATAGATTTAGAGCGTAGTTTGTTTGAATATGCACTTGAATCTGATTTAGACGGCGTCAGAACTGTTTTAGAAACAATCCAGGCTGAAAACTTTGTAAACAGAAAGTTGTGTCTTGCCAGCATTAAAGAGCTTTTAACGGAGCTTCGTTCCAGTGTTAACAAGATTTGCCGTCAGGAATCAATAGAATATGAATTTCACGATTCCTTTGGCTCGATACGCCACTTTTTTGAGTACACATTGAACTTCTTTTATATCATTTGTGCTGAATCTTCAAAAGCGCAACATACAAATCGCAGTTTGCATGTTTGCCACGAGATTCAGGCCTGCATTTTAGAGCATTATGACAATCCTGACATCTCTTTAAATTGGTTGGCCGATCAGTTCAGCTTAAATCCCAGTTACATATCTGCCATGTTCAAAAAACACCTTGGTTTTACCTGGTCTTTTTATCTTGAAAGTGTACGAATGGAAAAAGCAGTTGTTTTTTTACAGGAAGAGCATATGACGGTTAAAGAGGTGGCACAGAAAACAGGTTTTGCCAATGAAGGCACATTCAGGCGCAGTTTCAAGCGTGTTTATGGTGTGAGCCCTATGGAATGGGTTAAATCTAAAAAATAGCTCGTTTAATACAAAATTTTGCATGTTGACGCTGCTTGTTTTTGTACTGTATAATATTCATATAAAATTGAGGAGGCGTTTTCTTATGAAAAAAACAGCAAGTACGACGGAACTGTCTCCATCGGTATCAGTTCCCAAGAAGCATCATCCCATCATAGCCGAAATCATACGCAACCGCCAGTTGTATTTGATGATGGTTATCCCGATCTTCTACATAGTTCTCTTT